>NZ_CP060034.1:646293-1292586 GCF_023208195.1 Nocardioides sp. InS609-2 | reverse complement strand
GACATGAAGCCGTGCGCGTGGCCAGCGGAGTCGGGCGCGGACAGGTGGAGGAAGCGGTAAGAGCGCGGGGTGGCCAGGTCGGCGATCAGGTGGCGCACCAGCAGGCCGTTGCCGAGGGTGATGTCGACCTTGTCGATGTCGGTCGGCCAGGACCGCTGCCACAGCGAGAACTTGGTCTTGCTGGCGAAGAGCGCCGAGCCGAGCCCGTTGTCCTCGAGCACCGAGAAGACCGACGAGACGGGGTGGCCCGCGGCCTCGTCGACGGTGTTCGGCTTCAGCCGGTCGTCGTTCCAGGTGACGCCGTGGCCGCCGCTGCTCGCAGCGATGCGACGTCCGGTGACCATGCCCGTGTGGTTGGGCAGGGTCACCGTCATCTCGTACTCGGTGCGCGCGTTCAGCGTCGACGCACCTTCGTCGATGAGCCGGTGCAAGGTGGGAGTGCCTTCGCGGCCGAGGACCTTGAGCGCCTTCGGGTTGAACCCGTCGAGCGAGATCGTGAGCACCGAGGCCGGCGGGGACGCGTGCGCCGAGGCCGACGTCAGCGCGACCTTCGGCTCGCGATCGGCGCCGTTGGCGCACGCAGCTCCCGCCACGAGGGCGAAGGTGGCCACGACGGTGGCAAGGACGAGTGGGCGACGGCGCCGAGCTGAGGTCACCCCGGAAGGGTAGACGCAGACCGTAGCCGGATCCCGCATCAGCGTGACCTGTGTCGCGATGCCCCGCCACCGGGCCTCGGGTGCCCCCAGGGCATGTCTCCTTACTCCATGGCCTGCTGCGCGCCGCCCTGCGGGTGCCTCGCTGCGTTGTCGTCGGTCGTCGATGCTGGCGCATCGCCTCCCTCCTCCGCCTTGCGATGCACTCCGCAGGACGACGCTCGCGACGGCCGAGAGCAAGAAGACATGCCCTAGCCTGTGCCTCGTGCCAGCAGTGACCGCAGACGCGCCGATCGGCATCTTCGACTCCGGCTTCGGTGGACTCACCGTGGCCAGGTCGGTCATCGACCAGCTGCCGCACGAGTCGATCGTCTACCTAGGCGACACCGCCCGGCAGCCCTACGGTGCGAAGCCGATCGGCGAGGTCCGCGAGTACGCCCTCGAGTGCCTCGACCACCTCGTCGAGCAGGGCGTCAAGGCGCTGGTCATCGCGTGCAACTCCGCCAGCGCCGCGATGCTGCGCGACGCCCGAGAGAGGTACGACGTGCCCGTGGTCGAGGTGATCCTCCCGGCCACCCGGCGCGCGGTCGCCGCCAGCCGCACCGGCCACATCGGCGTCATCTGCACCCGCGCCACCGCCGAGTCCCTGGCGTACGACGACGCGTTCGCCGCCGCCCCGCACGTGACCCTGACGACCCGCGCCTGCCCGCGCTTCGTCGACTTCGTCGAGGCCGGCGTCACCAGTGGCGACGAGCTGATGGCGGCCGCCCACGACTACCTCGACCCGCTGGTCGCCGACGGCGTCGACACCCTGATCCTGGGCTGCACCCACTACCCGCTGCTGACCGGCGTCATCTCCTACGTCATGGGCGACGGGGTCACGTTGGTCAGCTCCGCCGAGGAGTGCGCGAAGGACGTCTACCAGCTGCTCGTGCGCCATGACCTGATGAGCGGCCCCGGCGAGCCGTCGTACACGTTCCTGACGACGGGGAGCCCCGACGAGTTCGAGACGATCGGGCGCCGCTTCCTCGGGCCCGAGCTGCACGCCGCCCACCAGTACGCCGGGGGCCGCGCATGAAGCTCACCGTCGTCGGCTGCTCCGGCTCCTACCCCGGCCCCGAATCGCCGGCCAGCTGCTACCTGCTCGAGAGCGAGCACGAGGGCCGCACCTGGCGGGTCGTCATGGACCTCGGCAACGGCGCGCTCGGCGCCCTCCACCGGTACGCCGACCCGCTGGCCATCGACGCCGTGCTGCTGAGCCATCTGCATGCCGACCACTGCCTGGACCTCTGCGGCTACCACGTGCTCCGCAAGTACCACCCGCGTGGCCCGCAGCCGCGGATCCCGGTGTGGGGCCCCGACGGCACGGCCGACCGGATGGCGCGCGCCTACGACCTGCCGCTCGACCCCGGCATGACGGAGGAGTTCGACTTCCGGGTCTGGAACGGCTCGGTGACCATCGGGCCGTTCTCCGTCGAGCCGATCCAGGTCGACCACCCCGTGCCGGCGTACGGACTGCGCATCAGTGACGGTGGCGGCGTGCTTGCCTACAGCGGCGACACCGGCCCGTGTGCCGGGCTCGACGAGGTGGCGCGCGGGGCCGACCTGTTCCTTGCGGAGGCGTCCTTCCAGGAGGGCGACGATAACCCGCCCTCGCTGCATCTCACCGGCGCCGAGTGCGCCGACACCGCCACGCGTTCTGGCGCGAAGCAGCTGGTGCTCACCCATGTCCCACCCTGGCACGATGCGCGAGTGGTGCTCGACGAGGCGACGGCGGCGTACGCCGGCCCGATCGAGCTGGCCGTCCCCGGAGCGGTCTACGACCTCTCTGCCGCGCGCGGCTGACCGATAACCGGTTGAGCCGGCGCCCCTCGGCTGCTTGGCTGCCGATGTGGCGCCTTCCGTGCCACCACGAGTCGAGAGGTAACCCCGATGCGAGCAGCTCCGATGTCCAGGCCGCACACCTTCTGGGACATGGAGCAGCATGCACGTACTCAACCTGGGGATCCTGGCGCACGTCGACGCCGGTAAGACCACCCTGACCGAACGACTCCTGTACGTCGCGGGAGTCGTCGACGAACCCGGCAGTGTCGACGCCGGGAGCACCCGCACCGACTCGCTCGAGCTCGAGCGGCGCCGGGGCATCACCATCCGCTCGGCCGTCGTGTCGTTCGAGGTCGACGGCGTCACCGTCAACCTCATCGACACCCCGGGGCACCCCGACTTCATCGCCGAGGTCGAGCGGGTCCTCGGTGTGCTCGACGGCGTCGTACTCGTCATCTCCGCGGTCGAGGGCGTGCAGGCCCAGACCCGGGTGCTGATGCGCGCCCTGCAACAGCTGGGCATCCCGACGGTGCTGTTCGCCAACAAGATCGACCGGCGCGGGGCGCGGCACGACGACCTGGTGGCCGAGATCCGGCAGCGGCTCACGCCCGCGGTCGTCGACCTCGACGGCGCGAGCAGCACCGAGCTCCTCGATGTGCTGACCCAGCACGACGACGACCTGCTGGCCGACTACGTCGCCGGGAAGCCCATCGATGACGGGCGCCTCGCGACAGCCCTGGCCGAGCAGACGCACCGCGCACGCGTGCACCCGCTGCTGTTCGGCTCCGCCATCACCGGCGCCGGCGTGGAGGCGTTACTCGGTCAGCTGACCACCCTGCTGCCCGTGACCCGCGAGCGACCCGACGGGCCGGTCCGGGGAACCGTCTTCAAGATCGAGCGCGGCCCCACCGGCGAGAAGCTGGCCTGGGTGCGGATGGTCGAGGGCACCCTGCACACCCGTGACCGGCTGCCGTTCGGCGACGGGGAAGAGGATCGGGTCACCGGCATCGATCTGGCCGAGCACGGCGCCACACACGGCGTCGATGCCCTGGTCGGTGGCCGGATCGGCCGGCTGCGGGGGCTGGCGCACGCGCGCATCGGCGACCCGGTGGGAGAGGACAGCCAAGACGAGGCGCCGAGCTTCCCGCCGCCCGTGCTCGAGACCGTGGTGACGCCGTTGGTCGAGGCCGACGGTGGGGCGCTGCACGCGGCTCTGGTGCAGGTCACCGACCAGGACCCGATGCTCGGGCTGCGCCGCCACGAGCTCACCGGCGAGCTGTCGGTTGCGCTCTACGGTGAGGTGCAGAAGGAGGTGCTCGAGACCACTCTCGCCGAGGAGTACGGCGTCCTGGTCGGCTTTGCGCCGACCACACCGGTCTGCATCGAGCGGGTCGTCGGCACCGGCGAGCACGCGGAGCGCATCGACGACGACCACAACCCGTTCCTGGCCGGCGTCGGCCTGCGCGTCGGGCCGGCCCCGGACGGGTCCGGGGTCGCCTTCCGGCTGGGCGTCGAGCGCGGCTCGATGCCATCCGCCTTCTTCAGCGCGATCGAGGACGGCGTGCGTGGCCTGCTCACCGAGGGCATCCATGGCTGGCCGGTGACCGACTGCGTCGTGACGCTGACCTCGTCGCAGTACTACCCGCGGCAGAGCCACGCCCACGGCACGTTCGACAAGAGCATGTGCAGCACCTCCGCCGACTTCCGGGCGATGGCGCCGCTGATGCTGATGACCGCCCTGCTCCGGGCCGGCACCGTCGTCCACGAGCCGGTGCACGCCTTCCGGGCAGAAGTGCCGGTCGACACCCTCGGCGCGGTGCTCGCAGCGGTGGCCAGGCTGCGTGGCGTACCGGATGCGTCGTCCGTGCGCGGCGACGTGGCGCACGTCGAGGGCGAGGTGCCCGCGGTCGCCGTGCACGAGCTGCAGCAGCAGCTGCCCGGGCTGACCCGCGGTGAGGGAATGCTCGAGTCATCCTTCAGCCACCACCGGGCCGTGGCCAGCGGGCCGGTCCCCGAGCGGGCCCGTCGTGACGACGACCCACGGCACCGGCGGACGTACCTGCTCGCGGTGTGCCCGCAGGTTGGCCGGGCACCCGAGTGAGGCGCGCCCCGGCACTCGTCCCTGCGCGCCTCACCGAGTTTCGACGCGCTCACGCGACCTCGTTCCTCGGTCGGACCTGGCCGTCTCAGGCCAGGCCGGCGTCGTGCACGCAGATCGCGATCTGCACGCGGTTGGTGGTGCCGAGCTTCTCGAACAGCCGCGAGACGTGCGCCTTGACCGTGGGCACCGAGAGGTAGAGCTCGCCGGCGATCTCGGCATTGCTCAGGCCGTGGCCCACCGCGATGGCCACCTGGCGCTCGCGGTCGGTGAGCAGGGCCAGGCGCTTCTCGGCCTCGGCGGTGCGCGCGTCCGAGCCGCTGCTGCGGAGCCGGTCGACGACGGTGCGGGTGGCCGTGGGGGAGAGCATCGCCTCGCCGTCGGCCACCTTGCGGATCGCATCGACGATGGCGGCCGGGGGAGTGTCCTTCATCAGGAAGCCGTCGGCGCCGGCCTCGAGCGCACCCACGACGTAGTCGTCGGCGTCGAACGTGGTCAACACGATCACCCGCGGCGGCTCCGGTCGCTCGTGCAGCAGGCGGGTGGCCTCCAGACCGTTGAGCACCGGCATCCGGATGTCCATGAGTACGACGTCCGGCGAGAGCGCGCCGACCTGGCTGATGCCCGCGCGTCCGTCGGCGGCCTCGCCGACGACCTCGAGGTCGGGCTGCCCGCCCAGCATCAGGCTTAGCGCCGAGCGCACCAGCGGGTCGTCGTCGACGATCAGCACCCTGGTGACAGGTGTCTCGGAGATGGTCACACCGCCCACGGTATCCAGCCGTGCAGGACGAACTCTGCACCCTCGCGGCGGTGCTTGAGGTGACCGCCCCGCAGGAGGGTGCGTTCGGAAAGGCCGATCAGGCCGAGGCCGGAAGTGGGCGCGACGCTCCGGCCGAAGCCGAGCGGGTTGCGCATCACCACGTCGACCCCCGTGTCGGGACCGCCGCTGACCTCGACCGTGACAAGGGCGCCCGGTGCATGCTTGCGGGCGTTGGTGAGCCCCTCTTGCACGATCCGGTAGAGCGTCCGGCCGACGATCTCGGGCGGCGACTGCCCGTCCAGCAGGTCGTTGAACTCCACGTGCATGCCGAGGGTGCGCGCCTCGGCGACGAGGTCCGGCAGGTCGTCGTACGTCGGCTGCGGCTGGTGAGTGAGCCGGCCGTCCTCGTCGCGCAGCACGCCGAGCACGCCGCGCAGGTCGGTGAGCGCGTCGTTGGCGTGGCCGTGGATCTCAGCGATTCCCTCACGCAGGGCGTCTGCGTCGAGGTCTGAGCGGAAGGCGAGCGCTCCGGAGTGCATGGAGATCTGCGAGATGCGGTGGGCGAGCACGTCGTGCATCTCGCGGGCGATCCGCGAGCGTTCGTTGCCGCGGGCCTGCTCGCTGCGCAGCTCCTGCTCGGTCTCGGCGCGGATGGCCCGGTTCTCCAGCGTCCACATCAGCTCACGGCGAGATCCGATGAACATGCCCCAGCCCATGATGCCGATCGTGATCACCGTGCTGAACGCGAAGGTGAGCCAGACCGGGTCGTCGTTGGGGTAGGGCTGCATGTCTGTGTAGCCCTGGCCGGCGACCAGGGCGACCACGCCCGCGATGACGATCGGCACGAGCCGGCGTCGGGTTGCCAGCGAGACGGCCGCCAGGGTGCCCGGGCCGGCCGCGATCCCGGAGAACAGCGACATCACGCCCAGGATGACGGCGATGGCGAAGGGCCAGCGCCGGCGCCAGAAGACCAGTACGTACGCGATGGCGCCGAGTCCGAGATCAAGGACCAAGAAGAGCGGGTAGCGCTCGGCCTGCGCTTCGGCGACCGGCACCCAGACGAGCAGCGAGATGCCGACACACAGCGCGAGCCGCCACGCGTGGGAGTTCCACCGCAGCGGCGGCTGGTACTGCTCCGGTCTCGGCTCTTCCACCTGCAAAGGCTAGGCGCACATCGGCGGCGTGACAGCCGTCCCGGGGACCGGACGGACCCCTACTTTGGTCTGGTACGACGAGCCCCGGGACGGATGTGCCGGTGCCCGGATCTCGGCAGACTCCTCGTCATGATCACCGTTGAAGGTCTCTCCAAGTCGTACGGAAACTTCCGTGCGGTCGATGACGTCAGCTTTGCCTGCCAGCCCGGCCGCGTGACCGGCTTCCTCGGTCCCAACGGCGCCGGCAAGACCACCACGATGCGCATCATGGTCGGCCTCACCGCGCCGTCCGCGGGCCGCGTCACCATTGGCGGTCACCTCTACCAGGACATTCCCAACCCCGGCCGGCACGTGGGCGTGCTCCTCGACGCCTCGGCCCAGCACGCCGGTCGCACCGGCCGCGAGATCCTGAGCATCGGCGCCGAGACGATGGGCCTGCCCGCCTCCCGCGTCGACGAGATGCTCGAGCTGGTCTCGCTCGACAAGACCGAGGCCAAGCGCCGACTGCGCAACTACTCGCTCGGCATGAAGCAGCGCCTCGGCATCGCCCACGCCCTGCTCGGTGACCCGTCGGTGCTGATCCTCGACGAGCCCGCCAACGGTCTCGACCCCGCCGGCATCCGGTGGATGCGCGGGCTCCTCAAGGGGTACGCCGACCGCGGTGGCACCGTACTGCTGTCCAGCCACCTGCTCAACGAGGTCGAGCTGATCGCCGACGAGATGATCCTCATCGGCCGCGGCAAGATTGTCGCCCAGGGCGACAAGGCGTCGCTGCTCGCCGGTGCCAAGCACGACACCACCAACGTCTCGTCGCTCGACAACGACCTGCTCACCAAGGCCCTCGAGCACGAGGGCTACTCCGTCGCGCCCGCCGGCGCCGGCCTGCGCGTCGAGTCCGCTCCGGTCGACGTCGGCCGCGTGGCTGCCGACAACACCATCGTCCTGACCGACCTCCGCTCCGCTGACGGCGGACTCGAGGATCTCTTCCTCGAGCTCACCTCCGACACCCAGCGCGACGTACTCCCCGAAGGAGCCCAGGCATGAGCACCACCGCTGCCCCCTCGATGATCGACCTCACGTCGACCCCGCAGGTCCCGATGAGCCGACTGGCCAAGGTGGAGCTCCGCAAGGCGCTCGACACCCGTGCCGGTCGATGGTTCGCCCTGTCGATCCTGGCCCTGGTCCTGGTGGTCGAGGTCATCTACGCGTTCGCAGCGCCCGACGACGCGAAGGACTACGGCGACTTCCTGGGCGTCGCCGGCGGCGTGCTCGGCTACTTCATGCCGATCCTCATCATCATGCTCGTCACCAGCGAGGCCAGCCAGCGCAACGGCCTGGTGACGTTCACCCTCGAGCCCCGACGGTCGAGGGTCGTGGTCGCCAAGTTCCTGGCCGGCTTCGCGCTCGCGGTCGCCGTGATGGTGCTGGCCGCGCTGATCGCGGTCGTCGGCACGCTCGTCGGCTCGGCCGCCGGCGCGTCTCCCGAGTGGACCGTCGACGGCAACCTTCTCTTCAACGGCTTCGTGCTCTCCAACGCGATCGGTGTCCTGATCGGCTTCGCGATCGCCACCCTGATCATGAACACCCCGGCGGCGATCGTCGGCTACTTCGTCTACAGCCTGATCCTGCCGATCGCGGTCGGCATCCTGGGCTCGCTCAGCTCGGGCTTCGAGAAGTTCGCACCGTGGATCGAGTTCAACACCGCGCAGAAGCCCCTCTTCATGGGCGACTACACCCCGACGGGTGAGCAGTGGGCACAGATCGCCACCTCCGGCACCATCTGGCTGGTCATCCCGCTGGTCCTCGGCATCGCACGCCTGCTGCGCATCGAGTTCAAGTAGTCAGCACCCCACAGACTGCTCTCCCCTCGGGGGAGGGGGCAGGTACCGGGTCCGGACGTCCCACGGGGGCGACCGGGCCCGGTCCAACATTTCGGGGCTGTCCATGCCCCAACCTAGGATCCCCACCATGACTTCAACCCGTGCCGACGGCCGTGCCGACGACCAGCTCCGCGACATCAAGATCACCCGCAACTGGCTCGACCACGCCGCCGGCTCGGTGCTCGTCGAGTTCGGCCGCACCCGCGTGCTGTGCGCCGCCTCGGCATCGGCCGGCGTGCCGCGCTGGCGCAAGGGCTCCGGCCTCGGCTGGGTCACCGCCGAGTACGCCATGCTCCCCGCGTCGACCAACACCCGCTCCGACCGGGAGTCGGTCAAGGGCCGCATCGGCGGCCGCACCCACGAGATCTCCCGCCTGATCGGCCGCTCGCTGCGCGCCGTCATCGACTACAAGGCCCTCGGCGAGAACACCATCCAGCTCGACTGCGACGTGCTGCAGGCCGACGGCGGCACGCGCACGGCCGCCATCACCGGTGCGTACGTCGCCCTCGCCGATGCCGTCGCGAGCCTGCGCGAGGCCGGCTCGCTGACCGGCGAGCCGCTCACCGGCTCCGTCGCCGCCGTCAGCGTCGGCATCATCGACGGCGTGCCGCGCCTCGATCTGCCCTACGAGGAGGACGTCCGCGCCGAGACCGACATGAACATCGTGATCACCGGCGACGGTGGCTTCGTCGAGGTCCAGGGCACGGCCGAGGGTGCCGTCTTCTCGCGCGCCGAGCTCGACGCGCTGCTTGCGCTGGGCGAGAAGGGCTGCGCCGACCTGACCCGCATGCAGCGCGAGGCGCTGGCTCTGTGAGCCGCGTCTTCCTGGCGTCGCGCAACGCCAAGAAGCTGGCCGAGATGCAGCGCATCCTGGCCGAGCACGCCCCGGGCATCGAGGTCGTCGGCCAGGGCGGCGTGCCGACGTACGACGAGCCGGTCGAGGACCAGCCCGACTTCGAGGGCAACGCGCTGCTGAAGGCGAGGGCCGGTCTGGCTGCGACCGGTTTGCCGAGCCTGGCCGACGACAGCGGCCTTTGCGTCGACGCGCTCAAGGGCATGCCGGGCGTGCTCTCGGCGCGGTGGTCGGGTCCGCCGAAGTCCGACGCCCGCAACAACGCGCTCCTGCTCGACCAGCTCGCCGACGTACCTGCTGACCGTCGTGGCGCCCACTTCGTCTGCGCGGTCGCGTTCTGCCACCCCGATGGCACCGAGCTCGTGGTGCACGGCCGGATGGACGGCCGCATCATCGGCGAGGTCCGCGGCGCGGGTGGTTTCGGCTACGACGTGCTCTTCGCCGCCGACGGTCACGACGTCACGACCGCCGAGCTCGACACCGCCGAGAAGGACGCGATCTCCCACCGGGGCAAGGCGTTGCGCGAGATCGCCCCTCAGGTGGCGTCGGTGCTGGTGAGGACGAACATCAGCAGCGAGTAGACCGCGGCCGGCACCGAGATCTCGGTGCTGTCGAGCACCTCCAGGGCAACGAAGACCGCCCGCGTGCCGTTTGTGCACGTCGATCTCCATCGACGAGGCGATCGACTGCGCGGCGGTTGAGCGCGACGTCACCGTGGAAGAGGTGGCTGAACAGGTTGGCCGTCGTACCTCCCGGCGACGACACCAGCAGCATCATGCCAATGCTGATGCCGAGCAGCGGGCTCAGGCCGAAGGCGTCCACCAGGCCGAAGCACATCGCCGGCAGTACGACGAGCTGGCAGGCCAGCGCCACCACGACCGCCTTCGGTGCGCGCCGACCCGCCGGGAGTCGTCGCGCGTCGGGGCGAGGCCGAGCCCGAACATGATGATCGCGAGGGCGATGGGCAGCCCGACGGTGATGAGCGCGGAGTCCATGACCGGACCCCGGTCAGGACCGAACCATTGGTCGACGAAATCGCACAGTGCCGAAGGGGGGACTTGAACCCCCACGCCCGAAGGCACGGCATCCTAAGTGCCGCGTGTCTGCCAGTTCCACCACTTCGGCTCGGGGCTCACCCTACTGAGGTCTACCCGGTCGTCGGAGACGCGACCCGGGCTCCCGGGACGTCATGCGAAGTGGGCCACCCGGGCAGTACCCGGGCAGCCAGATCGCAGGACGTCCGGGCCGTGGAGTCAGTCGAGGCCGAGATCCCGCCGCAGCTTCGCGACGTGCCCAGTGGCCTTCACGTTGTACTGCGCGACGGCGACCTTGCCCTCCGGGTCGACCACGATCGTCGAGCGGATGACGCCCTCGACGAGCTTGCCGTAGAGCTTCTTCTCACCGAACGCGGCGTACGCCGCGAGGGTGGACCGGTCGGGGTCGGAGAGCAGCGTGATGGTGAGACCGTCGCTCTCGCGGAACTTCGCGAGCATCGCAGGCTCGTCGGGGGAGATGCCGAGGACCTCGTAGCCCGCGGCCTGCAAGGAGGACAGCGAGTCGGTGAAGTCGCACGCTTGCGTGCTGCAGCCGGGCGTCATCGCCGCCGGGTAGAAGTAGACGATCACCGAGCGCCCGCGCAGGTCGGAGAGCGTGACGCTCTCGCCCGTGTCGGAGGTGAGGGTGAAGTCGGGGGCGGTGTCGCCGACGGTAAGGCGTTCAGTCATTCGAAGCTCCTGTGACCCGAGGGGTGTTGTTGCAACCAAGTTGCAATAGTGTGACGATGCTGTCCAGATCAATCACCCCAGAATCTACCGACCGGAGGCGGCCACTCGTGCACGTGCCCGACGGATTCCTCGACGCACAGACCTCGATCGCCACCGGCGTGGTCGCGGCCGCCGGCGTCGCCGTGGCGCTTCGGGGCGCGCGCCGCGAGCTCGACGACAAGACCGCACCGATGGCCGGCCTCGTGGCCACCTTCGTGTTCGCCGGTCAGATGATGAACTTCCCGGTGGGTGCCGGCACCAGCGGCCACCTCCTCGGCGGGGCGCTCGCCGCCGTACTCGTCGGACCCTTCACCGCCGTGCTCTGCATCAGCGTCGTGCTGCTGGTGCAGGCGCTGCTGATGGCCGACGGCGGCATCACCGCCATCGGCACCAACATCACGCTCATGGCCCTGGTCGGCGTGGTCGTTGGCTGGGGAGTCTTCGTGCTCCTGCGCAGCGTCCTGCCCAAGCGGGTCGCCCTGGTCGCCCCGGCGGCCGCGGTGGGCGCCCTGGTCAGCGTGCCCGTCGCCGCCACCGCCTTCAGCGCCCTCTTCGCCATCGGCGGCACGGTGCCGGTCGACGCCGGCGCGGTGTTCACCGCGATGGTCGGCTGGCACGTCGTCATCGGCATCGGTGAGGCGGTCATCACCGGCCTGGTCATCGGCAGTGTGGTCGCCGTCCGCCCCGACCTCGTGTACGGCGCCCGCCCGCTGCTGGCCGACCGCGAGCTCGAGATCCGTCGACCGGGAGTGGCCGCATGAAGCTGAAGACCTTCCTCCTGACCGGGCTGGTCGTGGCACTGCTCATCGCCGGCGTGGCGAGCTTCTACGCCAGCAGCCATCCCGACGGGCTCGTGTTCGTGGCCGAGAAGACCGGCTTCCTCGACAGCGCCACCGACCATGGCGCGGCCGACGGCCCGCTGGCCGGCTACCAGGCCAAGGGCGTCGACAACCCGCGCCTGGCAGGTGGACTCGCCGGTGTGGTCGGCGCGCTGGCCGTGCTGCTGATCGGTGGCGGGCTCTTCTGGACCATCCGGCGTCGCGACCGCGACGAAGAGCCGGAACCCCGCCAGCACGCCGACAGCCACTGACGTGGGCGCGGGACACGGCCACCGGCTGCACTTCCACGGGCACAGCCCGATCCACCGCGCGCCGGCGCACCTCAAGCTCGTCGGGCTCGTCTCGTTCATGCTGGTCGTGGTCGCCACGCCGCGCCAGTCGTATCCCGTCTTCGCCGGCTACCTCGTCGCGCTCCTCGTCGTCATCGCGGTCTCGCGGGTGCCCTTCGGCTACCTCGCCAAGCGGATGGTGATCGAGGTGCCGTTCCTGCTCTTCGCGGTGCTGGTGCCGTTCGTCTCGCACGGCCCGAAGGTCGAGGTGCTCGGCGTGCAGGTCTCCGAGACCGGGCTGCTCGCGGCGTTGGCCCTAGTCATCAAGGGCAGCCTCGGCGTACTCGCGTCGCTCACCTTGGCCGCCACCACCGAGCCCGACGAGCTCTTGCGCGGGCTCCAGCGGCTTCGCATGCCCGGTCTGATCGTGGCGATCATGGGATTCATGGTCCGCTACCTCGACGTCGTGACCGGCGACCTGGCCCGGATGACCACAGCGATGCGCTCGCGCGGCTGTGACCCGCGGTCGCCTCGGCACTGGCCGACGCTGGCCCGGTCGCTCGGCGCCCTGTTCATCCGGTCCTACGAACGCGGCGAGCGCGTCCACCTCGCCATGCTGTCGCGTGGGTACGACGGCGCGCTGCCCGACCTCCGGCGTACGCCGTGAGCACCCCGACGCTCGACGTACGCGGGCTCGCCTACGCCTATCCCGACGGCCACCAGGCGCTCTTCGGCGTCGACCTGCACGTGCACAAGGGGGAGCGGGTCGCCCTGCTCGGACCCAACGGCGCCGGCAAGACGACGCTGGTGCTGCACCTCAACGGCATCCTCGCAGCCGGGGCCGGCACGGTCGCCGTGAGTGGGCTGCCCGTGGTCAAGAAGAACCTCAAGGAGATCCGCAGGCGGGTGGGCATCGTCTTCCAGGACCCCGACGACCAGCTCTTCCTGGGCACGGTGCGGCAGGACGTCGCGTTCGGCCCGGCCAACCTGGGCGTGCGCGGCGTCGAGCTCGACCGCCGCGTCATGGCTGCGCTCGACCTGGTCGGCATGGCCGACTTCGTCGACCGGCCCCCGCACCATCTCTCGTTCGGGCAGCGACGCCGGGTCGCCGTGGCGACCGTGCTGGTGATGGAGCCCGAGATCCTGGTGCTCGACGAGCCCAGCTCCAACCTCGACCCCGCGTCCCGCCGCGAGCTGGCCGACATCCTGCGCGGCCTCGACGTCACCGTGCTGATGGTCACCCACGACCTGCCCTACGCGCTCGAGCTGTGCCCGCGGTCGGTGGTGCTCAGCGACGGAGTCGTGGTCGCCGACGGCAAGACCTACGACGTGTTGACCGACGACGCGCTGATGCGTGCGCACCGGCTGGAGCTCCCGTTCGGTTTCGATCCGAGGCGCATTGATAGCCTGCCCCGGTGAGCAACGACATGAGCTCCCTCGAGCGCGAGATCGAGGCGGCCCGCGACAGCCTGGCCAGCACGATCGACCAGCTCGTCCACCGGGCGAGTCCGAAGACGATCATCGGCCGACAGGTCTACGCGACCAAGGCCCACTTCGTCGACATGGAGTCGGGCCAGCCTCGCACCGACAACATCCTCAAGGTCGCCGGGGGCGTCCTGGGTGCTGTCGTGCTGGTCGCGGTGCTGCGCAGGATCACCCGCTGACGGAGCGGCACCCCAATGTCTGACAAGTCGCCCATCAAGATGCTGCACGACCGGATCATGGTCGAGCAGGACCGTGAAGCAGGCGAACGTCGTTCCGCCGGCGGCATCGTGATCCCCGCCACCGCCGCCATGGGCGCCCGGCGCCTCGCCTGGTCGCGCGTGGTCGCCAAAGGCCCGCACGCCCGTGCCGTCGAGATCGGCGACCGGGTGCTCTTCGACCCCGAGGACAAGGCCGAGGTCGAGGTCCAGGGCGAGGTGTACGCCGTCATGCGCGAGCGCGACGTGCACGCCGTGTCCGCCGGCCGGCTCGAGGACGAGTCCACCGGCCTCTACCTCTGACCCGTCAGCTGACGCTCGAGGATGGCGATCCTGTCCTCGAGGACCAGGACCCGGTCGACTCCGGCGAGGTTGAGGCCCTCGGCGAGCAGGTCGCGAATCCGGTGGAGGCGGTCGATGTCCTCGAGGCTGTAGAGCCGGCTGCCACCGAGGGTACGTCCCGGCTCGAGCAGGCCGCGGCGCTCGTAGACACGCAAGTTCTGAATCCCCATCGAGACCATGTCGGCCGCCACGGAGATGGCGAAGACCCCTCGGGTTCGTTCGCTCACTGTTGCACCACCCCCTGCTTGCCGAATAGAGATGACTTGACCAGATCTAACGATTTGAGTATAACGAACCTGTATTCATCAATACAGGTTGTGGGCGTCTTGCGACCCACCTGAAGGCGAACCAGGAGGACAGTGATGCTGCTTCGAAACACCGACCCGTTCCGCGACCTCGACCGCCTGACCCAACACTTGCTCGGCACCACCAGCCGTCCCGTGGTGATGCCGATGGATGCCTGGCGCCAGGGCGACCGTTTCGTGATCGAGTTCGACCTGCCCGGTGTCAGCAAGGACAGTGTTGATCTCGACGTCGAGCGCAACGTGCTGACCGTGCGTGCCGAGCGTGTCGGCAACTACGGGGACTCAGAACCCCTGGCGTCCGAGCGCCCGCGCGGGATGTTCAGCCGTCAGCTCGTGCTGGGCGACAACCTCGACCTGGACCGGATCGAAGCCACATATGCCGAGGGCGTGCTTCGCCTGACCGTCCCGGTGGCCGAGAAGGCCAAGCCCCGCAAGATCGACATCAGCGCCGCCGGCACCTCTGAGGAGCCGGCAGCAATCAACGCCTAGTCGAGACCAGCCGATCCGGCGGAGGTGCGAGAGCCTGGCCCTCAGGCAGCGTGTCACGGCTCTCGCACCCCGCTGGGTCGCACGTGGCAGAGCATGAGATGACACAAGGCCAGGCGCCTTGCGGCGGCCTGGCCTTGCTGTCTGTCTGTACGCCATCAGGGACTTGAACCCCGAACCCGCTGATTAAGAGTCAGCTGCTCTGCCAATTGAGCTAATGGCGCGTGCTGTGAAGCGATCGCAAGGCTACCAGCGGGCGACAGGAGAGAAAAATCGGGCTGGACTACCGCGAGGCGAGCACGGCCTGTGCCGCGTTGTGCCCGCCGAGACCCGACACGGCGCCGCCGCGACGCGCCCCTGCGCCGCACAGCAGGACCGACGACGACTCGGTCTGCACCCCCCACTGCTGGGCCGGGGTGTCGAGCCGCGCGCGGTTGGACGCCCAGGGCCAGTCGAGGTCGCCGTGGAAGATGTGGCCGCCGGGCATGGCGAGGTCGGCCTCGATGTCCTGCGGGATCTTCGCCTCCAGGCACGGCTGGCCGTAGGCGTCGGTGGCCAGGAGATCGGTGATGGGCTCGGTGAGGTGGGCGTTGATCGAGGCGAGCGCGCGCTCGACGGCCAGCGCCTTCGCGCCCTCACGGTCGTCGTCGAAGAGTGCCGCGGGCGTGTGCAGGCCGAAGTAGGTCAGCGTGTGCGCCGCCGACTCGGCCAGCTCGCCCAGGATGGACGGGTCGGTGAGGGAGTGGCAGTAGACCTCGCCGGGGAGGACAGCCGGCATCCTCCCGGCCGCCGCGTCGGCGTACGCCGCCTCGAGCTGGGTGTAGTCCTCGTCGAGGTGCAGGGTGCCGGCGAAGGCCAGCCGCGGGTCGAAACCGGACTTGAGCTGCGGCAGCCGGTCCAGCAGGAAGTTGATCTTGAGCTGCGAGCCCTGCGGTTTCGTCGCGGCTTCCTCGGGCTGGCCGAGCAGGATCTGCAGCACCCACGGAGCGACGTTGGCCAGCACGTGGCGCCCGGTGATCGTGTGCGTGCGGATGCCGTCGTGCCAGGTGACCTCGGCCTCGTCGTCGCCCGCAGAGATCGAGCTGACGCCCGCCGACGTGACGATCTCGGCGCCCGCCTCCACGGCGGCCCGCGCGAGGGCGTCCGTGACCGCGCCCATGCCGCCGACCGGCACTCGCCACTCACCGGTGCCGTTACCGATCAGGTGGTAGAGGAAGCAGCGGTTCTGTGACAGCGACTGGTCGTGCATCGAGGCGAAGGTGCCGATGAGCGCGTCGGTCGCGACCACACCACGGACGGTGTCGTCGGAGAAGCGCTCCTCGATGGTCTCGCCGAGCGGCCGCTGCACGATGTCGCGCCAGATCCGGGCGTCGACCGCCGACGCGAGGTCGCGCTCGGTCGGCAGGGGCGCCATGAGGGTGGGCGCGACGGCGGCGGCCATCCCGGCCACCTCGGCGTAGAACACCCGCCATGCGTCGTACTCGTCGTCGCTGCCGGTCAGCGCCGCGAACGACTCGCGTGTGCGGTCGCCCTCGGGGCGCTCGACGAGCAGCCCGCCGGGCTTCCCGTCGCGGACGAACGGTGTGTACGACGCGGTCGTGCGTGGTGCCAGGGCGATGTCGAGGCCGAGCTCGCGCACGAGCCGCTCGGGCATCAGCGAGACTAGGTAGGAGTAGCGGGAGAGCCGCGCCGGCTGACCGGCGAACGCCTGCGCCGAGACGGCCGCACCGCCGGTGTGCCCGAGCCGTTCGAGCACGACGACCGACAGGCCGGCCTGGGCGAGATAGGTCGCCGCTACCAGACCGTTGTGCCCGCCGCCGACCACCACGACGTCGTACCTGCTCTGGTCGGAAGTCATCGGATCAACCTAATGCAGGGGATGTTTGTCCCGTTCCTCCGCGCGACCCTTGGGAAAGCCCTAATCTCATCTTCGGGCTCGGCGGAGCCCGTGTCGTGATCGATCCCGGGCGCGGGCGAAACATAGGGAGACGTGCGTGAAGTCTCGGGACCTCGGTCTGCTGGCGCTGATGGCGACCGTGGGATTCGTCGCCGTCACCGTCCTGCCCGAGGGAAGTCACGCCGGCGAGATGTGGCCCACCGGTCTCGCTGCCGGCGTCTTGTTGCTCAACGCACGTAGCAGATGGGCCGAGATAGGCCTCCTCGTCTTCTTGGCCAGCGTCGTCGCGATGACGTTCGCGGGCCGCGCGCCTCTCATGGCCGGGGGCTGGTCGCTCGGCATCACGGCTGGTGCCCTCGTCGTCGCCGGGGTCCTCACCCACCGTGGCACGCGGACGCCGCGGCTGCGTGACAACGTCGACCTGGCCAGGTTCTTCGCGGCGATCCTCGCGGGCTCCGCGGTTGCAGGGGCGTTCACGGGGGTGACCTCGCTGCTGCTCCAGGGCGACCGGCCCGGCGTGCTCGCCGTCGCCACGGTGCTTGCGCACCTGAACGGCTACGCCGTCATCCTGCCGTTCTTCATGGCCGTCGCCCGGCACCGGGCGAACAGCTCGCGGATCGAACGGGCGCTCCAGGCCAGCGCGCTCGCCGGCGTGATGCTGCTCGTCTTCGGGCTCTTCGGCGACAAGCCGCTGATGGCCTTCCTCGTCGTACCCGTGCTGTCGTGGTGTGCCCTGCGCAACTCGATGCGCGTCACGCTCCTTCAGTTGCTCGCCTTCGGCGGCAGCGCTGCCGGTCTCACGCTGGCGGGCATCGGTCCCTTCGCGGGCGTGGAACGGCTCTCCCACCACTTCGACATCGTCATGCTCGCGCTGCACCTCTTCGTCCTCGCCTGTGTCGTCTCCTCCCTGCCCAGCGCGGTGGCCGTGGCGATGCAGCGCGACGTCAGCCACGCGGCGTCAGTGGAGCGCGACCGCCTGCACAGCCTGGTCGGCAGCACCCGCGGCATCGCGATCATCGGCACCGACGCCGACGGCCTGATCAACCTCTTCAACCCCGGCGCCGAGCAGCAGCTCGGCTACCGCGCCGGGGAGGTCCTCGGGAAGTCGCCGTCGATGTTCCACCGGCAGGAGGAGTTCGAGCGACTGGCGGAGCTGCTCGGCACCGAGGCCACCCACCGGGCGGTGGCGTTCGTGCTGCGCGAGCCCGAGCACGCCGGCACCGAGGTCGAGTTCGTCAACAAGGACGGCGACCTGCGGATGCACACGATGACGCTGGCCCGGATCATCGACGCCGACGGCAACGTCGCCGGCCACGTGAGCACCGCCGAAGACGTCACCGAGCGGGTGCAGGCGCACACCACCCTCACCGAAGCTCTCGAGACCGAGCGGCAGGCGGTCGACCGGCTTCGTCAGGTCGACCAGCTCAAGGACATCTTCGTGTCCAGCGTCAGCCACGAGCTGCGCACTCCGATCACCAGCATCCTGGGCTACCTCGAGATCCTCGGAGACGGCGGCTTCGGCCCCGTCAACTCGGCCCAGACCAACGCGCTGACCCGGGTCGCCGGCAACAGCGAGCGCCTGCTCTCGCTCATCGACGACCTCCTCCTGCTCAGCCAGGTGCAGGACGGTGTCCTGGAGACGAAGTCCGCCGACTGCGACCTCGGTGCCGTCGTACTTGCCGCGGCCAACGTGGTCGCGCCCGCGTGCGAGACCACCGGCAAGGCGTTCGGCATCGACGTGCCGTCCACACCGTCGCCGTTCACCGGCGACCGGGCTCAGCTCGAGCGCGCGGTGATCAACCTGCTCAGCAACGCCGTGAAGTTCACCCAGGCCGGCGGGCGCATCGACGTGGCGCTGCGGAGCGACGCCGACGCGGCGATCATCTCGGTGCGCGACACCGGCGTGGGCATCCCGCGGGACGAGCAGGCGCAGGTCTTCAAGCGCTTCTTCCGCTCGTCGGTGGCCTTCGAGATGGCGATCCAGGGCAGCGGGCTCGGCCTGTCGATCACCCAGGCCATCGCGGTGAGCCACAACGGGCACGTGGAGTTCGAGTCGAACCCCGGGGAGGGCAGCGTGTTCCGGCTCGTCTTCCCGCAGCGCGTGTACGACGCGCACGCGCACGGGCACGCGAACGCCGGCTGACCGGCGTACTCAGGGCAACGCAGAAGGCCCCCGGCGCGAGCCGGAGGCCTTCTGACTTGGGGTGAACGACGGGACTTGAACCCGCGACATCCGCGACCACAACGCGGCGCTCTACCAGCTGAGCTACGCCCACCACGAAGCCCCGACAACGTCGGGGCCGCGACGAAAAGTATAGAGGTACTAGGCGGGGATATCCGCATCGGGGCCCCGGCCCGTGATGGAGCCACCGTGCCGCGCCGCGATCTCCTTGGCGACCGTGCTGTCGGGGCCGGGCGGGGGCACGAAGACGGCTTCGCGGTAGTAGCGAAGCTCCTCGATGCTCTCCTGGATGTCGGCCAGCGCGCGGTGGTTGCCGCGCTTGGGCGGCGAGGAGAAGTAGGTACGCGGGAACCAGCGCCGCGACAGCTCCTTGATGGAGGAGACGTCGACGTTGCGGTAGTGCAAGAAGCCCTCGAGGGTCGGCATGTCACGCGCCAGGAACGACCGGTCGGTGGCGACGGAGTTGCCGGCGAGCGGCGGGCGGCTGCCGTCGGGGCAGTGCTCCTTGATGTAGTCGAGCACCTGCTTCTCGGCGTCGGCCATCTCGAGCCCCTCGTCGAGCTCGATGAGCAGGCCGGACGTCTCGTGCATCGAGCGCACGAAGTCGATCATCTGCTCGAGCGCGGCCGGGGGTGGCTTGACGATCACGTCGATGCCGTCGCCGATGACGTTGAGGTCGAAGTCGGTGACCAGGGCTGCGACCTCGATGAGTGCGTCGGCCTGGAGGTCGAGGCCGGTCATCTCGCAGTCGATCCAGACAAGTCTTTCGTTCACGATCGGAACCCTACCCACCATGGGGACCCGGCCAGCCACCCCTGGCCAGCAGAGGTTCAGGTTCGCCTCAGGTGAGCGACCTAGGGTCGGCTGCGTGAAGCAGTGGCTCGGTCTGGTGGCGCGACTCGTCACCGGAGGGGTCTGGTTGGTCGCGGGGGCGCTGAAGCTGCCCGAGCCTGCCGAGAGCGTGCGTGCCGTACGTGCCTACGACCTGCTTCCCGAGTCGATCGTGCCGACCGTGGGGCACCTCCTGCCGGTGCTGGAGGTCGTCGTCGGGCTGTGCCTGGTGCTGGGCGTCCTGACCCGGGCGATCGGCGTCGTCTCGGCGCTGCTCTTCCTCGCCTTCGTGGTCGGCATCGCGTCGGCGTGGGCCCGCGGCCTGGAGATCGAGTGCGGCTGCTTCGGTGGTGGCGGCACTCGCGCGGGTGCGTCGAGCGAGTACCCGCTCGAGATCGCCCGCGACGCCGGCCTGCTCCTGCTGTCGTGCTGCCTGGTGGCCTTCCCGCGGACGCGGCTCGCGCTCGACAACTTCCTGTTCCGCGTCGTACCCGAGAGGACCCTGTGATGTCGAAGAAGCGCGCGCACGAGAACAGGAGCGCCCGAGCTGCTGAGGTGATCCGGAGGCAGGAGGCCGCGGAGCAGCGTCGGCGCCTGATCGTCGTCGGCGCCGTCGCGGCGGTGCTCGTGATCGCCGTGGTCGTGGGGCTCGTCGTCCAGGGCCAGCGCGACACGACCGGAGACGTCGCAACTCCACCCGCCGGGGCCTCGGACTCCTTCGGACTCGTGCTGGGCGACGACGGTGCGCCGCACACGGCGGTGGTCTACGAGGACTTCCTGTGCCCCGTCTGCGGGGAGTTCGAGAAGCTGACCAACGCCGGCCTGGCTGACGCCGTAGAGGCTGGTCGGGTGCAGGTGGAGTACCGGACGCTCGACTTCCTCTCCCAGTTCGGCGACTACTCGCAGCGATCCGCCAACGCGTTCGCCGTCGTGCTCGACGCGGCCGGCCCCGACGTGGCCAAGAAATTCCACGACGAGCTCTTCGCCGACCAGCCCTCCGAGGAGGGTCCCTTCCCCGAGGACTCCGCGCTCGTCGAGAAGGCGGTCGAGGCAGGAGCGGACGAGTCGGCAGTGAAGGCCGGGATCGAGGATCTCGCCTTCGCGCAGTGGGTCAAGAACGGCACCGAGCGGGCGTCGAAGGACGGCGTCGTTGGCACCCCTACAGTGATGCTCGACGGCAAGCCGGTCTCAGGCGAGACGCTCGGTGACCTCGCCGCCAACCTCCTGACGGGAATCAGCTGATGCAGGTCGAGCGGGTCCAGAAGTGGGTGATGTCTGCCCTGATCCTGACGACCGCAGCGCACTTCGCCGCCGGGCTCGTGATCCTGGCCAACACGGTCGACCGGCCGGGAGCGTTCCCGGTGCTGCTCACGGTCGCCACCATCGTCTGCGTGCTGGCGATCGTGGGTGTGCGCGTCCTGAACCAGCGCTCGATCCTCACGCCGTGGCTGGTCTTCGCTTCCATCCCGGTCGCCGTCGGTTTCTACTTCTCCTGATCCCGCTGCCAGACTCCGGCGATGAGCATCGCCGCCTTCATCGCAGGCCTTCCCAAGGCTGAGCTGCACGTCCACCATGTCGGGTCCGCCTCTGAGCGGATCGTCCGTGAGCTGGCCGAGCGCCACCCGGGCACCGTGCCGGCCGATCCCGACGAGCTGCGCAAGTTCTACGAGTTCCGCGACTTCGGGCACTTCATCGAGGTCTACCTCGCGGTCGTCGACCTGATCCGCACTCCCGAGGACGTGCGGATGCTGACCTACGAGGTCGCCCGCGAGATGGCCACAGAACAGCATGTCCGGTACGCCGAGCTCACCTGCACGCCGTACACGTCGGTGTTGCGAGGGATCTCCATCCAGGCCTACACGGAGGCCATCGAGGACGCTCGCGTCGCCGCCGAGCGTGACTTCGGCCTGGTGCTGAGGTGGATCTATGACATCCCGGGGGAGTCGGGCATCCCGGCTGCCGACGCGACGCTGGACTATGCGCTGAACCACCGGCCCGAGGGGCTCGTCGGGTTCGGCCTGGGTGGGCCGGAGATCGGCGTACCCAGGCCCCAGTTCGAGCCGCATTTCACCGCCGCGCGCGGTGCTGGGCTGAAGTCGGTGCCGCACGCCGGCGAGACGACCGGGCCAGAGACGGTGTGGGACGCCATCAACCTGCTGGGCGCCGAGCGGATCGGGCACGGCACGTCGTCGGCCCAGGACCCCGCCCTGCTGGCGCACCTGGCCGAGACCGGGATCGTGCTGGAGGTGTGCCCGTCGTCGAACATCGCGACCCGGGCCGTGGCGACCCTGGCGGAGCACCCGATCGTCGCGTTCCGTGACGCGGGCGTGACGATCACGGTCAACTCCGACGACCCGCCGATGTTCGGCACCACGCTCAACCGGGAGTACGAGATCGCCGCCGACCTGCTCGGTCTCGACCAGGCCGGGGTCGCCGACCTGTCGCGGGCGGCCGTTCGAGCGTCGTACGCACCGGAGGACGTGAAGGCCGGGCTCATCGGGGAGATCGACGGGTACGTCGCCGCCAACCGCCTCTGACGGCGTGTCCGGCGCGACACGCCGGACGCCCGAAATTACCTGGGCAGACCCCTTGATCCGTCCGCGCGACGGAGGGTAGAACTGTCCGTGTCGGAAGGACTTCGGTCCGGAAGACACCGGAGCCCCGGCAACTCATACTTGCCGGGGTTCCACCTATTTCTGGGGTCTCGCCGGCTCTCACGACCAAAGCACAGGCCCCGCGAGCTCATACTTCGCGGGGCCGAGTCCATTGGACCGTGCCCCGCTCAGGTTTCGACGGACCTGCGTCGCGTGTCGCTGCTACTCGTTCTGCAGCAGCTCGGCCAGGAGCTGCTCGACCCGGCCCCGGATCTCGTCTCGGATCGGCCGGACCGACTCGATGTCCTGGCCGGCCGGGTCGTCGAGCTGCCAGTCCTCGTAGCGGGTGCCGGGGAAGAACGGGCACGCGTCGCCGCAGCCCATCGTGATCACCACGTCGGAGGCCTGGACCGCCTCGGGCGTCAGCACCTTGGGCTGCTCGGCGGTGATGTCGATGCCTTCCTCGTGCATGGCCTCGACGGCTACGGGGTTGATGCGCTCTGCGGGCTGGCTGCCGGCGGAGAGTACGTCGACCCGGCCGGCCCCGAGATGCATCAGGTAGCCGGCGGCCATCTGCGAGCGACCGGCGTTGTGCACACAGACGAACAGGACGCTGGGTTTGTCGGTCACCGGGCTGACTCCAGGGCTGGCGTGATCGGAAAGAGAAAGCGGACGGCGGCCAGGGCGAGTGCGCCCCCGACCACCTGGCAGGCGATGAACGTCGGCGCGTTGGCCGGCTGGATGCCGGCGAAGGTGTCGGAGAGCGTGCGCGCCACGGTGACCGCCGGGTTGGCGAAGCTGGTCGAGCTGGTGAACCAGTAGGCGGCGGTGATGTAGCCGCCGACGACCAGCGCGACGTGGTCGGCCCGTCCGGTGCGCAGGCAGCCGAAGATGACGAGCACCAGCCCGAAGGTGGCGACCACCTCGGCCAGCCACAGGTCGCCACCGGCGCGTGCGCGGGTCGAGAGCGTCACGGCGTCGAGGTCGAACATCAGGTTGGCGAGGACGACACCGACGCCGCCGCCGGCGAGCTGCGCGGCGACCAGGGCGGTCGTCGTACGGCTGTCGATCATGCCCAGAAGGCGTTCGACCACGGTCACCACCGGGTTGAAGCTCGCCGAGACCGGCTGCAGCGCCAGGATCAGCGCGACGAGCGCGGCGCCGGTGACGAGACTGTTCTCCAGCAGCTGGAGGCCGACGTCGTCGGGGGAGAGGCGGCTTGCGGCGATGCCCGAGCCGACGACGGCCATGACGAGGAACGCGGTGCCGAGGAGCTCGGCGACGACTCGCCTTCGCAGGGTGATGGTCACCGGGCGACGCCGCCGAGCAGTACGCCGACGTCGGCGAGCGCCTCGGAGCGGATCCGGTAGTAGACCCAGACGCCGCGCTTGCTGCGGTCGAGGAGGCCGACCTCGTGGAGCACCTTGAGGTGGTGGCTGATGGTCGGCTGCGAGAGGTCGAACGCGTCGTTGAGGTCGCACACGCAGGCTTCGCCGTCGGCGTGCGAGGCGACCAGCGAGAGCAGGCGCAGGCGGACCGGATCGGCCAGCGCCTTGAGCAAGGGAGCGATCCGTGCGGCACCCTCCGCCGACAGAGGTTCCTTCGTCAGCGGGGAACAGCAGGCGACGGCCTGGACCGGGGTGAGCTCGAGTACAGACTTTGACATGTGTCTATATTGACAGATCCCAATGTCTGGTGCAACATCAGACATCGAAGCCCATCTATGTATTGGAGACGCATCATGAATCGCATCCAGCTCGCCCTCAACGTCGACGACCTCGAGACCTCGATCGCGTTCTACGGCAAGCTCTTCGACGCCGTACCCGCGAAGATCCGGCCCGGCTACGCCAACTTCGCCATCGCCGAGCCGCCCCTGAAGCTGGTGCTCATCGAGAACCCCGGCCACGGCGGCTCGATCAACCACCTGGGCGTCGAGGTGGGCGACGTCGACACCGTCGACGCGATCCAGTCGCGCCTGACCACCGACGGCCTCGCCTCGAGCGACGAGCGCGGCGTCACCTGCTGCTACGCCAAGCAGGACAAGTTCTGGGTGGAGGGCACTCCCGACGGCGAGCGCTGGGAGGTCTACACGGTGCTCGCCGACGCGCCGGTCGCTCCGGCGCCGGTGGTGGACGGGGAGCCCTGCTGCGCGTGACACACACGCCGTGGAGGATCCGGGGTTGTTCGACCGTCGCGCCGAGGGGGTGCGACTCGGTCGTAGTCGTCACTCTCGCGCTCAAGCGTGCTGATCGACTCTCGGGTGGTCTGCCCGGATACCCGCTGAGCCGGGGGGCCTCCGCCTTCTGGAATGGCACGACGTCGATGCCGCAGTAGCCGATGACTTGGTCGCTGCCGAGCTCGCACACGCGCCAGTAGCGGAAACCGAACTGCTGCCAGACATCAGCAGGCGAGCGGTGCGAGTCGAAGTCAGCGAGGGCGACATCTCGTGGCTCTCCGATCGAACCTGTGTCAGTGCCCCCGGGTGGATTCGAACCACCGACCGGCGGATTAGAAGCCCGGTCAGGGCATCCCGGCTGGTTCCAGTGTTGCCCTGCCGGTTGCTTATCTGCGCAGGTCAGGGGGGCTGTGGGGGTTGGCGATCCCAACAAGCCGTGGTGATCCTCTGTCCGTGGCTGCTCCGCGTTCTGCCCCACGTCATGCGTCGAGTTCGAACCCCAGACGCCGTGCCGACCGCTGCTCGGCACGGGCGTCGCGCAGCTCGATCGACCTACCCTCGTCCCATCACGAGGGCAAGCAGGCTGCGGGGGAAAGGTGCGGGGCAGAGCAAGATCAGACCAATCACGCCCATCATGGACTTCAGGAAGCGGTGGGCGGAGCGGAGTACTGCAACTAGCTCACTGGTCCACAGGCCGCACCCGTTCGGCCTCGAACACCTCGAGCCGCCTCTCGCCCGGGCGACGCGACCAGGTGACCTGGGCGGACCATGTGTCGTCGTCGTGTTGGCGCCAGGCGCGGAGGTCGCCGGGGTACCAGCGGTCGTCGACGAGGACCTCGACGAGGGGCTGGTCGTGCCCGGTGTAGGTGATGACCTGACGCATGGCCCTGATGGTGTCAGGGCACAACGAAAACGCCCCACCACCCGGTCTGGGTGGTGGGGCATTGGCGTACGACGGTGCAGCTGGTGTCAGGTCACGGTGACGGTGTTCTCGCTGGCCAGGATCATCCGGTCGCCGGCGCCGCCGAGTCCGGCGTGGACCCGGTACTGGCCGGCTGCGTGGGTGACCTTGGCGGTGGTGCGCGCCAGTCGCCTCGAGCTGGGTGCGCCGACCCAGGCGGCGGTGAGCCACGTGTGTGTGCCGGCTTGTGGTCCGGTGGTTGGGGTGAGGGAGAGCTCGACGGTCATGTCGAGGGTGGTGCCGTCGTCGGCGTCGATGATGCCTTCGACGTACTCCTTGGACCCGGCTGGGATCTCGATGGGCTCGGGCACGGTTGGCTCCTCAGGGCTGTGTGGTGAGCGTCGGGCGGGCCGGGATGGTGAGGGTGTGCCGGTCGGGTGTGAGCACCGTTGTGGGGCGGTCGGGGGTGGTGAGCGTCGTCGTGCGCCGCGGTGTGATGATCGACCAGCGCCGGGGTGTGATGAGGGTGACGTCGATGTCGGGCACGGTCGGGGTGATGCCCTGAGCGGCCACGAGCTGGCCGGAGCCCGTGAGGGCCGCGGGGCCGGTTCCGGCTGGCACCCCGGACGCGGCTAGTTCGCCGGCTCCGGTGAGGTCAGCCAGCGCCTGGGTGGCGGCCCCGGCGGCGAAGGTGAGGGTGCCCGAGCCCGTGAGCACGGCGCCCGTCGCGAGGGTCGGTTTGCTGATGGATGTCAGGGTGCCGGACCCCGACAGGCTGGCGGTGTGCGTGAGGTTGGGAGTCGTGGTGAGGGCCAGGACGCCGGTGCCGGACAGTGTGGTAGCACCGGAGCTCGCGGAGCCGCTGGTGGTGTTCAGCGTGCCGGCGCCTGCGAGGGTGGCCACCGCGGAGGTCTGAGGAATGCCGGTGGCGATCAGCGCGCCGGCGCCAGACAGGGCGGCCGTCGACGCGGCGGCAGGTTTCGCCGAGGCCGATAGCGTTCCGGAGCCCGTGAGGGCCGCGCTGCTCGTGCTCGCGGTGCCCCCGGTCGCAGCCAGGACCCCCGTGCCTGACAAGGTCACGATCGGTGAGGTGGCGGGCGTGCCGGTCGTGGTGATCGTTCCGCTGCCGCTGAGGGCTGCGGCAACGCTCTCGGCCGGGGTCCCGGTCGCCGTGAGGGCGCCGGCGCCTGTGAGTGTGGCGGCGCTGGCGACGACCAGGCCACCCGTCGCGGCGAGGGTTCCGGTGCCCGACAGCGCGGCTGTGCCCGTGGTCGCTGGTGCACCCTGGGCGGTGAGGGTGCCCGCGCCGCTCAGGGTGGCCGTTACCGCCGTGCTGGGCTTGGCCGTGGTTGCCAGGGTTCCGGCGCCGGTGAGTGTCGCCGTGCCTGTCGGGCTGGGGGTGGAGACGGCGGTGAGGGTTCCTGAGCCGCCAAGGGTGGCTGCGCCGACGGCCACGACTGCTCCGGCGGCAACGAGTGCGCCGGACCCGCTCAGCGAGGCGGTGACGGCGGCAGTGGGGCGACCCACCGCTGAGAGGGTTCCGGAGCCGCTCAGTGAGGCCGAGGTCGTGGTGCTCGGCGTGCTGGCCGTGGACAGGGTGCCTGTGCCGGTGAGCGTCGCAGAGCCTGTGCTGGCCGGGGTAGCTGTGGATGACAGTGAACCGGATCCGGTGAGCGTGGCGGCGCCCGTGAAGCCACCTGCGGACTGGATCGACTGGACTTCGAGCGCGACGAGCGACCATGTCTGCCCGGTCGCCGGGGATCGCATGCCTACGCGCTGGGGACCGGCGATGGCAGCGGCCTGCCGCCAGTCGTACCCGACGTAGGTGCCGCCCGTGGAGCCGTCGTCTAGCAGTTGCTCGGTGGCGCCGCTGTAGTAGTCGCGGGTGCCGGGAACCGTGGCGGACCAGTCACCACACGATGCGGTGATGATGCAGTTGTCGTACTTCGTACTGAGCAGGTGGCTGTCGGGGAACGTGCCAGCTGCGCCGTTGAGCTGGAGAATCTTCTGTGTGCCGTCGAAGGTCGCCGCGCCTTGCCACCTTTCGAGGACGATGGCCTTGCGCTGAGCAGTCGTCGTCGTGCCCGTGTCGATCGTGACGGAGCCAGCCGCCGAGACGACGCTGCTGGTCCAGATTTCCTCGTTGACCTTCGACGCGACGAGCACCTGGGCGCGCAGGGTCCACGTCAGCCCACCACCCGAGGGGTTCGCGGACCATGCCGCGCCGCCGTCTGGGCCGGACTCGCGGGACCGCTTGAACACGAGCTGGTCCCCGACAGCCGCCGTGGTGGTGGCCGTGATCGCGGCGGTGCCGGTGCCGGTTGCTGTCTGGGTGTCGGCGGGGACAGGGGCGACATAGGACGCGTCAGCTGTGCGAGGCGGCTTGCCCTGGTGCTTGCGCGCGTGGAGCAGCACGATGTCGCTCACGGCGCGCTCCTAGCGATCAGAGGTCATGGATCGCGAAGATGAAGGCACCGAACGCGTCGTTCGCCGTCGTGCCGTTCGGTCCGCCGTACTTCAATCCCGTGGCCGCCACCAGCGTCTCCACCCCGTAGGCCGCGTCGAGGGTGATGGACGCCGCGGGAGTCAGGCCGGTGATCGGGGCGAACGCCACGACGGTCAGCATCGACGTCGCCGCCGCGTTGCCCTGCAACAGACCCGCCGCCGAGACGCGGGCCCGCACGGTGGCCCCGTCGAGCACACCCAAGAGGATCTGCGGGAACGTGGCCGCGCCGTGCAGCGTGCCCTGAAGCTCGACCCAGAGCCGACCCGACGCGGGCACCGTCACGGTGAGCCGCAGGTTCGTCGTGTCGATCGCGGTCATCGCGAGCGCCGCCGTGGTGGCCTTGGAAACCGATGTGGCGGGGTCGTAGGCGATCGCGCCGAGGACCGTCATCGGGTCAGCTCTGGGTGTAGGTAGCGGTCACCTGGTAGGTGCCTTGGGAGGCGAAGGCCTGCGAGGTGACGGCGACCTTGTCGCGGAGGTCGGCAGTGGCCGCGGTGCCGCTGACGGCCACACCGAAGAACGTCGCGGTCGTCGCAGCGGGCACGTCGAACGTGGGTGCACCCGTGATGGCCGACGCCGAGACTCCGCCCCAGTTCATTGCCTTCCGGGCGTAGGGCGGCGAACCTCCTGTGACCTCACCTGTGACGGTGCCGGAGGTGCCGGGGTCGGCAGTGAAGAGGCACCCGAACGGGGCGTTCGTGCCGTAGGCGGTGGCGAGCGCGTTCCGCTGCGCGAGGATGGCGATGGCCATGGGTCAGTCCTCCTGGGTTGCGGCGAACGTCTGACCGGCGAGCTCGTGCTCGAGGCCAGCGGGGACGTGGGTGGCGCCGTCGTAGCCACCGGGGCCGGCGTCGGGTTCGGGGGAGACGTGCACGGTCTGCCACCGCGTCTGGGCGTCGGCGACGTAGGCGTCGAGAAAGTCGGGGCGGACGTAGTCGACCGCCTTGTGGGTCTCGAAGTACGGCTCGCCGTCGGCGTCGACCATGGCGACGTGGGTGGTCATCGTGACCTTGCGCTTGTCGATGCGGGGGTCTGTCTTGGCCATGGTCAGTTCTCCTGTGCGGTGTTGGCGGCCGCGAGGCCGGAGACGATGGCGATGTACGACCCGAGGAGCACGGTCAGCGCGGCGTCGATGCGCCCGGTGGACGACGCCCACAGGACGGTCGGGGTGGCGAACGTGGACGCGATGTAGAGCGCCGCACGGACACGACGGGGTGGGTTGAGATTCACCAGGACTCCTAGGGGTTGAGTGCAGCCCCGTCGTCCCAGCGGTTGCCGGTGAAGACGTTGCCGTTGGTAGACGGGGCGATGGCTGCGACAGGCCCGTAGACGCCACACTTGCCGGAAGCGCCACGAGCGAACACGTTGTTCGTGATGACGAGGTTCCGGGTCTGCGGCCCATACGGCTTGCCGTCCCATGCGCCGTAGAGGCAGTAGCCGGCGGGCGACTCGGGGAAGTAGTTGCCGTCGATGGTGACGTTCGTGATGGGGTCGAAGTCTCCGTAGAGCGCGACCCCGGACGAGCACGCGCCGCCCGCGTTGTTGGGCCGGGAGTCGCAGGCGAGGGTGTTGTGTACGACGCGCATGTTGTCGCCGCCGTTGGAGAGGAACCCGTCGCCGTGGACGGCCTGGCTGGACGGCATGTACTGCGCGTGCAGCCACGAATCCTGGATGTCGCAGTTGGCCTTGCAGGAGATCGAGTGAGCGCCGCCGATGACCTCGGTGCGGCGCATGGTGATGTTGCGCTGCCCGACCACGCCGATGGTGGCGGTGCCGCCGTTGATGGTGGAGTCGAGGATCGTGACCGTCGCGGTGCCGCTCTCGGACATGACAACGACGCCGTTCACGCGGGAGTTGCGGATGGTCACGTTGGCGGCATTGATGGTGAGGTCGCCCGTGATCTTGCCGTCGATCACGGTGCCTGCAGTGTTGATGGTCGCCGGGCCGGTGTAGGTGGTGAGCGTCTGCTCGTCAGGTGTGCCGGTGTTGCTCGCGTCGGGGAAGCCACTGGCCGGAGTAGGGGTCGGCGACGTCGTCGGCGACGGGGAGGGCGTGGGGCTCGGGGCCGGCGTAGCGGACGGGGAGGGCACAGGGGTGCTGGTGCCCGCCTGCTCGTCGAAGCGGCACCTCATGTACGCCAGGAGCTTGGCGTTGCTGATGCTGCCCGTGGGGTAGGCGCAGGCCGACGCAGCGGCCGGGGCATCCGACTGTGCGGGGCTCAGCGCACCGGCGAGCACGATGCCGAGAATGAGTCCCACGGTCGCGGTCAGGGCGGCGGGGACGCGTTTCACGACTCGTCCTCGAACAGCTTCTTGAGAGCTGCGACCTGGCTCTTGCGGGCGGTCTTGGTGCTGGTCTCGGCGATCTCGTCGAGGCCGGCCAGGATCGCCTTGTCGCGTTTGAACGAGCCTTCACGGGTGCGCTCTGTCACCTTGCGTGTGGCCTTGAGGTCTGCGCGGTCTTCGTCGGTGAACATGTCGTCCTCCTGGTTGCGGATGCGGTCGGCCACGGCTGCGAGGCGTGCCGGGGTGGTGTCGATCTCGAAGTGCATGGCGTCGGGGGTGCCGGTGTAGTCGCCGCCCCAGCGCACGGTGTGGTCGACCTCGGCGAGGATCTTGTGGACCTCGGCGACCTGCTTGGGCGTGAAGGTCCGGTTGGTCGGCACACCGTTGGGGTGCGCCGGCGCGTTGCAGTCGATCGCGGTGCCGGACGCGTGGTTGGACAGGGCGTTGGGGTCGTTGCGGTTCTCGCGGAACGCGTACCCCCAACAGCCGGGGTTCCGGAGCGGCTCGACGCGGGTGTGGAACTGGTCTGCGACGTATCCGAGGACGGTGTGTACGTCGTCGTCGTGGCGGATGCCCGGGACGAACGCGATGCCTCCGACGACGAGGGGCCGCAGGATCATGCCGGGGCCTGCGGACCAGCCGTTCTGGGAGGCGCTCATGACGCGACCCGGACTTGTCCGGCGTTGTTGCGGTGCGTGCCGCCCCACAGACCGGGTTCACGTCCGGCCATCCCCTCCGCGAGGCACTCTCGCGCTACCGGGCAACGACGGCAGTAGGTCACGGTGAGAGTTCGGGCCGCGGTCACGTAGCCCTTGCGTAGGCCGAAGACGGCATCAATCAGGGGCAGTGCGGCGGCTTCGGTGCAGGCCGGTTGTCTGTCGACAGGCATCATGACTTCCTCCTGAGGTTGAGCACGACGGCTCGGTGGTCGGACGCCTCGGCGTCACGCATGGCGCGCCGGAACAGCGCGAGCGCAATGAGGCCACCGAGGGCGTAGGCGGTGAGACATAGCGCGGGCAGGTCGCGGAGTTGCATCACCGACGCCGCTTCTTGCCGAGGAACCGGTAGCCGGCCACGAGGGGTCGATGGTCGAAGGGCCTCACCCGGGCCAGCACACGGGCGAGCACCAGGCGCAGGCGCCGACTGTGCCGTGACCCGTCGATGAGCCGGGGTCCGTGGGTGCCGCGACCGGGGAGGCGGCGCTTCACCCAGATCCCGATGCCGCCGGCGCGGTCGAGTAGCTGCCGGACCCACTGTCGGCGTAGGTCGACGTTCTCGTCGGCGGACTCGAGGATCTGGAACCCGGGGTACTGCTTGCGGAGCGCCTTCTTGAGCTGCCGGCGGCCGGCGAGGATGTCGCGGGTGACCGCGGCCCGCTCGTTGCGGCGCAGCCCGGTGCCTCCGTCGGTGCCTGAGGGGGCGTGGAGCTCGACGCGCACAATGCCGTGCCCTGTCACGCGGTGGCGCAGGGGCTTGCCGACGGCGTGCACACGGGGTCGTACGCGGCCGTCTTCGAGGCGGAACATCTTGCCGGTGAGCGGTTCGGCCCAGCCGGGCCCAGCAGACTCCCAGACCGACTCGTCCCACGCGATCGTGCATTCGTCGCGGCCGGTGTCGCGGGCGGGGCCGTCGTGGAAGAGGCCCCACCCGGGCGGGACCCAAGGGGTGAGCTGGGTGGTCTCGGTCATACCGAGCAGCGAGACGGGTACACCGTCGATCTCCGCGTCGAGGACCGCGGTTACGAGGCCCCGCCAGTCGGCGGGGCCGGCGTTCCAGAGGCCGGCAGCGTGGGAGTCGACGAAGTCGGGTGGCTGGGATCGGGGCATGGCAACCTCCGGGCCTGTTGAGTTGGATGTTCGGCCCGACGCCCCAAGCGGAGTCAGCCGTTGTGGATAGGCCAGTCGCCGCGGCACTCGTCGAGCGGTTGGCGGCAGTACGGGCACCGCGGTGCCAGCTGGCGGGCGAGCCACCGATGGAGGCGGAGCAGCACGGTCAGAACTCGTCCGGGTAACGCATGTGCAGGGCAGCTTTGGCCACCGCCAGTTCGTCGGCCAGGCGTTCGATCTCGGCGCGGTCCTCGCGTCGGCCCTGCTGCAATCCGGCGACCTCGGTCTTGAGGCCGGACACGTCGTCCTCGAGGCCGTGGATCTCGGCGTCCTGACGGTCGATCGTGTCGGTGTAGTACGTCTTGGCGCGCTCGAACGCCGCGAGCTCGATGTCGGTCCGTGAGGCGACGCTCTGGTTGCGAACCGCGGCGGCGGCCGCGGTGCGCTGGGTAGCCCACGCAGCGAACCCGGCGACGGCGGCGGCGATCACCGACGCGATCGCCGTTGACGTCGCGTTTTCGGACAGCTGTGCGATCACCCACGGGGTGACGACCATGGTGATCACCGGGCCCGTGGGATGTCGTCGGGGTTGCGAAGCCCCGAGATCGACCACCACATGAACGCGAGCAACGACCACACGGCCACCGCTGTCACACCAGTCCTGGGTGCACCGAAGAACAGCATGGACAGGGCGTAGATCGCGGCCCACAGGGCTGCGAGCGAGCTCATGGAGGTGTAGCCCCAGGTCTCGCTGGTGGGTGGCCAGCGGGTCGAGGCGAGGCTGAGGAGGCCGACGATCACCCAGACGCCGCCCCACACCTGGGGGGGCGCGACCCGGAGCGCGAGCTCAAGGGCGACTGAACGGTCGACGGTGAGCGGGACCAGGATGTAGACGAGCCCGATCAGGATGTACACGAGGCCGGCGACGGCGAGCACGAGTGAGTGTCGGCGCCAGGGGCGGAGTGCGAGCAGGGGGTGCCCTGTCCGGGTCACGTTGCAGCCTTGTCGGCTGCGGTGACGCCGGCGACCTGGCCCCACATCTGGAGCACTTGGTACTGGATCGCGCTGTCTTCGGCGTCCATGCCCGCGTTGCCGATGATCGGGTTGGAGATGACGGGCCACACGAACGCCTGCACCTTGGTTGCGGGGTCGACCATGACGTCGACGGCGAGACCGAGGCGCTTGCGCTTTTCCTCGAGCCCCATCTCGGACTGGTCCTCGTTCGTGACGAGTCCGGCGACGTCGGGTAGAGCGGCGAGGATGCGTTGCCGGAACGCTGGTGACTGGGCGAGTTCGGCCTTGTTGAGGTAGGACACGTGTGCTCCCTCCGAGCGGGTTGGTCAGGATCGGGCGTCGACGGTGAGGCTGCTGTGGGTGGCGTTGACGGTGAAGTTGCCGCCGGCCGCGGCCAGTTCGGTCGTGATCTTGAAGACGTGCGACCCCGACGAGAGCCCGGTGACGACCCAGCGGCGGGTGCACGGGATCCGCAGACCGGCTGTGGCGGCGTAGACGATCACCGGGGTCTGGGCGGTTCCGTCGACGAGGAGCCGGGCGATCATGGTCCCGCCGGTGTTGCAGACGGTGTCGAGGGTGCAATCGACCTCGAAGAGGGCTGCGGTGCTGACGGCGGACCGGGTGATGGTCAGGGCTGGGACGTCGGCGGGGGTGGTGGATGACACGGTTTGTGCGGTGGCGTTGACGGTGCTGGCGGCGGGGTTCCGTCGTGGGTCGTCGGGGCGGCCGTCGGCCCATTTGAACTCGTCGCTCGTGGGGTTGCCGGCCACGTCGCCGCGTGCGCAGACGAGGACCCAGCCGGCGCCGATGACGTACCCGTCGGCGGAGGTGTTGGCCACGATGTGGAACCGGGCGGGCTGGGACGCGGCGGCTGCGGCGAGTGGGAGTTCGTACCACAGCGACTCGTTGGCGTTGAGCCGGATCAGGCCCGACGCCACGGTGTGGGAGGTGCGGGCCGTGGAGTGGTGGACCGGGATGACGGTGCCGTTGGCGGGCATGCCGATCAGGAAGTAGCCGTCCGGTGCCTCGTCGAGCTGTAGTCCAGCGCCTGTGACGCGGAACCCGGTGCCCCATGCGATGTCGCCGGCGGTGGTGCTGGTGCGGATGCCGCCACCGGTGATGGCCTGGATGGCACGGCGGAGGTAGTCGGAGTGACCGGCGACCTGCTGTTCTCCACCGGTCACGCCGACGTTGTCGACCCACACACTCACGACGGCCGAGGAGGCGGCCGAGCCCATGTCGAAGTAGAGCGCGGCGCGTGTGTGCGTCGATGGGAGCGTCAACGACGCCGTGTACGCGGAGCCCGTGGCCGTCAGGTTGAAAGTTTGCTGGGTGACGGAGGCGCCGGGGTCAAAGAGCCCTGTCCCGCCTGACGCGACGTTGGACACGGTGTAGGCGATGACCTGAGGGCTGACCCCGATGCCCCTGGCGTCGAACTCCACGAGCATCGTGGCTCCGGGCGCCGTGTTCCACGTGCCCGAGTTCGCGATGGCTGCGGAGTTCGTTGCGGGACCGTTGGTGCCCTTGAGCGACCTGCCCCCCAGCGTGGACCACGAGGTGTCGGTGGTGACCGTGGCGTCGGCTGACCGCCAGTACGCCGACCAGTTCAGTGGGAAGCCGGTGTCGTCGACCGCCTCGAACGAGTTGTTCGGGAACGGGGCCGTGCGGGCGATCGGGACGGCGGGGCGTTCGGTGCCGTCGACGTCGCGGAGGAAGAGGATGCCGTCGCGGACGAAGAACACCTGCCCGCCGACCGTGACGGCCGAGGACCGGTTGCGGAGCGCCGCACGCTCCTGCTCGAACTTCGCGTCGAGGTTCGCGACCCTCTTGGGCAGTGTGTCGGGGCTGTTGTCGAAGCGCTTCCGGATCGTCACGAGTCAGCCTCCTGCGTGATGGGCTTGACCGTGTGGTTGTCGAAGTCCAGCTCGACCCCGGTCGCGCGGAGGCGTTCGGTGAAGCCGGGTGAGCGCATGTAGTTGTTGGGGGTGCGGGTCGATGTCGAGGCGTTCGGGGTGCCGGTCCAGTCGTAGGTGTGCAGGTTGTTGTCGGGGGTGTCGCCGTCGAAGTAGGAGCCGGCGCCAGCCACAGCAGACACGACGCCTGCGATCTCGACCTTGTCGGTGCCCGCCACGACGTTGCCGGCGGCGGTGAACACGATCAGGCTGATGTGCCCCACGCTCGCCGTGCCGGTGCGCACCCACGTCCAGACGTTCGCGAGGAGACTCACTTCGGGGCCGTCACCGCTCGCAGTTGAGTAGGTGTGGGCGTTGGCCGCACGGTTGGCCTTGACCCAGACACCGAGCCACCGAGAGATCGCGGTGTCGCCCAGCCCGTCGAGGTTGTAGACCGAAGCCAAGGCGTTACCAGCACCGCTGGTCGGGTTGACGCGTGCGCCGACGGTGAAGCCCAGTGGGTGCCCCGTGATTGCAACGTTCGCGGTGACCGGCCAGAAGGAGTCATTGGGGTAAGGAGTCTGGTTCTTGGGGGTGGTGGTGAGGTTCACTGCGTCGGCCGTGCCGCCCGTGATGGTCGCCACCTCGGGGAACCGGTCGCAGGAGACCTCGGCCATGAGGTCGTCCCCGAGGAACCAGTCGACACCGAACCGGGGTGCGGTCCGCGAGTCGGCGGTGAAGTCGAACTGCGTCAAACCCAACCTCGTGTTCACCAACTCGGCCGCGGCGTGCGACTCCAACGTGGACTCGCGGGTGATCGACGTGCCAGGCGTCCAGCGCCGCTCATACCGGGGCCACCCCCCGCCGATCAGCGCCTCATCAGAAGCCCGAGCCGACGGCCGATCGACCTCACCCGACGACACAGCAGTCACATCGTTGGCACCGAACTCGGTGGTGAAGTCCTCGGTGAAGTTGCCACCGGTGATGCACCCCGGGAACGACCACGTCGTCGGGGTGACCGGGGCTAGGCCGATCCGCGGGGCGATCCGCAGCGTCTTCGTCAGGACCGTGTGGTCGGCGTTGGCCCAACCCAGCTCGACGGCGTACTCGATGCCGCCGTACAGGGTCGACAGGGTCTCGAGGACCGCAGCAACCCGGATGTCCTCACTGTTGGCGTACTCCCCGCTGAGCTTCACCCCGGTGTTGGTCGCGGCCACGACCAGGCCGATCCCGGCGGTGGAGATCGAGTCGACGACGTCGTTGGCGATCTGGGTCAGGTCGACGTTGTTCCACGACACGTCACCGACGTAGCGGCGGCCGAAGTAGTGCTCGAGGGTGACGCAGGAGACCTGCGCGTAGGAGCCCACCAGTGGCGCGATGCGGCGGACGTTCATGCCGCCCCACAGGATCTGTTCGTCGTCGCCGTCGAGCGCGACCAGCATCGTGAGGCCACCGATGGTTCCCTCGAGCCAGCCGGGCTGCGGAGCCCCGCGCTCGTGGTCGTACATCTTGACGCCGATCGTGACGTCGCACGCCTCGCTTATCTTGCGCTTCACCGTGCCGAGCGACTCGGTTTCGACTCGTGCGCCCCGACGCCCCGAGACGAGGTCGAAGGAATGCCAGGAGACGGCCACCGGGTCACCAGCCGACTGCGATGACGTTCACCCGGACCGGCAGGTTCTGGGCCATGCCGTTGCCGTTCGGGGCGTACACCTGGCAGGTCGCCTGACTGGTCGTTACGCCCGTCACTCGTGCGAAGCCAGGGTCGCCGGCCGAGTCGCCGATTGAGACCACCACGGAGATCACACCGTTGCCGAAGGTGCGGCCGAAGGGGACGGTGATGGTGGAAACGGCACCCACCGTCGTCACCACCGACTGTGCCGCCATGATCTGCCGGGCCCCAGCCGGGGGGACGGTCCCACCCTGGACAGGGACCTCCGCGCCGGTCCACGCGTTCAGCGCAACCCACGCCGTGCCGTTCCACTCGTAAAACGAGCCAGTGTCGATCGTCCGGGCCTGCTGCCACTTCGCAGCCGAGGCGGGAAGACGCGCGAACGTGGGCACCATGAGTGTGCCGCCCGCTGCGGTCGCGTAGGTGCGGTAGGTCAGGTCGACCGAGGCCGCGGCGCCGCCGGTCTGCGGGACGGTGATGCGGGCCAGCTCGACGGCCATCGACGGCAACGCTGGGGCCGAGGGGACAGCGCCCGGGGTGCCGTCGACGAACTCGATGCGACCCTTGTAGGCGGCGTGCCCGACCACCACGTCGGTGTCGAGAGCACGGAACACCACCAAGGTGATGCGCGGGTTCGTAGCGTGCCGGGCGGCCAAGGTGCCGGTCTGTAGCGCCGACAGCGACGCCCGATAGACGCCGGTCTCAGCGACCGCGTTGCCGGGGATCACCACGGAGCCGGGGTTCACGGTCACCACGTCGGACCCGTTCACGGTCACGTTCATGGCGGTGTCGGAGTGGCGGGCGATGCCGCCCCACGGGGTACCACCGGCGCCAGCGACAAGGGCACCATCGGCTCGGCGGAGTTCGCCCGCGTCGTAGGAGGCTGTCGTGTTGAGCCACGTCGCGTCGACATCGAAGGGGATAGCCACGGTCTACCTACTTCCATGCCGAACGGAATGAGACGGTCAGGAGCGCTCCCGCGTCGTAGGCGGGAGCAGTGAACGCGATCTGGTTGACACCCGGCTCCAACTGCCACCACGACCCGGTGACGGTGCGGAGCACGGTCCCATCGAGCAGCGCCGTCCGGTTGACGGTGTCGATCGTCAGGACCCGGCCCGCGTCGATCGCATCAGCCACGACCAGGCGTCGACCCGTCCCCAGATGGGTGATCGTCGGGGCCGGGCACGGCCCGGTGATGGAGAGGGACGGCGGTGCGGCGGCGTTGCCCGCGTTCGTCAACGCCAGGCGGCCCGAGTTCACCGTCGCGCCAATGGAGATGGGCAGGACGATCGGGAGCGACAGGCCGCCCGTGGTGAACGGCAACCCCGTCGACGCAGACTGCAGGACCGTGGCATAGCGGCGCGGGTCCGGTGCGATCAGGGACAACGAGTACGACAGCAGCCCACCGACCCGGTCCGCGATCACCGGCTTCTCATGCTGGCGTACGGCAGCCTGCTTGGTGGGGAGCACCGCAGCGACGCCGTGAGCCACAGTCATCGTCGTCTGGTCCGACAACGGGACCGCCGCCATGAGGCGCTCCCACGCGAGGGTCGCAGCATCCCACGAGGGGGCCTTCACCCGGCCCTCGACGTGCACGATTCGCGGCACCGCGAACACATCGCTCACGTGGCCGCCATGGTCGGACACACGGTTCGTGACACCAGAGTCCGGTGCGGCGTAACCGTCGTCCCAGCCGTCGAGCTTGGTGAGGAGCCAGTCGACGCCGTACTCGTCGACCAGCGGGTCGAGGTGCGCCCCGGACATGGCGATGGTGCTGCCGATGGTGAGTCGTGCTGTGTCGACAGGCACCTAGACCACCGCCCTTGCCTGGAGTCGGGCAACCTCGCGGGCCGTGGCCTCAGCGCTGATCGCTTCGGTCACGCTGATCGGGCGCATCGACTTGAGCCACTGGAGCTCCTGGCGTAGCAGCACCAGTTGGTTCTCGATGCGGCCGACGCCGGCGTTGGCCACCCCGAGCTCCCCGCCGTACGCCGCCATCCCTGCCTGGGTCGAGACCGAGCCCAGGAGCGCCTCGCGCTGCTTGAACATGGCGTCGAACTCCAGCGCCCGACCCGAGGAGAGGAGCCCCTGGATGTCACGGTTGGACCCCTCCGACAGGAGCGCGTCGATGGCCCCGGACGAGATGCCAGCGGCCGAGAGCTGCGTGATGATGCCCTGCCGGGCCTCGAGCCCGGCGATGTCCTTCGACAGGGCACCGAACACACCCGACGTCGACGACCCGGAGTAAAGGTTGCCCGACTGGGACTCGAACAGCGACGACCGGAACCCGGCCGTGGCCGCAGCTCCGAGACGCTCCATGTTCTGCACGACGGCATCACGGACCTCCTTGGCTGCAGACTTCTGCTCCTCGGCGGCGTCGATGAACCCATCGACAGCCGTCGTGGCACCGTCGATCATCGCGACCATGGCGTCGGTCTGGTCCTGTTGCCGCTTCTCGGCGGCATCGGCCTGGTCCTTCGCGTCGCTGGCGGCCTTGTCTCGGGCGTCCTTCGCGTCCTGTGCCGCGTCTTCGCCCTTCTGGCGGGCCGTTGCACCCAGCCCGGCCTTTGCGGCCGCCAGCGCGACCTTGGCCGCCTCGAGCTCAGTCTTCGCGATCTCCCGGTCGAGACCCTTGAGCTTGTTCTTGCCGTCGGCGTTGAGGGCCTTGATCAGGTCCTTGATCTGCTTCTCGGCCTGGAAGACGGCCAGCCGCTCGTCGGCGTTGCCAGTGCTCCCGGTTTGTGCGTCGAAGAATCCGACCGGACCACCGTTGGCGTACCGGAACTGGCTCCGCATGGCCTCGACACGGCTGTGTCCGCCGGCGTTGGCGACCTCGCGGGCGGTCCACATGTGCTCGCCGTTCGATGCCCAGATCGGGATCTCGTCGGACGTACCCGTGCCAGGACCGGTGATGGGGCCGCCCGTCGCCTTCGGCTTGCCGCGGCCAACGGTGCCTCCGCCCCCGGACGCGGTGTAGATCGCCCCGACCCGGACGGCGTTGATCCGGACCTCTTCGTCCTTGATGCTGCTCAGCGCCTGCTCAACCGCGTTGATGCTCGAGTAGACACCGCCGGAGTCGATCGTGAGCTTGGTGCTCTTCTCCTTCGGCACACGGGTGGTGGCGTCGACGTACTTGTTGATCTCGTGCTGCCCGCTAGCCCAAGCGGCGTTGGCTCGGTTGATCTCAGCCTTCGTAGCGTTCGCGAGCTGCTCCATGCGCAGAGCGCCCTCCGGGCCGGCTTCCTTGAGGGCCGCGATCAGGCCTTTGCGGAGACCTTTGTCGGCGGCCTCGTTGGCGTTCTTGCGGAAGTTTCGGAGTGCGGTGGCCTGCTTCTCCATGTCGCGGATCCAGTCGTTCAGTGAAACCTTGGAATCGTTGAGGGAGTCGCCCAGGTTGAAGAACCCTTGGGCGGTCTCGCTCGCGGCCTTCCGTGCGTCCTGGAGGGCCTTGACGGCCGCCTCGATCTGGGCGAGGGACTGCCCGGCCGCGGCACCCATACCCTCGAAGCCGTCAGCAGCTTCGCCAGCGGCCGATGCCGCGGCTCCAGCAGAGTCGCCGGTCTCACCGTTCGCCTCCGCGAGCAGCTTGGCGTTCTTCTCGGCTTGGGCTTGGGCCTCGGCTTGAGCCTGGATGTTGGCGACGAATTGATCGGCGTCCTTGGTCCAGTTCTCGGAGTCCCAGATCGCGAACCACGCCGAGTTGTCGGCGTTCGCGGCCGCGTTGACCTCCTTCATCGCCTCGGCCGAGCCGAGGGCGGCATCGACGACTGTCTCGGCGCTTACCCCGATGGACTCGGCGTACTCCAGCCATCCCTCGTCCTGCAGGTTGGTCGCGATCGCTTGGCGGGTCATCGCACCGGTCTGGTCGTCCAATGCCGCAGTCAACGAGCTGACGTACCCCTCGGCCTTGGCTTGCTCATTCATGAGCAGGCCCAGGGCGACCGCGGCCCCACCGAGCGCGATGCCCCACGGGCCACCCATGAACGACGAGAACGACGAGACCTTGCCCTTGACGCTGGAGGCAGTCACACCCAGGCCTGAAAGGGCTGTGTGCGTGTTGTTGATGCCCTGGATGGTCTTCGAGGCGACGAAGATGCCGCCACCGAGGAGTGCGGTGACACCTAGGAGGCCTGCGGTCGCGGACTTCGCGGCACCGGGGAGCTTGTTGTAGGCGTCGACGACCCCCGTGAGGCCCTGGGTAAGGGAACGCAGGGGGCCCTGGGACGACGATCCCGTGCCGATCAGGGCAGTCTCGAGTGACCCCTTAAGTCGTTCGAAGTCGCCGCTCAGATTATCGAGCTTGATGGACGCGTTCTCAGCCGCGTAGCCCTCGTCGTCGACGGCCGCGGTCATCTCGCGTACGCCGTCAGCGCCCTCGCGGTAGAGGATGTTCGCCGCCTGGAGCTGCTCGGTTCCGAAGATCCGGCCCAGCGCGTTGGCCCGCTCGGCGTCAGTCAGACCGCCGAGGCGGGACTGCAGCTGGCCGGCGACACCCTCGAAGCCGACGAACTTGCCCTGGGTGTCGAAGACGGAGATCCCGAGCCCGTCCATCGTCTGCGCTGCCTTGACCGACGGCGACGTGAGCGAGGCGAGCATGCCGCGGAGCCCGGTGCCGGCCTTCTCGCCGATGATGCCGTTCTTCGCGAGAAGCGCGATCGTGCCGGCGGTCTCCTCGATGGACACGCCGAGCTGTGCCGCTGGGACACCGGCGTAGTCCAGCGCCAGAGCCATGTCACGGACTTCGCCCTGTGCCTTGCCGGCACCGGCGGCGAGGAGGTCCGCGACGTGGGATGCCTGGTCGCCCTTAAGGGAGAACTGATTCAGCGCGGTGGCGGTGAACTCGGCGGCTTCACCGACCTCGAGCTGTCCGGCGGCCGCCAGGTCGAGCGCACCGGTCAGACCACCGGCGAGGATGTCGGTCGTGGCCACACCGGCCTTGGCCAGCTCCTCGATGCCCTGGGCGGCCTCGGTCGCTGAGAACACGGTGTCCGCACCGGCGTCCAGCGCGGCCTGCCGCAGCTCATTCATTCCCGAGGCGGTCTCACGAGTGGCTGCCTCAACCGAGGAGATCGCCGACTCGAACTTCGTCGACGCCGCCAGCGCAACACCCAGCCCCGCAGCTGCGACCAGGCCCACCTTGCCGGCCGTGTTCCCGAGCTGGTCGAGCCCCTGCATCGCCTTGCGGTTGTCGCCGACCTTGTCGACCGCGTCACCCGCGGCCTTGCCGAACGCCTGAACGTTACGGATCGCCTGGGCGGTCTCCGCGGAGATCTTGACGACGACGCTGCGGACCTGACCGGTCATCCGTCACCTCCGCGGCTCGTCATCGGGTCAGTCGGGGCGGGTCGTGGTGACACCGAGGACGAACGCCGGCACCGGGTCAGTGGTGGGCCGGGTGTTGCGGACGACGGTGTAGGCGACCTGGCGCCCGGCCTGTGCGGTGCACGCGTGACAGACGTACTCGTCGGCCTCGAACCAGCCGTCCATGTCGGAGTGCCACGCCAGATCGCGGGGGAAGCTGCACCGGCAGAGGGTGGCCTCGTACGACTCGAGGCCCTCGAGGAGTGCGTGGTCGTCCGGGGTGAAGGCCGGCGACCCGATGGTCGAAGTGACCCGATCTACGTGGTCAGGGTCGTCGTACAGCAGGGTCGTGGTGAGGAACCGGATCCCGCAGTAGAGCGTCGGTGCCACCCCGCGCTTGCGGGCGGCGCCGATGAGATCGCGGGCTAGCCCTGCGCGCGGCTCGGCCAGGAGCCGAGCGATTTTGGGACGTCGACACCCCCGGTCGTGTTGGCCTGCCACGCCTTGTTGGCCAGCTCGACCATCTGCGGCGACCCGAGCGCGCCACGCAGGCTGTTGACCTCGTCGACGCTCAGCTTCGGCTCGATGGCGCACGCGGCGATCAGAGCCGTGTTGTACTCGGTGAGGTCCGGGTCCTCGCCCTTGGGGCGGTGCGCCTTGTCCCAGCCGGGCCACTCGTCGGACGGCATCCCACGGAACCGGACGAACCGCATCGCACCGGACATCTCGTGGCGTACGGCCTCGAGCTCGGCGTGCTTGATCTGGGCCGGGGTGGGGCCTTCGTCGCCGTCGGCCAGGCTGACGTCGATGACTTCGCCGGAGGGGCCCATCAGCCCGGCGAGCTCGAGGATGATCCGGTCGTACTCGGCCTGCAGGTCGCCTCGGATGCAGATCCGGGCGGTGCGCTCGATGCGGCGGCCGTGCTCGAGGATCTCGGACACGGACAGCGGCTTCACGGCGGCTTCGGCGAGGGACGTGATGGTGACCTCGGCGATGGCCGTGGGGGTGTGAGCGGGGTGGCCGGCCGGGTCGGAGGGGATCTCGCCGAGCGAGACGTCGGGGTTGGTCATGGTGGTGCTCCTGTCTGAACTGCGAGGTTGCGAGGTGGGCGAGGTGGAGCACCGGGGCAACGGACCTCGCAGCCGCCGCCCCGGTGGGCGTGGGTCAGGCCACGGAGATGTTCGGGTACATCGCCTGCGGCTCAAGCGGGATCCGCTTCTTGAGGTAGCCGCCGAGGTCGGACGGCTCCTGCGGGGCGTCGGTGATGACCTGGCCACCGAGGTAGATCTCGTCACCCGTGGCCCACGCAGCGGTCTCGAGCTTCCCCGTCTTGCGGGCGTAGATCCACAGGTTCGTGCCCTTGGCCTTGGTGGCCGTGAACAGCGAGTCCTCGGTCGGGTCCGCCACGCCGGTGCCGGCGTTGAAGTAGCGGAAGATCGACAGGCCGGCCGAATAGTTGGACGGGCCGAGGGCGTTGATGTTGTTGATGTCACACAGCGCCTTCTCGGCGACCTTGTCGCTGTCGGTGGGTGTCCACAGGAAGTCGGATCCGAGGACCCGGCAGGCGGCGTTGATGCCGAGGTTGAGCTCGGACACCAGGGGTGATCCGGGGTTCGCCGGCTGGGTCGTGAGAACCGCGAGCTTGATGTGGCCGTCGGCCAGGCTCTTGGGCATGGTGTTACTCCTGTCCCGCGTCGGCCGCGGAGTTGTCGGAGGGCTCGGTGCCGTCCGGGCTAGGGGTGTCGCCGATGGGGGTGTCGACGTCGGTGCTAGGGCCGCCGCCGAGCTCGACGTCGACACCAGGGGTTGCGGGCTCAGGCAGGGGATCGGTGCCGACGACCGCCTGGACGGCGCCGAGCAGGTCGGCGTGCTTGCGCAGGCCGCTCACGTCGATCTCCGCCTCATCGGCGAAGCTGCGGATCTCGGCGACCGTGGAGGCCTCGGTGGGGGCCTGGCCGAGCTGACCCTCGAGGGCACGCTGGGACGGGGTCTTTTGGATGTTGCGGCCGAGGATCGGGTCGTCCACGAAGTGCGCGGGGACCCGCTGCTTGAGGCCGGTGATGGTGTCATAGACCTCAACGAAGCCGTCGCTCATGGTCTGTCCCCTCTCAGATCTGGATCGGAGCGACGGTCACGGTGGTGACGGCGCTGTAGGTGATGGCCACGAGGTTGTCGGTGGCCGAGTCGCCGAGGACCGAGGGGAACGGGCCGATGATCCGGTCCGCGCCGGCGGGCACGGCGATGGCGACGTCGGGCTCGGGCAGCCCGAACCGGCCGTTGCCGGGGACAGCGACGGTGACGGTGATGGATGCGCCGGATCCGTTCCGGACGATGAGTGCGCCGCGGTCGTTGGGGACGACCTTGTCGCCGCCTGCTGAGGCGGCCACGAAGCCGGGGTTGGCCCCGGCGATGGCGGCCTGGACGAAGTTGAGCTGTGCCATGAGGGCTTCTCCTCGGGGTTGGTCCTCGGCGGCCGCCGAGGAGGATCAGGTGGTGGCGTCGAGCTGGTACTGCAGGGGCACGAAGAGGCGTACGGGCAAGTTCTGCCGGTCGGGGATCGGCTGGCCGGGGTCGAAGCCGGGGGGCTTGCGGAGGCGGCCGCAGACGTGGCCGGCGACGATCGGGGTCCAGCGGTTGAACGCGGCCTCGATGCGGTCGACCAGGGCGAGGAGGTCCTGGGCGTCGGAGGCGACGGCGGTGATCTGGATGAGCTGGGTGGTGTCGATGGACTCGTCGCCGAGGTTGGCGTCGGGGCCGTCTCCGCCTGTGCCGGGGTAGACCACGAAGTACGGGAGGACACCGAGCACTTCGTCGACAGGCGGGTCGGTCGGGGTGTCGGCGGGTGCGCCGGGAAGGAGCCGGCCGACCTTGCCGTAGTAGCCGGTCGCGTTGGTGATCGTGAGGCCGCGTGAGGCGACTGCGTCGCCCAAGGCCCGGCGCGAGACCGGCATCAGATCAGGCCGTCGAGGATCTGCCCGATCGCGGCATCGAGGCCGGGCGCGCGGCGGTCGAACGCGGGGCCCATGTACGCCTTGCCGGGCTGGGTGCTGGTGCCGTACTCCTGGAAGACGCCGTACTCCGCGGTGGGGCCGATCTCGGCGCTCATGCTGCCGGTGCGGCCATCACCGGTGAGGGTGGTGGTGATCGAGTTCTTGAGGTTGCCGGTGTCGACCGGGGCGAGGGCCTTGGCGTCGGCCTCGATGTCGAAGGCGGTCTTGCGGACGGCTGCCGCGGTGAGGGCGCCGATGGTGCCGGAGGCGGCCTGCAGGCGGAAGCCCAGGGCGCGGAGCTCGGACACGTCGAGGGCGACGGTCATGGCTGGCCTCCTGGTCAGTCGGCGAGGGTGCAGAAGATGTCGCGCTCGAAGCGCTGGGTGCCTCGCACCACCCGCTCGACGCGGAGGGTGCGGTTGATCAGGACGGCGTCGTCGACAGCGGTGACGCGGGCGAGATGGCCCTCGAGGGGCTCGACGTCACGGGGCACGGTGATGAGGTAGTCGGCGATCGTCTCGTCGTCCTCGGCCACGGCGATCACGCGGGCCTGCCCGGTGAGTGCCTGGATGCGGCAGCCACCGGTGAAGTACGGGGTCTTGGGTGTGGCCACGTTCCGCTCGAGCTCGTCGGACCAGGTCTGCACGGTGCCGGGCTCGCGGAGGGCGATGGTGCCGTCGAGCATGGTGCCCTCGGCGACCGGAGCGTGATGCGCGGCCCAGTCGTCCGGGATCACGGCCCGGCGCCCGGACCCGGTGTGGTGACGCTTCACAGCCAGCCCGGCCGCTCGGTCAGCTCAGGCCCGAACCCGCCGCAACCGACGACGTCGACGATCTGGAAGAACCCCTCGTCAGCGTCCTCGTCGACCTGGTCGGCCTGTGCACGGAGCGCAGCGGCGCGCTTGCGCAGAGAGTCCGCGGTCTTCGGGCCGTCGGTGGCCAGGTCCTGGGTACGGATGGCCTTCGAGGTCAGCGCCTCGTCGTCGGCAATCGTGTCGAGCGCCTGAGCGGCCGCCCGCTTCACGCTCCCAGACTCGAGCGCGAGGTAGGCCGTGATCTCGTCGTCGCCGAAGACCTGGTCGGCCTGGGTGTCGTTGATCAACAACCGCACCTGGCCGGCGGGAGTCGTGTAGTCGATCGCCATGACGGCCTCCCTGGGGTGCGGCTGTGGAGTTGTGGTGCTGACCCGGTGGGGCAAGGGGCGTCTGACGCACCCCTCGCCCCACTGGGCAGTTCAACTGGGTCGTGCCCTCGGTCAGGCGCCGTTGACGTGCGCCACGATGCGCGCCAGACGTACAGGTGTGAAGAAGGTCTGGGACCGGAACCAGGTCTCCATATCGGAGTCGTGCTTGCTGGTGTTGCAGGGACGACAGGCCACGACGACGTTCGTGGCGGTGTACGGGCCGCCCTTGCTGTCCGGGATCACGTGCTCTTGGGTGAGCGTCTCGGTCGCCCCGCAGTAGGCGCAGGCATCCTCGAAGAGTTCTAGACAGCGGTGCCAGTCGTCCGCGGTGAAGTTGGCCAGCAGCCCGGAGGCCTCAGCGCGGCGCCGGAGCTGGGTGATGGCGTAGAACAACCTGCCCTCAGAAGACCGGTTCCACTTGGCCGAGTTTCGATACCGAGTAGCCCTGCCCTCTGGTGTGGACATGTAGGCAGCCTCGCGGCTCCTGGACGCTTCGGGATTGGCAGCCCGATGGGCCGCCTTCTGTCCACGGATGCGTTCCCCGTTGGCCTCGCGGTAGCGGCGGTTGCTCTCCGAGACGCAAGCCTTGCAATCAGGCCGGAGGCCGCCGCGTGCGGCGTTGCCTCGCTTGCCGAAGAATTCCGACGTCTCGGGCTTGGAAACACCGCACTTCGAGCAGATACGCTCGTCCATGTTCACTCCTCATCCGAGTGGGCCACGCCCCCGGCCGCCGGCAAGCGGTGCGGGGGTCTTTCGTGCTCCGATTCTACTCGATCGGAGCACCTGAGGGGCAGGTCGAAACCCACCCCTCAGGTCAGGATCACGCGCCCCGAGAGACGTACGTGAACAGGGGATCCCCCTGCTGATTCCCGACGATATGACGACCTCTGTACTGAATGTCGTCGATCTCGAACGACCCCTCAAGTGCGGAGATGTCGCCGCCGCCGATCTTGCGGCCGGTGTCGGCCTTGACGCGCAGGTCGGGCTGCTCGTGCCCGGCGAGCTTGGCGACCCACAGTGCGGGCCGCGAGCTCTTCGGCTTCGGCACGAGGAACCAGGTGGTGGCCGCGTTCGCGTGGGTGTTGAGGTAGTCGAGCATCGGATCGACCACGTAGGAGAGCTTCGAGAACTCGTTGCTCTCCTCGGTCTGCGTGGTGCCCGAGGTCTTGCGGATCACCGTCGGGTTGGTGATCGACAGGACCGTCGCCTCGAGGGCCTTCGGGACGACCAGCACCATCTCCGGTCGCGCGATGACCTTCTTCGACTGCGGGTCCTTCTTCGTGGCCATGCCGTCCCACACCAGCTTGAGGTTGTCCCGGGTGAGGGGCAACGCCGTGGGAACGTTGTTGTTGCCGGCCTTGAAGAAGTCGGTGTTGACGTCCGTCGCGATGCTGGTCAGGGCGTTGACCAGCAGCAGGTTGGACGCCGCAGCGATCATCTCGGTCTCCCGGGCCTGGCGGGCCAGCTCGCCCGGGAGTTCCTCGAGCTCGTCGATGGCCTCGTTGTTCTTCCACGCCTCCCACGAGATGGCGAACCGGCGGCCATACTTAGCCACCGCGATCGCGTACTCGTTTGCGCCGCGACGGTCGTCGGCCGGGTACTCCGTGAGCTCGGGGACCCGCTGCATGCCGACGGTGGAGCGCCACCTCGACACAAGCCGCTTGGGCCGGAAGTCACGGACAGTGGTGGCATCCGTGTATTGGTCCCAAACGGTGGGGAGCTCGTCGTACTGCGCAAGCATCTCCTTGTCGAGCTCGGCCGCGGCAGCAAGCTTGAAGTCGCTGGTGGAGAACGCCTCAGCAAGGCGCACGTCGGCACCCCACTGGTTGGCGAACGCCTCGGCCAGGGCCTTGCGGGCACGGCTGGTGCTCGCCTCCCCGATGCGGAAGGCGCGGGGGTTGAGGGTCCCCGAGAGGTCGGAGTCTGACGCGGCCTCGACCGCGGCGGCCCCGGAGAGCAGTTCGATCGTCATGTCGATCTCCGATCAGTTCGCGATGCGAACGGTCAGGGGCCCGCTGGGCGCGGCCTTGGTGGTCAGGGCGTGGCCGTACAGGTTGTTGCCGGTCGCGGTGCCGGTGAGGGCAGTGCCGTCGGCGAGGATGTAGACCGGGTCACCGACGTTGGCCACGGCGAAGGCGACGGTGAACTCGTGGCCACCGTCGAGCCAGACCGATGCGTTCCCGGTGGGGTTGCCGCCGCCGTAGTTGTACGACGTGCTGAGCGTGCCGTCGGCGTTGGTGGGTGCGACGTCGACCTTGGCGCGGTCGGTGGCGCAGACACCGTTGAGGCTGCCGACACGGACCGGGTCGCCGGCCTTCTTCCCGGCGAGGACCGGAAGGGAGACCTTGTCGCCGGCGCGGAACTTTTCGTTGGTCGCCATGTCAGGCTCCCTTCTGCTCGGTCAGCGTCCGGCCCCAGGCGGTGCGGGTCGGCGCGGAGGACTCGGTGGTGGAGTTGGCCGTGTCGGTCGTCTGACCGAACGACGTGATGCCGCCGGCACCGGCCGCGACCTTCTGCTTCGCGGCCGCCTCGGCGACGGTCGTGGTGAAGGCGTCGACGTCGAGCACGCCCGACTCGGTGACGGGCAGGTCGGCCAGCAAGCCGCGGGCCTGCAGCTCGTCGAAGACACCCTCGGAGTCCTCGATGATCTTCCGGCCGGCGTCGCGGCGGATGCGCGCGGCGTCGCTCTCCTGCAGCTTGTCGCGCTCGGCCTTGAGGGCGGCGTTCTCGCTGACGAGAGCGTCCACCCGACCGGCCTTTGCGAGGGCGTCGGTGTGCACCGACTCCTCGACCTGGATCTTGCCCATGTTGTCCTCCTCGGACTCCGTGGCGGTTGGGGTGTTGCTGTCCGGTCGGGTGACCGAGACGTAGGTGGTCTTGACCTGCACCTCGGTGCGGTCTCCGGACAGCGAGACGCCGTCGGTGGTGGAGGCGGTGTAGGTCTGGCCGAACACGCCGTTGTCGTCCTCGGACTCGATCTCGAACCAGACACTCGACTCGTCGAAGTCGCGGACCCACACGTAGGTCTTGTCGCCGCCGTACTCGTCGCGGAGCACGGTCTGCAGCGCTTCGCGGGTGTCGTTCACGGTGGCCTCAGCAATGCCGTGGCCGATGGCGCGTCGGTTGGCGGCCGCGGACTCCATGACGGAGAGGACCTTCCCGCCACGGCCGGCCCGGGTCACGAAGTCGACGGACAGCACTGGGGCGACGAGGCCCTCGATGATGCCGCCGCGGCGTCCCTCGGCCTCGCCCTCGACGATGTCTGTGGCTGACCCGCGGATGGAAGTGCCGATCTGGTCGCGAACAGCCTCGAGCAGCGGCTGCCACTGCGGGACGACGCGAGCTTCACCGACAAGGGCGCCGAGGTCGGCGCCCCAGGCCGTGACGTCGGCCTGGGTGGCGAGGCGTGACTCGCCCACGGTGACGGCCATGATGTCTTTGACCGACCGGACGGGGCGCTCGGCGTCCTCTGCGTCGGTCGGGTGATCGGCGTACATGTGGGTGCCGGCAGGGATGACCTGGTCAGTCGCGGCCTGCTCGATGACCTGGGGTGAGTAGTACCCGCTGGAGCCCCAGCCTGCTGAGATGAACTGGATGGGGAGGAGACCGGTGTTCTTGGCCTCGGCGGCCGCCTTCTCGGTGATCGCGGCGGTTTCGCGGAGCTGCTTGGGCATGGCGGGACCTCCCGGTCACGGGTAGCGTTCGGCGGATGAACGAGGAGATGGGGAACGTCGAAGAGCCGGAGTGGCCGACGCACTGCGAGTACTGCGGACACGAACTCGAGTCCGGTGTCGTGGACGTGGTGCCGGGCGGTGACGAAGTGCTGGCGACAGTCGTCGCGCAGGACTTCTGCCCGAACCCCGATTGCCCTGGGAAGGCGTCGGACCTGGGGTCGGCCGCTGACCCCGCGCCGGGCGCGCTGCCGAACCAGGCGGTTGAGGGGCACCCCGGGCCGTCAGGCGGGGTCACCAATGGGGGCTGATGACGATGCGGACTGCTTCGAGCACATCTGGGTACTCGAAGAGGTGATCATCGGATCGCGCAGCGCGGAGATGGTCTCAACGTGCCGGCGGTGCGGAGCGATCAGCTACGAGCCGTCCGGGTCAGCGAACCCGAACCGCCCGAAGCTATGACTCGACGCGGTACAAGTCGCTGATCGGGCGCGAGTTCTTCTCGAACGACTCTTCCTCGCGGGCCGACTCGGCCGCGATCTCTGCCCGCTCGGCGGCGGTGAAGTCCGCGAGGCTGACGTTCATGCCGATGGCGTCCATCGCCGCACGGCGCTTCGGGCCGGGGGGCAGGCTCAGGGGGTCAGTCGTCATGGACGCCACCTCCCGTAGATCGTGAGCACACTGCCAACGGCATCGTACCGCTCAACGTCGAAGCCGCCGCTGAGCAAGATCTCGGTGCTCGGTGCCATGCGGCCCATCGAGCTGAGCACGATCCCGGCGGCGCCGTCGATGCGGAGCAGCACCCGTGTCCCGCTGCCTCGGGCGTAGACCTTCGCGACATCGGGGAGGGTCGTGGCCGAGACGTGCCACCAGTCCTCGAGCTGCACGACCGCGACGGCGGCGCGCCGGCCCTCGTCGGTGTCGATTGGGAACCGTGTCGGGAGGTTCAACCCGCGGTAGACGAGGCCGACGTCTTCGACTTCGCGGGCGAGGAGGCGTTCGGCCGCCGCGGTCAGGTCGGTCTTGAAGTCGTCCAGGGAGTAGCCGCCGTCAGCGATTCCCGAGGACCGCATGCCCTCGAAGGCCCGGTAGGTCGTCCCGATCTTCCCGCTGGTCGCGCGAGAACGGACGGAACTGGCGGTGATGTCGGCGGCGATCTGCTTGACCAGGTCCTCGGTGGGCTTCCAGTACTGCAGGAGCGCGGTGGTGCGGTCCTCGGTGTCGGGCACGTAGGTGTGCCAGTGGTTGGCGGTGTTCTGGTCGACGGTGCGCAGGTCCGGGCCGACCTGGAGGGGGCGGGCCTTCTGGTAGATCTGCTGCTCGACGGTTCCGAGGATCGGGCCCATGTCCCAGCCGGGCGGCGGTACGGCAGGGCCGGCGCTCGGAGTCATGCGCGGTGTGGCCGGCGGCTTCGATGGCACGAACGAGTCGCGCCACCCGGTGCTCGTGCGGCGTGCCGCCCACTCGGAGCGGGGGTACTTCCCGCCGGCCCAGGCGCGGTAGCGGTCCTGGCCGAGGAGGTCGTACTTCTCGGCCGGGGAGAGGCGTGCGAAGAACGCGTCGGCGTCGGGGATGAGCGACGGCGGCTCGGTGATTCCGTCGAAGCCGAGGTCGGCCCAGGACTTCGTGGTCGGGACACGGGAGCAGCGGCATTGCTGGTGGCCGAGCGGGCCGGGCTCGGTCAGGGGGAAGACCTCGCCGTGCTTGCCAAGACAGGCCGGGCAGGTGCGCGGTGTCAGCGACGCCACCCAGGTCCACCCAGCCAGCACGTCGGCATGGGGTGCCTGGCCAACGGCGGCCGCGGTGCGGTGCGCGTCGATGATCTCCGTGCGCGACACCACCATGGCCCGGGTGAGACCACCGTTGAAGCCCTGCTCGGCGCGCTGGATCATGCGGCGCGCTGCCACCTTGGGGTTGGACCCGGAGGCCACCGACCGGATGAGCTCGCGCTGCACGACGTCGTACGCCTTGCCCGACAGGGGGCGGAGCGTGGAGGTGATCTGCTGGGTGCTGCGCCGCACGATCGCGTCGACCTGGCGTGGGTCGACCCGAGACCAGGCGTCGAGGTCGACCATCTGCGAGGCATTGCGGGGGAGCTGCGAGTCGATGATGGAGGCCTGCGCCGACCCGGCAGTGTCGATGACGCCTCGGAGGTCCCCGAGAATCCGTACGCCGGCGTTCTGGGAGAGGTCCTCGAGGCGGGTCCCGATGGTGGACAGCGCCTTCTTGAGTCGCTCCGCCTTGAGCATCTGTGCGCGGGTGACCTGGCCGGCGGTGAGGGCGTCGACGAGCGCGGTGTTCAGGTCGCGGCCGATCTCGTCCCACGCCGTCGCCCATGCGCGCGTCAGATCGCGGATCTCGTCGGCCACGACGGCGTCGACCGAAATACGGAGCTGGCGTTGGAGGCGGATGGTCTCCTCGCTGGCAGCCACGACCGTCAGCTCGTGGCGTCGAAGGGGTCATCGCCACGGTTGAATGCGTCGACGGCGACCTGGCCGGCGGTGGCACGGGGGTCGATGAACCGGCCCTCGTCGTCTTGGACCGTCTCGAGGACCTCGTCCACGTCCTTCACACCAAGCGCGTTCAGGAGAAGACGCAGCAACACGAGCGGGACAGCCTGCCCGACCCTGGTGCCCTCGGCCTCAACGATGGCCTTGATCAGCTCGACCGGGTCGATGTCGACCAGAGGCGGCCACTCCCAGTCCAGCGTTTTCTCGACCTCACCGGTCAGGGTGACCGAGAACTGGCCCCACTCGTCCCGCGTCAGGGTGCCCTTCAGCAGGCCGCGGGGTGCGAGGACCGCCTGGTCGAGGACGTACTCGAGGATCTCGGTGAGCGCGGCCTGCCACAGCAGCCGCCGCATCCCCATCTCGAGCACGGTCGGAAGGTCCAGGGTCTCGGCCACGGCCCGGGCACCAGTGATGCCGGGGTCCGCGAGGAGCATCGTGACGGGAAGCCCGAGACCGGCGGCGGCCATCCCGGCGAGCGGCTTCCCGGAGTTCGCGTCGATGGTCGCCCCGGACTTCGAGATCGCCTCGAGGCGGATGTCGCCGGAACCCACCGCTGCCTGACCAGCCGGGGTGGGGGCGACACCGACCGGTGGGATCGCACCGACGCTGCCACCGTTGTTGCGGGCGATCTCGGTGGCCATCTTCTGCGCCCGGGACTTGGTGCCGCCGGTGGCCTGCCACGCGTACTTCGACAGGGACCTGGTCAGCTGCGCCCAGTCGACGAGGAAGTCCTTGTACGCGCGCGCCCAGGCCAGGGAGGCGTAGACGTCGGGGACACCGAACCGCCACCCGGGGACGGGGTTGACCTTGACGTGCTTGATCGGTGCGTCCCACCGGATCGGCATACCGTTCAGGGTCTTGGGTCGCTGCACGGGCCGGTACCCGAGTGCCGGGTGGGCAACCTTCTGGACCTGCTGCCGGACGCGGGTTCCCGACGAGTACGCCGGTTCGACGACCTGCTGAGGGATGTGGCGGACGTAGAACCACGGGTCGTCCCGGTCGTCGGGGTTGTTGATGATGTCGACGACTTCCTCGGTCAGGGCCGTACGAGTCTGCACGGCACCGGTCAAGGGGTTGGTGAAGCAGGCGATGTAGACGTTGCCGTCGGTGGCGCAACCCCGCTCGAGCTGGTCGTGGGCCTCATCACCGGTGAGGGTCTTCGTGTTCGCGTCCCAGAAGGCCTGCACGACCGTGTTGACGTCCTGGGGCTCCTCGTCGCCGGCGGCACGGGCCCGGACCTGCACACCTTGACCCCAGATGTAACCGATGCGGACGATGACGCCGCGCTTGAGGAGCGGGTTGGCCACGACCATGGTGCGGCACAGGGTGGTCATCGCCTTGCGGGCCTCGGGGGTGAAGTCGCGGTGCACCGCGGAGGCGATGTCGAGCCAGCCCTTGTCCTCGAGCGCAAGGGCCAAGTCAGCCATGGACTCGTTGAGAAGCAGGTTGGTCTCCTGCTCGGCACGGAGCTCGGTGCGGAGCTGCTGGGCTTCGGCGACGAGGCTGGTGGGGGTGGTGGTGAAGCCGGTCATCGGGGTCACCGCCTCACATCTGGTCGAGAATCACGCAACGTGGCACCCCGCCCAGGGATCGGACCTGGCAAGGCCGGCTTTGGAGGCCAGCCCGCACCCAGTGCGCGGGATCGGTCAGGGGATGTAGGAGCCGAAGCCGGCGATCTCGTCGTCGAGGTCGTCCATGGTCACGATGCCCGTGCCGTCACCGAGGTCACGACCAGCGAGCAAGGGCTGCAGGATGAGGCGGTTCATGGCCTGGGTGCTCGTGTCGACCTGGTCGTCGTGGGCGCCGGTCGGGAACGTGGCGTGCTCGTCGATGAACCCGCCGACCCAGGGTGCGATCTCGGGGGAGGGGAGGTGCACGTTGCGGCCCTCGACGATCGGGGACACCGCTGCCGCGCGGGCTTCCTTGCCGCCTTGGGGTTCCTCGGGCACGAGCCCGGGGACGCTGCGACGCAGCGACGCGATCACGGCGGGGCCGTTGGCCTTGTCCTCGACGACGTTCAGGATGAGCTGCGGCCAGCGGGCGTTGAGCTCGCGCACCGCACGGCAGGTCTCGGGGAAGTTCATCCGGGCCCGGACCTGGTCGAGGAGGTACAGGTCGATGCCGCGGCGGCCCCACACCTGCCCGACGACGAAGTCGGTGCCCTCGGTGTTCTTGAACGTCATGTCCCAGGACGCAAGGAGGTCGTCGAACCCGGTGACGACCTTCGTGCCGTCCTCGCGTTCGAGCCACTGCGGCTGGGTGTACTCCTGCCACCAGTCGCGCTGGAAGAACGTGCCCTGCGCCGGCGACGGCCGACCCTGGTAGAGGGCGTTCCAGACCCTCGACCCGACCTCGCGGATCTTCTTCAACCAGTCGGCCGGGGTACGACGCCTGGCGGACTCCATGAACTCGCCCGGTGCGCGGCCGAGGACGTCGGTCTCGCCCTTCTCGGGGTCGTGCTCGGCCTGCGCCGGGATGTTCAGCACAGCCCAGTCGTCGCCCTCGGCGGCCAACCAGCCGGCCAGGTCGTCCTCGCGCCACCGGGTCTGGATCAACACCACCGGTGCACCGGGTGCGAGGCGGGGGAGAGCGACCTCGCGCCAGAAGTTCTCGACGGTCTGCTTCCACGCCTTCGAGTCGGCCTGCTTCGCGTCCTTGTACGGGTCGTCGATGATCAGCAGGTCGATCGGCCTCGAGGTCAGGGACCCTTCGATGCCGACACAGACGATGCCGCCGGCGTACCCAAGGAGCTCGAACTCGTCCTGACGCTGGGAGGACTGGGACAGGGTGAGGCCGAGCTCGGGGTGTGCGCGGAGATCGTCGCGGATCCGGCGGCCCCACCGCTTGGCGACGTCGTGGCCGTAGGACACGATGCCGATGCGGAGGTTTGGGTTGCGGTGTAGCACCCAGAGCGGGAACCGGCGTGATGCCCGTTCGGACTTCCCCTCCTGTGGCGGCATGGAGATGATCGCGCGTTCGCACAGGCCGGTCGCGACCTTGACGAGGAGCTGGTCGACCAGTTCCAGGGCCGGTGTCTGGATGGTGGTCCGGTCGAGTGCTTGGGCCATCTCACCCGGCGTGGCCCAGGGTTGCTTGCGGAGCTCGGGGGCGAGGGTGGTGGCGATCATGTCAAGCCACAGGTCAGCACCGGCCGGGGCAGTGGAGGTCATCGCACCCCCCTATGTGCTCCGAGCTAGACCGATTCGGGCTTGTCGTCGTCCTGCTTGTGAGCCACTGACACGGCAACGGCAGTGAAGACGGCTGTCAGCCCACAGAACCCCCACAGAGCGATCTTCGCCGGGAGTAGATAGTCCGAACGCAAGGCGACCAATCCGGAGGCGGCGGCGATCGCGGCGAAGATGGCCGCCCAGATGAGTCCGTAAGGGTCCCAGCTGGCCCCAAGCTGACGCTGCTGCACCCTGACCAACTCCCTGATGGAAAGGTCGATGTGAGCCTGTAGGTCCTTGCGGCCCGCGCTGCCATCAGGGAGCTGGCCGAGCAGCGCCACGTCGGCTTCGATGCGGTTGCGCAGACGTTCGCTCTTCTGCGTGATCTTGCGGATCCCGACCCAGGTGGTAGCTGCTCCGGCGAAGATGGTGGACACCGTGCCGATACTCGCGAGGCTGATCACTGGGCCATGATGCCGGAGCTGACGACGAAGCACGATTCCCGGCATGGCAACGGCGGGGAGTGTCTGGAGACACTTCACCCGCCAAGGCAGAGTGTGTGCGTCCGAATACCGATCTGTCAAGCGTTCGCCGATCGCAGGGGTGGCGCGTAGCCTCCTCGGATGAGTGGGGAACATCGGCGGCATACAGACGCGCAAGAGGTCGCCGAGCTCAAGGACATCGTCCAGGCCGACATGGCGCACCTGCGAGACACCTGGCGCACCGGCATGGATCTGCACGTCCTTCGCAGGGAGGCCGTGGTACTGCGCCGACTGCTCGTGGACAACGGTGGAGACATCGCCCGACTCTGGCGGGCTGAGGGCCGTCCGGGCCAGCCCATGATTCCCGAGGTCTCGGACCTTGCCCGCTTTCCGACATGGAGCGGACTGGTTTTCGCTACTGCGGACACGATCGACACGGGCACCGGCATGCTCGTCGGAGAGATGCTGCTCTGGGAAGACGCGGCCCTGACGACAGAGATCAGAGCGATCATGGAGAGCGACGCTCAGCCGGCCGACATGCCACTGCGCAAGTACGTCGAGGCGGTGTGCGTGGTGAGCAAGTCACGTCCGATCCGACGCGACGACATGATCATGTACGTGGCAAACCGTCGGGGTGGTGCGCACTTCAATCGGAAGAGGCAAACGAACAACCCGCGCCGGCAGGCTGCGTTCAACGTGCTCGACGAGATGAGTTCCGACGGGTGGCAGATGAACGGTCAAGACGCGACGTTCGCCCAACTCATCACGATCGTGCACAACGTAGTCGCTGCACCGGACCTGCAGCTTCTTAGTCGCTGACGGTCACGACGCCGATGCCCGGATCGTGTCGAGCAACCTGGCGCCCAACGCGTGCCGGCACCGCGCGGACCCGCACCCTGGGCACAACCTAGACAGGTCCGGCACCACCGGCTTCGGCACCGGGCACCAGCACGGCCCAGCTCCGACACGTGGCTGCGACTCGGACTCGGACTCGGCCCGGATGTGGTCAGCCAACAGCCCGATCGTGTGCGTGCCCCACGTCGCCCCGCACGGCTCACGCCGCTTCTCCTCGTCACCACGACCCGTGCACATCCCGATGTGGTCCGCAAGGCGGATCCGCAGCGTGCCGCGCTCACCACAAGACGGGCAGGTGTTGTCTGGGGTCCAGGCCGGGGAGTCCCAGCCGGTCACGATGCGGGCCCTGGTCCACCAGCGTCGTACGTCGCGTTCGATCCCACGGCGGGTGAGCGCATCAGAGGATGCGGCCAGGCCGTGGAGCTGGCGCAGGGCGTTGGGGGTGTCGAGGTGTCGGGGTTGTTCGCCGATGTCGAGGATCCACCGGTTGATCTCGAGGTCGATGTCGGTGAGCGCGACGAGGGCGTCGAGTCGGGCGGCGGGCTTGGACGCGAACCCTGGTCGTGGGCCTTCTTCGACGGTCGCGGAGGGGGTGTCGTTGTTGGCGAGCTGGGCGAGGAGTGCGGGGACGGTCGTGGCGTGGCGGGCGTCGATGAAACCTGTGCCGGTGGGGGAGCGGGTTTGGTAGGTCTCGACGTGGTGGTGGGTGTTGGCGAGCTCGTGGACGTAGTCGGCGAGCTGCATCGGCTGCCGGTGCTTGGTCACGGGCGGTTCCTCCTGCGTCGGTGGTAGGCGTGTCCGTCGATGGGGAGAGGGCGCGGGTTGTCGAACATCCATGGACGCGGCGTGCCGGCGAAGGCAGTCCGGAAGTCGTCAACGTGCTTCGTGCCAAGGTGCATCTGATGCTCGAGGCGGGCGATGGTCTCCTCGTGGATCCCGCCGATGGTGTTGAGCTGCAGGTCCTCGACGAAGAGGCCGCCGCGGGTGGTGCGGCGGGCGACGACCACGGTGGACGCGTCTCGGGTGAAGTCGAAGCCGAGCACCACCTCGCCGAGCGGCTGCCCGGCCTCGAGCTCGGCCATAGTCGGGGCCGCGGGGTTGGCGACCGCTGGCAGGACGAAGCAGGGGGCGTTGGTGTGACGGGCGACGGGATCGTCGTCCAGCCTCCTCAGGAACATCTCGTCGACTCGGCGCGCGTAGTCCGCGGAGACCGCTGCGAACCTGCTCATCGCATGCTCGAAGTCAGCGGCCGCGCGGACGGCAGCGCCGAAGCCGAGCATCTGAGTGAGGAACCGCTGGTCGCCGGCCGCGCCGAGGCCCCGGCTAGTGGGTTCGCGGTACTGCCCGCACATCCAGCATGACCCGATCCCCGACCAGGACACGTCGCATGGCTCGCACCGGGCACGTGACCACTGATCGTCATCGAGGACCTGGATCATCGGGCGCGGGTAGTTGCCCTGGAAGGTGCCGTCGTCGTTGGCCGGCTGGGTGTACGGGTGCGGATGGAGGGGGTCGCCGGGCAGCCACGACTCCGGTCGCACTTCCCACCCGGCCACCGCCTGGTCGATCCGGTCCAAGACGTCGTCTGTCATCGGACCGCCACTCTCGCGATGTTCGGGATCAGCAGCAGCCCGGGGCCAGTGATGTGTCCGATGGCGGCGGCAGTCGCGACGAACTCGGCGGACTTCTCGACGGTCCACCCTGTCGCGTCCTTGGTGCGCGCTGTCGCGTGGAGCCCGGTGCCCATGTCGGACGGCAGCATGCCCGCCTTGCCGAGTACGAGCGCGGGGTCGAGGCCGTGGAACTCCAACCAGGTCGCGTCCATGTGGTCGGAACTCGTGTCGCTCATGGTCGGCGTCTTGGGCGTCGCTGGTAGCGCTGGCTGGTTCGCCGGCAGGTCCGGGCGACGGCTACGGCACCTGAAGGCCCACGCGGAACTGCTTCCGCTACTCCCCGACGGAGACGCCAAGAAGCGCTTCATCCGCCACCTAGAGATCCAACTGCTCGTCCACATGCACCGAGAAGAGACACCCGAGGTGCGTAGGGCGCTCGATCGAGCGAGCATCGCCATCGCTGTCGGGCTCTGTCTCGCCGTCGCGGTGCTTGGGATGTCCGCCTGGTCACTACTGGCGGACGACCCATCTGAGGGGGTTCTGATCGTGCAACTCCTCGTCTTCGCGGCCATGCTCGGGAGCCTCTTCATTGCTCGACGAGCCACGCGACAAGCCGGGATCGAGCTGGCAAAGGTCAAGACGCGCCTCGAGGCAGAAGTCCAACCGCCGGCCGGCGAACAGGCGGAGACGTAGGTCACGAGGCACCGCCTTCCAGTGCGCCACCCACGACCGGCCCACGCCCCAGCCCCTCCAAAAACGCCCGCAACATCAGATCCCGGTCACCCGGCACCAACACCACCACCGCCAACGCAGCCATAAACGCCGACGTCACCAACTGAGCCTTGTCCTGCTCGAGCTGGATGTGCTGCTCCGCGATCCCCATGTCGTGCGCCGCCTTCGCGAACCGCACCACCCGATCCCGCCACTCCGCCTCCAACGCAGCCAGACCACGCACCCGCTCACCCGTCTCCACCCGGGCGCCGCCATCACGACCCACGGCGTACGTCGGACCCACCAGACCCCATGCGTCCTCGTCCGCGACCTGCAACCGCAGCAGCTCGCCGTAGATGTCGGCCCGCAGCACCGCCACCCGCAGCTGGTCCATCACGACCTGACCCGGATCCATGGCCGCCAGCGTCCGACCCGACGCGGCGGCCGACGACCAGGCGAGCAGGTTCGCCTCACCCTGCGTCCTGGCCACGTCGAGCGCTTTGCCGACGTGGTGCCGACACATCGCCATGCCCCGAACCGCTGACGCATGGTGGTCAGGCTTGTTGGCCGAGCACTCCCACCGGTCGTGCTTCTCACACCACCTGGCACCCGACTGCCTCATGGGGTCCTCAACGGTCTTGGGCTGGCCGCTCACGACCGGCACCTCGAGCAGGTGAGTAGGAGGGCGAGGGTGCTGGGTCCGTCGCCGGTGATGCGGGCGACCTGGGCAGCTAGGAGGAGGTGTTCGGTCTGGTGCCGGCGGGTGTGGTTCGAGGTCGTCCCGGTAGCGGGGGACGAGCTGGTGGTGGGGGTGTGGTGTGTTTTGGACGTCTCGGCGACCTCGTCCCCCAGAGGGGAGGGGGACGAGGGACGAGGTCGCTGTTGAGGTCGTCCCCGATCGGGGGACGAGGTGGGGACGAGGTGGGGACGAGGTCGATTTGGCTGGATTTCGGTGGTTTCTGGCAGAAGATGCCCGCTCGCCTGGTCGGTATGCGTCTGGTGATATACCGAGCCTGCGGGACGAGGTGGGACGAGGTCGTCCGGTGTGGATTCGGTGTGCGTGTATGCGCTGGGTGACGTCATGACGCCTCCTCCTCGTGGTCGTGAAGAGCCGAGTGCTCGTCGGGAGCGGTGCTGTCCTCGGACTGGTAGTACGCCTTCATGTGGTGGTGGCTGACCCGGCCGCGTGACTCCTGCTTGGTCCCGATGTAGCCGCGGGTGACGAGGAGCTCGAGCGCGAGGCGTTTGGTGGCTGCCTTGCCGGAGACGAGGTCTTCGATGGCCTTCTTCGACAGGCCTGGGGTGAGCTGTACGGCGCGGCTGATCTTCTCCATGAGGTAGGTGGGTTCGAAGGTCTCGCCGCGGCGTCCGGAGGCTTCTCCGGGGGGTGCGAGGGTGGCGGTGAGGATGGTGTCGGAGACGGATGCGTCGAGGGTGAACTCGGCGATGGTTTTGCCGAAGGCGTGCTCGCGGACGTGGCCTGGTCGGTCCTTGCCGATCTCGACCTTGGCGAGTCCGCGCTTTCCGCGGGCGAAAGGCTGAATCATGGTGACGATGTAGGCGACTCCGTCGAGGCCGGCGAGCTTGTGTTGGGCGCCGAGGGCGAAGCGGCCTTGCTTCTCCTTGTCCTTGACGACGTGGTCGATGAGGACGACGGCGGGGCCGTGGTCGGCGATCCAGCGGGGGATGAGGCCTTGGAAGAGGGCGGAGTCGGCGTTGGAGTTGAGGTCGAAGCCGTGCATGGTCATGGCTTCGGTGACGCCGTCGACGATGACGAGTGAGGCGTTGTGGAGGGCTGGTGCGAGTTGTGCGCGGCCGTCGTCGTCGAGGGGTCTGTCTGGGCGTACGTAGGAGAAGTGGTCGCGGATCTGGTCGGGGGTGGCTCCGAGGGCCACGAGTCGGCCGATGACGCGGTCGGCGCGGTCTTCGAAGTCGATGAACACGACGTTGAGGGCGGCTTGGACGAGCTGTAGTGCGGCGATGAGGGTGAGCCAGGTTTTGCCGGATTCGGATTCGCCGGAGATGGAGTGGACGGCGCCGTCGTAGAGGAGGGGGATGCCGTCGGTGCGGCGGAGCATGGTGGGTGGTGGGTCGAGGTAGTCGCCGGCGAGGACCTGGGCGAGGTTGACGGGTGTCCAGGTGGTGGGGACGGGGAGGCCGGCGAGGTTGTCGCGGGCTTCGGTCATGGCGGCGGCGGTGTCGTTGAGGGCTTGGTCGACGTCCGCGTCGGCGCCGGGGGACCAGAGGCGTTGGAGGTTTCGTTCGTGGGCGGTGATGGCGCGGCGGCGGCGGGCGAGGGAGTCGACGCGGTGGGCGTAGAACTCGACTGAGCCGGCGGTGTCGAAGGCTTGGGCTGCGAGGTCGTGGATGTAGAGGCCGAGGCTGGAGTCTCGGAGTTGGCCGGTGTCGAGGAGGTGAGCGACGACGGCGGCTGGGGTGGTGGGTTGGCCGGCGCCGTGGAGGTGGGTGAGGGTGCGCCAGATGGTCTCGTGGGTGGGGCGGTAGAAGTCTGCGGCGGTGATGATGCTGGCGCAGGTGGTGACGGCGTCTGGTTCGTTCATCGCGGCGCCGAGGATGGCGGCTTCGAACGCGGCGTCGTGGGGTGGTGTGCGTCCGGTCTCTGGTCGGGTTCGGGGCGCGGTTGGCTCTGGCTCTGGGTCGTCCCAGGGCGGGGGTGGGTCGTCGACGATGGGTGGTCGGTCGTCGGTGTGGGTCAACGTGTTCGCCCTCGAGTCGTTGTGGTGGTGGCCTGGTCGTCGTTGCCCGGCTACCGGGTGGTGCAGGTGGTGCGGGGTGCGGCTGCGGGGCAGGTACTCCCTGGGCTGCGAAAGGGGGTTCAGCCGTGGTGGGGTGTCCTTGCCCGTGCGATGGAGTTGTAGGGCGGGTTTGACCCCGCAGCCGCAGGTCTGCGGGCTACGTCTCGTCGTCGTCGGGCTCGGGGTCGCCTTCGTCCTCGCTGAGACCGTCGTCGTTGTCGTCGACGAGGAACGGGTTGGCCAGGTTGCTGCGGTCGGCGTGCACGGGGGCGTCCTCCATGAGGCCGCAGACGTCGCAGGCTCCGTTGTCGACGGCGAGGCCGGAGGCGATGTACGGGTGGGCGGTGTGTCGTTGGCCGGCGGCGATGACCTCGGAGACCTTGGGCTCGATCTCCTCACCAGTCCCAGGGAGAGTCTGCTCGCCGGCAGCGAGCTGGCGTTCGTAGTAGAACTGCTGGGCGAGGTCGCGGAGGTGGTCGACGGTCATGTCGTTGGGTGCTGGCTCGACGGTGAGGATGGACAGCACGACCTTCTCGTCGCCGTTGCGCTTCTTCTGGCGGGCTTCCGCGACGAGCTCGACGACGGCGAGGACTTTCTTGCCGAGGTTGTTGTGGAGGGTCTGGGCGAGGTCCTCGGTGATGCCGGTGCCTGAGCAGCCTTTGGCTGAGATGTTGGCGGTCGTGGTCATGCGGTGTCTCCTGTCGAGGTGGTGTTCGGTGCGGTGTTGGCGAGGTCGGGGTGGGTGGCGAGGTAGTCGCGGCGTACGACGGCCTGGTCGTGCTCGACGCAGGCGGTCGCGTGCTCGGCGGCGAGACGGTCCCGCTTGGCGCCGAGCCGTTTGACGGTGCGCTCCGCGGTGGCCAATTGCTCCTCGGCGCGTTGGCGGGGTGTCTTCGCGTGGCGGGCCATCAGGACGCCTCGGCGTGCTGGTGTGCGTTGTTGTACGCCTCACGGACGTTGGCGGGCACGCGGCCGACACCGGGGCACTCGACGTCGTTCGCGACGGCCCAGGCGCGGATGTCGGCCGCGGCGGGTCCGTCGCTGGGTCCGCCGGGTGCCGGCTTCTGGACGGCAGGTTTGCCGCGCAGCTTGGCCTTGGCGTCGGCGAGCTGCTTCTCGAGCCGGGTGACCTCGGCCCGGGCGGCGTCCTTGGCAGCCTGCTCCTTTCGGCGCTCGGCGTTCTTCTCGTGATCCTCGGTCAGCAGGGTCCGGAGTCGGGCCAGGTCGTCGAGGACCTTGTTGGCCGCGGCCTGGATGCGCTTGGACGGGTGCTGCTTGCCACGGTCGATGAGGGTGTGGTGCTCGCTGACGGTCGTCGTGGCGGGTCCTGCCGCCGGCGGGGTCGAGGCACCGGCGGCAGGACGTGTGTGGATTTGCTGGTGGGCGAGGATCTTGGCGGCCTGGGGGTGCTCAGTGGGGGCGGCTGCGCCGTTGATCTTCTTCTCGAGGATGCCGGCGGCCCAGGCGAGCTTGTCGCGGTCGGGGTAGCCGTGGCGCGACGCGACGTCGAGGACCTCGGACCGGTCGCGGTGCGTGATCGTCGCGACGACATCGAGGTCCTTGCCGCCTGCGAGGTGCTTGAGGATGGTGAGGCGCTGTTCGGGTGTGACGTCGGGCTTGGTCATGACGCTTCCTGACTGGTGTTGGACGAGGTGGCAAGGCGGCGGCGTTCGCGTTCGGAGAGTCCGCCCCAGATGCCGAACCGTTCGTTGTGCTCGAGGGCCCAGTCGAGGCACTCGGCGGCGACCGTGCACCTGGTGCACACGGACTTGGCTTCGCGGGTGGGTCCGCCCTTTTCGGGGAAGAAGGCTTCGGGGTCTGTGGATGCGCAGAGAGCGTTGTCGGCCCAGGGTTGGGTGTCCCAGCGAAAGGCGGTCTGGAGGTCAACCGGGCTGTCGTCGGCCACTGCGGTCACAGGACTGCTCCCTGTCCGGCGGGGGCCTCCCCAGCTGGGCGGGCGGGGGAGGCCGCCTCAGCTGGGGAGGTGTCTGGGGTGGGGAGGGCTTCGACGATGACGGCGACGCCGGCCCGGGGTAGGGCGAGTTCGTGTTCGTCGGCGTAGAACTTGTGTGCGCGTACGTCGACTACTTGGCCGTCGTCGAGCCAAACTTTGGCGTCGGTCATGGCGTCGAAAGCGGCGCGTTGCAGCTTGTCGATGTCGTTCTTGAACGTGGGGAACCTCGGGGCGCCGGTGCGGAGGAGGTGTGCGTTGCGGCCGGTGCGGTAGTGGGAGCGGGGCCGGTCGAAGGTGAACCTGATCCACACCTGGACGGGCCCGGTGAAGGGGTCGACGTAGCGGGTGGCGTCTTCGGCGTGCTCTCTGACTTTCTTGCGCCAGGGTTTGAGGACTTTGGCGTTGTCGTCGTGCATGCCGTAGCGGTTGCGGGTTTTGGAGCCTTGGGTGATGGGGGTGCCGTGGCAGATGAACGCGATGCGTTCGGTGACGGACAGCTGGGTCATGACGACTCCGGGCGCTGGGAGTCGCGGTAAGGGTTGCCGTGACTCGGCGGTGCGGGGTGGTCGATGTCGAGCGCGGCGAGGTCGCTAAAACCCGACTCCCACCCCTCGGCCCACGCGCGTTCGGCAGCCTCCCTGACGGCGACCTCGGTGCGGGCCTCGGCTGACTCGGCGCGAGTAGTTGCTTCGTGTACTTGCGCAGACACGCGGGCGTAGTCGCGGCATACGCGAGCGAATCCACGGCCCGCCTCTTCGGCGTGGCTCTTCCAGTGGCTTACCTCAGCATCGGTGCGGGCCTGCTCGGAAGTGACGCCCTCCGCTCTGGCCCGTTCGATGCGGCGCAGCGTCTCCTGCTCCATCCACGACATCTCAGCGTCTTCATCGGTGCGGGCCTGCTCGGACTCAGCCAGCACGGCAGCAATGCCAGTAGTGGTCTCTACGTAGCGCAGGCAGTGACGAATGAACTCGCGCTGCGCTGCATGCTCGACGGGGTCTGTGGTGTGCTGGTGGACGCCGAGCGGACCCATCCCCTCGATGGCGTTGATCCCCCACATCGCTCGGTGCAGGGCCTCGGCGAAGCGCTCCGCGACGTCGGCTACCAGGCGGGCGTCGGCGGCACGCTCGGCGGGGAGAATCCACGATCCCGCGTAGAGCTCGCGCTCGCCATCTCCGCTGTAGAGCGTGTGCGTTTGTGAGTGGCCAGAGTCGTGACCGCATCGCCAGTCGTCGGCGCGGGGGTATCTCGTTGTGATGGGATCGGTGGCCACGTAGGGGCATCGGTCGTCGGTCGGGGTCGGGTCGCTGCCCGGCAGGGTGGTCACGACGTCGCCTCGACACCGGCGTAGCCCGGGTGCTGGCCGGCCATGTGGGACGAGAGATTCTGGAAGGTCCGCTGGCAACACGGGCAGACCCCAGCCGCGATGCGCTTCTTCGTCTTGGTCAGCTGCCCCTTCGCTGCACGCGCCCTGTAGTCGGACGTGCGGGCGTCGGCCTCAGCACGCTGACGGCGGCCGGACTCACGCTGAGCTAGCGACCGGGCGGCCTCGAGCTCACGCTCGGCTCGGGTGGCGCGCTTCTCGGCGTCGCTCGGCCCCTTGTAGGACAGGCTGTGTCCGTTGGGGCAGTAGAACGACTGGTGGTCGGCGCGTCGGCGCTTCATGAAGTCGTCGCCGATGCCGAAGTCGATCGAGCAGTCGGCGCACTCGATGATGTGGATCTTCGACTCGATGTAGACGGTGCGGGTGACCGGTATGACCTGAGCGTTCATCGGGGTGTTCCGTTCGTGAAGAGGGCGAGCACGGTCAGGAAGGTGGACGCGGCCAGCACGACACCCAGCACGTAGAGGGCGCGGTCACGGCGGGTCATGAGCTGGCCTCGTTGACGACGAGAGCGGCGCGCAAGTGATCGACGCTGACGACTTCGACTCGCTCGATCTGGCCCTCGACGAGCTCGACTTCGAGCACGTCGTAGGGCTCCTCGACGGACACTCATCGGGCACCACTCCCGCGGCCGTGCAGGCAACGCTCACCGCATGCACACAACGGTTCGATCGGGATCGACCCGGCGCCGGCGATGCGGGCCTGCCGCTCCACCGACCGCACCAGGACGAACAGGGCGTACCCGCGCCGCGACGGACGCTCAGCGAGCAGCTCGACCGCCCGACGTACGGCCGACCGGCGCTCCATGTCGATCGACGACACCGGCGTGGATGCGAACCGGGCAGCGTTCTCCTGCCACACCGTGCTCATGCCGCACCCCGCTCGCTGGTAGTGGCGCGGCTGTTCAGTGGCCACCCGGAGTCGACCTCACGCCACCGCTCGTCCCGCTTGCGCTTCCAGAAGTCGCGCAGGCCGTCCGACTGCTCGGCGCGCCAAGTCACCTGATGCTTGTGCAGGGTGGCCAGCTTGAGACGCGCGGTGTCGGGCCACGCCGCAGCGAGCTTCCCCGCAAGGCGGATCGCGGCAATCGCGTCGGCATCAGCCGAGTGCGCACCCGGGAGTACGACGCCATAGTGCTTGCAGAGACTCGTCAGCGTCCGGTCCGTAACTCCGCAGCCCCCGCACTGCACCCGGCCGCCTCGGCAGCCACCGCACTCGTGGAGCTTGGCATCGGCGTCGCAGCCCGGTGCCTTGTAGCAGCTCTTGCGGAACACATCGAACTGCTTCTCCAGGACCATCGGGTCGATGACGCCGCGGATCCCACCACGCCTGTCAGACAGCGGCTGGAGGCTCTGGCGGCCGAGCTCGGTCTCCAGGAGCGTGAGGTCGTAGGCGGCGTTATGCACCACCAGCGGGGCCTCGGCCTCCATCGCGGTCCACGCCTGGGCTGCGATCTCGGAGATCGCGCCCTTCCGGGACAGCGGCATCTCGTTGCGTCCGGTGAGGCGGAGGGCGTCACGGCCGCGGAGTCGTTCTCGTAGCCTGTCGGTGGTCCAGCCGTGGACGTCCGAGGCCTCCTGGGGGATGTCGGTGCCGGGGTCGATGAGCCACTGGATGGTGGTCGGTCGCTGACCGGGGCGGGTGTGGACGATGGCGGCGGTGACGATGCGCGCCTCGAAGGGGTCGATCCCCGTTGTCTCGGTGTCGAGGGCGACCATGGGGCCCTCGTGCCACTTCACGGCGGTCACGAGGCACCGCCATGCTCCGGCCTGTCGAGCAGGTCGTGCACGCGCTGCAGGTCGATCACGGCCACGTCGCGCAGCTCGTCGTCGCCGTCCTGGGTCGCTGGCCACTGCTGGGTGTCGTCGGGCTCGAGATACTCAAGGGATCGGCGCAGCTGGGCCAACTTGCGCTCGGCGGCCAGTGCGCGATCGTTCTGCTCGGCCCACTTGGTGCTACGGGCCATCAGAATGCGGTCGATGGCCTCAGCCAACGGTGGCCGGCCACCCCAGGTGCCCCTCTCGCCGTGGTAGCCGGGCTCGCCGTAGAGCTTGCGGTGGAGGGCGTCGAACTCGGTCTCGTCCTTACGTGCCTGCCGCAGTACAGCGTCGAACCCATAGGAGTCCCTCCATGCAATGAACGGGCCGGCGTCCTGAATGGGCCACTCGTAGCCGGTGGCAGTGGACGGGTTGTGCTCGGCGCGCTGCCAGCCGGTGCCGTACTGCCGGCGGCGGTAGACCATGCCGGTGGTGAGGCACAGCAGCGCCGACACACCCTCGTCAGGTTCGGGGCCGGTGGGCGCCCACACGGTGCCGAACTGGGGGTCCTCCTGCACCATCGACAGTGCCTGCTCGGCCTGGGTCCGGTAGAACTCGTGCTGCACCAGCAGCTCGGTCAGCGCTGTGATCCGCTCGTCCGCGGCCGCAGCAACGACGAGCGCCTCCGCGTACCGAGTGGCCCGCATGTGAAGGCCCTCTTCGACGGGTCCGACGGGCTGCTGGGGGACGGCCTTGTGGTCGGTGTCGAGCTCGAACTTGCGGTGCTTCCACTCGCGGGACCACCGCTCTATGGGGGCGCCGCAGCCGTCGTGGCCACACCAGTCGTAGTCGTAGCTCATGCCGCCACCTCGCCGGTGAGGAGACCGAGGTAGTGGGTCAGCTCGGCCGCGGACGCCGAGTCGGAGGTGACCCCGCCCATCAGGGACGCGAAGTGGTCCTGCAGGTCGGGCAGCGACATCCCGCGCTTGCCCGCCTCGGAGACGATGCGCTGCCAGATCGCGTCCTCGTCCTCGCCCGTGGGCGGGTCGACGAGCTGGGCGTCAACGATCCCGTCAGCGTCCGGCACAGCCGCAGCCGCAGGAGCAGCGGCCGGGGGACTCGCCACCGGCTGCTGTGCCGCGACCTTGATCTCCTCGGCCCGCTTGGCCAGATGGTCCGAGAGTCCCTGGGTCATGTGGCCGGCTTCGTTCGCACGGATCCACAGGCTGCGGATCTCGTCCGCGGTCTCGAGGTCGGCGGCCAGGGCGACATAGTCCGGCCCAGCAGCGGCCAGCGCGGGGGTCTCGGCCACGGGGCCGCCGGCGAGCGCAGGGGCAGCGACACGACCGTGGCCGGCCATCAGTTGCGCAGGGGTCACGTCGACCTCGATGATCGGCACCATGTAGTGGCGGGTCAGCGGCTTGTCGCCTGTGTTGTCGATCGAGGTGCGCTGCTCGAGGGAGAGCCACCCGTTGACGTAGCCGCCGGCGGCCGCGAGGAACTCGGCTACGTCGGGGAGCTCGATCGCTGCGTTGAACCCATGGGTCTCGACGCGCCAGACACCGATGCCTTCGACGTCGCGGAGTACGACGTTGAGGCGGGTGGTGGGCTTCTTGATGGCCTCGAGGTGCTTGGGGTCCTCGGGGTCGCACGGCTCGTCGGTCAGCACGTTGGTGCGGCCGTCGCACCGGTGCTGGCACCCGGCGCGAGTCCAGAACTCGTACCACTGGGACACGGGCTGCGGGGGCACCATGATCGGCACTCGTGCGGTGTCGGAGATGACCTCCCACTGCTGGGTGCCGCCGGCGGGGGTCCACTGGCGGGCTTCGCCGCCGTAGAGCTCGGCGATCTTCGTGAGGAGTGCCTGGGAGTGTCCGGTGAAGCGGAAGCGGTCGAGCTTCTGGGGTGCGCCGTTGGCGGACTTCTGGCCGAGGCGGATCCGGCCGAGCTCGCGAGCGCGCTTCTGGAGATCAAGGATCGGTGACATGGTCACGCTTCTTTCGTTGCGATGTGCCGGACGTAGATGAACCAGGAACCGTCCGCCTGCTCGGCGTAGCGGCCTTCCCAGTCGTGACCGGACCACCCGTTGAGTGACCGGTTGATGCGCGAGACCATGGCGGCTGCGGTGTTTCGCGAGGACACGGCGTCGATGCGCGCCCACTCCCCGGACCGAGTGATCAGGGCTGCCATGGCGTCGGCGTGTTTGGGGTTACGTCCGCGGCTTCTCCTTGTGGCGGGCGGCTCTTCCCAGATCACGGCCATCACGCCACCGCCTCAGCCGCGACAGGCACCTGCAGCGGCCGGCCGATGACCGGGTGATCGGCCTTGGCTGATGCCATCCGGGACGACCACTCGTCGACCATCTGCGCGTGCCGGAAGTACCGGTACTGCAGGTCTCCGCACCGTGCCGGGTAGATCCGGTAGCCCTCCGGCCGCAGGTGCAGCACGACACCGACCTCAGCGGTCACCGGCATATCGACGACCGACCCGTCACGCAACCAGGCCTTGGTGGCCTTCCGGTAGGCCGACATCTGCAGCCCGGCCTCGGGGTACACCCCGTGGACGTGGCCAGCCGAGGTGATGCGGTCCCACTCGCCACCGGTCTTCGTGTCACCCATCAGGTCGACCTTCGGCGGCACCACAAACCCAGCGGCACGCAGCGAGTCACCGATGAGGCCCAGGCCGGCGAGGGTGAAGTCCAAGGTCCCGGCGTACCCGTCCACGGGGTTGGCCACGACCATCTCCGAGGCGGTCCACACCGGGTCCCACTCGGCCTCGAACCGCAGGAAGTTCGCCAAGAACGGTGCGAGCTCAGGCCCGTCGATCGCCCACTCGGTCTCACCGACCTTGATCGACTCGGGCAGCTGCGTGCCGAGGAGCCGGGACTCAACGACCTTGTGGACCAGCGAGCCGACCTCGGCGCGCTCGTCCTTCTTCCTGGTGTGCGCCCGCAGGACCCACGAGCGGAGCTCGGCGAGCTGCTCGGGGTGCCGTGACGCAACGACGAGTGCGGGGAGGTTGTCGATCGCGGAGTCGGTGCACTGCTGCGCGGCCCAGAACATGAGGGCCGGCTTGGGGACGCCGCCGCCGAGGATGGTGGTGACCGAGCGCAGCCGGTCGCCGGTGCTGTGGTCGGCGTAGTAGCCGTTGCCCTGACGGGCGGGGATCGGGCCCTTGTCCTTCTTCCTGGGCTGGGCCTTGTGGTCCATGACGCGGCCCTCGACCGGCGGGACGTTGTCGCCGTCGATCATCAGCGGGCCGGTCAGCTCCATCTGGCTCGGGTCGCTCATGACGCACTCCCTGCGATCTTGCGGAGCGTCTTGACCTGGGCGAGCGAGGCGTCGAGGTAGGCCTGCCACTCCGCGTTGAGCGGGATGGTGGCCGGAGCGACGTCGTCGGGGTGGGGGTCGTACCCACGCTCGTACGCGTCGTCGTGGCGTTGGGTGTGTCGTGGTCCGCAGGGGATCATCAGGCACCCCGCTCGTCGTCGAGGTCGCCGTAGTAGAGGTCGGCGTCGAAGTCGAAGACCTCACCGTCCGGCTCCTGCACGTCGTCGGCGTGCTCGTCGGCCCAGTAGCGGCGGGGTGCAGCAGCCTGCGACCAGGCAAGAGCCACACCCGTGTCGGACAGCGTGTACGGGATCGGGGCGTCCAGCGGGAGCTCGTAGGAGATCTCCTCGGAGATCTCGTCCAGGGTGAACACCGGGCCGGTCAGGCGCCGGCGTACGACGGGGGCGACAGCGAACGTGCCCAGCACGCAGGCCACGAGGATCAGCACGGTGATCATCGGCAGAACCCCCGCACGATCAGGCCGTTGTCGACGCCGTTGATCTCCTGCTCGAGTGCGGCCCCGGTGAGGTCAGCACCCACGTAGACGGTGTCGCCGTTCGGGAGCGTCACCACAGAGTGGCCCGGGAGCACCCCGACCATGTCGGCCGGCGGACCCTCAGCCCTGGTCCAGCAACCGTGTTCGACCACGAGTGCGGCAGGGGAGCCGGTGGTCAGCGGGCGGGCCAGGGTCGGCATGTTGGAGAGGTCGACACCGACACCGTTGTCGGGCGCCGGGACCGCGGCCTGCATGCCGATCAGGGTCACGACGTACGCGGCCGCGATCAGGCCGACGGCGAGCTTCCAGCGCAGCTGGTGCCACACAGTGCGCCTCATGCCGACACCTGCTCAGCGGCGTCGGCGTCGCACGCCTCAACAGCGGTGAGGACCGGCTGACGGTTCGCGAGCATCAGACCCGAGATCTCCACCCGCACACCGACACCGGGAAGCCGACCGTGTGCGGTCCACCGGATGACCGGCCCGAACAGTTCGGCGAGCTTGCCCCCGGTGATGGACTCCTGCTCGGTCTCGTCGATGACCAGGGTTGCGGCCCAGGCGGCGAACGTGTGCGGCGGCAACGGCATCCGGATCGGCTGGTCGTAGGTGCCCGGGTCGATGCTGAACGGCACGGGCAGCTGGTGGGTGGTGGCGTGGTCGATGACCGCATAGAGCGCGACCCACGTGTGGCCGGCCGGGACCGTCGTGGCGATCATGCCGACACCGGCGTTGTCGAGTTCCACATGGATCCGTCCTCATCGATGAACACGGGGAACATGCCGACGACGTCGAGGTCGGGATCGGCCAGCCATGTCTCGGCGAGCACGTCGACGTGCTGTACGTCTGCCTGCCGCTGGAACCCGGCAAGTCGGGCGGGCTGCCCGCGCCAGTAGTCCTGGCGGGCGATCGAGCCGTCAGCCTCGACGTGGTACGGGTAGGGCAGCGGCTTCCGCACGTCGTATGAGCCGTCCGCCGTGTTGGCGATGTGGATCGCTTTGGGCGGTGCAGCGCTGGTGGTGCTGTTCGTCTCCGACATGGGAGACTCCTTTCAGTTCGTGCGCCTCGGTCTCGCTTGTCGGTGGGCCGGGGCGCCGGCTATTTCGGGGTGGTTCAGGACGCCTTCGCGGCGACGTGGGGACACGGCTGGCCGAGGACCCAGGCGTCGAGGCAGTCGATGTGGATCCGCCAGGACGAGCGGCCGGGAACGGTCTGACCGCCGTGCAGGTCGCCGGCCTCGCAGGCTCGACGCACCGTCTCCGGGTGCCGATCGGCGCGCTCACCGGCCTGCCGAGTCGTCAGCCAGATCTGGTTCGCCTTCATGCCACGGCCTGGGCGGGGTGCTTGATCGCGATCTGCTCGACGTCGAGCAGGCGAGCGGCGCGGGCGAGGATGTGGTCCGGAAGGGGTTTCCGGCCCGCCTCGATGTTGGAGAGGTAGGCGTACGAGATGTCGATCTCGGTGGCGAAGTCTCCGAGCTTCCAACCCCTCGTGGTCCGGATGGTGCGGAGGGTCGCTCCGACGCGCTGGCGCTCGGCCAGCTGCTCCGGGGAGATGATCTTCGGGTTCATACGGAAGACGATAAGGAACACTGGGGAACGTGTCAAGGGAAACAGGGAAGTTGATGCAGAAGATCACGTTTCCGCAGGTCAAAGCCCCACATGAGTCCGTAGTTACAGGGCGGTATTCCCGATCAAGTGCCTCGGTGTACGGATTCCTGGGGGTTGATGTTCCCTGTGTTTTCCGGAAACAGTTCAGCCATGAGCAACCAACGAGGACCACCAAGTGGCGCAAACCGAAACACAGCGGCGAGCTAGCCGGGCGGTAGCAAGGTGGCTTGCTCACCGTGAAGCGAACACCGCCTGGTTAGTACGTCAGACAGGCTCGGACCCAGGAACAATCGGCGACTTCCTCAACGGGAACCGGTGGCCGAAGTTCAAAACCCAGGGACGCATCGAAAAGGCGCTCTCCTGGCCGGCCGGAACTCTTACGGCGATCGCCGATGGCGCCGATGCGCCCGACCCGGATGTGAACCAACCCGAGAATGTCGGTGGGGACACCCATGATCCCGAGGACAACGAGCTGTTGTACCGCCGCCCCGACAACCTGTCGGATGCGGAGTGGGAACGAGTCAAGGCTGAATCACGGGGGTTCATCGAATGGCAGATCGAGAAGGCGTCGCGCGAGCGGTGACGTACGACCCTGGTCGTGACGCTGCCGAGCGGTACCCCGACTGGGTCATCCGGCACCGGCCACTCAGCCACGGGATCCCCGAGGTGTTGTGTCGCCGGCGCCGGGTGATCCTGATCGCCTCGCACCAGGATTGGGCCAGCAAGCGGAGCTCGTTGGCGCACGCGGTGGCGCACCTCGACCTCGGCCACTGTCATGAGACCGCGCGGTTCTTCAACCGTCAGCACGAGGTCGAGGCCAACCAGATGGCCGCCCGGCGGCTGATCTCGCTACCTGCGCTTGCGGATGCCCTGTGCTGGACCCGCGACTATCACGAGATCGCGGGCGAGCTCGACGTCGACGTGGAGCTGCTCAAGGTTCGAGAGACGCATCTACACGCCACCGAGCGCGGATACCTACGTCGCGCCGTTTCTAACTTGGAGGCAAGCGCATGAAGATCAGATTGACGAGCGCCGCGGTGGCGACCATGTCGGTGGTGGCACTGTCAGGCTGCGGAAGCGACGGAAACCAAGGCGGCACCGATGTAGGCAAGTACGAGCAGACCTGGCCACGCGCCTATAGCGAAACGACCTGCGACGATTGGGCCGACGAAATGACCGGCCAGCAACACTTCGCTGCGGCGGCCGACATGTTGACGTCCGCGCGCAACAAGATCGACGGCGGCGAAGGCCTGCCACCAGACAGCCTGATCGAGCGTTTTCAGTCCGACATTGCCTCGACATGCCAGATCGAAGGCACGCTGACCATCACGGATGCCGTTTACGTGGTCTACAACGACGACCCCTCGTACAAGCCGTGAGCGCTACGGCCCGGCACCTGCTGGAGCACCTGCACGCGGCAGAGCGTGGGCTGGTTGAGGCAACGATTGGAGGGGCAGGGATGAAGCACATCATCACGGTCGGAGGCGTGGTCCTAGCGCTTGGGGTGCTGTCTGGTTGCGGTGGCGAACCGCAGTCGAAAGCGGAGCCCAAGGAGCCCGAGACGTTCTTCGTCCGCGGCACGATGCGGCTCATTGATCACAGCGGGATCAACTACGAGTTCCGCGGCAAACGTGATGAATTGTGCTGGGGGGAGGACGGGTATAGCGACGTGTCCGGGAGAGCATCCGTAGTGATCAGGAACAGCGGTGGCGAACGGATTGGCCTTGGCTCGCTCGGCCCTGGCCGGGTGTCCGACAACGTCAAGGAAACGTTGCTTTGGACGTGTGACTTCGCGATCGCGGTTGATGACGTCCCGATTGACGGTGAGATCTACACCGTCGAGGTGGCGAGCCGCGGCGAGGTCACGTTCAAGCTCGAGGATGCCGAGTCCCTCGAGGTGTCGCTCGGATGACGTACAAGGTGTCGGGGTGAGTCGTGGCGTGGGCTGAGCGTCTGCAGTCAGGTCGTTACCGCGGCCGCTACCGCGACGCGTACGGCAAAGCCCGCACTCTCGACGAGACGTTCACGCACAAGGCTCGTGCGGAACGGGCCGCCGGCGCGGCCGAGGAAGCTGCGCGTCGCTCGATGGTCGCCGACCCCGACGCTGGGCGGCGTCCGTGGGGAGACTGGTGTGAGGAGTGGTGGCCGACCCGACAGGTCGAAGAGCAGACCCGGCTCACCGACGAGGGGCGACGCCGCAACTATCTCGAGCCCCGTTGGGGGACCGTGCCCCTCGGGACCATCCGCCGGCACGACGTCAACGCCTGGATCACCGCGCTGCGGTCGCGCGGAGTCGGCCCGGGCGTCATCACCCATGTCGTACGCCTGTTCTCAGTGTCGCTCTCGGCCGCCGTCGACGCCGAGATCATCCCCACCAACCCCGCGGCCCGGATCAAGCTGCCGCCAGCAGCCGTGGCTGTCGAGCGGTTCCTCACCCGGGAGGAGTACTCCGCCGTCCGAGCTCAGCTCCCCACCGACCTCGACCAGCTGATCGCGGACTGGCTGGTGAACACCGGGATGCGTTGGGGCGAGATGGCCGGTCTCCACCGGCACCGCTACGAGCACGGCCGCGAAGTCGCACGAGTGGTCGAGACGTTCGAGGAGAAGCCGGGCACCATCAAGGCCTACCCCAAGGGCCGGCGCATCCGCAGCGTCCCGTTGCCGACATGGCTTGTCGACGAAGTCGAGGGGCTGCTTGACCCGGACCCGGGGGCGTGCGGACTGCTCCACCGCGACGGGCAGGCATGTCGCTCAGGGCTGCTCCTCACGTCGTCACAGGGCAGCGTGATGCGGAACTCCAACTGGGCCGAACGGGTGTGGCAGCCGGCGGTGCGGCGCTCCGGTGTTGGGCACTGTCGGATCCACGATCTGCGGCACACCTACGCGTCGTGGCTGATCCAGGCGGGGGTGTCGCTGGCCGAGATCGGGAGGCTGCTCGGGCACATCTCGCCGATCACCACGCAGCGGTACTCGCACCTGGCCGAGACTCCCCGCGAGAAGGTCCTCGCGGCGCTCCCTGCCCCAGATCTGCCCCACGTGGTGATCGATCTGCCGGGCGCGTGACACGTCGTTGCAGGTGAGATGTGGTGCCCCCGGGTGGATTCGAACCACCGACCGGCGGATTAGAAGGCCGCTGCTCTATCCAGCTGAGCTACGGGGGCTGGGCGCGACCATTGTGACGGATCACGGAGTGCGTTACGCAGGTGCCACCCCGTGACACCTGGGTACGGCACTGAAGCCCTAGCGGTGTCGCGGGATCGTGATCCGGTTGCGGTGGAGGTCGACTGTCCACATCGGGCGGTCGTCGTCGTCCGGTGAGGGGAGCAGCGCTCCCTGGTTCTTCCTGCTCTCGAGGTCGAGGTCGGCCCGGGAGCGCGCCGGGTCGAAGACGTCGATGAAGTTTCCCATCGCGTCCCTCACCCCGCCGGTTCGAGCACGCGGCGAGGTCAGGGTCCGGTGCCCGGCCCAGAGCGCGAGAACGAGAAGTACGACGGCCGCCGGGCCTACCACCCACACCGTGGACATGTCCCGAGAGTAGCCCGCGATTCCACGAGCTCAGTCGCAGTTGTCGCAGATCCCGGTCGATGGCAGCACCATGAAGCAGGTCGGGCAGAGGGGAGCCGGTGCCGGTTCGGGCTTGCGTGCCGTCGTGCGACGGGTTGCCGGTGCGGCTGGGCTCCTGGGACGGCTCGTGCCGGCCGCTCGGCGTACTGGTTGGGCTCGAGGTGGAAGCGCCGGCTCTCCACCGCCGGGCGGCAGCTCGGCCCCGTGCACGCGGTAGCAGTCGAGCCGCTCCTCCGCCGCGTGCTGCTCCGGGTCGGTGACCGTGTCACCGCGGACCGTGGCCACGGTGTCGGCGTACCAGTCGCTCATCTGTCCGCCGGGGCCGACACAGAGCGCGCCGAGCAGCGGCTCGCGGCGCTGTTGGCACGCCCTCGCGACCCGGTACAGCACGTCGCCGAGCCACAGTCCGGCCGCCTGGCGGTTGCGGATGCGGGTGCGTTGCTGCACGGCCTCGGCAAGCTCGGCGACGGTGATCACCGCGTGGTAGTCGGCCGCGGTGTCCGACAGGATGTGTCGGGCGGCCAGTGCCCACGTCTCCCGGGCGGTCTCGGTGTCGAGCGTGCGGGCTTCGATCCAGGCAACTTCATCCACGGCCTGAACCTAGCTGGCGGCGTGCCGGTACAACGCATCGTCCTCTGCCCCGTACTTGCGGCGCAGGCGCCAGAGGCAGACCCCGGCGATCGCGATGGCCGCCATCGAGACCCACACGATGAGCCGCAACCCGAAGATGTCGTCGAAGCGGACGGGATCGATCCTGATGTTCTCGATCCACATCCGCCCGGATGCGTAGGCACGGATCGGGACGACGCCGAGGTGGATCACGACCTGGCTGGGGCTCGGGCTGAACAGCGAGCGCACGTTTCAGCCTCTCGAGCGGTCGACGACGGTTAGCGTGACTGCCATGTATGCCGGCACCGACTTCTACTGCGACGTGGCGATCCCGCGCACGCAGAAGCTCGACGTTGTCCACGAGTCCCACGAGGTGCTCGCCTTCCACCACACCCGGCCGCACTGGCGCCATCACGTGGTCGTCGTACCCAAGCGCCACATCGGGTCCTTCACCACGATCACCCAGGACGACGAGGTGGTGGCGCGTGAGCTGTTCGAGGTGGTGCTGCGGGTGGCACGGGAGGTCGAGGAGGAGTACGGCGAGGCGGCGGTCCTCACGAACCTCGGCCGCTACCAGGACTCCAAGCACCTGCACGTGCATGTGCACGCCGGGCCGAAGCGGGACGCGTGAGCCACGACCCCGGGCATCCGGGAGCGGTGGACGACCGGTGGCGCCCGGGCAGCGGTGGGACGAGCGGTGTGGACTGGGTTCGCACCGGTTTGGCCGGACTGATCGGCCTGATCGCGGTGGCCCTGCTGTCTGTCAGCTGGCTGCTGGTGGTGGCTGCCGTGCACGTGACGTCGCCCGACCACCCTGGCCGGGTCGCGGCGGTGGCGTTGGCGGTGCCGCAGCTGCGCGACGAGGCGGCCGAGTCGCTGGTGTCCGACGTCGAGGAGAAGCTGGAGCGAGACCTCCAGCCGGCCGAGAGGCAACAGCTCGTGCGCACGCTGGACGACGTACTCGCCTCGGCCGAGGTCGAGCGATCGCTCATCGACCTTCGGGTGGTCGACGGCACCCTCGACGCACGACCGTTCCTCGCGGTGGTGAGTGACCAGCTGAACGACCCAGCCGAGCAGTCCGCCGCGACGGGGGACGCAGCAGCCGTGCTGGAGCAGCTCGCCACCGGTGCCACGAGTCCTGAGGTCGACGGGGTCGGCCCGATGGACGAGGACATCACCTCCGGCCTCGAGTCCGTCCGTAGGCTCACGCTCGGTGCTGCGGTGGTCGCCGCGGTGCCCGCAGTCATCGCCGCCCTGATCTGCATCGCCATCGCCAGACGACGCGGTCGGACGGTCATGGCAGTCATCTCGGGGTCGCTGCTCGGGGCGGCCCTGGCGCTGACCCCGGCCGGGTCGGTCCTCGGGGACGCCCTCGGCCCGGCCGTCACCACCGTCGGATCGATCGCGGGAAGCGGCACGGTGTGGACCCTGGTCCTCGCAGCTCTCGTGGCGCCGACGGTGCTGGTCGCGGTCCGTGCCCGGCGCGGTCAGCGCGAGAGCAGCATCATCACTTCGTAGTGCCGCGTCTGCGGGAACATGTCGAGGAGCACCGCCTCGACCGGCCGCAGTGACGGCATCAGTGCGAGGTCCCGAGCGAGCGACTCGGCGTTGCAGCTCGAGTAGACGACGTGCCGCACGTCTGATGCCTCGAGCCACGTCGCGAGCTCGGGCCCGATGCCGCGGCGTGGTGGGTTCACGATGACCAGCTCCGGCGCGGCCGACGAACCCACCGCGTACGCCGTGGCGTCAGCAGCGACGAACGTGACTCCGGTGAGCCCCGACTCGGCGGCCGTGAGCGCCGCGGACTCGACGGCCGACGTACTCACCTCGATGCCGGTCACCTCCCGGCCCGGCGCAGCCCTTCGAGACGCCTCGTCCCTCGGCTCCTCAGGAGAGCCGCAGTGCAGCGCGAAGCCACCGACTCCGCAGTAGAGGTCCCAGAGCGAGGCAGGCGCCAGGTCGGAGACCCACGAAGCTGCCTGCTGGTAGAGCGACGTGGCCACCACCGTGTTGGTCTGGAAGAACGACTGCGGCTGCAGGTGGAGATCGAGGTCGCCGACCCGCATCGTCAGCGTCTCGGCCGGCGTCAGCACGATCTCGCGCTCGCCCTCCAGCACCGCCTTGTGCTCCGGCTGCAGGTTCACCGACACCACGCAGACCTGCGGCAGCTCGTCGAGCAGGACCGGCAGGTGCTTGCGGATCCGGGTCACCGGCTCCTGCGACCGCAGCACGAACCGCACCATCAGCTCACCCGACGGCGCCTCCGTCACCAGCAGGTGCTTGAGCTCGCCCTGCCTCGTCCCGATGTCGTACGGCGCCAGCCGGGCCGTCGCGACGAACGTCGCGAGCACCGGCAGCACGGCCTGGAGCCCGGGGGAGTGCAGCCCGCAGTCGCGCAGGTCGACGCCGTCACCCGACGGGTCGAGGATCCCGATCGTCGGTGCGTCGACGGTGCCCGCCACGACCATCTTGGCCTTGTTGCGGAACGCCGACTCCGGGCCGGTCACCGCCGGCAGCCACGTCAGCCCGGGGGAGGCGACGAGCGAGCGACAGTGCAGTTCCTTGTCGCGCACCTGGTCGTCGTACCCGATCTCGAGCAGGGTGCAGGAGCGACACCGGAAGGCGTCGTAGTGGTGGCACTCCATGGACTGGTCAGCCGCGGAGGCGGCCCATCCACTCCTCGACCTCGGCCGACGTGCGGGGCAGCGACGCGGAGAGATTTCGGTAGCCGTCGGCCGTCACGAGGATGTCGTCCTCGATGCGGATGCCGATGCCACGCAGCTCCTCGGGCACGAGCAGGTCGTCCTCCTGGAAGTACAGACCCGGCTCGACCGTCAGCATCATGCCCTCGGTGAGGTCGCCCTTGGGGTAGACGTCGGCGGACGCCCGGCCGCAGTCGTGCACGTCCATGCCGAGCATGTGTGAGGTGCCGTGGAGGGTCCAGCGCGCGTAGATCTTCTTCTCGGGATCCAGGGCTGCCTCGGCAGAGATGGGCAGCAGGCCCATGTCGTCGAGCCCGTGCGCGAGCACCTCCATCGCGGCGTTGTGGGCGGCGAGGAACGGCACGCCCGGACGGACGGCTTCGATGCCGGCCTGCTGCGCCTTGTAGACCAGGTCGTAGAGGTCGCGCTGCACCTGGGTGAACGTGCCGTCGACCGGGAGGGTGCGCGTGACGTCGGCGGTGTAGAGGTTGTTGCCCTCGACGCCCATATCGAGCAGCACCAGCTCGCCGGGCGTGATGGGTCCGGTGTTGTCGATCCAGTGCAGCGTGGTGGCGTGCTTGCCGCCCCCGACGATGGAGTCGTAGCCGATGTCGTTGCCCATGGCGCGGGCCCGGCGGAAGAAGGTGCCCTCCAGCCAGCGCTCGCCGAACTCGAGGACGCGGTCCCACTCACGCACGGAGTCCTCGAAGCCGAGGGTGGTGATGTCGCACGCCTCTTGCAGCTCGGCGACCTCCCACTCGTCCTTGACCAGTCGCATCTCGGAGGCCACCCGGGCCAACTCGTCGTCGGTGGTGATGTCGCGGGTCTTGCGGTCGTCGTCGAAGGACGGCAGGTCGTCGACGTGGCGCACCTCGATGCCGAGCGAGTCGGACATCTCCTTGACCGACGGGCGTCGGCCGGCCCACAGCTCGCCGTACTGCCGGTCGCGGAAGAACTCGTCGGTCTCTCGCGACGAGCGCGGCCGGGCATACAAAATGGCCTCGCCAGCAGCGTCTCCATAGATCACGAGCACGGCATCGCTCGTCTGGTTGCCGCTGTAGTAGGTGTGCGCGGTGTCGGACCGGAAGCGGTAGTCGGTGTCGTTGGAGCGCATCTTGAACGTGCCCGACGGCAGCACGAGCCGCTCGCCGGGGAACGCCTCGGCGAGCCTGGCGCGTCGCGCTTCGGCGTACGACGTGACGGGGTGCGGTGGCAGGTCGAGCTCGCGCTCGCCCCAGCCGGTGCGCATGAAGGCGGCGTACGCCGCGGGCACCGCCGGATCGTGCGACTCGGTGTGCAGCTCGTCAGTGACGGGTGCCCCGGTCTCGCTGGTGGATTCGCTTGCGGCCTGTGGTGTCTGGTCGGTCACAGACCGCACTCTACGCCGTGCATGGGGTCGGCTCCGAGCTGCTCGGATAGGCTGCCGCCCATGGTCGCGTACCGTCGAGAGACCCGTCGAGACGGAGTTGCCTTCACCGTCGTCGTCACGGTGCTCTCGCTCGCCGGAGCCCTCGCGATGGGCCTCGTCATCGCCCTGTCGGGGGCTCCCGGGTCGCTCCTGCTGGCGACCGCCCTTGCCGCGCTTCCGGTGGGTCCGCTGGTCGGCTGCTTCCTGTGGCTCGACCGCTACGAACCCGAGCCGCGCAGTCTGCTCATCGCCGGCCTGGTGTGGGGGGCCGTCGTCGCGACCGCCGCCGCGCTGGTGTTGCAGGGCGTCGGCGGCTGGCTGGGTGGCTTCGACGACATGAGCATGCTCGCGGTCGTCGCGCCGGTGACCGAGGAGGCGACCAAGGGCCTCTTCCTCTTCCTTCTCCTGTGGTGGCGCCGGCACGAGCTCGACGGCGTCCTCGACGGCATCGTCTATGCCGGCCTGGTCGGCGTCGGCTTCGCCTTCACCGAGAACATCCTCTATCTCGCCGCGGCCTACAACGGCACCGACGGCATCGGCCCGGGCGGCACCGAGGCGCTCACCGGCACCTTCGTCGTGCGCTGCCTGGTGAGTCCGTTTGCGCACCCGCTCTTCACCGCGTTCACCGGAATCGGTGTCGGTCTCGCGGTCTCCAGCCGCACCGGCCTCGGCCGATGGCTCTTCCCGCTGACGGGTTACGCCGTCGCCGTGCTCGCGCACGGCCTGTGGAATTCCGCAACCCTCGGCGGCATCGACAACTTCGCGAGTGTCTATCTCACCCTGATGGCACCGGCCTTCGTCGCGCTGATGCTGTTCGCCGTGTGGCGACGGCGGTCCGAGCAGGTCATGCTCACCGCAGCTCTGAACGACGCTGCCCGCCGTGGCCTGCTGCCTGCGACCGACATCCCCTGGCTGGTCGGTCTCGGCGCCCGCCGCGCGGGCCGCGCGCACGCCCGCGAGGTCGGCGGTGAGGCCGGCGAGCGCGCGATGCGCGACTATCAGCAAGCCGCGGTGGAGCTGGGCTTCCTGCATCATCGGTACCTTCGAGGTACGCCGCCGCCCGACTTCGAGGTGCGCGGACAGCAGTACGTCGACCGGCTGGGTGCCGTTCGTCCCTATATCTCCTTCCCTGGACAGGTGGTACCCACCCGATGAGCGACACCCCTCGCCACGGCGCAAGACGCGGGGCAACCGACGCGCAGGACGGTGACGCCGCCAGCAACCGCATGCTGACGGCGCTCGTCCGGCTGCGCGGCTCCCTGCAGGAGATCGGCCTGCCGCTGGAGATCCCGGGGGTCGAGGAGCAGCGGCAGTCGCAGCGCGAGATGGTCGACCAGCTCGAGGACTACGTCATCCCGCGACTGATGACCATCGAGGCGCCGATGCTGGCCGTGGTCGGCGGCTCGACCGGCGCCGGCAAGTCGACGCTCGTCAACTCGCTCGTCGGTCGCCGGGTGACCGAGCCGGGCGTGCTCCGCCCCACGACGCGTTCGCCCGTGCTGGTGCACAACCCCGCCGATGCTCACTGGTTCGGCCAGGACCGGTTGCTGCCCGATCTCGAGCGGGTGACCCGGTCGACCAACGACCCCGAGGCGCTCCAGCTGGTCGCCTCCGACGAGATCCCGGCCGGCCTCGCGATCCTCGACGCACCCGACATCGACTCGGTCGAGGAGCGCAACCGCACCCTGGCCGCCCAGCTGCTCGCGGCCGCCGACCTGTGGCTGTTCGTCACCTCCGCCGCGCGCTACGCCGACCAGGTGCCGTGGGAATTCCTGCGCCGGGCCGCCGAACGCTCCGCCGCTGTCGCGATCGTGCTCGACCGCACGCCGCCCGACGCCGTCGAGACCGTCTCCACCCATCTGGCCCGGATGCTCGCCAGCCGTGGTCTCAAGGACTCCCCGCTGTTCACCGTCACCGAGGGGGGCGTCAACGCCGAGGGCCTGCTGCCCGCCGCTTCCGTCTCCGACATCCGCGGCTGGCTCGAGTCGCTCGCGGCCGATGCCGAGGCCCGCACGGCGGTCGTCAAGCAGACCCTCGACGGCGCGATCCGCAATCTCACGCGTCGTACCCACCCGGTGGCGGACGCTGCAACCGAGCAGGTCGATGCCGTACGACGGCTGCGCGAGGACGCCAACAAGGCCTACGACGCGAGCATCGCCGAGATCGTTGCGGCATCCGCCGACGGCACGCTGCTGCGCGGCGAGGTGCTGGCCCGCTGGCAGGAGTTCGTCGGCACGGGCGAGCTGTTGAAGTCGCTCGAGAACCGGGTCGGCTGGATCCGCGACCGCATCGTGAACGCCGTACGCGGCAAGCCGCAGCAGGCCGAGCGGGTGACCGTGGCTGTGGAGTCCGGCCTGGAGACGCTGATCCTCGAGCACGCCGAGGCCGCGGCCGAGCGAGCTGAGGGTTCGTGGCAGTCGATGGCCTCCGGGCAGGCTCTCCTCTCCGACGCCGGTGAGGACCTCGGTCGGGCCTCCCGCGACTTCCGCCGCAGGGCCGAGCGCACGGTCCGTGACTGGCAGTCCGGGGTCCTCGACATGGTACGCAGCGAAGGTGCCGACAAGCGCTCCACCGCTCGGTTCCTGGCCTTCGGCGTCAACGGGCTGTCGGTGGCCCTGATGGTCGTCGTCTTCGCGCACACAGCGGGAGTGACGGGCGCCGAGGCCGGCATCGCCGGTGGCTCCGCGGTGCTCGGTCAGAAGCTGTTGGAGGCGGTCTTCGGCGACCAGGCCGTGCGCACCCTCGCCGAGCGCGCCCGCAAGGATCTCGAAGTCCGCGTCCGCGACCTTCTGGAGTCCGAACGGCGCCGCTACCTCGACCTCCTCGACGGACTCCCGGTGTCGCCCGAAGCCCCCGAAGCGCTGCGGCAGGCCTCGCGCCGGGTCGACGACCTGCGCTTCGCGGCCCAGCGCAAGGAGCCAACAAATGTCCTTTCGGTCGACCAGGAATCGGGAGGATCGAGCCCGGACCAATAGGCTGGTCCAGCCATTACCGGACTGCCGCCGAGGGAGACCATGACCTCCGTGCTCGAGGGAGCCAAAAAGCTGGTGACTCGCAGTTCCGACATCGGGACGCGCATCACCGGACTCGAGCAGGCCGTCACGGCCTCACGGGGTCGCGTCGACCACCAGGTCGTCGAGGAAGCGCATGTCGTCGCCGACCGGGCAGCCAGCCGCCTGCGGCTCTCCGCCGACCACACCGTCGTGGCGATCGCCGGTGCCACCGGCTCCGGAAAGTCGTCGACCTTCAACGCGCTGACCGAGCTCGAGCTCTCGGCCGTCGGCGTACGTCGTCCCACCACGTCGTGGGCGAGTGCGTGTGTCTGGGGGAGCGAGGGAGCCTCCGAGCTCCTCGAGTGGCTCGGCATCCCCGCGCGTCACCAGGTGACCCGCGACTCGCTGCTCTCCAGTGGCCGCGAGGACAAGATGCTCCAGGGCGTCGTCCTGCTCGACCTGCCCGACCACGACTCGACCGAGGTGTCGCACCACCTCGAGGTCGACCGGCTCGTCCAGCTGGCCGACACGCTCGTGTGGGTGCTCGACCCGCAGAAGTACGCCGACGCCGCGGTCCACGACCGCTACCTCAAGCCGCTGGCCAACCACCAGGAGGTGGTGCTGGTCGTGCTCAACCAGATTGACGTGGTGCCCGAGGGTCGCCGTGAGGCGATGCTCGACGACGTACGTCGCCTGCTCGCCGCCGACGGCCTTGCCGGTGTGCCGGTGCTGGGCGTGAGCGCCCGCGAGGGCTGGGGCGTCGACGAGCTCCGCACCGAGATCGCCAAGCGGGTCGCGGCCAAGAAGGCCACCCGCCAGCGGCTCGAGGCCGACATCAAGGCTGCGGCCACGAAGCTGCAGGAAGCCACCGGCGAGGGCAAGGTGCGCCGCCTCGCCAAGGATCGCGTAACCGCGCTCGACGACGCCTTCGCCGAGGCGGCAGGTGTGCCGACGGTGGTGAAGGCCGTCGAGGACTCCACCCGTCTGCGCGCCAACCGGGCCACCGGCTGGCCGGTCACGTCGTGGCTCTCCAGGCTCAAGCCCGACCCGCTCAAGCGACTGCATCTCGACCTCGGCAGCGCCGGCAAGGCGCTCACCGGCACGGCCCGCACGTCGATGCCACAGGCTACCCAGGTGCAGCGTGCCCGCGTCGACACCGAGGTGCGCGCGCTGGCCGACCAGGTGTCCGAGGGTCTCGCACGGCCGTGGGCGAGCGCCGTACGCCGCGCGTCGACCACCCGCCTCGACGACCTCGGCGACCGCCTCGACAAAGCTCTCGCCGGCTCCGACCTGGGCGCGACCAGGATCCCGATCTGGGCCGGCCTGGTGCGCGTGCTGCAGTGGCTGCTCATCATCACTGCTGTGGTGGGCGCGGTCTGGCTCGGTCTGCTGGCGTTCGGCGCCTACCTGCAGATCAACGACGTGCCGACACCTGAGGTGGCCGGTTTGGCGGTGCCGGCGTTGTTGCTCCTCGGCGGAGTGCTGGCCGGTGTGCTGCTGGCACTGCTGTGCCGGGTGCTCGTGGGGCTCACCGCACGCGGGCGCGCGCGAGCCGCAGACAAGCAGCTGCGCGGAGCGATCTCGGAGGTCTCCCGCGAGCTGGTCGTGGAGCCGGTCGAGGCCGAGCTCGCGGCGTACTCCTCGGCGCGCTCCGGGCTCGACGCAGCCCTGCGCTGAGCCGTAGCGGGCCGCAAACCGTCCACAGGGACCGTGTTTTCGCGGTTGTCCACAGGGCGTCGGCGGTGTCGTCGTGCCCGTCGGTGGTCGTGCGGACTCTGGTTGCTGCGACGCAACCGCGTCGCTGCTCCCACCACTGAGGACGTCACGATGAACGACACGATGATCACCTTCACCGGCTGGGTCGGCGGCAACGTCGAGCTCAACCACACCACCACGGGCACGCCCGTGGCGACCCTGCGCGTCGGCAGCACTCCGCGCCGCCTCAAGGACGGCACCTGGGAGGACCAGGAGACCATCTGGTACTCCGTGAAGGCCTGGCGCACGCTCGCCGAGAATGTCGCGGCCAGCGTCCGGCGCGGCCAGCCGGTGCTGGTCACGGGCCGGCTCGTCGCCGAGACGTGGGACCGGCCCGACGGCACCAGCTCCACCAGGCACGTCGTGGTGGCCGCGACGATCGGGCATGACCTCTCGCGAGGGCGCGCGGACTTCAGCCGGCCGCCGCGTCCGGTCGAGCAGCCTGCCGACCAGCCGGTCGAGGAGGTGCGCCAGGAGTCCGCGGCGTGACGGCCGTCAGTCGTCGGCCGGGGGAGTCCAGTCCTGCCAGGTCGGGTCCTCGGCGATCGCGCGCACCTGCTCGACGGTGAGGGCCGGCCGGTCGGCGGTGACCGGCGCGCTCCACTTCTCGCCGGAGGTGTCGTCGGAGACCAGCCCTGCACCAGGCCCTCGTCGTCGGTCAGGACGTGCGAGTCGAAGAAGGCCGCGCCCAGGCTGTCGGCGTTGAAGCTGATGCCGTACGCCGTCCCGTCGGGCCGACGCAACGGCGTGCAGTCCTTGCTGCCGACCGCACCACACAAGATGTCGAAATCGTTCGACGGCAAGACGCCGCGAGGACCGTGCAGGTCTCATCGTATTTCGGTTGGTCTTCACGCCCGACCCGCGTAGCGTGCGGGTCGTGAAGAACTCCTGAGCCGACCAACCGCCGTGAGCGGTCCGTCCGACTCCCCGGGACTCCCATGTCTTCGACCTCTTCTTCGCACACCACTGCCACCGTCACGCTGAACGACCTCGGCGTCGCGTTCGGTGCGCGCACCCTCTTCACGAGCCTCGACCTGGTGTTGGCCGCCGGCGACGTCACCGTCGTCGTCGGCGTCAACGGCTCCGGCAAGTCGACGCTGATGCGCACCATCGCCGGTGAGCTGCCGGTGGACTCCGGCACGGTCCGGGTGGCGCCGGCCGACGCGACGATGGCCTGGTTGCCGCAGGTCGTGCCCGACGGCACCGAGTCGCTGCTCGACTACGTGCGCCGACGCACAGGCGTGGCCGCAGCCGACGAGCGCCTCGAGTCGACCTCACTCGCCCTGGCCGAAGGTGGCCCGGGCGCCGACGACGCCTACGCCGGCGCTCTCGAACGCTGGCTCGCCCTCGGCGCCGCCGACCTCATCGACCGCCTGCCCGGCGTGGCGGGCCGCGTCGGACTCGACGTCGACCCGCACCGCCCGCTCGGCACGCTCTCCGGTGGCCAGGTCGCCCGGGCGTGCCTGGTCGCGGTGCTGCTCAGCCAGTACGACGTGCTCCTGCTCGACGAGCCCACCAACAACCTCGACCGCCGTGGGCTCGAGCTGATGGCCGACTTCGTGACCTCGCACGACGGTCCGGTGCTGATCGCCAGTCATGACCGGGCGTTCCTCGACCGGGTGGTCACCTCCGTGGTCGAGCTCGACCTCCACCAGCAGTCGATCGCCCACCACCCGGGCGGCTGGTCCGACTTCGTCGCCGCCAAGGAAGCGGCCCGCGCGAGAGCCTGGGCCGACTACGAGAAGTACGCCGACGCCCGCGACTCGTTGGTCACGCAGTCCCGGCAGCGGCGTGCCTGGGCCGAGAAGGGCCTGCTGGCCGTCAAGCGCGGAGACGAGCGCGACAAGCACCTGCGTGAGCGCGACAAGGCGCGCGCCGATCGGCAGGGCGCCAAGGCCTCACGCCTGCGGGACGCGGTCGACCGCCTGGACGGCGTCGAGCAGCCACGCAAGGAGTGGCAGCTGAGGTACCAGCTGACCTCCGGCCCGCCCTCGACCGACGTGGTCGGCACCCTGACCGACGCAGTCGTACGACGCGGCGACTTCACCCTCGGTCCGGTGACCCTGGCCGTCGGGCGGGCCGACCGCATCGCGCTGTTGGGCGACAACGGCAGCGGCAAGTCCACGCTGCTGGGCGCCCTGATGGGGGAGGTGCCGCTCGATGGTGGGCGGCGTTCGCTGGGTGCCCGGGTCACGCTCGGCATCCTCGACCAGGAGCGAAGGCTGATGGACACCGACGAGTCGGTCGCCGAGGTCGTAGGGCGCGAGCTCGGCGGAGCCGAACCGGGCGACGTACGCACCCTGCTGGCGAAGTTCGGTCTCGGTGCCGAGCACGTCGACCGGCCCGCCAGCGGACTGAGCATGGGGGAGCGCACCCGCGCACTGATGGCCGTCTTCCAGGGCCGCGAGGTCAACACCCTGGTGCTGGACGAACCCACCAACCACCTTGACGTCGCGGGCATCGAGCAGCTCGAGGCAGCGGTCGGAGCGTACGACGGCACGTTGCTGGTCGTGAGCCACGACGAGCGCTTCCGGGAGGCGGTCGGGGTCACCCACGAATGGCGTCTCGACGGAGGTCGGGTGAGCGTCGTCGCGCTCTGAGCGATGCGAGCTCGAGGCGCCTCCGCAGGTATGGTTCCCGCCATGGCTGAGTACGTATTTACCTTGCGCAATGTGCGCAAGGCCCACGGCGACAAGGTCGTCCTCGACAACGTCACCCTCTCGTTCCTGCACGGCGCCAAGATCGGTGTCGTCGGCCCCAACGGCACCGGCAAGTCGTCGCTGCTGAAGATCATGGCGGGTCTCGACAACGCCAACAACGGCGACGCGATCCTCGACCCCGGCGCGACCGTCGGCATGCTCCAGCAGGAGCCGCCGCTGAGCGAGGGCAAGACGGTCCTGGAGAACGTCGAGGAGGCGGTCTCGGAGATCAAGGGCAAGCTCGACCGCTACAACGCGATCTCCGAGGAGATGGCCAACCCCGACGCCGACTTCGACACCCTGCTCGCCGAGATGGGCGACCTGCAGACCGACCTCGACCACGCCAACGCGTGGGACCTCGACAGCCGCCTCGACCAGGCCATGGACGCCCTGCGCTGCCCGCCGCCCGAGGTGCTCGTCGACAACCTGTCCGGTGGTGAGCGCCGCCGCGTGGCCCTGTGCAAGCTGCTGCTCCAGCAGCCCAGCCTGCTGCTCCTCGACGAGCCCACCAACCACCTCGACGCCGAGTCCGTGCAGTGGCTCGAAGGCCACCTCGCGTCGTACCCCGGTGCCGTCCTCGCCGTCACCCACGACCGATACTTCCTCGACAACGTCGCCTCCTGGATCCTCGAGCTCGACCGTGGCCAGGCTCACCCCTACGAGGGCAACTACACGACCTACCTCGAGACCAAGCAGGGCCGCCTCAAGATCGAGGGGCAGAAGGACGCCAAGCGCGCCAAGATGCTCGAGCGCGAGCTCGAGTGGGTGCGCTCCAACGCCAAGGCTCGCCAGACCAAGAGCAAGTCGCGCCTCGCGCGCTATGAAGAGATGGCGGCCGACGCCGACCGGATGCGCAAGATCGACACCTCGGAGATCAACATCCCGGCCGGTCCGCGCCTCGGCGACATCGTGCTCGAGGCACACGACCTCGACAAGGGCTTCGACGACCGTTCGCTGATCCACGACTTGAACTTCTCGCTCCCGCGCGCCGGCATCGTCGGCGTCATCGGCCCCAACGGCGTCGGCAAGACCACGCTGTTCCGGATGATCACGGGCGAGGAGGAGCCCGACGCCGGCGAGCTCAAGGTCGGCACCACGGTGAAGATCTCGTACGTCGACCAGAGCCGCGGCGGCATCGACCCCCAGAAGAACGTCTGGGAGGTCGTCTCCGACGGGCTCGACTTCATCAAGGTCGCCAACTTCGAGATGAACTCCCGCGCATACGTCGCGTCGTTCGGCTTCAAGGGTCCCGACCAGCAGAAGAAGGCCGGTGTGCTCTCCGGTGGTGAGCGGAACCGCCTCAACCTGGCGCTGACGCTCAAGATGGGCGGCAACATGCTGCTCCTCGACGAGCCCACCAACGACCTCGACGTCGAGACCCTGCAGTCACTCGAGGACGCGCTCCTCGACTTCCCCGGCTGCGCCGTGGTCACCTCGCACGACCGGTGGTTCCTCGACCGCGTCGCGACCCACATCCTGGCCTGGGAGGGCGACGCCGAGGACCCCGCCAACTGGTTCTGGTTCGAGGGCAACTTCGCGGCGTACGAGGAGAACAAGATCGAGCGTCTCGGCATCGAGGCGGCCCGTCCGCACCGCGTCACGCACAGGCGTCTGACGCGCGACTGACGTCGTCCTCTGCTTGCCGGTGGTCGAGGCCGTCGATCGTCCCACCGGGTCTCGACACGCCGGTTCAGCGCCTTCGCAAGCTCAGTCGCTGACGGCTTGCTCGACCGAGCTGAGACGTAGGCCGCTGGCGCGTCCTACCTGAGCTCCATCTCCGGGTGGGCTGCGATCAGGTGGTCGGCAACGGCGTTCAAGACCCGCCCGATGGCTTCGAGGTCCTCGGGGCTGGCCAGGTCGACCAGGTTCTCGCGCACGCCGTCGACGTGGGCGTGCGCGGCCTTCTCGAGCAGCGCGAAGCCGGCGTCGGTCATGGTCGCCACGATGCCGCGGCCGTCGTCGGGAGACGGCGCACGGGTGACGTAGCCCGACCTCTCCATGCGGTCGATGGTGTGCGTCACCCGGCTCCGGCTGTGGGCGAGCGCGTCGGCGAGCTGGGCCATCCGCATCCGCCGGGCCGGCCGCTCGGAGAGCCGCACGAGGATCTCGTACTCGACCAGTGACAGGTTGTGGGTGCGGCGCAGGTCGTCGTCGAGCCGGCCCATCAGCAACGTGTTGCCGAGGATCCAGGCTCGCCAGATCTGTTGCTGCGACTCGTCGAGCCAGCGGGTCGGGACCGGAAGTGGCGTGACGTTGTCCGACATCGCGATCCTCAGAGACGCTCGAGGATCAGGGCCATGCCCTGTCCGCCGCCGACGCACATGGTGATGAGGCCGGTGGTCTTGTCGTGCCAGTCGAGGCTGTTGAGCATGGTGTTCTGCAGCCGCGCACCGGTCATGCCGAACGGGTGACCTACCGCGATCGCGCCACCGTTGACGTTGAGGCGGTCGATGTCGATGCCGAGATCCTGGTACGACGGCACGACCTGCGCCGCGAACGCCTCGTTGATCTCGACCAGGTCGATGTCGCCGATGCTCATCTGGGCATGGGCCAGGGCGATCTTGGTGGCCTCGACCGGGCCGAGGCCCATGATCTCGGGGGACAGCGCGGATACGCCGGTCGAAACGATGCGGGCGAGCGGGGTCAGCCCGAGCTCGGCGGCCTTCGTGTCGGACATGATCACCACGGCAGCCGCACCGTCGTTCAGAGCGCAACAGTTGCCTGCGGTCACCACACCGTCGGGGCGGAAGACCGGCTTGAGGTCCTTGATGCCTTCGTACGTGACGCCCGCGCGCGGGCCGTCGTCGGTGCTGACCACGGTGCCGTCGGGGGTCGTGACGGGAGTGATCTCACGCGCCCAGAAGCCGTCGTTGATCGCCTTCTCAGCGAGATTCTGCGACCGCACGCCGAACTCGTCGAGCTCTTGGCGCGACAGGCCGCGCATCTTCGCGACGTTCTCGGCGGTCTGACCCATCGCGATGTAGGCGTCGGGCAGCGTGCCGTCGTCGCGCGGGTCGTGCCAGTCCCCTGAGTCGGCAGAGCCGCCCTCGGCCCGTGATTTCGTGCGCGCCTGGGCCTCGGCGAACTGCGGGTTCTGGGTGTCGGGCCAGTGGTCGGAGGTGCCCTTCGCGAACCGCGACACCATCTCGACGCCGGCCGAGATGAACACGTCGCCCTCGCCGGCCTTGATCGCGTGGAACGCCATCCGCGTGGTCTGCACCGACGAGGCGCAGTAGCGGGTGATCGTCGCGCCGGGCACGTCGTCCATGCCGTTGAGCACGTTGACGATGCGGCCCATGTTGTTGCCGGACTCACCACCGGGCAGCCCGCAACCCAGGTAGAGGTCGTCGACCGTGTTGCGGTCGAGACCCTCCACCTTGTCGAGCGCCGTCTTCACGATGAACGCGGTGAGGTCGTCGGGCCGGAGGTCCTTCAGCGACCCTTTGTTCGCGCGGCCGATGGGCGTGCGGGCCACGGAGACGATGACTGCCTCAGGCATGGAAGCTCCGATCTGGGAAGGCGGTGACTGCGCTCGTCACCCTAGACGGTCGTCGCGGGGGCGTCGTTGAGGGAGGCGAAGACCTGCGTCAGCGAGCGCTGGAGGTACGCCGGCCGCTGGCGTGGGGACTTCAACAGCCCACCAAGCAGCACGCCGTCGAGGGCGGCCACGACCGTCTCGGCCCGGGTCGCGTCGTGCATCTTGCCGGCGGTCGCGAGCGCCTGGTCGACCGTTTCCACGAGCTGGCCCCGTGCGGTCGCCAGCAGCTCGGAGAGCTCGTCGTCGCGGACGGACTCGAGGGTGAGCTCGAGACGGGCGACCAGCCGGTCGCGGTCGTGCAGCCAGCGCCGGAACAGGTCGCCGGTGACGTCGGCGGCCCGGACCGGATCGCCCTGGCACTCGGTCAGTCGCACCGACAGGGCCTCCACGTCCATCGCGTGCTGGCCCACGACGTACTCGGCCAGGGCGAGCTGGAGTGCCTTGCGGGTGCGCAGGTAGGCCGACGTACTGCCCTCGGGAAGACCGGCCGCGCGGTCCACCGCGCGGTGCGTCAGCCCACGCAGGCCCTGCTCGGCGACGACCGCCTGAGCGGCCTCGAGGATCGCCCGGCGGCGCGGACTGATGTCGCTGCGGGACGGCTCGGGCACGGCTCCTCCTCGGCAATGTCAACGGTGCGGACGACGGTGTGAGACAGCCCACGCTAGCCCGACTTGCCCCCAGTGTTCTACAGGCGTAGTTTCTACAGACGTAGAGATTCTACAAATGTAGAAAAAGGAGAAGTCCCATGGTCAACTTCGATCCCGAGTTCATGACCGCGTTCATGGTGTCGATCCTCGCGGTTGCCGCCGTCACCGCGGTCCTCACCGTGGCTGTCGCGATCAGCGGCGTCGTCCGCAACCGCAAGATCCGTCTCATCCGCCGTGAGTCGATCCCGACCTACTACGGCCGGCTCGTCGCGCACCACTGAAACGGGCACTGACGCACCAGTCCGCCGAGTCTGGGAGCATCGAGGCGTGCGCCACGTCTACGAGTGCCCGATGCGGTGGGCCGACCTGGATCTCCTGGGTCACGTCAACAATGTTGTCTATGTCGACTACCTCCAGGAGGCGCGGGTCGACATGATCCGCAAGCACGTGCCCGCCAGCCGCCCTGAAGGCGCCGAGCTGACGGAGGGCGTCGTCGTGGTGCGCCACGAGGTCAGCTACCTCGCGCCGCTCACCTTCCGCTTCCGCCCGATCCGCATCGAGTGCTGGGTCACCGAGCTCCGGGCCGCGTCGTTCACGATGGGCTACGAGGTCTTCGACGAGGACGACGCCGGCCGCCGTACGACGTACCTGCGGGCCACGACGGTGCTGACGCCGTACGTCTTCGCGACCGGGCGCCCCCGCCGCATCAGCGAGACCGAACGCGAGATCCTCACGCGTTTCCTCGAGCCCACCGAGAAGCGCCCGCGCGTGAAGCTGGACCCGCCGCCCGAGGACACCCGGGCGCACTTTCCCTTGTACGTGCGCTTCTCCGACGTCGACGTCTACGGGCACGTCAACAACGTGAAGTACTTCGAGTACTTCCAGGAGTCCCGCATCCAGATGCTCTCCGGCCTCACCCCGGGCCTCGGCCACGAGCACGAGACGCTCGGCGTCGTCGTCGCACAGACCGACGTCGACTACCGGGTGCCGATCCTCTTCCGCGAGGAGCCGTACGACGTCTGGGCGCACGTCTCGCACGTCGGCAACAAGTCGTTCACCATCGAGTCCGAGATCCGCGACGGCGACACCCTGCTGTCCCGGGCGCGCGTCGTGGTGGTGGTCTTCGACGCTCAGACGCAGCGCTCGACGGAGCCGTCGGCGGAGTACCGCGCGAGGCTCACTCGAGCGAGTTGACCATGAACTGCGCCGCGTGGGTGACGTAGTCCCAGAACTGCTCGTCCTGCGCGGGCGTCAGCTTGGCGGCGTCGAGTCCGGCGCGGAAGTGCAGCAGCCAGCGGTCCTTGGCCAGCGGCGTCACCGCGAACGGCGCGTGCCGCATCCGCAGCCGCGGGTGCCCGCGCGCCTCGGAGTAGGTGGTCGGGCCGCCCCAGTACTGGATGAGGAAGAGCGTGAACCGCTCCGTGGCCGGGCCCAGGTCCTGCTCGGGATAGAGCGGCCGGAGCACGTCGTCCTCGGCCACCCCGGCATAGAAGGTGTCGACGATCGTGCGGAAGGTGGCTTCGCCGCCGATCTCGTCGTAGAAGCTCAGCTCGGTGTCAGGGGAGGACATGATGCGACCCATTGTGCCCGGCGCCCGGTCACTGCCTCTCCCCGGGCGCGGGGTCGACGGGCGGTGCGGGCTCGGCGGCGACGGGCGTCAGCGGCATGTCGAGGCGCGACACCAGCCGGTGCGGCATCTCGATGCCCTCGTGGTCGAAGCGGGCCTTGATCCGCTCGCGCATCTCGCGAGCCACGGCCCACTGCTCCATCGGCGCGGTCTTGAGCGTGACCCGCACGTTGACGGAGTCGGCCGTCATCGACTCCACGCCCCAGATCTCGGGCTCCTCGATGATCTGCCCCTTGAACTCCTCGTCGACCCACAGATCGTGGGCGATGTCCTTGAGCACCCGACGCACCTGGGAGAGGTCCTCGCCGTAGCCGACCGCGACGTCGAGCACCGTGCGCGCCCAGTTCTGGCTCATGTTGCCGACCCGGACGATCTCACCGTTGCGGACGTACCAGACCGTGCCGTTGACGTCGCGCAGCCGGGTCACCCGCAGGCTCACCGCCTCGACGGTGCCGTTCGCCTCACCGAGGTCGACGACGTCGCCGACGCCGTACTGGTCCTCGACGATCATGAAGATGCCCGAAAGGAAGTCCTTCACCAGGCTCTGCGCGCCGAAGCCGAACGCGACACCGATGATGCCGGCGCTGGCGATGATCGGCGCGATGTCGACGTTCATCTCGCTGAGCACCATCGTGCCGAACACCGCGACCACGATGCCGCTGATGATGCTGTTCAGCAGGCTGCCCATGGTCTTCGCGCGTTGCACCCGCCGCGTGGAGGTGGCGACGTCGTGCGGCGGCTCGGCGCTGCGGCCGAGCTTCGCGCGGGCGCCGACGACCCTCGAGAGCCGGTCGGGCACCATCCCCTCCTCGGCGTGGCGCACGACCCGGTCGACGAGCCGGTGCAGGAACCAGCGAAGGACGACGCCGAGCAGGATCAGCCCGACGATGGCCAGGGGTGCCCCGATGAGTACGTCGGCCACCTCGGCCGCCTGCTCGCTGTCGGTGGCATCACGCACCCAGCCGCAGACGATCTCACCGCTCGTGCAGTCGCTGGTGGGCAGCAAAGAGAGGGTCGGGGGAAGAGCAGACATGGCGCCCAGTATGGCGACCGGCTGGGCAGATGACCGAGTTGACCCGGTGCCTGCGGGACCTGTGCCGGGAGCCGATATCCTCACCCCGTGACCACGCAGACCTCGTCCACCCGCAGGCTCGCCCGCCGCGCCTCCGTGATCGCCGGCGGCCTCGCCGCGGTGGTGCTCACCGCACGGCCCGCCCTCGCCGACGTACCCGAGGGCTGGTCCGACCCGGAGCCCGTCTCGGTGCTGCACGCCCTCCTGCTCCTGGGTGGTGTGCCGCTGCTGCTGTTCGTGCTGATCGCGCTCGCGGTCTACGTGCCGGCCCTGGCTCGAGGTGAGAAGCTCGCCCCCGGTGCCGCTCCGATCGACGACGAGTGGTTCGGCGGACCCCGCGCGGGCACCGGTGAGCTGACCAGCCGTTCCGCCGACTCCGGTCACGAGAAGGAAACCGGTGGGGCGAGTGGCAGCTGGTGAGCTGACCGCGCGTCAGCGCGCGGACATCGACAAGGCGATCCGCTCGGCGGAGCAGACCTGTCGCTTCGAGTTCTCCGTCTTCCGGGGCATCGCGCAGGGCAGTCCCGCAGACCACGCCCGGTCGCTGCACGCCGCCCTGGTGGCGCCGTCACACAGCGTGCTGATCCTGGTCGACCCGACGGTGCGCGCCCTCGAGGTCGTCACCGGAGCCGACGTACGCCGCCACCTGCCCGACCGCGAGGTCGAGCTGGCAGTGATGGCGATGCAGTCGGCCTTCGGCGAGGGCGACGAGGTCGGCGGGCTCAAGCGCGGCATCGCGATGCTCGCCGAGCACGCCAAACCCCAGCAGACGCTGCACGCCGAGAGCTAGCCTCAGCTGGCATCCTTCTCGCGCGCAGTCAGGGCTCGTGCCATATCGGCGCGGCCTTCCCTGACGTAGCGCTTGGCGGCCGGGTTGGCCGGGGAGCTCTCGAGCCAGCCGTCGACCTCGGCGAGCGTCTGCGGGGAGATCAGCGGCATCGGGAACATCAGCTCCAGCGCCGTGGACGCGCGCTGCACGCCCTTCTCCTCCCAGATGGTGTCGGCGACTGCGAGGTACTTCTCGAGGTACGGCGCGAGCAGCTCGCCCTGGCCGGCCACGGGGAACGCGGCGGCAATCTGGCGCTGCGTCTCGTTGGGTACGTCGTCGCGCTCGATCGCGTCGTGCCAGGCCTGGGCCTTGGCCTCAGGCGTCGGTCGGACGGTGAGCGCCATCGCGGCGTGCTCCTGGCCGGAGATGGTGTTGTCGCGCACCAGCTCCTCCTGGATGCGGGCAGCGTCGACGCGACCGTTGACGGAGAGACCCGTGAGGAGGGTCCAGCGCAGGTCGGTGTCGACCTCGAGTCCCGGCACGGTCTCCGAGCCGTCGAGGAGACCCTCGATGAAGTCCAGCCCCTCGTCGGAGTGCGCGGCCGAGGCGTAGGCCCGCATGAAGGCCAGCTGGTGGTCGGACCTGGGCTCGGCGGCCTCGAGCAGGCTCCGCAGGCCCTGCTCCCAGGTCGCCTCGAGGGCGTCGCGGTGCTCGGGCGCTGCGTAGTAGTGGACGGCCGTGCGGGCGTAGACCGGCAGCCGGCTGACCGCGGTGAGGTCGGTCTCTGTGCCGATGCCGCGCAGCACGAGGGCCACGAAGTCGGTGGCCCGCGTCTCGGCATCGCGGGTCATGTCCCAGGTGGCGCCCCACAGCAGCGCGCGAGCCAGGGAGTCCTCGACCTTGTCGATGTTGTCGATGACGGTCTTGAGCGACCGCTCGTCGAGCCGGATCTTGGCGTAGGTGAGGTCGCCGTCGTTGAGCAGCACCAGGTCGGGCTGCGCGTGACCGACCAGCTCCGCGATCGTGGTCTTCTCACCCTCGACGTCGACCTCGACGCGGTGGCGCAGGGTCAGCTTGTCGTCGACGACGTCGTAGAGGCCGATGCCGATGCGGTGACGACGAATCGTCGGGAACTCCGGGGCCGCGCTCTGGGCGACGACGAACGAGGTGAACGCGCCCTGGTCGTCGACCTCGAAGACGGGGGCCAGCGTGTTGACGCCGGAGGTCTGCAGCCACTCCTTGGCCCACGAGTCGAGCTCGCGACCCGAGGCCTCCTCGAGGGCGGTGAGCAGGTCGGCGAACTCGGAGTTGCCGAAGGCGTGCGCCTTGAAATAGGCACGCAGGCCGTCCATGAACGGTTCGAGACCCACCCAGGCGACGAGCTGCTTGAGGGTCGAGGCGCCCTTGGCGTAGGTGATGCCGTCGAAGTTGACCTCGACGGCCTCGAGGTCGTAGTTGTCGGCCGCGATCGGATGCGTCGAGGGCAGCTGATCTTGGCGGTAGGCCCAGTTCTTGCGGGCGTTGGTGAAGCCCGTCCAGGCCTCGGCGTACTTGGAGCCGACCACCATCGCGTGGTGGGAGGCCCACTCGGCGAAGGACTCGTTGAGCCAGAGGTCGTCCCACCAGCGCATCGTGACGAGATCGCCGAACCACATGTGGGCCATCTCGTGCAGGATCGTGTTGGCACGCTGCTCGTAGAAGGCGTGGACCTGGCGCGAGCGGGGAAGGTACTCGTCGCGGAACGTCACGCAGCCGGCGTTCTCCATCGCACCCATGTTGTATTCGGGCACGTAGAGCTGGTCGTACTTGCCGAACGGGTACGGGTAGTCGAAGGCCGTCTCGAAGTAGTCGAAACCCTGGCGCGTGACCTCGAGCAGCTCGTCGATGTCGAGGTGCTGCTTGAGCGACTGGCGGCAGTAGTGGCCGAGGCTGATCTCGCCGAACTTGCCGGAGTAGGTGTCGATGACCTCGTGGTACTCGCCGGCGACCAGTGCGGTGATGTAGGTCGACATCCGCTCGGTGGGCGGGAAGTTCCACAGGGCCTTGCCGTCGCTCAGCGGGCTCGGCTCGGGGGTCGGCGCGTTGGACACGACCTTCCAGTGCTCCGGCGCTGTGACGTTGAAGGTGAACGTGGACTTCAGGTCGGGCTGCTCGAACGTCGCGTAGACACGGCGGGCGTCGGGCACCTCGAACTGGCTGTAGAGGTAGACGCGGTCGTCGGCAGGGTCGACGAAACGGTGCAGGCCCTCGCCGGAGCGGCTGAAGGTGCAGTCGGCGCGGACCACCAAGGTGTTGTCGGCGGCCAGGTCGTCGATCTGGATGCGACTGTCGGAGTAGACCGTCAGGGGGTCGAGCGACCGCCCGTTGAGGGTGATCTCGTGGACCGTCGCGCCGACAAGGTCGACGAACGTAGCTGCGCCCGGCTCACGAGCCGTGAAATCGATCGTGGTCGTCGACGCAAACGTCGTCTCGCTCGTCGTCAGGTCCAGGTCGATCGTGTAGGACTTGACATCGAGCAGCTTGGCCCGTGCCGCTGCTTCGTCGCGATGAAGATTCGTGCCACCCATGCCGCGATCCTCTCACCTGATGCGGACGCGGGCGTAACCGGTAGAGGTGATCTATGGCGGCCGCGACCCGTCGCCGCACACTCCGCAATGGCGCGTCGCAGAGGTGGTCACACTCGTCTGCGCGCTCGCGGGATCGCTACTCCCGAGCTCACCGCGCATGCGGCCGCACTGGTCTACACCGTGCGCCCCCGATCAACGCCGAGGTCTCGGGCACCACGTGCACCCTCACCGCCAAACGAGGCACCGGGACGCCGGCGCCCACGAGCTACGCCTATCAGTGGCACGTCGCGGGTGCCGCCGTGGCCGGAGCCACCACCGCGACCCTGCACGACGACGCCTGGCTCCCCGGATCTTGGTCCGCGACGTCGGGCGCGACCACGCCCGCGCTTCGTGCTGCACGTGAGCGGTGGAGGCAAGGGAGCCAGCGGAAAGGGCGCCGTGATGGTGGGCAAGCGGGACAAGGCCACCAAGCTCCACCACGGCCGCGCCGCCATCCGGCCGACGAAGCTCGAGCTCGGCACGAAGAAGTACGCCGGGATCTTCCGCGGCAGCACCACCATCGGCCCCGGGCACACGGAGCGGCTGGGTCGCCGTCGGCCGCTGAGGAATAGCGTGCGGGGGCTGGTGGTTCACATCCGACATGACGACTGCCGACTTCTGGTTCGACCCCCTGTGCCCGTTCGCCTGGATCTCGTCGCGGTGGATCCTCGAGGTGGAGGAGGTGCGTGACATCTCCGTGCAGTGGCACGTGATGAGCCTCGCCTACCTCAACAAGGACAAGGACATCCCCGACGACTATCGCGAGATGCTGAAGCCGGCCTGGGGCCCGGTGCGGGTCTGCATCGCGGCGGAGCACAAGCACGGCAGCGAGGTGCTGTTGCCGCTCTACACGGCGATGGGCACGCGCATCCACAAGGGCGGCGAGTCGCTCGACCGCGACATGATCGCGGCGGCGCTGGCCGACGCCGGCCTCGAGCCCGAGCTGGTCGACGCGATGGACGACTCGTCGTACGACGACGCGGTGGCGAAGTCGCACCACGAGGGCATGGACCAGGTCGGGGACGACGTGGGCACGCCGACGATCGCGATCGAGGGCACGGCGTTCTTCGGCCCGGTGCTCAGCAAGATCCCGCGCGGCGAGGAAGCCGGTCAGCTGTGGGACGGCTGCGTGGCCCTCGCGAAGGTGCCGTACTTCTACGAGCTCAAGCGCTCGCGCACCGGCGAGCTCGACTTCAGCTGACCCGGCTCAGCTGCTGACGACCGTCGCCGACGTGGCGGCGGTGACCGCCGCGGTGGTGGCGGCCACCGACGCCGCGATGGCGTCCTTGACGGCCTTCGCGGCCCAGGCGCCCTCGGAGATCTTCTTGGCTCGCGCCTTCACCTCCGCGGCCGGCATGTCCTGACGGTCGATCACCTTGTGCGCTTGGCCGATCGCGTGCAGGAGCGCGATCAGCGCTCCGGTGCGCTCGTCGGGCGTCGCGCCCAGGAGCAGGCTGGCCTCGATCGCGCGGCGTACGGTCTGCTCGTGCGTCGAGTCGACGCTGGGCCAGGTGGTGCGTGGGAAGAGACCGAGGACCTTCCCGTCGCGTCGCTCGAGGATGCCGCGCTGCTCGAGGCGCGCGGTCAGGGTCTCCTTGAGGCCCTTGCCGAGCCGGTTGACGAGGTCCTGGGCGCCGCGTTCCTTGTCGTTGACCACAGCCAGGGCGTCGACCAGCACGGGATCGGCCGGTCTGGCGTCGAGCCGCGCACGCACCTTGGCGGTCCGCCAGAAGCCCTCCTTGTCGCCCACCTCGACGGCCTCGGTGAGGGCCAGCTCGATGAGCAGGCCGCCGCCCAGGATCGTCTGGGGGTAGGAGGTGGCAGTCAGGGTGCCCTTGGCGTCATCGAGCAGGAGCAGCAGCAGGTCCTCGGCGATGAGAGTGCTCATGGATCGACTCTAGGAGACTGCCGACAAACGGGTGGCGCCTGCCTCATAGGATCGCCCGCATGAGCAAGGTCCTATCTGCCGTCGCCTGGCCGTACGCCAACGGCCCGCGCCACATCGGCCACGTGGCCGGTTTCGGCGTGCCCTCCGACGTCTTCAGCCGTTACATGCGGATGGCCGGCCACGACGTGCTCATGGTCTCCGGCACCGACGAGCACGGCACGCCGATCCTGATCGCCGCCGACGAGGCCGGCATCCCGCCGCAGGAGCTCGCCGACCGCAACCACCGGTTGATCGCCGAGGACCTCGTCGCGCTCGGGTGCAGCTACGACCTCTACACCCGCACCACGACGCGCAACCACCACTCCGTGGTGCAGGCGATGTTCACCGGCGTGCACGACAACGGCTACTTCCTCGAGCAGACGACGTACGGCGCGGTCTCGCCCTCGACGGGCCGCACCCTGCCCGACCGCTACATCGAGGGCACCTGCCCGATCTGCGGGTACGACGGCGCGCGCGGCGACCAGTGCGACAACTGCGGCAACCAGCTCGACCCCCAGGACCTCAAGAACCCGGTCTCCCGCATCAACGGCGAGACGCCGAAATTCGTAGAGACCCAACACTTCTTCCTGGACCTGCCGGCGCTGGCCGAGGCGCTGGGGGAGTGGCTCGACGAGCGCGAGTCCACCGCCACGTGGCGCCCCAACGTCATCAAGTTCAGCCAGAACATCCTCAAGGAGATCCGGCCGCGCGCGATGACCCGCGACATCGACTGGGGCATCTCCATCCCGCTCGACGAGTGGCGCGACAACCCGACGAAGAAGCTCTACGTCTGGTTCGACGCGGTCATCGGCTACCTGTCGGCATCGATCGAGTGGGCCCGTCGCAGCGGCAACCCGGAGGCCTGGCGCGAGTGGTGGAACGACCCCGAGGCGTTGTCCTACTACTTCATGGGCAAGGACAACATCACCTTCCACAGCCAGATCTGGCCGGCCGAGCTGCTGGCCTACAACGGCAAGGGCAGCAGGGGCGGCACCGCCCACGAGCTCGGCACGCTCAACCTGCCGAGCGAGGTGGTGAGCTCGGAGTTCCTGACGATGGAGGGCAGGAAGTTCTCGTCGTCGAAGAAGGTCGTCATCTACGTCCGCGACCTACTCGACCGCTACCAGGCCGACGCGTTCCGCTACTTCGTCGCCGCCGCCGGCCCGGAGAACCAGGACGCCGACTTCACCTGGGCCGAGTTCGTGCAGCGCACCAACTCCGAGCTCGTCGCCGGCTGGGGCAACCTCGTCAACCGCACCGCCACCCTGATCGCCAAGAACTTCGGCGAGATCCCGGCCACCGGTGCCCTCACCCCTGACGACGAGGCCGTGCTCGCCGCCGCCGAGGCCGCGTTCGACAACGTCGGTGACCTGATCGGCCGCAACCGCATGCGCCAGGCGATGGCCGAGGCGATGCGTGCCGTTGGCGAGGTCAACAAGTACGTCTCCGACTCCGAGCCGTGGAAGATCAAGGAAGACCCTGAGCGGCTGGGCACCATCCTCGCCGTCACCGCCCAGTGCGTGAGCGACCTCAACACCGTGCTCTCGCCGTTCCTGCCGTTCTCGGCCAACGCGGTCGACCGGGTCTTCGGCGGCGCCGGCGACGTGCAGCCGCTGCCGCGCATCGAAGAGGTCGAGGACCTCGACGGCGGCGCGGGCTACCCGATCATCACCGGTGAGTACGACGGCGCCCGGGCGTGGCGTCGTACTCCTCTCGTGGTGGGCACGCCGGTCGAGAAGCCGGTCCCGGTCTTCACCAAGCTCGACCCGGCCGTGGTCGACGAGGAGCTCGCCCGCCTGGCGGATTGACCCGTGGACGGCCACCGGATCACCGTCCAGTTCCACCCCGACTGGCCTTTCCGCGACGGCCTGGTCGTGGATGCGTTGACCGGCGACGGCGTCTACCTGTCGCAGTTCGTCACCGGCACCTCCAACGGCGGCCTGACCGCGCACGCCCGCGGCGACCGGTGGCGCTGGGAGAGCCGCCTCTTCGAGGGCCGGTACGACGCTTCCGAGCCCACCACCCGCCCGGTCTACGGCGCGCTGGACGATCGTCGTGATCCGTACGGCGCCAGCCCGCGCTTCGGGTCGGCGTACCTCCTGCTGCGTCCCGAGGTCACCGAGCGAGCGACGTTCTGCTTCCCGGACTCGGTCTTCGAACCCGCCGCGTTTGGCGGCCCGGACCTGATCGCCGAGCTGGTCGCCCTGCGTGAGGCAGCCGGGCACGACGCGCTCGACGACTACGTCGAGGCGCACGTGCACGGCGGTCTCCGGATCGACCGGGACGTCGAGGCCTTGGTGCTCGACCCGTGCTTCCGCGGCACCGCCGTCGGGGCAGCCGCTGACGCGATGGGCTGCCCGGTGGAGTGGCACTCGGGCTACTCGGTGCTCACGGGTGGCCTGGATGTCGGCTACCGCGGACCCGAGTACGTCGCCCTGGCCGCGTCGCTGGGCGACGTACTCACTCCCGACGTGCTGGGCGATGCCGCCCGAGCTGGTGAGCACGATCCCCAGGCGCTGAAGAAGGCCTGGCACCTGTTGGCGCGCTTCGGCCGAGCCCGCCTCACGGACTGACCACAACAGCGTCACGGTTGGGTGTCGGCCCCGCCGTTCCGGGCCTCCCGAAGGGAGGATGCCCGCATGACGGGGGGCGTACGACGACGCTGGGCGGCGCCGGCTGCTGCCGCGGCCGTGCTCGTCGTCGTGGCCGGGGCAGCGCTGGCGCGGACCAGCTCCGGCGACGATGAGCCACCGGACTCCTCGGCCCTGACCGGGACGCGGGTCGTGTCCTACCGCGACGTGCTGTTGGACGTGCCTGCGGACTGGGGCTGGGGCCACGCCCCAGGGCCAGACTGGTGCGCCGACGTGCCTGGTGGTGATCGAAGGTTTCCGGACTCCCCGTTCGCCCAGACCCAGAGCCGCGGCTTCGTCATGACGATCGCCTGTCCCGACGACGAGAAGAACGTGCCCGCGGCCTTCGGTGACGCTCCCTCTCGTCTGTGGGTCCCGCACGTGGACTGGTGGACGCTGACTCCGACTTCGTCTCCCAGGTGCCCGACGGGGAGACCACCCACGAAGGCTGGACCCTGACGGCGCGCACGGTGGGCGCGGCCCAGGTCCGCGTGCTGTCCGACGCGTCGACCGCCGGGCTGGTGCGGCCAATGCTCGACTCCGCCCGTGTCGTCGACACCACGCCGGAGGGCTGTGACGTCAGGTCGCCGGCCCAGGCCACGGACCACCCGCGGCCGCCGGCCTTCGACCTGTCTGAGCTGGCGACGGTCGATCGCATCGCCGTCTGCCAGTACTCCCGGCTGCCCCTCGACCGCGCCGGCCTCGTCGCAGCGCGCTCGGTCGACGGCGCGGCGGCGCAGTCGCTGCTCGAGGCGATCCAGCAGGCACCGGCCGGCGGCGGCCCCGACACCCCGGCGAACTGCGCGGAGGACGACTTCGGTGACGAGGTGATGGTCCTCCGGCTGGCGGTGCCGGATGCGGAGTCGCACGACGTGTACGTCGGCTACTCGACCTGCCGCGGCAACGGCTTCGACGACGGCACCACGGTGCGCAAGCTCACGCGCGACTCCTGCCTTCCGTTGTGGGAGGAACCCGTGGTGCTCACCGGAGGTCAGTTCGGGGTCTTCCAGCTCTGCAGGGAGAACATGGACAAGTAGCAGTCCGCCGACACGACCGCTTGGTCTCCCGGGACGTCATACAAATCGTGGGAGCGGGTGCTCGGTCCGTATGACGTCGCACGCCTAGGCTGGGCCCATGACCGCACAGATGCACCTGCCCCAGTTCTTCGTGAAGCAGAAGCTCACGATGATGGTGAACCGCTACGAGATCTTCGCGCCGGCTCCCGGCGGTGGCAACGGTGAGCTGATGGCTTTCGCGGAGCAGAAGCGCTTCGCGTTCAAGGAACAGGTCACTTTCTTCACTGACTCGTCGCGCACCCGGCCGGTCTTCGGTTTCAAGGCGCGCGCCGTGATGGACCTCAACGCGGGCTACGACGTCACCGACGAGACGGGAGCGCAGATGGGGTTCTTCCGCAAGGACTTCGGCGCCAGCCTGCTGCGCTCGACGTTCCATCTGGAGGGTCCGGGCTACGCCGGCACCGGCCAGGAGCGCAACATGGCGATCGCGCTGATCCGCCGGTTCACCGACTTCGACTTCCTGCCGATCCACTTCGACTACGTCGGCAGCGACGGCGCCCCGCTCATCTCGGTCAGCCGGCAGATGAGCCTCGGCGACCGCTACACCGTCGACGTACCCGACCCGCGTGTCGACTTCCGGGTCGCGGCGGCGGTCGCGGTCGCCATGGACGCCCTGATGTCGCGCTAGTGGTGGACAGCCGACTCGTCGTACTCGGCAGCAGCGGCGCCTGGCCAGGAGCCGGGCACGCGTGCAGCGGCTACGTGCTGGAGCACCGTGGCTTCCGGGTGGTGCTCGACTTCGGCTACGGCACCGTTGGCCCGCTGCTGACCCTCCTCGACTCGCACGCCGGCGACGGTGTCGACGCGGTCGTCGTCAGCCACGCGCACGCCGACCACATGGGCGACCTGCACGCGTTCTACCGCGCCCGCTGGTTCGGAGCGCGTACGGCGCCCCCGATCCCCGCGTTCGCACCGCCCCAGGTGCGCGACCAGCTGTGGGCGGTCGAGTCCATCGACGGTCCGGACGACGGCGCGATCGACCGGGTCTTCACCTGGCACAAGCTGCCGGCCGCGGAGTACACGGTGGGTCCGTGGCGGCTCGAGTCGGCCGACCTGCCTCACTACGTGCCCAACGCGGGCGTCCGGCTCGTCTCCGACGACCTGGTCGTGGCCTACACCGGCGACACCGGCCCGTCACCCGTGCTGGCCGAGCTCGGGCGCGACGCCGACCTGTTCATCGTCGAGTGCACCGACTACACCCAGCTGGCCGAGCCGAAGAAGGAACAACTGCATCTGAACGCCCGCACGGCTGCCGAGGCGGCCCGCGACGCCGGTGCCAAGCGGCTGCTGCTCACCCACTTCTGGCCCGGCGTCGACCGCGAACGCACCGCCCGCGACGTCGCCGAGATCTACGACGGCGAGGTTCTGGTCGCCCGGGAGGGGCTGGTCGTCGGTTTGTGACCGATGCGAGGTGCAGGTCTCGATACACCCGTTCGTTCCTCGCGGGCACTCGACCACCGAAGTTCGCTGGTCGAGTAGCGAGCGCCAGCGAGCGTATTCAGACCTCGGCTGACGCGCCCCACGGCGGCCCGCCGCCAGATGGAACAATGTCGCCATGCGCGTCCACCTGGGTTCTGACCACGCCGGCCTCGAGCTCAAGGAACACCTCACCAACTGGTTGCTCGACCACGACTACGAGCCCGTCGACCACGGCCCGTTCGTCTACGACGCGGTCGACGACTACCCGGTGTTCTGCCTGCGCGCGGCCGAGGCCGTCGCTGCCGAGCGGGCCGAGGGCGGGGACGCACTCGGGGTCGTGATCGGCGGGTCCGGCAACGGCGAGCAGATGGCGGCCAACAAGGTGAAGGGTGTGCGCGCTGCGCTCGCCTGGTCGGAGGAGACCGCCGCGCTGGGCCGGGAGCACAACGACGCCAATGTCGTCAGCGTCGGCGGCCGGATGCACTCCGTCGACGAGATGACCCGCTTCGTCAAGGTGTTCCTCGAGACCCCGTTCAGCGGCGACGAGCGGCACGTACGCCGCATCGGCCAGCTCGCGACGTACGAGACCGACGGCGAGCTGCCGCCGCTACCCGACTCGGCGCTCGGTGTTGCCCAGGGCCGCGATGCCTGAGGGGCACACCCTCAGGAAGCTGGCCGACGACCTCACCAGCGCGTTCGCGGACTCGACCGTGCGGGTCAGCAGCCCACAGGGCCGGTTCGAGGCCGACGCCACCACCCTCGATGGTGCGCTGCTCGTCGCCGCCGACTCGGCCGGCAAGCACCTCTTCGTGGAGTTCGCCGGCGAGCGCTTCCTGCACGTGCACCTCGGCCTGATCGGCTCGTTCGACGTGCACACCGGCGTCGACGAGGTGCCCCCGCCGGTGGGGCAGGTGCGGGTCCGGATCGCGCGACCCACCGCGTACGCCGACCTTCGCGGCGCCACCCAGTGCGAGCTGATCGGGCTGGCCAGGCGTGACGAGATCATCGACCGTCTCGGCCCCGACCCACTGCGTCCGGACGCCGACCCCGGTCGCGCCTGGCGCCGCATCGCGAAGAGTCATCGACCCATCGGCGACCTCCTGATGGACCAGGAGGTGCTCGCCGGGGTGGGCAACGTCTACCGGGCCGAGGTGCTGTTCCGCCACCGCATGCACCCGTTGCGGCCCGGACGGACTCTGCGCCGCGGCCAGCTCGAGGCGATCTGGGACGACCTGGTCGAGCTGATGACCGAGGGCGTGCGCACCGGTCGAATCGACACCGTCCGGCCCGAGCACACGCCCGAGGCGATGGGCCGAGCGGCGCGCAAGGACGACCACGGCGGCGAGGTCTACGTCTACCGTCGCACCGGACAGCCGTGCCTGGTGTGCGGGACGGCCGTGCGCACCGACGTACTCGTCGGACGCAACCTCTTCTGGTGTCCGCAATGTCAACGCAGGTTCCGATCCCGGGCCGTAGGCTCCGCGCAGGTGGATCGAGGAACGACATGACCGACGGCGGATCGAGCTGGGTAGGGCCGGCGCGCATGGCGCGCAGGCGCTGGCAGACGTTCACGCGCACCGAGGGTGCTCACCACCTCGGCTGGCTGGTCGTCGTCACCCTGCTGCTGACCGCCGTGATCGTCAGCTTCCCGGAGTACGTGCCGTTGCTGGTCCTGGTCGTGCCTCTGGTGCTCTCAAGCATTCTGCTAGGCCCGCGGCAGCTGCCCTGGTTCGTGGTGTTCGTGCTGCTCTTCTTGGTGGTTGCGCTGACCAAGCAGCCCGACTTCAACGTCCGCGTGGTGATCGGCGTCATCGTCATCTTCGGGCTCGGACTGATCGTGCTCCTCGGCTCGTTCCGCCGCTCGCGGCTCGGTGTCGCCGGGCTGATGGGTGAGTCGATGTTCGTCGACCTGCGCGACCGCATCCTCAAACAGGGTCGCATCCCGACCCTGCCGTCCGACTGGTACGTCAGCAGCGAGCTCCGCTCGGCCGGCGGTACGGCGTTCGCCGGCGACTTCGTGGTGGCCTCCCGGTCCGCCTCGGGTGCCCGGCTCGAGATCGCCGTCGTCGACGTCTCCGGCAAGGGCGAGCAGGCGGGCACCCGGGCACTGCTCCTGTCCGGCGCCTTCGGCGGACTGATGGGCGCGCTGCCGTCGGAGGAGTTCCTGCCGGCGGCCAACACCTACCTGCTCCGCCAGGAATGGGACGAGGGCTTCGCGAGCGCGATCCACTTCTCGCTCGACCTGGTCAGCGGCGACTTCGTCGTCTGGTCGGCGGGCCACCCGCCAGCCGTACGCAGGTCTGCCGGCACGGGCAAGTGGTCGGTGCTGCCCAGCTCAGGCCCGCTGCTCGGCCTCATCGACGACGCGGAGTTCGAGCCCGTCACCGGGTCGATGAGCCGCGGCGACGCGATCATGCTCTACACCGACGGTCTGGTGGAGACGCGTGGCCGGGACATCTCCTCGGGCATCGACAAGATGATCGGGCAGGCCGAGCGGGTCCTGCGCGGAGACTTCCGCGACGGTGCCGCCCGGCTGATCGACACCCTGGGTTCGGCCGACGACGACCGGGCCCTGTTGCTGGTGCAACGGCGCTGAGCGCCGTCGCGGGCGCGCTCCTCGGTTGGGGTGCACACGGTTCTGTGTGGCACCATGACAGCGCACGATTCCCGCTCACGCACGAGCGGGCGGATGCGCGCGGATGTAGCTCAATGGTAGAGCTCCAGTCTTCCAAACTGATTACGCGGGTTCGATTCCCGTCATCCGCTCCAAGGCTGGTTCCGACGCACGTCGGACCCGCCTTGGCGGGGCGTAGCGTAGTGGCTAGCGCGCCTGCTTTGGGAGCAGGAGATCGCAGGTTCGAGTCCTGTCGCCCCGACAGCTTCAACGACTTTCATGCTCACCCATCGATAGGAGAACACCTGTGAAGAGCGCCGTCGAGACCTTGAGCCCGACTCGGGCCAAGCTGACCGTCGAGGTGCCCTTCGAGGAGCTCAAGCCGAGCCTCGACGCGGCGTACAGGAAGATCGCCTCGCAGATCAACGTCCCCGGCTTCCGCCGCGGAAAGGTGCCGCCGACCGTGATCGACCGCCAGGTCGGCCGTGGCGCGGTCCTCGACGAGGCGATCAACGAGGTGCTGCCGCAGAAGTACATGGAGGCCCTCAAGGAGAACTCCCTCGAGCCACTGGCCCAGCCGGAGATCGAGGTGACCAGGTTCGAGGACAACGAGACCCTCGAGTTCACCGCCGAGGTCGACGTGAAGCCCGAGTTCGACGTGCCTGCGTACGACGGCATCGCAGCCGAGGTCGAGGACATCGTGGTGACCGACGACGATGTCGAGGAGCAGGTCCAGGCGCTGCGTGAGCGCTTCGGCACCCTCGTCGACGTCGAGCGCGCCGCCGCTGAAGGCGACTTCGTGACGCTCGACCTCGCAGCAGCCGTCGACGGCGAGACCGTCGAGGGTGGCGAGGTCTCCGGCATGTCCTACAAGGTCGGCCGTGGGGGCATGCTCGAGGGCCTCGACGAGGCGCTCGTCGGCATGGCTGCCGCCGACTCCAAGACGTTCCCGTCGCAACTCGTCGGTGGCGACCTGGTGGGCCAGGACGTCGAGGTGACCGTGACGGTCACCGCCGTCCAGGAGCAGGAGTTGCCCGAGGTCGACGACGAGTTCGCCCAGCTGGCCTCCGAGTTCGACACCGCTGACGAGCTCACCGCCGACGTGCGTGAGCGGCTCGGGCGGGGCAAGCGCCTCGAGCAGGCCGCGGCCGCACGTGACGCCGTACTCGAGGCGCTCCTCGAGAAGACTGAGATCCCGCTGCCCGAGAGCCTGGTCACCGACGAGCTCAACTCGCGCCGCGAGAACGTCGAGCAGCAGATCGCCTACGCCGGCCTCACCATGGAGAAGTACCTCGAGGACGAGGGGCAGACCCAGGAGGAGTTCGAGGCTGACCTCGAGCGTCGGGTGCGCGACGCCGTCGCGGCCCAGTTCATCCTCGACGCCGTGGCGAAGAAGGAAGAACTCGGCGTCGAGCAGGAGGACCTCTCCTCGCACCTGGTGCGTCGTGCCCAGCAGTCCGGTCAGGACCCGCAGGAGTTCGCGAACCACATGTTCGAGCACAACCACATCCCAGAGCTCGTGCAGGAGATCCTGCGCGGCAAGGCGCTCGCGACAATCGTCGAGTCGGCGACGGTCAAGGACGCCTCGGGCAACGCGGTCGAGCTGAAGAACCTGCGTCCCGACGGCACCATCGGCGAGCCCGAGTCCGAGGCCGAGGTCGTCGAGGCAGCGCCGGCCGAGGAGCCGGCCGAGGCCTGATCCACGCACTTTCATCCACCGACCCGTCGCACCTCGGTGCGGCGGGTCGGTGTCATTTCTGGCCGGTCAGCTCACGGGTACGACGACATGTGTCAAGCATCCCATCGAGTTGAGTGAACAACTGTGCACCGTTGAACTACGATCGTGCCCATGCGTACCGAACCGGGCCTCGCCGACGCCCTCTCGCTCGCCTGCCAGGTTGTCGAGGAAGTGGTGCTCGACAGCGCCCGGGACACCCATCTGGCCGTCGTCGACCGGGTGCACGGGCTGCTCGGCCCGGCCACCGGGATGAGCGGCACCACGCACCGGGCGGTGGCCGGCGCGGTCTACTCCGGCGTCGGAGTCGCCCTCAAGGCCGCTGCCTGGGGCTTCGGCACGGCGGCCGAGCGGGGCGCTGGTCCGCTGATGGAGTCCGGCCCGAAGAGCCGGAGGGTGCGGGCGATCGCCGGCGGCCTCATCGGCGACCGCCTCGAGCGCGAGCGGCCCCGGCTGGCCATCCGGATGGCGGTGCGCGCCCACGATGCCGACGTACCCCTGGAGACCGACGCACTGACCGAGGCCTTCCCGGCGGCGGCTGGCCGGGTCGTGGTGTTCCTGCACGGCTGGTGCGAGAGCGACGAGCAGTGGCGCCGCCGCCGCGAGCTCCGCGGCACGACGTACGGCGAGGAGCTGGCGGGCGACGGCTGGACGCCGGTGCTCCTGCGTGCCAACTCCGGACTCTCCGTACGCCGCAACGGCGCCGAGCTGGCCGGGCTGCTCGAAGGACTCGTCGACGCCTGGCCGGTGCCTGTCGAGCGGATCGCACTGGTCGGCCACTCGATGGGCGGTCTCGTGATCCGTGCGGCCGGCGCCGTCCAGGGTGGTCACCGCTGGCCCGACCTCCTGACCGACGTGGTCACGCTCGGCACCCCTCACCTTGGGGCGCCGTTGGCCGGCGGCGTGCACCGGGGGAGCGGCCTGCTCGGCCGGGTGCCCGAGGTGGCTGCGTTCGGGCGCATCCTCGACCAGCGGGCCGAGAGCGTCGCCGACCTGATCTGCGGCCTCGACGAGGAGTGCGCGGCGCTGCCGGGTGTGCGCTACCGGCTCGTCTCGGCCACTCTCAAGGCGTCACCGAAACACCCGGTCAGCGGGTTCCTCGGTGACGTGCTGGTGCGCCAGCCGTCGGCGTACGGCCGCGACCGGCGGGGCCGCGACCTCTTCCCGGGTGCCGAGGTGCTGCACATCCACGGCGGCCACTTCGACCTGCTCAACCACGAGGCGATCAGTACGGCGCTGCGCCGCTGGCTCGCGTAGCTACATCTCCTCGTGCGACTCGGGGTCGCCGCCGAAGAGCCGTCCGGCGGGCCGGCCGAGCGCCGTGATCGCGGCCATCTCGTCGTCGGTGAGCTCGAAGCCGAAGACGTCGAGGTTCTCGAGCTGGCGCGACGGGGTCGCCGACTTCGGGATCGGTACGGCGCCCAGCTGGACCTGCCAGCGCAGGATCACCTGGCCCGGCTGCACCCCGTGCGCCTCGGCGGCAGCGGCCACCGGTGGCTCGGTGAACGGCGCCTGGCGCTTGCCCAGCGGGCTCCACGACTCGGTACGGATGCCGAGCTCGGCGTTGACCGCGCGCATCTCGACCTGGGGGAAGTAGGGGTGCAGCTCGATCTGGTTGACGGCCGGCGTCACGCCGGTCTCGTCGATGATCCGGCGCAGGTGGTCGCCGGTGAAGTTGGAGACCCCGATGCTGCGCACCAGCCCTTCCTTCTGGAGGTCGACCAGCGCGCGCCAGGCGTCGGCGTACCTGCCCCGGTCGGGGTTGGGCCAGTGGACGAGGTGCAGGTCGAGGTGGTCGAGGCCGAGCCGTTCGAGGGACCCGTGCGTGGAGCGGATGGCGTCGTCGTACCCGTGGTCGCGGCCGGGGATCTTGCTGCAGACCACCAGCTCCTCGCGGGGGACGCCCGCGCGGCGGATCGCCTCGCCGACCTCGGTCTCGTTGCCGTAGTTGACCGCGGTGTCGAGGAGCCGGTAGCCGACCCCGATCGCGGAGGCGATCGCGGTGATGCCTTCGTCGCCCTCGAGGGGATAGGTGCCGAAGCCGATCGCGGGCAGGGCCCGACCGTCGTTGAGGTCGTGGGTGGGGATCTCCATGACCGCCACGCTAGAGGAGCCGGGAGGTGCTCACGGCTCTCGTCTGACTCCGATGTGTCCGCCTTGTGCGCTCTCGGCGAACACCGGCTCACATCGCGTGGAAGTGTCCGGGCTTCCGGCTAGGGTCGGCGACGTGAACCAGAACTCCAGCGCTTCCGAGATGAACGGCGGCCAGTCGGCCTACGGCCTCGACGACCACATCTACCAGCGACTCCTGCGCGAGCGGATCGTGTTCCTCGGCTCCGAGGTGCGCGAGCAGAACGCCAACGCGATCTGCGCCCAGCTGCTGCTGCTCTCGGCCGAGGACCCCGACGCCGACATCTTCCTGCACATCAACTCACCCGGCGGCTCCGTCGATGCCGGCATGGCGATCTACGACACCATGAACTACATCCCCAACGACGTCGCGACAGTCGGCATGGGGCTGGCCGCGTCGATGGGCCAGTTCCTGCTCTGCGCCGGCACCAAGGGCAAGCGCTACGCCCTGCCGCACGCGCGGATCATGATGCACCAGCCGTCGTCCGGCATGGGTGGCTCCGCCTCCGACATCAAGATCCAGGCACAGCAGTCGCTGCACATCAAGAAGGTGCTGCTCGAGCTGATCTCCAAGCACACCGGCCAGGAGCTCGAGCAGGTCATCGCCGACGCCGACCGCGACCGGTGGTTCACCGCCGACCAGGCCCTCGAGTACGGCCTCGTCGACAAGGTGATCACCAGTGCCCGCGAGGCAGCCGACCAGGGCCGTCCGGCCCGCACCTCTGACGCTGACAAGGACTGACATGAACTACTACATCCCCCAGTGGGAGGAGCGGACGTCCTACGGCTTCCGCCGCATCGACCCCTACGCCAAGCTGTTCGAGGAGCGCATCATCTTCCTCGGCTCGCCGATCTCCGACGACGTGGCCAACGCCGTCATGGCCCAGCTGCTGTGCCTCGAGACGATGAACCCCGACCAGGACATCAGCATCTACATCAACAGCCCCGGCGGCTCGTTCACCGCGCTGACGGCGATCTACGACACGATGCGCTTCATCAAGCCCGACGTGCAGACCGTGTGCCTGGGCCAGGCTGCCTCGGCAGCGGCGATCCTGCTCGCCGCCGGCACGCCCGGTAAGCGGCTGGCGCTGCCCAACAGCCGGATCCTGATCCACCAGCCCTACACCGAGGGCACGTTCGGCCAGACCTCCGACATCGAGATCCAGGCCAACGAGATCCTGCGCATGCGCGAGCTGCTGGAGAAGATGATCTCCGACCACAGCGGCAAGGACATCGAGCAGGTCAGCCGCGACATCGAGCGCGACAAGATCCTGACGGCCGAGCAGGCCGTCGAGTACGGCCTGATCGACGCCGTCCTCGAACCGCGTTCCGGGGTCGCCTCGCTCACCTGAGCGAAGCGCCACCCATGGATTGGACGTGGCTTCGTGTCCGGCCCCGCTCCGGGGCCGGCACGGGGTACCGTCTAGGAGTTTGCAGCACGACTGCCGGGGTTGTCCCGGCCGGACCGGAGGAATGATCGCCCGTGGCTCGAATCGGTGATGGCGGCGACCTGCTGAAGTGCAATTTCTGTGGGAAGAGCCAGAAGCAGGTCAAGAAGCTCATCGCGGGCCCGAATGTCTACATCTGCGACGAGTGCATCGAGCTGTGCAACGAGATCATCGAGGAGGAGCTCGCCGAGGGCACCGAGCTCGGCCTCGACGAGCTCCCCAAGCCGCGCGAGATCTTCGAGTTCCTAAACGCCTACGTCATCGGCCAGGAGCACGCCAAGAAGACGCTCGCCGTGGCGGTCTACAACCACTACAAGCGAGTCCAGGCCGGGCTCACCCTGGCCAGCGGCAAGCACACCAAGGACGACGCGGTCGAGGTCTCCAAGTCCAACATCTTGGTGATCGGCCCCACCGGCTGTGGCAAGACCTACCTCGCGCAGACCCTGGCCCGGATGCTCAACGTGCCGTTCGCGATCGCCGACGCCACCGCGCTCACCGAGGCGGGCTACGTCGGTGAGGACGTCGAGAACATCCTGCTCAAGCTGATCCAGGCCGCTGACTACGACGTCAAGAAGGCCGAGACCGGCATCATCTACATCGACGAGATCGACAAGGTCGCGCGCAAGGCCGAGAACCCTTCCATCACCCGTGACGTCTCCGGTGAGGGTGTCCAGCAGGCGCTGCTGAAGATGCTCGAGGGCACCACCGCCTCGGTGCCGCCACAGGGCGGGCGCAAGCACCCGCACCAGGAGTTCATCCAGATCGACACCACCAACATCTTGTTCATCGTGGGCGGTGCGTTCGCCGGCCTCGAGCACATCGTCGAGCAGCGGGTCGGCAAGAAGTCGCTCGGCTTCACCGCCGAGGTGCGCGGCCAGGCAGAGCGTGAAGCAGAAGACATGATGGCGCTGGTCCGCCCCGAGGACCTCACCAAGTTCGGCCTGATCCCCGAGTTCATCGGGCGGCTGCCGCTGATCGCCAGTGTCAGCAAGCTCGACAACCAGGCGCTCGTGCAGATCCTCACCGAGCCCCGCAATGCCCTGGTCAAGCAGTACCAGCGCCTCTTCGACATGGACGGCGTCGAGCTCGAGTTCGACGAGGGCGCCATCGCCTCCATCGCCGACAAGGCGCTCGAGCGGGGCACCGGTGCCCGCGGCCTCCGCGCGATCATCGAGGAGGTCCTGCTGTCGGTGATGTACGACGTCCCGTCGCGCACCGACATCGCCAAGGTGATCGTCACCCGCGAGGTCGTCGAGGACGGCGTGTCCCCGACCATGGTGCCGCGCGAGTCCGAGGCCAAGAAGAAGAAGAGCGCCTAGAGTTCGCCCGCGGGCTCGGCGCCGGCCGTCGGAGGTCAAGTCCCCGACGCAACGCACTGGTCTCGACACGCTCCGTCGCGTCCTCGCGGGCTCGGTCGCGGTCGCTGCTCGACCACCATTGACTGCGCCCGTGAGGTGTCCGCCGAGCATGCGCAGGGTCGCCTGGAGCAACGAGCGCTGGCAGCTCACCCTCGACGCCGGCGTCAACCTGCCCGTCGGGCACAACCTCGGCCCCGCGAGCACTGCCACCTGCCACCGTCCACGATGAGCTCGCCGCCGAGATGGGCACCCTGATCGTGGCCGTGTCAGCTGCGGTCGAGGCGCTGCCGAGCGTCGGTCGCGTACAGCTCGCCAAGTACGGCGACGGCGGCGCGCACGTGCACCTGTTCTCTTCGGCCGCCCCGCGCGGATGCTGCAGTTCCGCGGCTCGCCGCTCCTCGACGGGGAGGAGAACCTGCCCGACGTACCCCTCGAGGTGCCCCGCGCCAACGCCGAGTTCGCCTCCACACAGCTGGTGGCTCGGCTCGGCGGTTCCGGCCCTGTCCGGTCGGCCAGTTCCGCATAGTCATATCGAGTCATTTCGTCTCTGGTCGCTGGAACGCGGCCGATCCACACCGGACACTGGTCTAGAAGTCTCTCGGGAGGAGAAGCCGAATGAGTGTCGAGCACAAGCGACCGCTGTATGCCTTCGCAGCCCTGGTGATCGTGTGCGGCCTGATCCTCGGCCATGCCATCCGTTCCGAGGCACTCGTCGGGGTGATGCGCTCCGTGGTGGCCGCGATGCACGCCTCCGACGCCCCACCCGCGCGCCCGGCGCCACAGGCCTCGGCCCCCGAGGCACCGGTGCCAGCCGCCACGGCGGCGCAGACCGACGTCCAGACACCGGTAGTCGTACCCGCTGTGGCGACTCCTGCGGTGCCGCGGCACCGATCGCGCGACCGGGACCGGGATCGGGTCCGCACGCCCCGACCCGCCGATCCGCCGACCGTTCCCGTCTCCCCGACCATTGAGCAGCCCACGCCCCTCGGCCGCGCCGACAAGCACGCCGAGAGGGTCGCCGAGCGGACTGCGAAGGACGCCGAGAAGGCCGCCGAACGCGCTGCGAAGAACGCCGAGAAGGCTGCCGAGCGTGCCGCGAAGGACGCCGAGAAGGCCGCCGCACGCGCTGCCAAGGACGCCGAGAAGGCGGCCAAGCACGCGAGTGTCACCACCTACGCGGCCCGCGTACCGGGTGTGTCAGTGGTCGATGCCGCCGCGGCCCGGGCCCTCGAGAAAGCGGCCAGGGACGCCGCGAAGACCGCCGCCAAGCTCGCCAGGCATCCCTAGCCGACCCGCCGCTGTCAGTCGGTGGGCGCCAGTTCGGCCGCCACCGCAAGCTCCGTGGCCTGCTCGTCGACGGTGAAGACCAGGTCCCCGACGATCTTGCCCGAACGGCGCAGGTCCGACTCCGCCTGCTCCGCAGCACGCACGAGGGCCTCGGGTCCGGAGATCTCGACACGCGACAGCTCGGCCCGCATCGACACCTTGGCCTGTGACTTCGCACCGCGGATGCCCGTCAGGGCCGTGGCGACGGCGTCGACCAGGCTGGCATCGGCGGCAGCAGCCGAGCCGAGGTCGGCAACGTTCGGCCAGGGCTGCGTGTGGATCGAGCCTTCCTGCCACCACGACCACACCTCTTCGGTGACGTAGGGCAGGAACGGCGCCAGCAGCCGGAGCTGGGTGTGCAGGGCGATCGCCAGGGTGGCCTTGGCAGAGGCCGTCGCGGGGTTCTCGTCGCCGTACGCGCGCTCCTTGACGAGCTCGAGGTAGTCGTCGCAGAACTCCCAGAAGAACTTCTCGGTGACCTCGAGGGCGGTCGTGTAGTCGTAGGCGTCGAACGCCTCGGTCGCCTTCGTCACGACCTCGGCGAGGCGGCCCAGCAGGGCGCAGTCGATGGGCTCGCTCACGGCGAACGCCTCGCGGGTGGTGGCGCCGACGTTGAGGACGTACTTGCTCGCGTTGAGCAGCTTCATGGCCAGCCGGCGGCCGACCTTCATCTGGGTCTCGTCGAACGGCGAGTCCATGCCCGGCCGGGCCAGCGCCGCGCGCCAGCGGACGGCGTCGGCGCCGAACTTGTCGAGGATCTCGGTGGGGACCACGACGTTGCCCTTGGACTTCGACATCTTCTTGCGGTCGGGGTCGAGGATGAAACCGGAGATGAGTGCGTGCGTCCACGGGGCGGCCTGGTGCTCGAGCTGCGAGCGCACCACCCTCGAGAACAACCAGGTGCGGATGATGTCGTGGGCCTGGGTGCACAGGTCCATCGGGAAGACCCGCCCGAACAGGTCATCGTCGGTCGTCCAGCCGCCGGCGATCTGCGGCGAGAGCGACGACGTCGCCCAGGTGTCCATCACGTCGGGGTCGCCGACGAAGCCGCCGGGCTTGCCGCGCTGGACCTGGTCGTAGCCGTCGGGAGCGTCGGTCGAGGGGTCGACCGGCAGCTGGTTCTCGCGCGGGAGCAACGGGTGCGCGTAGTCGGGCTCGCCCTGGTCGTCGAGGGGGTACCAGACCGGGAACGGCACCCCGAAGAAGCGCTGGCGAGAGATGAGCCAGTCGCCGTTGAGCCCACCCACCCAGTTGTCGAAGCGGTGCTTCATGTGGGTGGGCACCCAGGTGATCTCGGCGCCGCGGTCGAGCATCTCCTTGCGGACGTCGGCATCGCGGCCGCCGTTGGCGAGGTACCACTGGCGGGTCGACACGATCTCGAGGGGCTTGTCACCCTTTTCGTAGAAGTTGGCCATCCGCTGGGTGGGCGTGGGCTCACCGTCGAGGTCGCCCGACGTACGCAGCTTCTCGACCATGGCCTCGCGGGCGCTGAACGTCGTCTTGCCCGCCAGGTCGGCGTACTCGGTGGCCGCGGAGTCACCCGTCAGCCACTCCGGGGTGTCGCGGTGCAGGCGACCGTCGCGGCCGATGACCGTGCGCACGGGCAGCTGTAGCTCACGCCACCAGATGACGTCGGTCAGGTCACCGAACGTGCAGCACATGGCGATGCCGGCGCCCTTGTCGGGCTCGGCCGCGGTGTGGGCGACGACCGGGATCTCGACGCCGAAGATCGGCGACGTCACGGTGGTGCCGAACAGCGACTGGTAGCGCTCGTCGTCGGGGTGCGCGATCAGCGCGACGACGGCCGGGATCAGCTCGGGGCGGGTGGTCTCGATGTGCAGGGGCTCGCCGTCGGGGCGGTGGAACGCGACCCGGTGGTAGGCGCCGGGGTACTCGCGGGCCTCGAGCTCGGCCTGGGCAACGGCCGACTGGAACGTGACGTCCCACAGGGTCGGCGCCTCCTGCAGATAGGCCTCGCCGCGTGCGAAGTTGCGCAGGAACGCACGCTGGCTCACGGCCTGCGACTTCGGGCCGATCGTCGTGTAGTGCTCCGACCAGTCGACCGACAGGCCGACCGTGCGGAACAGCGACTCGAAGACCTGCTCGTCCTCGAGCACGAGCTGCTCGCACAGCTCGACGAAGTTGGGCCGACTGATCGGGATCTGCTTCTTGGCGTCCTTGCCCGAGGATGTGCTCTGGTCCGGCGGGGTGAAGTCGGCGTCGTACGGCAGGGTCGGGTCGCATCGCACGCCGTAGTAGTTCTGCACCCGTCGCTCGGTCGGCAGGCCGTTGTCGTCCCAGCCCATCGGGTAGAACACGCTCTTGCCGTTCATCCGCTGGTAGCGCGCGATGAGGTCGGGGTGGGTGTAGGAGAAGACGTGCCCGACGTGCAGGCTGCCGCTCACGGTGGGGGGCGGCGTGTCGATGGAGAAGACGTTCTCGCGCGGCTGGGTGCGGTCGAACTTGTAGGTGTCGTCGGCCTTCCACTGCGCCGACCACTTCTCCTCGAGTCCTTCGAGGGCCGGCTTGTCCGGTACGACGACGTCGCGCTCCGGCGGCGTCGTCGGGGACAGGTCGGGGTTCTGGGTCTGCGTCATGGCCGCAGTTTATGGCGACGGGAGCCGCGCCCCTAAACGAGTAATCGCTGGCCGCGCAGCGTGTCTCGCACTAGCGTCCCGCCATGGCGACGCTGACGTTCTTCGACGACCCCCGGGACTTCCTGGCCCGGGCCGACTGGCACCTGCGGCAGAACCCGGTCCTCAACACCGTCGTCGCGACGTACTCCGAGCGTCTCGTCGCCGAGATCGAGGATGGCGTCTACCCCGACGAGGTCGACTACGCCCGCTGGTGGGTCGTGGTCACCGATCATGCAGGTGAGGTGGTCGGAGCCGGGATGCGCACGGCGCCGTTCGCGCCGCATCCGCCGTTCCTGCTCGCGATGCCGGACGACGCGGCCGTCGAGCTGGCCCGGGTGCTGCACGAGCGGGGCGAGAAGTTGGCCGGCGTCAACGGGGCGCTGCCCGGCACCCGGCTGTGTGCCGAGGAGACGGCCCGGCTGACCGGCGGATCTGCGGACGTCGTCATCCACACGCGGCTGTTCGAGCTGGACGAGCTCGTGCCGCCGCGTCCCGCCGTCGGGTCGTTGCGGCTCGCGACGGCCGTCGACGCCGAGCTCGCCCTGCAGTGGTTCGAGGAGTTCATGATCGCCGCCGACGAACAGGCCGGCCGTGAGCCCGGCAGTGGGCACGATCAGGTCGAGACGATTGAGGGCATGCTGCGGCGAATCGAGCTCGGCCGGATCTGGTTCTGGGAGGACGAGGCGGGGGAGCGGGTGCACATGACCGGCGCCAACCCGCCGTCGTACGGCGCGGCGCGGGTGGGACCGGTCTTCACACCCGTCGAGCACCGAGGTCGCGGCTACGCCAGCGCCGCCGTGGCCGAGATCTCCCAGCTGATCCTCGACGACGGCAACACGCCGTGCCTGTTCACCGACCAGGCGAACCCCACGTCCAACGGGATCTACCAGGCGCTCGGCTACCGTCCGGTGGTGGACATGACGAACATGCTCATCCACTCCTGACGGCCGGAGGCGCCTGCATGACCGAGCACGACCACTCCCACGGACCCGACGTGCTCGACGGCCTGAAGATCCCTTCGCGTGACCTGCGCCGGCTGATCCCCGACGTCTACGCGGGGTACGTCGCGATGTCGGGCGCCGCGATGGCAGACGGCGCGCTCGACGTGAAGACCAAGGAGCTGATGGCGCTCGCGATCTCCGTCAGCAAGCAGTGCGACGGCTGCATGGCGTCGCACGCGCGGAGCGCTGCCAAGGCCGGGGCGACCGACGGCGAGGTGGCCGAGGCGATCGGCGTCGCGATCATGATGAACGGCGGTCCCGGCACGGTCTACGGCCCGCGCGCCCTGGCGGCCTTCCGCGAGTTCAAGGCGCAGGCCGACGACGCCTAGACTCGACCCAACATGAGTGAGACCCCCGTACCCCGCCTGTCCGAGTCCTACGCCGAGGTCGAGGACGCCCTGCTGTCGCGCTGGCCCGAGTCCAAGCTCGAGCCCTCGCTCGACAGGATCGAGGCGTTCACCGAGCTGCTCGGCGACCCCCAGCGCTCGTTCCGGGTCATCCACCTGACCGGCACCAACGGCAAGACCTCCACCTCGCGGATGATCGACACGCTGCTGCGCGCTCTCGACCTGCGCACCGGCCGCTTCACCAGCCCGCACCTGGAGAAGATGTCCGAACGCATCAGCATCGACGGTGAGCCCCTCAGCGATGAGGCGTTCGTTCGCGCGTTCAACGACGTCGCGCCGTTCACCCACCTCGTCGACGCCGACCAGACCCATCCCCTGTCGTTCTTCGAGGCCGTCGTCGGCATGGCCTACGCCGCCTTCGCCGACGCACCCGTCGACGTCGCGGTCGTCGAGGTGGGCATGGGCGGCAGCTGGGACGCCACCAACGTCGCCGACGCCGATGTCGCGGTGGTGCTGCCCATCTCTGTCGACCACGCCAAGTACCTCGGCGAGACTCCGGCCGTGATCGCCGTCGAGAAGGCCGGCATCATCAAGCCCGGCTCGGTCGTCGTCTCGGCCCAGCAGACGCCCGAGGTGGCCGAGGTCCTCGTCCGCCGGGCGCTCGAGGTCGGCGCCACGATCGCCCGCGAGGGAGCAGAGTTCGGCGTCACCTCCCGGGTGCCGGCCGTCGGCGGTCAGGTCGTCTCGCTGCAAGGCCTCCGCGCGACGTACGACGAGGTCTTCCTGCCGCTGCACGGCGCCCACCAGGCGCAGAATGCTGCGATCGCGCTGGCAGCAGTCGAAGCCTTCGCCGGCGACGCCGTCCTCGACGACGACATCGTGCGTGCCGCCTTCGGCGAGGTCACCTCGCCCGGCCGCCTGGAAGTGATCCGCCGCAGCCCCACGATCGTGCTCGATGCGGCCCACAACCCGCACGGTGCCGAGGCGACGGCCGCCGCACTCGAGGACTCCTTCTCCTTCGACCCGCTCATCGGCGTCATCGGCGTGATGGCCGACAAGGACTACGAGGGCCTGCTGGGTGCGTTCGAGCCGCACATCTCGCACCTCATCTGCACTCAGAACTCGAATGTCCGCACGATGCCCGCTGCCGAGCTCGGCCGGGTCGCGCGCGAGGTGTTCGGCGAGGACCGGGTGACCGTCGTGCCTTCGCTGTCCGACGCCATCGACCAGGCCGCGGCGCTCGCCGAGGCGGGCGAGGCCTTCGGTGACGCGTTCGGCGCCGGCGCGGTGCTGGTCACCGGCTCCGTGGTCACGGTCGGCGAGGCGCGCGCGATGCTGCGTCGTACGACCCGGGGGCGAGAGCTGTGAGCGCGCCCGCTCCCCAGAACACCGAGCGGTCGCCACGGCGAGGGATGTGCGCCGCGGTGCTCTGCCTCGAGGCGATCACGCTCGGGCTGACGACGCCGGTGCTGATCTCGATCGCCGACGCGTCCGTGGCCCTGGCGCTCTCGCTCGGGCTGGGTCTTGCGGTCGCGTGCCTGCTGCTGGCCGGCATGTTGCGCGCCGAGTGGGCCTACGCCCTCGGCTGGGTGATCCAGGTCGGTGCCGTCGCGCTCGGCTTCTGGGTGCCGATGATGTTCTTCCTCGGTGCCGTCTTCGCGCTGCTCTGGGGCACTGCCGACTTCCTCGGCCGCAAGATCGAGCGCGAGCGAGCCGCGGCCTACACCGCCTTCGCGGAGCGCGAGCAGCACGGCTGACGGCTCGCGCTAGGCTCCGCCGCATGACTCAGCGCACGCTCGTCCTGCTCAAGCCCGACTCCGTGAAGCGCGGGCTCGTGGGCAATGTCCTCGGCCGCTTCGAGGCCAAGGGCCTGACGATCGTGGCCATGGAGCACCGCACGATCGACGCAGCCCAGGCCGACAAGCACTACGCCGAGCACGTCGAACGCGACTTCTACCCGCCGCTGCGCGCCTTCGTCACGAGCGGACCGCTCGTCGCGCTGGTGCTCGAGGGCGACGAGGCGATCGGGGTCGTGCGCGCGCTCAACGGCGCCACCGACGGCCGCAAGGCCGCACCCGGCACGATCCGCGGCGACCTGAGCCTCTCCAACCGAGAGAACCTCGTGCACGGCTCGGACGGCCCGGAGTCGGCCGAACGCGAGATCGCCCTGTGGTTCCCCGGTCTCGGCTGAGCCTGCGTGTCCTCACCGCCCTCGCGCTGACGCTGGGGGCGGTCGTCGCCGTGACGTGGTCGCGGCCAGACGACGGCGAAGTGGTGGATCCGGTCGCCTCGCGCCGGTGCGCCCCCGTCGCGCTCGACGACGTGCAGGGCCCCCGGCCGTCCGAGGCCACCCGGCTGCGCGCGTACCGGCTCAGGAACGCCGCCTGCTCGGCGTACTGGATCGCGGAGCTGGAGCGCGACTTCGTCCCGCAGGGGCTCAACATCCGCGGCGACCGCGCGTTCGTGAGCGGCTACGTGCGGGTGCCGAAGATCTCCGAGCGGGCCTGCCAGCTCGTCGAGGTCGACCTCGCGACCGGCCGCACCGTCACGTTCGTGCCCCGGTGGGAGGCGAAGGTGTACGGCGACCGGCCGACCTACTGCCGCCACGGAGGTGGCACCGCGCTGACCCGGGACGGGTTGTGGGTCGCCGAGGCGGAACGCCTGTGGCTGCTCGACCCCGATGCCCTCGACACCGCCGACCTCGTGAAGCGCGTGTGGCGCCTGGGCGAGGGCATCAAGGGCTCGACGCTCGGCGCCCACGGTGGGCAGCTCGGCCTGGCGAGCTACCGCGTGGGCGGGCGTGGCCGGATCGCGACCTTCGACATCGCCGACCTCGTGCGCCCGGGAGTGACGGTGGTCGACCCCGCTCGTGTCGCGTCGCGGGGTCGGGTGCCGGCCCGGCTGCAAGGCCTCGACGTGACGGCTGACGGCGCCTGGCGCGTGTCGAGCCGGATCACCTGCGGGCTCGTGAAGCTGCCAGACGGCGAGGTGCGCGACTTCGTGCCCGGCGCGGAGGACCTCGTGGTCACCGATGACCTCGTGTGGACGGTCAGCGAGGCGAGCGCGACGCCGTACCGCTCCGACGACGGTGCGTTCGTGCCCGCGCTCCTGGCCTTCGAGCGCAGCGTGATCGAGGGCAGCGGACCGGCCACCTGCGGTCTCTAGCGGCGGCCGCCACCGAGCAGGCCGCCGAGGATGTCGCCGATGATCGAACCGGCACCCTGGGAGCCGCGGGGCGCGCTGCCCTGCGCCGCACCACTCAGCACCTGGCTGAGGATCGAACCGAGTACGCCGCCACCGGTGGCCGCGTCGCCCTTGCCGCGCACCTGCTTGGCCAGGTAGGCCAGCACGAGCGGAGCCAGGATCGGGATCAGCTTCTTGACCAGGCCGCTCGACGCGCTGCCGACGCCGCCGAGCTGCTGGACGACCTCGTCCTCCTGCGCCCCGAAGATGTGGCTGGCGATGCGGGACCCGTCGCGCTGGTCGATCTGCTCGACGTCGACGACCCCGGTCGCGGCCGGGTCGTCGCCATGCTGGCCCAGCGCCTCGGCCAGGGACGCCTCACCCGCAGGATCCTGCGCGTTGGCGTGCAGACCGCCGAGCAGTGCGGGCAGTGCGGCCAGCGCTGCCTGCTCGACATCGTCGGGGTCCTCGCCCAGCTGGTTGGCCAGTTGGTCGATCGGAAGGGTCTGGAGGATCTCGTCAACGGCCGACATGAGGGCAACGATACGGCGTGTCACTCGACTCCGTGGCCCGCTGCGCGACGCCCTGCGGGCACCTCGCTGCGTTGTCGTCAGTCGTCGATGCTGGCGCATCGCCTCCCTCCTCCGCCGTGCGATGCACTCCGCAGGACGACGCTCGCGACGGCCGAGAGTCGAGAGACACGCCTTCGCCCTCGATGCTGGGGCGTGTCTCCCCTGAACGGGGGGGTTCGCTACCTACGCTGAGCGCGGGTCGAGCAAACCTCATGCGACCCATCTTCCCCTCTGATCCCGAGTGGCTCCGCCCACCAGGGCCCGACCAGCGAGGCAGCAGCACATGGCGAACAGCTTCATCGGCCGCGACATGGCCGTGGACCTCGGCACCGCCAACACGCTCGTCTACGTCCGGGGCAAGGGCATCGTGCTCGACGAGCCGAGCGTCGTCGCGATCAACGAGAGCACCGGTGAGGTGCTCGCTGTCGGCCACGAAGCCAAGCGGATGATCGGCCGTACCCCCGACAACATCACCGCCATCCGCCCGCTCAAGGACGGCGTCATCGCCGACTTCGACGCGACAGAGCAGATGCTGCGCTACTTCATCCAGCAGGTGCACCGGCGCCGCTACTTCGCCAAGCCCCGGATGGTCATCTGCGTGCCCAGCGGCATCACCGCCGTCGAGCAGCGCGCGGTGAAGGAGGCTGGCTACCAGGCCGGCGCCCGCAGGGTCTACATCGTCGAGGAGCCGATGGCCGCGGCCATCGGTGCCGGGCTGCCCGTCCACGAGGCCACCGGCAACATGGTGGTCGACGTCGGCGGCGGCACCACCGAGGTCGCCGTGATCTCCCTGGGCGGCATCGTCACGAGCATGTCGATCCGCACAGCCGGCGACGACATCGACCAGGCGATCATCGCGTGGATGAAGAAGGAGTACTCCCTGATGCTGGGGGAGCGCACCGCCGAGGAGATGAAGATGACCCTCGGCTCGGCCTTCCCGCTGCCGACCGAGCCCGAGGCCGAGATCCGCGGCCGCGACATGGTCTCCGGCCTCCCGCGCACCGTCGTCGTCTCGAGTGCCGAGCTGCGGCAGGCCATCGAGGAGCCGCTGCACAGCATCGTCGACGCCGTCCGCGCCACCCTCGACCAGACCCCGCCCGAGCTGGCCGGCGACATCATGGACCGCGGCATCGTGCTCACCGGTGGGGGCGCCCTGCTCCGCGGGCTCGACGAGCGGCTCCGGCACGAGACCGGCATGCCGGTGCACGTCGCCGAGGAGCCGCTGTCGTCGGTCGCGTTCGGCGCCGGTCGCTGCGTCGAGGAGTTCGAGGCCCTCCAGCAGGTGCTCGTCTCGGACCCACGGAGGTTCTGATGCGCGGCTACGGGGGCAACAGGGGAAGTCGCGGCGAACGCCGCTGGCGCGGGCTCGACCAGCTCGACGACCGCTCGCGGCCGCCGCGGTCGCTGCTGATCGCGCTGGTGCTGGCATCGGTCACCCTGATGACGCTCGACCACCAGGTCGACGACGGTTCACCTGTGGAGTCCGCCCGGCGCGCGGTCGGCGAGGCGTTCGGTCCGGTCGAGTCGTTCACGAGCGGCGTCGTACGACCGTTCACGGCGGTGCCGAGCTGGTTCCATTCCAAGACCGCCCTGCGTTCCGACATCCGTGACCTCGAGGCAGAGAACGCCGAGCTGCGCGAGCAGGTCGCGACGTCCGGCTTCGACCGCAACCGGCTGGCCGAGTTCGAGGGCCTGACCCGCACCGCCGACGACCTGGGCCGATCGCTGGTGCCGGCGCGCGTGGTGGCCTACGGCTCCTCCCAGTCGTTCAGCAACACCGTCACCATCGACGCCGGCTCGGCCGCCGGGGTGCGGCCCGACATGACCATCGTCAACAACGACGGCCTCGTCGGCCGGGTGCTGCGCGTGACGCGCTCCACCGCGACCGTGCTGCTGATCCTGGACGCGGAGTCGGTGGTCGGTGGCCGCCTCGGCGACAGCATGGAGCTCGGCTTCCTGCACGGCCGCGGTGCCTTGGGCCGCGACGGACACCTCGACCTCGAGCTCGTCGACGAGCAGAGCGTGCCTGCGAAGGGCGAGACGGTCGTGACGTGGGGCAGCGACGGCGCCGGGCCCTACATCTCCGGGGTCCCCATCGGCACGGTCACCGACGTCTACACCAGCCTGCGCGACTCCTCGCAGCGCGCCGTGATCGACCCCTACGTCGACTTCAGCTCGCTCGATGTCGTGGGCGTCGTCGTACCCGTCGGCGCCTCCAGCGACCGCGCCGTCGTCGAGGCAGACGGGAGCATCGGATGAAGCTCCTCCGCGTGCTGACCGGTCTTGCCGCCGTCGTGGTGGCCCTCGTGCTGCAGGTCTCGCTGTTCCCGCACTTCGCCTGGCACGGCGTCGTCCCCAACCTCGTGCTGCTCGTGGTGGTCGCGGCCGCGCTGACCCGAGGCGCGTCGTTCGCGATGCTGCTCGCCTTCGCCGGCGGTGTCGCCCTCGACCTGGCTCCGCCCGCCGACCACCTTGCCGGCAGGTGGGCGCTCGCTCTCGTCGTCGTCGCGTACGTCGCGTCACGGGTGCGCACCGTCAACCGCCCCTCGACCACGGCCATCGTCGGCACCGTCGCGGCTTCGTCGTTCGTCGGCACCTCCATCTTCGCGCTCACCGGGTTGCTGCTGCGCGACCCGGTGATGTCGGTGCCCGACCTGCTGCAGGTCATCCTCGTGGCGCTCGTGTGGGACGTGCTGCTCACGCCGTTCGTGCTGCCCGTGATGATGCGGATGTTCCAGGCCGTCGCGCCCGAAGGAGCCACCGCCTGATGGCCGTGTCCGGTGCGCAGAAGAGCAGGTTGCGGTTGCTCGTCGTACAGGCGCTCGTCTTCTCGCTCTTCGCCACGCTCTTCGTCCGGCTCTACTACCTGCAGGTCGTCGGTGGTGAGGACTACCAGGCCAAGGCCGCCGACCAGTCCGTGCGCGACATCGTCGTCCAGCCGCAGCGCGGCCTGATCGTCGACGACCAGGGCCGCCCGCTCGTCGCCAACCGGATGTCGTGGGTGATCTCGGTCGACCGGACCCTGATCGGCAAGCTCGCCCCGGAGGAGCGCGAGCAGCTGCTCACCCGCGTCGGCGAGGTCGTCGGACAGAAGGCGGACGAGGTCGGCAGCCGGCTGACCGACTGCGGCGCAGCCGGCAGTGTCGACGGTGTCTGCTGGAACGGTTCGCCCTACCAGCCCGTGCCCGTCGCCGCCGACGTCGACCAGCAGGTCGCGCTGCGCGTGCTCGAGCAGCCCGAGGACTACCCCGGCGTGCTCGCCGAGCAGCAGAACGTGCGTGCCTACCCGCGCCCGTTCGGCGTCAACCTCGCGCACGTCGTCGGCTACCTCAGCCCGATCACCGAGCCGGAGTTCGACCGGGCCCGCGACGCCGACGACCAGTCCCTCAACGGTGCCTCGTCCGTCGGCCGGGCCGGCGTCGAGAAGGAGTACGACGAGTGGCTGCGCGGCATGCCGGGCTACCGCCGGGTCGCCGTCGACTCGATGGGCCGCGTGCTGGGCGACGACTCCACGATCGAGAGCGAGCCGGGCGACACCCTGGTCACCTCGATCGACGCCAAGGTGCAGGCCGTGGTCGAGAAGCAGCTCGCAGAGCGCATCGCCACCCAGCGCGCCACCGTCGACCCGGTCACCGGTCGCCACTACGCAGCCGACTCCGGGGCGGCCGTCGTCATGGAGGCACGTACCGGTCGCATCGTCGCGATGGCCAGCCAGCCGACCTACGACCCGGACGTGTGGACGGGCGGCATCTCCGAGAGGGAGCTCGAGCGGCTCTACTCCACCAAGGCCGGCACCCCGCTGCTGTCACGAGCCACCCAGGGCCAGTTCGCGCCCGGCTCGACGTGGAAGCCGTTCATGACCGCCGGCGCCCTGACCAACGGCTACACCGAGGACACCCGCCTCGACTGCTCGTCGGGCTTCCAGGTGGGCAACCGCACGTTCAAGAACTACGAGTCCGCCGCCGCCGGGTCGATCGGCTTCGCGAAGGCACTCGAGATCTCGTGCAACACGTTCTTCTACCGCGTGGGCTACGACTTCTGGCAGAGGTTCGGCACCGACGTCGCCGATGTCAACGCCAAGGACCCGCTCGTCGCGGAGGCCAAGGAGTTCGGCTTCGGCTCCGAGACCGGCATCGACATCCCGGGCGAGGCGCCCGGCCGGATCGCCGACCGGGCCTGGAAGCGCTCCTACTTCGAGTCGCAGAAGGACTACTACTGCGGCCTGGCCGGCAAGCCGCAGGACGAGAAGACGAGCGAATTCGTCTACAGGTTCGCACGCGAGTTCTGCATCGAGGGCTACGCCTACCGGGCCGGTGACGCCGTCAACTTCGCCATCGGCCAGGGCGACACCATCGTCACGCCGCTGCAGCTCGCGCGGGCCTACGGCGCGATCGCCAACGGCGGCACGCTGTGGGAGCCCCGCCTCGGCAAGGCGATCGTCAGTCCGTCCGGTGAGCTGCTGCGCCGGATCCCGACCAAGAAGACTGCCACGGTCGACGTACCCAAGAAGACCCTGGACTTCATCGATACGGCCCTCCAGGGCGTGGCCAGCCGGGGCACGATGGCATGGAAGCTCGGTGGCTTCCCCCTCGGCGAGGTGACGATGCGCGCCAAGACCGGCTCGGCCGAGGTCTACGGCAAGCAGTCGACCGGCTGGGTCGCGTCGTACACCAAGGACTACGTCGTGGTGATGATGATCAGCCAGGGGGGCACCGGGTCGGGCAGTGTCGGTGACGGCATCCGGGCGATCTACGAAGCCCTGTACGGCATCGAGGGCGAGAGCGTCGTGCCGGCCAAGGCAGCGATCCCCGGCACCGTCTCGCCCAAGCAGCTGCCGGCCTTCGGCGACGACGGCTCGATCCTGCCCCCGGCCCTGCGACGCGAGGACGGCGACTCATGACCACGCGCACCCGATCCAGCACGCTGCGAGCACCGGGTCTCGACTGGCTGCTGCTCGGCGCCGTGCTGGCGCTGATCGTGCTCGGCACCCTGCTGGTGTGGTCGGCGACCTCGGCCCGTGACGCGCTCACCGGCGGCGACCCCGCGGCGTACCTCACCAAGGAGCTCGTCAACGTCGCCATCGGTCTCGTGCTGATGGTGATGGTGATGGCGACCGACCACCGCTGGGTGCGGATCCTCGCCCCGCTGGTCTACGTCGCGTCCGTGGGCGGTCTGGTGTTCGTGCTCATTGCCGGTACGACGATCAACGGCTCGCGCTCGTGGTTGCAGCTCGGCGGCCTGTCGATCCAGCCGTCGGAGTTCGCCAAGCTGGCCGTGGCCATCGGGATGGCGTTGTTCGTCGCCGAACGGGCGGAGGGCAAGTGGCGGCGGTCGATCGGCTCGGTCGACGTGATCGGCATGCTGGTGATCGCCGCCGTACCCGCCGTACTCATCCTCGTCCAGCCCGACCTCGGCACCATGCTCGTGCTCGCCGCCACGGTGTTCGGTGTGCTGGCGATCGCCGGTGCACCGCGACGCTGGCTGGCCGGCCTGTTCGTCTCCGGCGTCGCTGCCGCTGCGGTGGCCGTGTCGGTCGGGGTGCTCAAGGACTACCAGGTGGCACGCTTCATGGCGTTCACCAACCCGGAGCTCGACCCGCGGGGTGCCGGCTACAACGTCGAGCAGGCGCGCATCGCGGTCGGCAACGGCGGCGCCTTCGGGCAGGGCCTCTTCGACGGATCACAGACCCAGTCGGGCTTCGTGCCCGAGCAGCACACCGACTTCATCTTCACCGTCGCCGGCGAGGAGCTCGGCCTGCTGGGCGCCGGCCTGGTCATCGTCCTCCTCGGCATCGTGGTGTGGCGCGCGCTGGCCATCGCCACCGCCACCGACGACCTCTTCGGCCGGGTCGCCGCGGCCGGGATCGCCTGCTGGTTCGGCTTCCAGGCATTCCAGAACATCGGCATGTGCCTGGGCATCATGCCGGTCACCGGCGTACCCCTGCCGTTCGTGTCGTACGGCGGCTCGTCGATGTTCGCGGGCATGCTGGCCATCGGCCTGCTGCAGAACATCCACCTGCGCTCGAACGCCGCCCAGCCGACCCGGTTCCTGGCCTCCAGTCAGGTGCTGGTCAGTCGCTGATCGCTCGGACTCCCACCGGTGGTCAGGGGGCGATCGTCACCGCGAGGAACGCAGCCAGCAGCACCAGGTGCACGCCGCCCTGGAGGGGCTTGGCGCGGCCCGGCGCGACAGTGAGCAGCGACACGATCACCGACAGGATCAGCAGCACGATCTGTACGTCGTCCAGGCCGAGCGCGAGCGGCCCGTCGAGCCAGATCGAGGCGACCGCGATGGTAGGGATCGTGAGGCCGATGGAGGCCATCGCCGAGCCGTAGGCGAGGTTGAGGCTGATCTGCGCCCGGCCACCGGCTGCGGCGCGCACGGCCGCGATGGACTCCGGCAGCAGCACGAGCAGCGCGATGACGACACCGACGACGGCGTGCGGGAACCCGGCCGCCTCGACTGCGTCCTCGATCGCCGGCGACTCGACCTTGGCCAGGCCGACGACGGCGACCAGCGCAACGGTCAGTAGGCCGAGGCTGAGCCGGGTCTCGGCGGCGCTGGGCGGGTCGGCGTGCCCGTCGCCGTCTCCCCCTTCGACGGAGTCGAGCAGCGCTCCATCTTTCGCCACGGGCAGGAAGAAGTCGCGGTGCCGCACGGTCTGGGTGAAGACGAACATGGCGTAGAGCGCGATCGAGGCGACCGCGGCGAACGCGAGCTGGCCCGGGGTGAACTCCGGACCCGCCTCCGACGTCGTGAAGCGGGGGAGCACCAGGGTGATGCCGGCCAGCGCGATCAGGGTGGCCAGCGCCGAGCCGGTGCCCTCGGGGTTGAAGTCCGCCAGGTGGTGGCGCAGTGCCCCGACGAGCAGCGACAACCCGACGATGCCGTTGATGCTGATCATGATCGCTGCGAAGACGGTGTCGCGGGCCAGGCCCGAGGTGTCCTTGTCGCCGGTGATCATCAGCGTCACGATCAGCGCGACCTCGATGACGGTGACCGCGACGGCCAAGAGGAGCGACCCGAACGGCTCGCCAACCTTGTGGGCCACCACCTCCGCGTGGTGTACGGCGGCCAGCACAGCGCCGATCAGGAACGCCGCGATGACCGTCACGAGTGGTCCGGCCAGGTCGCGTCCCCAGGTCGACACGAGCAGGACGATGCCGAGAATCGGTGCCCAGACGGTCCAGTAGAAGCGGCCGCGGACCGTCGATGAGCTCATGGCCGAATCCTAAGACTAAGCGCCGAAGAACCAGTTCGGTGCCGCGCAAGCGACCGGCTCAAGGACGACCAGCATCTCGCCATCAAAAGCGGGGTCGGGACGCGATCGTCAAACTTGATTTGTCAGGTCTCCGGGCGCCCCCGACCCACAACCGACTGACATCTGAACTCTGAACCAAACACCCCCTTCGCGATCCCAAGCGGTCAGCTAACGTCACCTGCACCAAAGGAATCGGGGGAGCATGAAAGTTTCGAAGCGACTTGGGGTGCTGTTCGCGGCCCTGATGATCGGATCGGCTGGCTTAGTAGGAATCGCGAGCTCCGGTGCGGCGGGAGAGACACAGGTGACCGAACAAGCACCGACGCGAGCTCGGCAGCTAGTGGTCCGGATTTGAAGTCTTCATCCGGTTGGCTTTGGTGAGGATCTCGTCGGCGGTCCTGGTCCAGACGAAGGGGTGGGAGCGTTCGTTCCAGCAGTCGATGTAGGTGCGGATCTTGGTGTTGAGGTCCTTGACCGAGGTGAACACGCCGCGGCGGATGGCTTGGCGTTCGATGAGGGAGAACCAGACCTCGACGAGGTTCATCCAGGAGGCGTGGGTCGGGGTGAAGTGGATCTTGAAGCGCGGGTTCTCGATGAGCCAGTTCTTCACGTTGGTGTGTTTGTGGGCGGCGTAGTTGTCCATCACCAGGTGCAGATCGACGGGCTGGCCGGTCTCGTCGACGACGTCGCGGTAGGCGCGTTCGACCTGCTTGAGGAACGCGAGGAACTCTTGGTTGCGGTGCCGCGGCTTGAGAGCGGCGGTGACCTTCCCGGTGGCGATCTCCAGCGCGGCGAACAAGGTGGTGGTGCCGTGGCGGACGTAGTCGTGAGAGCGGCGTTCGACGAGCCCGGGTTGCATCGGAAGGACCGGCATGGTGCGGTCCAGTGCCTGGATCTGGGACTTCTCGTCCACGCACAGCACGATCGCGTTCTCTGGCGGGTTCAGGTACAGCCCGACGATGTCGATGACCTTGGCCTCGAGTTCGGGATCGGTGGAGAACCGGAACGACTCCGAGCGCCACGGCTTGACCCCGTAGGAACGCCAAGCCTCCGCGACGGTGTAGGCGCTGACCTTCAACCGAGCCGCCAACAGCCGCGTGGACCAGTGCGTCACGCCGAGCTTCTTCGGCGGGGGCTTCAGTGTCTCGGCCACGATTTTGCGATGGTCGATCGTGCGCGGACGGCCCGGACGCTGCCGGTCGAGGAGCCCGGCCATGCCCTTGCCCTGGTAGCGGCCCCGCCACTGCAGCACCTTCTGACGGCCGCACCCGACGAGCTCGCAGATCTGGTCGTTCGGCACCCCGTCGGCTGCCAGCAACACGATCCGAGCCCGTTGAGCCGCACCAGCCGAGACCGTCGAGGAGCGAGTCAGTCGCTCGAGCTTGTCCCGGTCACCATCACGCAGCACCAGGGCCGGAGCAGGTCGATTCGCCATGCGCCCATGATTTCACTTCATCAACCCGATGACTATTTCCCACGCGGACCACTAGAAAATCAAAACCATTCGTATCGTCGGCCGCGGGCCTGCAGTGGCGCCTCAGGCCAGTTCCAAGTCTGTGGACCCATACGGCCACCTGGAACTGGCGACGCATTTCATGGATCACCTCCGGAAGACCCTTCCTGACCAGTTCGTCGCTGCCGGAGTGTCTCCGTCGAACAGGAGCGAGTACTGGGTCAAGTTGACTCAAGAACCAAGTCCCAAGCTTCTTGACGAACTGAGCAAGCAGTCGTTTACCACCACCGTAGAGTTTGGATACGTGGCAACCGCTCTTGAACTGCGTGAAACGACTCAAGACGTGGCGATTGCCCTCAACACTGCCGCTGGCATTGACGGCGTGGAGACGGGGCCCGCGGAGGATCACAAGAGCGTGATCGCCACCTACAGCGTCGAGGACGGCATAAAGGTCACGGCCGAAGATCTTCGAGACCGATTCGCCCCAGGTGCATCATTCGCTGTCGAAAGCCTGATTGACACGCCCGTACTGCTGAACGAGGTACCCGAAGCAGGCTACACAGAAACCACCGATGTGCGGGGTGGTCACAACAGGGATTCCGGCTGCACATCCGGGTTTACGGCAAACTACGGGGCCAGGCCGGAAGCCTCACGGCGGGTCACTGCTTAGGGGGACCTACCTACGATGGTCTAAGCAACGTGGTCGGAGCGGCTACGTTCAACTACCCGGATCGGGGCGGATGGTGGCTCGACTTGAAGTTCAATCCCACACTTGCAGGCAACACGACGTCCAGGCTCTTCCGTGAATCGGACAGTTCGAATCTCAGCGTCACAGGAGTGGGGACACCTCTCGAGTACTCCTCGATCTGTAAGTACGGTAGAGCGACGGGCCGCGATTGCGGCAATACGACCCCGCTGACCGTGGCACCGGGACGAGATCTCTGTGCTACAAACGTAAATGGTCGTCTGGTATGTCGGCTAGGCGCAACCAACCGCAACGTCATATTTCAGGGTGACAGCGGCGGACCGTGGTTCCAAGGGGGCGGCGCTCGGGGTGCGTCTGTCGGACAAGATTCTTCACGATCTCTCTTTATGCTGGCCGCCGCGATGAACGATTACGGAATCACGATAAGGCAGAACTAGTGCGAGAAGGTGCTTGACGTGTTGCGAGGGAAAGTCAGAATCGGGCTAGTGATAACAATGGGGCTTCTCGTTTCGGCGTGCTCGGAAGGCTCGCCCACCCCCGCGCGGACGCTGTTTGTATCCGAGGACGCTGAGAGCTTTGTACCACCCTCCACAGACCAGCTTGCGGGGAACCTGACCGTCGATCAGCGTGGCTGTCTCTCACTTGAGACTGATGAAGGCCCGCTTCTGATCCTGGCGGGGACAGGATCCGTGCTGCGCGACAAAGGCGCGAGCGTTGATCTAGCGGGATTCCAAGATCCCTTCCGCATCGGTGAAGCAGTCCAATGGGCAGGGACGATCACCACCGTGTACAGGAACCCGACCAGAGGCCAAACCGCTGGCTGGGACGAGTGCGTAGGCGATTCCACCGAAGTTGCCGTGGGCATTCCTGTCACTGAACCCTGATCCAACGGCCCGACCGAGGCCATCAACGGACGCCTCGACCACCTGCGCGGCTCCGCCCTAGGGTTCCGCAACCTCACCAACTACATCGCCAGATCAGTCCTGGAGACCGGCGGCTTCAGACCCCGGCTACACCCCGGAATGTGAAGAGCCGGCAAAGTTTGCATCTACGAGATGCCCTTCGTTCTGGTGCGAATTGGACCCTCGAGACGTCAAGTTCTTCCAGCACGTAGGGGCATTCTCGCCTCACGACCCGCTCAACACCGCGAGCCCATCGGTGGATCGAGGCAAAGGGACGGCTCCTCGCTCTCGTTCTCAGCGAGCCGGGAGCTCCTCGACGGCGACTCCGTCGTCGGCCGGACCGCCGCTCGGCAGGGTGAACGTGAAGGTCGACCCACCCTCGGCGTTGTTGTGCGCGGTGATGACGCCGCCGTGCCGCGTGACGATGCGCCGGCACAGCGCCAAGCCGAGGCCGGTGCCGGTGACGACGCCGTTGTGGTTGTCGGCCCGGTGGAACTCCTCGAAGATCCGCTGCTCCTCGCCGGCCGGGATGCCCTGACCGCGGTCGGACACGTCGACGCGCACCCAGCCCGCCACGACATCGAGCCGGGAGGTGACCCAGATCTGCGCCGGGGCGCCCGGAACGGCGTACTTGACGGCGTTGTTGATCAGGTTCGCCAACACCTGGCGGGTCATCGCGTGGTCGGCCTCGACGACGTGCGGTGCATCGATCGCGAACTCGGGCTCGGGGTTGTAGCCGCTGCCGACGAACGTCGAGACGACCTCCAGCAGGGTGTTCTGGAGGGGTACGGCGCCCGGTGCGAGCGCGCCGTCACGGCTGACCGCGTAGTCGAGCCAGTCCTGGACAACCTGGCGCATCCGCGCGGCGCCGGTGTGGGTACGGGCGAGCATCCGGCCGGCTTCGTCGGCATCGCCCTCCTCGAGAGCCTCGCGGGCCAGCTCGAGCCAGCCCTCGAGACCGGTGAGCGGAGCGCGCAGGTCGTGGGCGACGGTGCCAGCGAAGCCGGTGAGCTCGCTGAGGCGCTCCTGCTCGGCCGTCTTGTCGGAGAACAGGACGACCGACACGTTGCCGTCCGCCGTGTCGACGGCGCGGGCGCTGGCATTGAGCACTCGGGTGCTCGTCGGCGTGGTGACCACGACCGTCGCCTCGCCGGTCTCGTGCCCCGGCGAGCCCGGCACGTCGAGCATGGGTGTGCCGTCGAGTTTGCGCAGGCCGAAGTACTCGCTCCAGTTGGAGAGCCGGCTCTTGGGCACCGGTTTGCCGAGCAGCCCCTTGGCAGCGTTGTTGTAGAGACTGATGCCGCCACGGTCGTTGATGAGCAGCAGGCCGTCGCTCATCGCGTTGAACACGACGTTGAAGAGGTCGGCCTGCTTGGTCAGCGCGTCGCGCTGGGCATCGAGCTGTGCCAACGCGTCGCGCCGGGCCTGGTTGAGCAACGACAGGGCGAGCGCCACGAACGTGGACACACCGGCCAGCAGGTCGACCACGACCGCGGCCGGGAACGGCTCGTCGAAGCTGCCGTCGAAACGAGTGAGCGAGCCCAGCAGCGCGGCCGCGACGGCCATCGTCACCGAGTGCAGGGCGGTGCTCCACGGCGGGAGCACGACGCCGACGTACAGGCTGGGCAGTAGCAGCAGCCAGGCGATCGGCCACTGGCTGGCCTCCAGCACCACCCACACGCAGGCGGTCGACAGGGCCACGAAGAATGGGATCAGGGCGGTGCGTGCGTCGACCAGCCAGGTGCGCGGGGCCTGTGCGATCAGCATCAGGCAGGATCCGCCGACGAAGCATAAGACCACCGTCTGGGCGGTCCAGCGCATCAGCACCGACGTGGTGGCCTCGCCCACCCAGATGTGCGGGTAGGCGCCGATCGGCAGCACCAGCATCGTTGCGAGCAGGCCGGCGAGGAGCAGCATCACCAGGTCACGGATCTCGGTCGGCGTCCATTCGCGGTGCCAGGCCCGGGTGCGGCTGAGCCTGGTCTCGGGATCGAGCGCCGGCACGTGCGAGAGGCGCCCGCGGGCGCCGCGGTAGAGCAGGCACATCAGCGTGGCCTGCATGACCACGCCGAGGGCGGCACGCAGGGCGGCGGCGGGGGAGGAATCGGTGACCAGGTGGCCGAGTACCGCCAGGCCGACGATGGCGACCCACGTCAGCGCCAGGCCGCGGTCGACCTTCGGAGTCGCGCCCCGCCACGAGATGGTGAGCCAGACGAACGCGAACATCGAGGCGAGCCAGAGGGTGGGCTGGGCCTCGGAGGTGATGGCGCCACCGATCAGGACCGAGGCGAAGAAGCAGATCGCCAGGCCCCACCAGGCGCGCAGGAGAGTACGACGCGCAGTCGCGTCGTACTCGAACCCCACCGGCCCAGGACCAAGCAAGGGACAACCTCCCCCAGGCGCCCCCGCGCCTGTTGTCTCCTGGACACGCACCCCATGCACGACCAGGTGAACAGCATATTCACGCACATCACACGGTTGGGCGGAAGTCCAGAACCCGCGTACGCTGGATTGATCCACCAAACTCCCAGTGAGGTACGCATGCCCAGCTCCGCCGCCGAGTCGGTCTTCCCGCGCCTCGAGGGTCGTTTGCCCTCCGTGCAGAAGCCCATCCAGTACGTCGGCGGCGAGCTCAACTCCACCGTCAAGGAGTGGGACTGTGCGGCTGCGTCTGCCGAGGGTGGCCCGACGGTCCGCTGGGCGCTGATGTACCCCGACGCCTACGAGGTCGGCCTGCCCAACCAGGGCGTGCAGATCCTCTACGAGGTGCTCAACGAGCGCGACTGGATCCTGGCCGAGCGCACCTACTCGGTGTGGCCCGACATGGAGTCGGTCATGCGCACCGGCGACAGCCAGGGTGCCATTCCGCAGTTCACCGTCGACGCCCACCGCCCGGTGCGTGCCTTCGACGTGTTCGGGCTGTCGTTCTCGACCGAGCTCGGTTACACCAACATGCTCAACGCGCTCGACCTCGCCGGCATCCCGTTGCACGCGGCCGACCGCGGCGCCGAGGACCCGATCGTGCTCGCCGGCGGCCACGCGGCGTTCAACCCGGAGCCGGTCGCCGACTTCCTCGACGCGGCCGTGCTCGGTGACGGCGAGGAGATCGTGCTCGCGATCTCCGAGGTGGTACGCGAGTGGAAGGCCCAGGGCGAGCCCGCCGGCGACATGCCCAGCGGCCGCGACGAGCTGCTGCGCAGGCTGGCGGTCAGCGGCGGCGTCTACGTCCCCAAGTTCTACGACGTCACGTACGCCGACGACGGGACCATCCGTGCCGTCGTACCCAACCGTCCGGGCATCCCCGCCCGAGTACACAAGCACACGTTGATGGACCTCGACGCCTGGCCCTACCCGGCCAAGCCCCTGGTGCCGCTGGCAGAGACCGTGCACGAGCGCTTCTCGGTCGAGATCTTCCGGGGCTGCACCCGCGGCTGCCGGTTCTGCCAGGCCGGCATGATCACCCGCCCGGTGCGCGAGCGCTCGATCGAGACCATCGGCGCGATGGTCGAGAACGGCATCCGCTCGACCGGCTTCGAGGAGGTCGGCCTGTTGTCGCTCTCGAGCGCCGACCACACCGAGATCGCCGAGGTCGCCAAGGGCCTGGCCGACCGCTACGCCGACTCCAACGTGTCGCTCTCGCTGCCCTCGACCCGGGTCGACGCGTTCAACATCACCCTCGCCAACGAGTTCTCCCGCAACGGCCGCCGATCCGGGCTGACGTTCGCGCCAGAGGGCGGCAGCGAGCGGATGCGCAAGGTCATCAACAAGATGGTCAGCGAGGAAGACCTCATCCGCACCGTCGCCACGGCGTACTCCCACGGCTGGCGGCAGGTGAAGCTCTACTTCATGTGCGGCCTGCCGACCGAGACCGACGACGACGTGCTTGCCATCGCCGACCTGGCCAAGAAAGTCATCGCCAAGGGTCGCGAGGTCACCGGCCGCAACGACATCCGCTGCACCGTGTCCATCGGCGGGTTCGTGCCGAAGCCGCACACGCCGTTCCAGTGGGCCGCGCAGCTCGACCACGTGACGACCGACGACCGGCTCAAGAAGCTGCGCGACACCGTGCGCGAGGACAAGCGCTACGGCCGGGCGATCGGCTTCCGCTACCACGACGGCAAGCCCGGGATCGTCGAGGGACTGCTGTCTCGCGGTGACCGCCGGGTCGGCGCGATCATCGAGCAGGTGTGGCGCGACGGTGGCCGCTTCGACGGCTGGAGCGAGCACTTCTCCTACGACCGCTGGATGACCAGCGCCGAGACCGCGCTGACCGGCACCGGCATCGACCTCGACTGGTACACCACCCGCGAGCGCGGGTACGACGAGGTGTTCCCGTGGGACCACCTCGACTCCGGCCTCGACAAGGACTGGCTGTGGGCCGATTGGGAGGACGCCCTCGACCCCGAGTCCGTCGACATCGAGGACTGCCGTTGGACGCCCTGCTACGACTGTGGCGTGTGTCCGGAGATGAACACCGAGATCCAGATCGGCCCGACGGGCCGGCAGCTGCTGCCGCTGGCCGTCGTCTAGCTCGCTCGGCATGAGTCTGGCTTGCGGCGATTGACCGAAAGGCATTCCGACCGTCAGGCCGCCGGCAGCGTGAAGCTGAACGTCGTCCCATGGTCGGGGTCGTTGCTGGCGGCGCTGATGCGCCCCCCGTGCCGGTTCACGATCTGCTTGCACAGCGACAGCCCGAGCCCCGAGCCGCCGAAGTCCTCGGCGTGCTCCGGGGCGCGGTGGAACTCGTCGAAGATCATCTCTTCCTGACCGCGCGGGATGCCGATGCCACGATCGCGTACGTCGACGCGCACCCAGCCCTGCTCGTCGTCGGCGTGGGAGGTGATCAGTAGCTCGGGTCGGCGGTCGTCGGCGACGTACTTCATGGCGTTGCCGACCAAGTTGGCGAGCAGCTGACGCACCAGTGCCGGGTCGGCCTCGATGCGATGGCTGACGTCGACGTCGAAGCTGCCGGCCCGGGCGTCCTGGGGGTGATACCCGGCCAGGACCTCCTGCACGACCGGGGCGAGCTCGAACACCGTCGGGGTGAGCCGGCCGTCGCGGTGGATGCTGTAGGCGAGCCAGTCCTCGATGACCGTGGTCATCCGTCCGCCAGAGTGCTGGGCCTTGGTCAGGTGAGCCTCGACGTGGGACCAGCGACCCTCCATGAGGTCCTCGCGGGCCAGCTCGATCCAGCCGTTGAGGCCGGTGAGGGGTGTGCGCAGGTCGTGCGCCACCACGCGGGCGAAGGCGGCGAGCTCGTCGAAACGTGGGCGCTGCGCGGTGACGTCGGAGAACAGCACCATCGTGGCGGGCCCGTCGTCGGTCTCCAGCGTCGCGACGCCGGCCTGGATGAACCGTTTGCTGCCGGGGTTGTCGATGAGCAGGGTCCGGTCGGGTTCGGTGCCGGACAGGGGAGTGACGAGATCCTGGTCGGTGACCGGTGCGCCCTCGGCGTCGGTGATGCCGAAGTGGTCGATCCAGGAGGTCTCCCGGGCCGACGCCGGCAGCGGCTTTCCGAGCAGCTGGCGCGCGGCCGGGTTGTGGTAGGCCACCGTGCCGTCCTGGCCGACGACGATGACACCGTCGTTCATCGAGTCGAGCACCTGGGTGAGGAAGCTGGCCTGCGACCGGGTCTGCGCCCGGCTGACCCGGAGGTCGCCCATCACGGTGGCCCGCTGCTCGCGCACCAGCGAGAGCTGAAGGGCCAAGAAGGTCATCACGATGACGAGCAGATCGACCACGATCGAGGCCGGGAACAGACCTTCGTAGCCGAACCGGTTGCCCGGTAGCATGGTGAAGGCGGCCGAAAGCACGGAGATCGAGAGGACCGTCAGTGCGGCACCGAACACGTCGAAGATCAGACCCGCGGCGATGCCCGGCAGCAACAGCATCCAGCTGAGCGGCAGACCGGGCACCTCGTAGACGAGCCAGACGCACGCGATCGAGAACGGCGCCAGCACGGCGAGCTCCCACCACGCCGCGGAGCGGTCGGCGTACTGGGACTGGGGCGTGTGGAAGAGCACCATGAACGTCGATGCCCCGACGAACATGAAGACCCCGTTGCGGATCACCCACCACATGAGCAGACGGCTGTCGAGCTCGAAGGGGCCGAAGCCCGGGAAGCCACCGAGCAGGGCGGCGACCAGACCGGCACCCACCGCCGCGACCATGACCGCGTAGATCGAGCGGGGGGAGTGCAGCGCCCAGCCCCCGTTGGTGCGCTGGAACAGGTAGGCCATCACCAGTGCAGCCACCACGTTGACCACACCCATCCGCAGGGTCGTCAGCGGGGCCGAACCGAGCAGGAGGGCGAGCACCACGAACAGCGCGAACATCACCCCGGCGTGGCGCAGCACCCGGGTGCTGGGGCGGCGGTTTCCCTCGCACACGAGCGTGAACCAGACGAAGAAGACGGTCATCGGCGGCCAGAGCTCAGGGATCGCGCCGCGCGCCGGATGCTCGGTGAAGGGCAGCACGACACCCACGACCGAACACGCCAGGATGAAGGCGAGTCGACCGGGTGCCAGCTTCGGCTGGGCATCGTTGACCATGTCATTCGCTCCGTTCGCTCCGTTCGCGACTCGTCGACAGGGTAGGGCCGCGATGCCGCGCGCGCAGGCGAACGGCGAGTCGCGCCGTGGAGTTGGCAGGATGTCTGGGTGCGCCACGTGACACCTGCCGAGCGCCGGACCAGGCTGGCCCGGCGGCATGCCGTCTCGCCCGCCCACCGGGTCTCGGACGTGGTCGCGGCCACCCGGGCGATGACCGTGCTGCACGCCACGGAGGCGCACACGGTGCACCTGTCGCTGGCGGCTCGCGTCGACGGGCTGACGACGGCAGACACCGATCGGGCGTTGTACGTCGACCGTTCGCTGGTCAAGCAGCTCGCGATGCGCCGTACCTTGTTCGTCTTCCCGCGCGACCTCCTGCCGGCGACGTGGGGGAGCGCCTCGGCGCGGGTGGCGGAGTTCGAGCGCCGCAGGATCTCGAAGGACGTCGTCGCGACCGGCTGGGCGACCGACTCCGAGGCCTGGCTCGACGAGGCCGGGCACGCGGTGCTCGCGCTGGTCGGCGCTTCGGACGTGGGCCTGGGAGCCACCGAGATCCGCGCCCTCGTGCCGTCGCTGGCCGGCAAGGTCTCGATGTCGCCCGGGACGAAGTGGGGCGGCGAGCTGCCGATCGCTCCGCGGGTGCTGACCTGGCTGGGCGCTCGCGCCGAGATCGTGCGCGGGGTCAACACCGGTCACTGGCGCACCAACCGGCCTCGCTGGGTCTCGATGGCCGACTGGCTGGGTGAGCGCCCCGATCCGCTCTCGGAGGACGACGGCTATGCCGAGCTCGTACGCCGCTGGCTGGGCACGTTCGGCCCCGGCACCGAGACCGACCTGGTGTGGTGGCTCGGCTCGACGAAGGCGGCGGTACGCCGCGCGCTGGCCGCGCTGCACGCCGTCGAGGTGTCGCTCGACGAGGGGCAGACCGGCTGGCTGCTGCCCGACGACCTCGAGCCCGTGCCGGACGTCGAGCCGTGGGCTGCCCTGCTGCCGGTGCTCGACCCGACCACGATGGGCTGGAAGCAGCGCGACTTCTACCTCGACCCCGGCCACGCGCCGTACCTCGTAGACAGGGCGGGCAACGCCGGCACGACGGCCTGGGTCGACGGCCGGGTCGTCGGCTGCTGGGTGCAGGACGACGACGCGACGGTGCGCGTCGTACTCCGTGAGGATGTCGGCAGCGACGCGCTCGCACGCCTCGAGGTGGAGGCCGAGCGGCTCACCGGGTGGCTCGACGGCCAGCAGATCAACAGCGTCTACAAGTCGCAGCTGATGAGGGGCGAGCGACTGCCCTGATCGCTCAGTCGGGAGTGAACGCGCAGAACTCGTTGCCGTCCGGGTCGGCCAGGACGTGCCAGTCGATGCCGTCGTGACCGCGCGGCCGGAGCAGCGTCGCGCCATGCGCGATCAGCCCGTCGAGATCATCGGTCGTGACGTCGATGTGCACCCGGTTCTTCACCGACTTCGGCTCGGGCACCCGCCCGAAGACCATCGAGTCGAACGGCGCACCCTCGATGTCCTCGACCCAGGAGAAGCCGCGCTCGTCGTCGTGGTCCGGCCGACCACCGAGCACCTCGGCCCACCAGCCGGCGATCCGGTGGCAGGCCTCCGGGGAGTCGCCGGTGTCCCACGCCAGCTCGTAGATCCGCTGGGTGACCGGCTCGTCGCGGACGAACACGCAGAACTCCTGGCCGTCGGGGTCGCCCAGCACCGTCCAGCGGGGTTGTTCGTCGACGACCCGGGCCCCGGCGTCGAGTGCTGTGCGCAGCGTCTCGGCGTTCACGTCGAGGTGGATGCGGTTCTTGGCGGTGACCGGCTCCGGCACGGGGTTGATCCACACCTGCGGATGGCCGGCCGCGTCATCGAGGCGCCAGACACCGTTGCGGTGCGGTCCCAGGACGAGTCCGAGCTGGGTGCCCCAGAAGCGGGCGGCGGCCTCGGCGTCCCGGGCGTCGATGCAGAGGTCCTTGTACGTCGCGAGCGGCATGCTGCCAGCCTGACACGTCGCCCCATCGTGCGACGGGTCCATCGGGTACGAAGCTGTCAGAGAAACAGGCTGAGGGTGGACAAGGCGCCGATGGCCAACAGTCCCCTGGAGGCCCCCGGGGCCCTCAAGGTCCACGCCGCCAGGGCGGCGTACGCCGGTAGCAGCGCGAACCCGTAGCGCGCGGCGGGACCGAAGAAGAGGCCGTTGGCGTAGAAGTTGAGCAGCGTCAGCATCAGGGGACCGAGTAGGGCGAGGACGAGTACCCCCCAGCCGAGCCCACTGACCGTCCAGTCGCGTTTCAATGTCAGGGCGGCGGCCAGCACCCCGATCGCCAGGACCCCGACGACGAGGCTCTCGAGGCGGACGTTGGCGAAGCTCTCGAGAAAGAGCGCGTTCCAGTTGCCGGTGATGGGTGTCACGAAGGTGAAGTAGAGCGATGAGTTGATCTCCTCCCACCTGATCCGGTCGGCCATGAACATCTGGTTCATCGGGATCGTGGAGATGTCGATGACGTTGGTTGCCTTGTAGCGCAGTCCCCACAACAAGGAGGACAGGCTGAAGACCGCGAACATCCCGAGAGCGAGCAGCGCAGACCGTCCAGGGCGTGGGCCGGCCTCATCCCTCCGCCTGGCCCATCCGGCGACCAGAAGCAGGATGATGGCGGCGCCGATCGCGGTGAACGAGGTGAACTTCACGAGTGACGCCAGCAGCACCGAGCCCAGGACCAACAGGGTGCGGTGACGAGTGCCGTCGTACGACAGCGCCGCCAGGACCACCAGACCTCCCGAGACCGCTGTCGCGACATCTGGCCCGATCGTCGCGGACGAGGACACGACGTCGGTGGACGTCGAGACCATCAGAGCGGCTCCCATGGCCGCGATTCGCGGTGCGCCGACGCGCAGCGCCAGGAGATAGCAGACGCTGAGCAGACCCGCGAGCCACAGCGCGCCCAGCGCGCGCGAGATGTCCCAAGCTGACCAGGGCGTGACTGCCGCGATTGGGCGAGCGGCGACCGCGGTGACCAGGTAGTAGACCGGCGGAGTGGAGCCTGCGGTGGAAAAGCCTGTCTCGGGAAAGGTATTGGGATCGTACGGAGTGTCATGGCACGGGGGCAGAATCACCGGGGAGTCGGGGCCGTAGGTCCGGCAGGCTGCCTCTTGCATCGTGTTCTGATCCAGCTTCTCGCCGCCAACCGGCACGTGCGGGAGGTTCTCGATGTAGTCGTAGTGCATCACCTCGTCGATCGGGGAGATCTCGTTGAAGTGCGCCATGTGCCACGACACGGCGCTCACCGCTACGACGAGGAAGAGCAGGTACGGCGCGACATCGCGCCAGGCGCGTGACACGCGGAAGGTCCGAACCCGCGAAGTGGCGGTGCGTTCAGCAGCATCGAGCGATGCAGTTTCATCTTCACGCCGGACTCCTCGGCGAGTTGCTCCCGGCGGCATCAATCTCCTTGGGGTGGGATTCGAGTTTCGCCGAACCAGGTGCCGACGGGCCTGAGCGCGTGAGCGTGCGACGCGGCTTCAAGACATGACCCCGCGAATGATATCCATCGATTCCGGGCCAAAGGCACCCGGCAGATGGAATGGGCGGCCGAGCCTGCGCGGGCTACCGTGTGGGCGTGCGTGACCAGCCCGAACAGCAAGCCCCGCCGGTCCAGCGACTCCGGATCAGGTACGCCAAGCGCGGCCGCCTCCGCTTCACCAGCCACCGTGACTTCAGCCGGGCCTTCGAGCGGGCCGTCTTCCGGGCCCGCATCCCGATGGCCTACTCGTCGGGCTTCCACCCGCACCCCCGCATCTCCTATGCCGGTGCGGCCCCGACGGGCTCGGCCAGCGAGGCGGAGTACCTCGAGATCGGCCTGTCCGAGATCGTCGACACCGCCGAGGTGCACGCACTCCTCGACGAGGCCCTGCCCGCCGGACTCGACGTGCTCGACGTGGTCGTCTCGCCCGGCGGCTCGCTGGCAGACCGCCTCGAGGCGTCGCAGTGGCAGATCAGCCTGACCGACGCGCCCGAGGTGGTCGGTGCGGCCGTCGAGTCGTTCCTGGTCGCCGAGTCGGTGCTCGTGGAGCGGATGACCAAGAAGGGGCTCCGCGAGTTCGACTGCCGGGCAGCCGTGGTGTCCGCCGCGGTGGCGCCGGGGGAGTCGGGCGGAGCGGTCATCGACGTGGTGCTGTGGCACACGGTCCCTGCGGTCCGGCCGGACGACGTACTCACCGGTCTGGCGCGACACGCCGGCCTGGTTCCTGCTGAGACGGCTCTCCTGACCCGGGTCGCCCAGGGCCCTCTCGACGAGGAACACGGCACCGTCGGGGACCCGCTGACCGTCTCGCCGTAGCGGTGATCGTCGGCGGGTGTGCGATACTCGCCACGGTCGACAGAGCGGCTTGCCGCACCTTTCGACCCGACGACGTTCTCGCCGTACGTGGCCTCGACTCATGTGGCTGCGGGCGGCACGACACACGAAGTCGTCACCAGACCGCGACGCGGCCAGGGTTGAGTCGGTGACAGCGACGAAGCCATGTCGGACACGTGAGTGGGTGTCCACACTGATTCGTCGACCGCGGCAGGTGCGCGACGGCGTCGTGTCGACGCATCCGCGGAGGGTGTCGCCGCCACCCAACCAGGCTTTGCGTCACGGTTCGGGGTCGGTTGATCCGGCCCCACCCCCGCTGGCGTCCTGACGTAACCGGTGCTCGGCGCCGGACGAGGAGAGCACCATGCTCGACGAACGCGACGAATCGGCCACCACCGAGACTGGCCCCCAGAACAGCCCGGACAACAGTGAGCCTGACGCGCCGGTGAAGAGGGCCGCCAAGCGCGCTCCGGCCAAGAAGACGGCCGCTAAGCGCGCCACGAAGAGGGTCGCCGCAGAGGCGCCGGTCCCCGATCCGGCGGCCCCCGAGCTCCCGCTCGGAGCCGACGCAGAGCCGCCCGCCGCCAAGAAGGCCGCCAAGCGCGCTCCGGCCAAGAAGGTGGCCGCCAAGCGCACCGCGAAGAAGGTCGCCTCCGCCGCGCCGGTCGTCGACCCCGTAGCGCCCGAGACCCCCTCCGAGCCTCCTGCCGACGAGGTTGCCCCCGCTCCGTCAGGTGCGGCCGTGCTCTTCCAGGCGCCCGAGCCCACCAAGCCCGTACGCCGTACCCGTGCGCGGGCAGCCGCGGCTCCGGTCGAGGTGCCCGAGGAACCCGCCGAGACGGCGGCTGAGACGTCCGAGTCGGGCGACGAGACCCCCGCACCGGTGAAGAGGACCACGCGCACCCGGAAGTCGACCAAGAAGGTCGCCGCCCCGGTGGCCGAGGAGAGCGACGAGACCGAGGACGACGCCGCGGACGAGGCAGCCGACGACGCCGGCGACGACGAGTCGCAGGACGACCGGCAAGACGACGGAGACGGGACCCCCGCTCGCCGCCGCCGGCGCCGCGGTGGCCGCCGTCGCCGCAAGTCGGGCGAGGGTGGCGACACCGACGACTCCGACTCCGGTGACGACGACTCCGAGGAGTCCGGCGACGACGACTCCGGCAACGGAGACGCCGGTGAGGGCTCGACCAGCTCGCGCCGTCGCCGTCGCCGCCGTCGTGCCGGTGACGACAACGGGGACAACACCTCCGACGACCCGGAGAACACCGTCACCCGGGTCCGCAGCCGCAAGGCCGCCGAGGACCAGATCACCGCGCTTGCCGGGTCTACCCGGCTAGAGGCCAAGAAGCAGCGTCGTCGCGAGGGCCGCGAGGCCGGCCGCCGCCGGGCGCCCATCGTCAGCGAGGCCGAGTTCCTCGCGCGTCGCGAGTCGGTCGACCGGACGATGGTCATCCGCCAGCGCGAGGACCTCACCCAGATCGCCGTACTCGAGGACAAGGTGCTCGTCGAGCACTACGTCGCCCGCGAGTCGCAGACCTCGCTGATCGGCAACGTCTATCTCGGTCGCGTGCAGAACGTGCTGCCGTCGATGGAGGCCGCCTTCATCGACATCGGCAAGGGCCGCAACGCCGTGCTCTACGCCGGTGAGGTCAACTGGTCGGCGCTCGGCCACAAGGACGGCCAGCCGCGCAAGATCGAGTCGGTGCTCTCGTCCGGCCAGAGCGTCCTGGTGCAGGTCACCAAGGACCCCGTCGGCCACAAGGGTGCCCGCCTGACGAGCCAGGTCAGCCTGGCCGGCCGGTTCCTGGTCTACGTGCCCGACGGCACCACCAGCGGCATCTCTCGCAAGCTGCCCGACAACGAGCGGAACCGCCTCAAGAGCCTCCTCAAGGAGATCGTCCCCGGTGAGGCCGGCGTCATCGTCCGCACCGCCGCCGAGGGAGCGTCGGAGGAGGAGCTGACCCACGACGTCGAGCGCCTCAAGGGCCGCTGGGACGACATCGAGGCCAAGGCCAGGGGCAAGTCCCCGCAGCTGCTGTACGGCGAGCCCGACCTCACCCTCAAGGTCGTCCGTGACCTGTTCACCGAGGACTTCGCCAGGCTGGTCATCCAGGGCGACGAGGCGTGGGACACCGTCCAGGACTACGTCGTCCAGGTCGCGCCCGACCTGCAGGAGCGTCTCGAGCGCTTCGAGCCCGACGACGGCGGCTCTGCCAATGGTCGCGACATCTTCGCGTCGTACCGCATCGAGGAGCAGATCAACAAGGGCCTCGACCGCAAGGTGTGGCTGCCCTCCGGTGGCTCGCTGATCATCGACCGCACCGAGGCCATGACGGTCGTCGACGTCAACACGGGCAAGTTCACCGGCTCCGGGGGCAACCTCGAGGAGACCGTCACCAAGAACAACCTCGAGGCGGCCGAGGAGATCGTCCGCCAGCTCCGGCTGCGCGACATCGGCGGCATCATCGTGGTCGACTTCATCGACATGGTGCTCGAGTCCAACCGTGACCTGGTCGTACGACGCCTCGTCGAATGTCTTGGTCGTGACCGCACCCGCCACCAGGTCGCGGAGGTCACCTCCCTCGGCCTGGTGCAGATGACCCGCAAGCGGATCGGCACCGGCCTCCTGGAGGCCTTCGCCACCGACTGCGAGCAGTGCCACGGCCGCGGTGTGGTCGTCCACGCCGAGCCCGTCGAGCCCAAGGGCGGTGACGACGACGACCGTCGCCGCGGTGGCGGCGGTGGCCGTGGAGAGAGCGCCGGCAGTGGTGGTCGTCGCAGCCGCGGTGGTCGCGGTCGCGGTGAGGGCTCGAACTGGCCCGAGGAGCAGAAGCTGCCGTCGCCCAAGGACGTGGCCGCCATGGCGCGTGCCGAGAAGCCGGTCCCGGTCGAGGAGGAGGCGCAGGACGCCCTCTACTCGTTTCGGGACGCCCAGCCCGAGCCCCAGCCAGAGCCCCAGCGCGAGCCCGAGCCCGAGTCCCAGCGCGAGGCCCAGCCCGAGGCCCAGCCCGAGCGCGAGCCCGAGCCCGAGCGCGAGGCCCAGCGCGAGCCCCGGCGCGACCGCCGACCCGAGGCGGTGGCGGTGGCCCCGGTGGTCGAGCCTGAGCCTGTCGAGGCTCCGGCCGAGCCGGCGCCACCCAAGGTCGTGACCCGTACCCGCAGGCGCAGTGCCAGCCGCCCGGCCGGTCCGGGCGTGTCGGCCGAGGCCGTGCCGAATGTCGTACCCGCGATGGAACCCGCGGTCGAGGTTCCGGCAGCCCCGGCAGCCGCCGAGCCGGAGACCAGCCAGCCCGCCCCGCCGAAGGTGGTGACGCGGACCCTGCGTGGCCGGGCCCGTCGCTCGGCCGGGACGACGGACTCGTCCGACTGGAAGGCAACCGTGCCCTCGGCCGGCGACGTGCCGCCGATGGCCGGCATCGGAGAGCCGGCCGGCAGCGGCCTGGTCGAGCCCGGCACCTCTCACGTCGAGATCGGTGACAGCGCGCACGTCGAGCACGTTCCGGTCAAGAAGAAGGGCTCACGCAAGCTCTGAGCCCCGGTGGGCACACCGCGAATTGCTGTGTGTCCACCGGATCCGTAGTATTGAACCTCGGTGCGCTCGTGCGTGCCGTTCCTGTGTGGACACCACCCCAGATCTTCCCGGCGCACTGTCGCGGGTCGGGTCGGGGCCGTCCCCAGGCCGATGAATGTTCTGGCAATGGTTGATGGGACTTCCCGAGTCCGACGAGGAGAGTGAGTCGCGGTGTACGCGATCGTGCGCAGTGGCAGCAAGCAGCAGAAGGTTGCTGTTGGCGACGTCATCGAGATCGACAAGGTCGAGACCGCCGCTGGCGAGTCCGTGAGCCTGCCCGTGGTCATGGTCGTCGACGGTGAGAACGTCACCGTCACAGGCCTCGACAAGGCAGCTGTGACCGTCGAGGTTCTCGGTCGGACCAAGGGTCCGAAGATCGTCATCCAGAAGTACAAGAACAAGACCGGCTACAAGAAGCGCCAGGGTCACCGTCAGAAGTACACCCAGGTCAAGGTCACCGACATCTCCCTGTGAGCCTCTGGGCTCCCGGCTACTGACTCCAGAGAAGGACTGAACTCATGGCACACAAGAAGGGTGCGGCGTCCACCAAGAACGGCCGCGACTCAAACTCCCAGCGCCTCGGCGTCAAGCGCTTCGGCGGCCAGGTCGTCAGCGCCGGCGAGATCATCGTCCGCCAGCGTGGCACGCACTTCCACCCGGGCTCCGGCGTGGGTCGCGGCGGAGACGACACGCTCTTCGCGCTCACCGGCGGTGCCGTTGAGTTCGGCGTCAAGCGCGGTCGCAAGGTCGTCAACATCGTTCCTGGCGAGTGATCTGACGCTCGTCGACACAGCTTCACGCGTTGGGCGTCCCGGTCTCGGGGCGCCCTTCTGCATTTCGAGACGGTTGTCCGCCAACCTTCTCCTCCACCGAGAGTAGGCACCATGGCAGTCCCGACGTTCGTCGACGAGGTACGGCTGCACATCGCAGCGGGCCGTGGTGGCAACGGCGTCGCGTCGGTGCACCGCGAGAAGTTCAAGCCCCTCGGCGGCCCCGACGGCGGCAACGGCGGGCCGGGTGGCTCGGTGATCCTCCGCGTCGACACCGACGTGACGACGCTGATCGACTACCACCACAGCCCGATCCGGCGCGGCGAGCACGGCGGCCACGGTGCGGGTGACCACCGCAACGGCGGCCACGGCTCCGACCTGGTGCTGCCCGTGCCCGACGGCACCGTGGTCAGCGACTCCGAGGGCAACGTCCTCGGCGACATGGTTGGCCCCGGCACCGAGATGGTCATCGCCAGCGGCGGCCGCGGCGGACTCGGCAACGCCGCGCTGGCGTCGTCCAAGCGCAAGGCGCCCGGCTTCGCCCTGCTGGGGGAGCCCGGCGACGAGATCGACATCGTGCTCGAGCTCAAGGTCGTCGCCGACATCGGGCTGGTCGGCTTCCCGAGCGCCGGCAAGTCGTCGCTCATCGCCGCCATCTCCCGCGCGCGGCCCAAGATCGCCGACTACCCGTTCACCACGCTGATCCCGAACCTGGGCGTCGTCCGTGCCGGTGACACGACGTTCACCGTCGCCGACGTGCCCGGCCTGATCGAGGGCGCCGCTGACGGCCGCGGCCTGGGCCACGACTTCCTGCGCCACATCGAGCGCTGCGCGGCGCTGGTGCACGTCATCGACACCGCGTCGATCGAGCCGGGCCGCAACCCGCTCGACGACCTCGACGTGATCGAGCACGAGCTGGCCGAGTACGGCGGCCTCGAGGACCGCCCCCGCCTCGTCGCGCTCAACAAGATCGACGTACCCGACGGCAGAGACATCTCCGACATGGTCGTCGACGACCTGCGCCAGCGTGGCCTGCAGGTCTTCCCGATCTCGGCGGCATCCGGGGCGGGCCTGCGCGAGCTGACGTTCGCGATGGCCGAGATCGTCCAGCGGGCCCGGACGGCCGAGCCCACGGCGGAGACCACCCGCATCGTGATCCGGCCGCCGTCGGCCGACGGCGGTGGCGACTTCACCATCACCAAGGACGTCGAGGGTTGGCGCGTGCGCGGCCACAAGCCCGAGCGCTGGGTCCGCCAGACCGACTTCAGCAACGACGAGGCTGTCGGCTTCCTTGCCGACCGCCTCAACCGGCTCGGTGTCGAGGCGCAGCTGGTCAAGCAGGGTGCGGTCGAGGGCGACACGGTGCTCATCGGTCACCCCGACAACTCGGTCGTCTTCGACTTCAAGCCCGCCATGGAGGCCGGCGCCGAGATGCTCGGCCGGCGCGGCGAGGACCACCGGTTCGAGGAGAAGCGTCCGGCGCAGCGTCGCCGGCGCGAGATCGATGCCGCCATGGACGATCGGAGCGAGACCGAGACCCGCGCCGACGTGGCGCGACGGCTCGACCACTCGGAGCCGATCGGCCCGACGTCGTACGAGATCGGCTCCGCCGCCGACCCCGACCGGGTCGACGACTCGGAGTCATGACCGTGCGGGAGGAGGTGCGCCAGGCTGTCACGGGGGCGCGCCGCGTCGTGGTCAAGGTCGGCTCCTCCTCGCTCACGTCCGGCACCGGCGGGCTCGACCCTGCCCGGATGCGTCAGCTCGTCGACGTGCTGGCGAAGGCCCGCGCGGCCGGCATCGAGGTCGTGCTGGTGTCGTCGGGGGCGATCGCGGCCGGACTGGCACCTCTGGGCCTGCCCCGGCGGCCCCGAGCCCTCGCCGTACAACAGGCAGCGGCGTCAGTGGGGCAGGGACTCCTGGCGCACCGCTACCAGGAGGAGTTCGCCCGGCACGGCCTCGTCACCGGCCAAGTGCTGCTGACCGTCGACGACGTGACGCGGCGCGCGCACTACCGCAACGCCTACCGCACCTTCGCCAAGCTGCTCGAGCTCGGCGCCCTGCCGATCGTCAACGAGAACGACACGGTGGCGACGACCGAGATCCGCTTCGGTGACAACGACCGCCTCGCAGCGCTGGTGGCGCACCTGGTGCACGCCGACCTGCTGGTGCTGCTCTCCGACGTCGACGGCTTGTACGACGGCCCGCCGACGCGCGAAGGCAGCCGACTCGTCGCCGAAGTGCGCTCCGAGGACGACCTCGCCCACATCAAGACGGGCTCGGCCGGTGGGTCGGGAGTGGGCACCGGCGGCATGGTCACCAAGCTGGAGTCGGCCCGCATCGCGACCGGCGCCGGCATCCCGGTCGTGCTCGCCGCGGCAGACCAGGCCGCCGCTGCGCTCGCGGGCGAGCCGGTGGGCACGCTGTTCCACGCCACCGGCAAGAAGCGGCCGACCCGGTTGCTGTGGCTGGCGCACGCCACCGAGCCCCGCGGCCGTCTCGTGCTCGACACGGGTGCGGTGACCGCGGTGACCGGTCGGCGGGCCTCGTTGCTGGCTGCCGGGGTGACGGGGGTCGAGGGCAGCTTCGACGCCGGAGACCCGGTCGATCTGGTGGGCCCCGACGGTCGACCGGTGGCCCGTGGTCTAGTCAATTTCGACGCGACGGAGATTCCCCAGCTGCTGGGAAAGAGCACGTCAGAGCTGGTGTCCACGCTCGGCGCGGCGTACGAGCGCGAGGTCGTACACCGCGACGACCTGGTAATTCTCTGAAAACCCTCATGCCGCCGTTAGCCGTACCCTAAATTCGGTACGGCACCGGGAAAGCCCACGGACGGGCATCCCTCCTCCCCGGTGATACGGGAGAATAGTCATGGATGACACCAGCTCGAAGAGGCCGCGGCACATCCGCCGCTGGCTCGACCCTGTCCTGGTCGTTCTAGTGATGTGGCCGGTCGTGCAGCTGATGGGCGCCACCGCCCAGTCACCCTCGCCCCAGGTCGACGCCTGCCGCTGGCAGGGCGACATCCCGATCGAGGTCTTGCAGGCCACCACCGACCCGTCCTGCTCGCTCGTGGGCCGAGTTGTCTACGCCGGCAACGCCGCCGTGACCATCCCGCCCGCAGGCATGGGCGTGGGCGCCGCCGCTGCCCGCGACAAGACCGGCGGCGACGCCCTGGACTTCACCGTCAGCACCTCCCTCTCCGGTGTCGTCACCGCCGAGGTCGAGGAGCTCGAGCCGGTGGTCGCTGCCCGCCAGCAGCGCAACGCCGACGCCTGCAAGGACGCCCAGTTCAACTCCGGCGGCCACGCGTGGGCCGCCCCCCTTACCTGGACGTTCGACGCCAGCTCGACGCCGCGCCACCTCAACAAGTCGCGCGCCCTGCGCGACCTCGTGGCCGGCGCCAAGAACATCGCCGGTGGCCGCAACGACTGCGGGCTGGCGCGGGTCTCCACCGTCGGGTCGTCGTACGCCGGTGTCTCGAGCACCCGTCCCGACATCGACGTGATCGGCAACAACATCACCTGCGGTGACTACAACACCAGCAACGCCGTCGACTTCGGCGCCCTGCCGCGCGGCATCTACGGCTGGACCTGCTTCTGGTGGGACAGCACCGGCCAGATGGTCGCCGCCGACATGCGCGTCTCGAACTCGCCGGCCGTGGTCACCAAGGTGCCCCATCGCTGCCGCAGCCGTTTCGACCTGCAGGCCATCGCCACCCACGAGTGGGGGCACGCGTTCGGGCTCGGCCACGTGAGCGCCGCCAACCGCAACCTGACCATGCCGCCGCTCCTCATCTCGTGCTCCAGCGACCAGCGCACGCTGGGCCTGGGCGACTACAAGGGCATCGAGGCGCTGTACGCACCCCAGTGAGGCAGACGGTGACGTAGGTTGCCCGACATGCGCGCTCGCTCGGTTCTCTTCTGGCTTGTCGTCGCCGGCTTCCTCGCCCTGGCGGGGATGCTCACAGTGCTTCGACTGGTGCAGGCCGACGGAGGCTGGTGGATCCGAGGAGTGGCGTTCACGCCGCTGGCCGTCCCGCTGTACGCCGCGGCCCTGGTGCTGATCGTGGCGCGGCGCGTGGTCGGTGGACTGCGCGGCACGGTCCTGGTGGTCCTGCCGATCGCCGGCCTCGTCCTGCACTCGTTCTGGCTGGCGCCGCTGTTCACCGGGGCCAACCCGCCACCGGCAGCCGGTGCCGAGCCGGTCATCGTGATGACCGCCAACCTGTCCGTGGGGCGGGGTGACGGTTCGGTGGTGTTGCGTGAGGCGTCGCGACGCGGCGTGGACCTGCTGGCGGTGGAGGAGATCACTCCCGGCGCCCTGGCGCTGATGGAGGAGTCGGGGCTGGCCGACTTGTTCCCCTATCGAGAAGGCGAGACCGGCACGGGTATCGAGGGCACGATGCTGTTCTCGCGCACGGCGATCGACGACGTCGTACCCCTGGCGACGTCGTTCGGCGGCTTCACCGCCACCGTCGTGGTGGGGGAGGAGCCCCTGCGCATCGTGGTGGCCCACCCGCCGTCGCCGATCGGGTCGACGAGCGGCTGGCGCAGCGACCATCGGATCGTGCTGGAGGCGGCGCGCGGTGTCGAGGCGGACCTGGTGGTCGGCGACCTCAACGCCAGTCCCGACCACAAGGTGATGATGGATTTGGCCGACGCCGGCTGGCGCGATTCGGTCGAGCTCGCCAACGACGGCTGGTTGCCCACCTGGCCGGCCGACGGCGTGGAGCCGGTCTCCGACCTGCCGTCGCCGCGCCTGGTGCAGATCGACCACGTGCTGCTTGGCGACCGCTGGGCGGCGGTCGACAATGACGTGGTGGTCTTCGGGGGCAGCGACCACGCTGCGCTGGTGGCCGTGGTGGCGCCGAAGTGACGACGTACGAGGACGAGGACGAGGCCTTCCAGCGGCTCTACGGCCGGTGGGAGCCCCTGGACATCGAGGGTGCGCGGGCGTTCATGGCCGACTTCGGCCGGCCCTGGTGGCTGGTCGGCGGCTACTCCATCGAGGCCTTCACGGGCGTCGTACGCCACCACGAGGACATCGACATCACCATCTTCCGCCGAGACCTCGACCGCCTACGCGAGCTGGTCGACGGGCGGCTGCACATGTGGTCGGCAGGTGGCGGCGCGCTGCGTCCGGTCAACAACGACTGGCCGGTGCCGCACGGCGACGCCGGGCAGGTGTGGCTGCGCGAGCACGCGACGGCGCCGTGGGTGGCCGACGTGATCCTCCAGGAGGACCAGGACGGCAAGTGGCTCTCGCGGCGCAACCCCGACCACGTCGCCGACCTGGACGAGGTCACCTGGGTGGCGACCGACGGGATCCGCTACATCAACCCCGAGATCGCACTCGAGCACAAGGCGAGGCTGCTGCGGCCCAAGGACAACGCCGACCTCGATGCCGCCTGGCCGCTGCTGTCGGAGGCGCAGCGCGAGTTCGTGATGGCGGGTGCCCGGCGCGAGGACCCCGAGCACCCCTGGCTGGCGCGGAGTTAGCTCACCTCCACGCACGCCGTAGGCTGGTGGGTGCGATGAACCAGCCCCCCGTCTACCTCGACCACGCAGCCACCACGCCAATGCTGCCGGTGGCGATCGAGGCGATGACGGCGCACCTCCGCGAGGTTGGCAACCCGAGCTCGCTGCACGCGTCCGGGCGCGCTGCCCGACGGGTCGTCGAAGAGTCGCGCGAGACCGTCGCGCGTGCGATCGGCTGTCGCCCCGGCGAGGTCGTGTTCACCTCCGGCGGCACCGAGGCCGACAACCTCGCACTCAAGGGCATCTACTGGGGCCGGCAGGCTGACCGGCCGCGGTCCCGCATCCTGTCGACGGCGATCGAGCACCACGCCGTACTCGATCCGCTGCACTGGCTGGCCGGGCACGAAGATGCCGACGTCGAGCTGCTGCCAGTCTGTCAGCGTGCGTGCCTCGACCTCGACGCCCTGCGTGCCGCCGTCGAGCGCGACCCCGACGAGGTCGCCCTGATCTCGGTGATGTGGGCCAACAACGAGGTCGGCACCCTCCAGCCGATCGACGAGGTCGTCGCCCTCGCGACCGAGCACGGAATCCCCGTGCACACCGACGCCGTCCAAGCGGTCGGCGCCGTGCCGGTCGACTTCGCCGCATCCGGTGTCGATGCGCTGACCCTGACCGGACACAAGCTCGGGGGGCCCTACGGCGTCGGCGCGCTGATCGTGCGTCGCGAGGTCGTCGTCACGCCGCTGGCCCACGGCGGCGGCCAGGAGCGCGACATCCGCAGCGGCACCCTCGACGTGCCCGCGGTCGCCGCATTCGCCGCCGCGATCGAGACGGCCGCGAAAGAGCAGAGTGCCTACGGCACGCGGGTCTCCGCCCTGCGCGACGACCTGCTCGCGCGGGTCTTCGTCGAGGTGCCCGAGGCGCACCTGCACGGTGACCCCACCCACCGGCTGCCCGGCAACGCCCACATCGGATTCCCCGGCTGCGAGGGCGACTCCCTGCTGATGCTGCTCGACGCACGTGGCATCGAGTGCTCCACCGGCTCGGCCTGCTCGGCGGGCGTGCCCCAGCCCTCGCACGTCCTGCTGGCGATGGGCTGCAGCGACGAGCAGGCCCGTCACTCGCTGCGCTTCACGCTCGGCCACACGTCCACCCAGTCCGACGTTGACGCGCTCGTGGCCGCCATCGGCCCGGTCGTCGAGCGGGCCCGACAGTCGCGACTGCCATGAAGGCGGGTCCTGAGGTGGCGAGGAACGAGCCCTCTCGAAGGGTGCTCGCTGCCATGTCCGGTGGCGTCGACTCCGCCGTCGCAGCCGCGCGCGCCCACGAGGCCGGTCACGACGTCACCGGCATCCACCTCGCGCTCTCGCGCAACCCCGCGTCGTACCGTTCGGGAGCACGCGGCTGCTGCACCATCGAGGACAGCAACGATGCCCGGCGTGCGGCCGACATCATCGGCATCCCGTTCTACGTCTGGGACCTCAGCGAGCGCTTCCACGAGGACGTCGTCGAAGACTTCATGGACGAGTACGCCGCGGGCCGCACGCCCAACCCGTGCCTGCGGTGCAACGAGAAGATCAAGTTCGCCGCGGTGCTCGACCGGGCCATCGGGCTGGGCTTCGACGCGGTGGCGACCGGACACTACGCGCAGCTGCGCACCGGCGACGACGGGCTGATCGAGATGCACCGGGCCGAGGACCACGCCAAGGACCAGTCCTACGTGCTGGGCGTGCTGACCCAGGACCAGCTGGCGCACGCGATGTTCCCGCTGGGCGACACCGCGAAGCCCGACGTACGACGCGAGGCCGCTGCGCGGGGACTGCTGGTGGCCGACAAGCCCGACAGCCACGACATCTGCTTCGTGGCCGACGGCGACAACGCCGGGTGGCTCCGCGAGAAGCTCGGCGACCGGGCTCCCAACCACGGCGGCGACATCGTCGACGACGACTCCGGTGAGGTTGTCGGCAGCCACGAGGGCACCTACGCCTTCACCATCGGACAACGCCGCGGCCTGCATCTCGGCATCCCGGCCGCCGACGGCAAGCCGCGCTTCGTGCTCGACATCGAGCCCGTCTCCGGCACGGTCCGAGTCGGCCCGCGCGACCGGCTGGCCATCGACACCATCACCGGCATCAAGCCGCGCTGGTGCGGCACCGTGCCGCGCGAGCTCGACGCGACCGTGCAGCTGCGCGCCCACGGTGGCGAGCACCGCGCACGGGTGCGCGTCGACGACGAGCAGGTGCATATCGACCTGCTCGACCCTGCCGAGGGCATCGCGCCCGGTCAGGCCGCCGTGATCTACGACGGCAGCCGGGTGGTCGGGTCCGCGACGATCAGCGCGACCGCGCGCACCGGGGTGACCGCGTGACGCTTGCCACCGGCATCGGCTCGATGCCCGGCGACGACGCGCGCGACTTCGACGAAGCGGTCCGGGTCGTCCTCGGCGAGGTCTCCGGCCTGCCACACCTGCCCGAGCTGCCCGAGCGTGGTGCGGGCGGGCACATGACCGGCCGCGGGCTCGCCATCGCGGAGGGCCTCGGCGCCGACGTGCAGCCGGCCGGCTGGCGACTCACGGACGCCGCGGGTGCGGACCTGCGTCGCGCCCGGTCGCTGCTTGCCCAGGACCTCGACGTCTTCGAGGAGCAGACCCAGGGCTACGCCGGCCCGCTGAAGATCCAGGTCGTCGGTCCGTGGACACTCGCCGCCACGGTCGAGAAGCCGCGTGGTGACAAGGTGCTCTCCGACCACGGCGCCCGTCGCGACCTCGCCCAGTCGCTGGCCGAAGGGGTCCGCTCCCACGTCGCTGACGTACGACGTCGCGTCGGGGGTGCCGACCGTCTGATCGTGCAGGTCGACGAACCCGCACTGGGCGCCGTACTCACCGGAGGCGTGCCGACGGCGAGTGGCTTCGGCCGGCACCGCACGGTGCACCCGCCCGAGGCGTCGGCTGCGCTGGAGTGGGTGCTCGATGCGATCACCGAGAGCGGGGGAGAGCCGTGGGTGCACGCGTGCGCACCCGGCACGCCACTCGACCTGCTTCGCGGCGCCGGTGCCCGCGGCCTCGCCGTCGACCTCGACACGATCACCGCGGCCGGCCACGACCAGCTGGGCGAGGCAATCGAGGCCGGCGAGATCGTCGCCCTCGGCGTCGTACCCACCCTGGAGCCCGACTCGCCGCCGACCGACTCGGCCGTCGTCGACCGGGTGCTGCGCTGGCTCGACATGCTCGGCATCGACCCGGCCGGCGTCGGCGACCAGCTCGTCATCACGCCCGCCTGCGGGCTGGCCGGCGCGTCTCCCTCCTGGGCGCGGCAAGCGCTGCAGACCTGCCAGCTCTCGGCGACTCACCTCACCTGACAACCTCATCGCGCTCCCGTCTCGTTGGACCGTGGACAGCAACAACCGCGAACGTGAGGGAGGTGGCCGATGCAACTCGGCAGGCACAAGCGAGACGTCGACGAGTTCGAGGCGTTCGTCGTGGCCAGCCAGACCTCCCTGCGCCGCACGGCGTACCTCATGTGCGGCGACTGGTCGGTGGCCTCCGACCACGGGCAGGAAGCGCTGATCAAGGTCTACCGGCACTGGCCGCGGCTGCGGCACCTCGACGCCGTCCAGGCCTATGCCCGCCGCACGGTCGTCAACACGGTGATCGACGCGCAGCGGCGTCGGTCGAGCACCGAGCTGCCCGTGGCCGAGGTGCTCGACATCGGCGGCCGTGCGGTGCGCGACCACTCTGGCGCCACCGCGGATCGCGACCTGCTGAACCAGTGCCTCGCCGAGCTGCCCGCCCGGCAGCGGGCGTGCGTCGTGCTCCGCTACTACGAGGACCTGCCGATCGCCGAGGTGGCCGACATCCTCGGCATCGGCGAAGGCACCGTGAAGTCCTCCACCTCGCGCGGCATCGCCGCGCTGCGGACCATCTGGGCCGACGCCTCCGGCGACGCGCTGAGCCTCTCGGGAAGGAGCGAGTGATGCCCGACCTCAAGGAGCTCTTCGACGACGCGGTCGCCCACGCCCCGGCCGAGACGCACTCGCCGGCCGACATCGTGCGCGCCGCCCGACGCGACCACACCCGGCGTACGACGGCAGTGATCGGCGGCCTGGTCGCAGCCGTGGTCGCGATCGCCGGCCTCGGCTACGGACTCTCCCGGGAGGTCAGCACCGCGCCGCCGACCCCCGGCCCGGCGTACCAGCCGCCGGCGGGCGCCTTGCCGCTTGCCGACGCACTGCCCGCCGAGCCGCGGGTCGACTACAACGACCAGCTCATGGTCACGTCCGACGACACGACGGTGCAGCGGTTCACCAGCCACACCAACGACGGTGGCGTCGTACTGATGAAGATCACCGACGGCAGCTACTCCTTCTCCGTGGTGGGCGGCAATGCTGACGTCGCCGAGCTGACGCCACCGCCGGGCCGGACCCCGGGAGCGACGATGATGCCGCTGACCGTCGACAGCAGCTGGGAAGTCTGGGGCGACCCGGCGGCGCGCGAGCTCGACCTGTCGGTGCGCGACGTCGCGAGTGGCGAGTGGTTCGACGTGACGGGCACCCTCGATGGCCTGCCGGCCGGGGCCACCGTCGACGACATCTACCTCATCCGCGCCAAGCTCTACGTGATCGCCTCCGACCTGTCGGCCCGGCGCGCGATGATCTATGCCGCCCGGCTGCGGCCGGGTGCCACCCTCGAGACGGACCTGCCCGGCGCGGCGATCGCGGTCGGCTCGGGCGGTGGCAAGGTCGCGTGGGTGCCGGTGGCGCGGCCCGACGCCGTCGAGGTGATCGACCACGACTTCGACGAGCCGGCGACGCTGCCGCTCGAGCTCGATCCGGGCTGCGAGGTGGCACCGCGCAACTCGCTGGCGACCAACAGCTATCTGATCGCCGCATGGGTGCAGTGCGACGGCGGCCGGGCCGCCGTGGTGCGGACCTTCCTCGGAGATGGCAAGTCACAGGCCACGGTCGCCGGGTGGGGAGTCGCGGGCATCGACCTGATGGAGGGCGCACTCGTGATCGATGCCAGCGACGGGGTCTACCTGCTGCGCCGCGGCGACCAGGCCCAGGACCGGCTGGTACGCCGCGACGGCATCACCGCCGTCGACGGGATCGACGCCTGGGCCGGTGCGTTCATCTGGAACGAGGCCCCTGACGGCACCGGACCGTCGAGGGTCGTCGCAGTTCCTTAGGGCGCCGGGACTGCCCGGACGCTGTTGTTGCGCGCATCGTGCGTCATCACGACCAGTCCGAGTGCTTCGAGCAACGGCGGGAGGTACATGCCGAAGCGGCCGCGGTAACCCTTGCGCAGGCCGTACCAGCCACCGATCGGGTTGTCGGCGGACCGCCCGAACGCCTCGACGGTGCCCTCGGCCGCCGGCTTTTTCTCGTCGGCCGCACCCAGCGGCACCCAGTCGTCCTGCTCGAGGAGCCAGCGGTGCAGGTCGTCGACGGCCCTCAGGTCGTACCGGAGCGTGGTCGACCCGACCTGGCAGATGAGCACCGGCGGCTCGGCCGCCTCGTCCTTGTACATCGAGTACTCGGAGCTACCGGGAGCCGTCTTCAGCAGCCAAGGCTCTGCTTCTGTGCCACTGCCTGCGTTCATGGCTGTCTCCTTCAGTCGAAGCGGATGACCTTCGGCGTCTCGGGCGCCCGGTGCGCGGTGTCGACCCAGGGCTCGGCGGCCCGGGTGGCCGGCCGTGCGGCCACGGTGACCAGGGCGGTAGCGGGGGCCAGGGCATAGTTGCTGCCTTGGTCGAACGACCAGGCGCTCACACAGTTGACCCCGGGCGTGAGTGGCTTGTAGCTGCTGGTGGTCTGCGCTGCCCCGACCGGCACGTCCCACAGGTCGGAGGTGAACAGCGTGGCGTCATTGCCCGGCACTGCCGTGCAGGCCCCCGGAGTCACGTGCACCTCGAATCCGGGAGCGCCGTAGTAGTAGGTGCCGAGCCAACCCGGCACCGGTGGCTCGGCGGCGCGGGTGATTGTGATGTTGAGGTTGCCGGACGGGTCGAACGCGGCGGTCATCGGGCCGCTGGCGGGGATCCGGTCGATCGCGTCGCACCACGGGTTGGCGGGCACGGCCTTTGGCTTGCCGCCGTACAGCTTCTGGAGGACCTTGAGGTCCTTCTGCTCCGGACCCCGGCACCACCAACGGCCGGGCTTCGCGAGCGTCGCCGGGTCACTCGCGATGCACTGGGTCGGCGCGACACCGTTGGTGTGCGAGGTGTTCATCACCGAGCAGCGCTTGTCGGTGTGAGTGAGACCGAGCACGTGGCCGAGCTCGTGGGTCACCACGAGGGTCTGGCCGGGCTGGGCGCAGCTCTGCCCGCCGGAGTCGTCACCGTGCAGGATGTTGACGAAGCCCTGGCGACCACCGAGGTAACCCAGCGTCGCGAGGCCGGTGCCGCAGCCGGCGGGGACGTGCTTGCTGTTGCGGATGACGATGTCGGCCTTCTTGCGGCCCTTGATCTTCTTGAAGTGCACGTTGACGCCCGACTTGTTCCACGCGGAGACGGCGGCCTTGACCGCGGCCTTGTCCTTGGTGGCGTCGAAGTAGCTGACGTTGCCGCGTGGCCACTTCCGCACCGCGGCCTCGGCGGGCATGGCGACGGCGATCATCGTGAGCATGACGGCGAGCGAGCCGATCAGCGCGGCGAGCCTGTGGAACCTGGACATCATTTCCCCTGGTGGTCGACGCGGCCCACCCTAGGAGAGAACGACCGGCGGTCGCCACCACAACTGGGCGTGTGACGGCGCCGAGGAGGGCGACGTACCTGTGCAGCCGGGTCATGTCGCCCCCGCTCCTCCTCGGCGCCCTGCCGGTCCTTTCGGCCCGGTCAACCTAGGACGGGGTGCTGCGTGTTGGCATCCCCGAAGTCGGTCAGGCTGCGGCGCATGAGTAGGAGTCCAGATGTCCGAGAAGCACCCGATCCGGTGCGGATCGGGTGCTTCTCAGTGCTCTGACCGACCGAGGTGCGATCAGCCGACGTGCACGCCCTCCGGCCCGTCGGTGGCGAGCTCCTCGTGCTTCACGTTGAGGAACAGCCACACGACGACCGAGCCGGCGAGCATCATGAACGTGCCCACGAAGAACGCGCTGGTGGCGCCGTCGGGGAACGCGCCGAGCCCGGCGACCTGCTGGACTACCTGGTCGACCGAGTCGACGCGGAACATGCCCGCCAGCCGGTCCATCAGACCCGGGTCCTGCTGAGCGGCCTGGTTGAGGCCCTCACCGATCGCCGGGGCGATGTCCTGTGCCCGGGTGGTCATGCTGCTGGTCGCGACAGTGCTGAGCGTCGCGAGACCGAGGGCGCCACCGACCTGCTGCATCGTGTTGAGGACACCCGAGCCGATGCCGGAGTCCTCGGAGCGCAGGTGGTGTACGGCGGTCAGAGTGAGCGGCACGAACACCGCGCCCATGCCGAAGGACATCAGGAGCACGAACGGCAGGATCTCGGTCCAGTAGTTGACCCCGGAGCCCAGCGCCTCACCGGAGCTCAGCGAGTTGAGCACGTCGGATGCGCCGTCGGGCACCGACAGCCGCGAGAAGCCGTACAGGGCGGCCGACGCCAGCAGGGTGCCGACACCGGCGATGTAGCGCGCGTCGATCCGGTTGATCAGGCTCGACACGATCGTCGCGCTGATCACGATGCCGAACGAGAACGGCAGGAACGAGACACCGGTCTTGAGCGGGCTGTAGCCCATGACGTTCTGCACGAACAGGCTCAGGAAGAAGAACATCGAGAACATGGCGGCCGGCATCAGCGCCATCGCCAGGAAGCTCGCGGCGCGGGTCTGGCTGGCGAAGATGCGGAACGGCAGCAGCGGGTGCTCGACGCGCGACTCGATGATGGCGAAGACCGCCAGGAGGGCGACGCCGACGGCAAGGCTGGCGACGGTCCAGGTGTCGCCCCAGCCGTACTGGGCGTCACCGGCCCGCGAGAGGCCGTAGACGATGCCGAGCAGGCCCAGGGTGCCGGTGATGGCGCCCGGGACGTCAAGCTCGCCGGGGTGCTTCTCAGACTCATTGAAGAAGCGCGGGGCGAGGAAGGCCGCGACCAGACCGATGGGTACGACGATCAGGAAGGTCAGCCGCCAACCGCTCATGCCGAGGGGCTGGTCGAGCCCGGTGAGCCAGCCACCGAGGATCAGGCCGACCGCCGCGCCGGCACCCGACATCGCGGCGTACACGGCGAAGGCGCGGTTGCGCTCCGGTCCGGCCGGGAAGGTCGTGGTGATCAGCGCCAGGGCAGCGGGGGAGGCGAGCGCAGCGCCGAGGCCCTGGAAGCCACGGGCGCCGAGCAGCATGAACTCGGACTGCGCCAGGCCACCCAGGAGCGAGGCGCTGACGAAGATCACGATGCCGACGGTGAAGACGAGTCGGCGGCCGTAGAGGTCACCGAGCCGGCCACCGAGCAGCAGCAGGCCACCGAAGGCGAGCGCGTAGCCGGTGACGATCCACTGCAGGTTGGCGGCACTGATGTCGAGATCGCGGCCGATGAAGGGCAGCGCGATGTTGGCGATGGTGCTGTCGAGCACCACCATCAGCTGGACCATCGAGATGATGACGAGCGCCCAACGGAGGCGGCGACGCTCGGTTGCGTCCACCTCGGGCGGCGACGCGGTGATGTCGGTCATGACAAGTCCTTCGGTGTTGAGGGATGTGCGGTCGGGTCAGCCGGTCGCGTTGCGGCCGGGAGGATCACGTGGTCGATGACGCGGGCGATGGCTTCCTCGTCGGGAGACTCCCCGAGCACGAAGAAGCGGTGCAGCAGGATGCCCGCGAGGGCGGGGGCGACGACCTCGAGGTCGACGTCGGGACACAGCTCGCCGCGCTCGGCGGCGCGGCGGTAGATCGCAGCGGTGGTGGCGATCTTCGGCCCGAGCACGTCGCGGCGGTAGGCCGCGGCGAACTCCGGGTCACGGACCATGGCGGTCAGCACGCTGGAGAAGGTGGCCATCTGCTGGGGGTCGGTCATGCCGCCCAGGCCGCAGAAGGACGCGATGAGGTCGCCGCGCAGGGTGCCCGTGTCGGGCGCCTCTGGCTGGGCCTTCTGTGCGGCCAGCGCCTCGGTGACGAGGTGCACCTTGCTGTTCCAGCGGCGGTAGAGCGTGGCCTTGGACGCCTTCGATGCGGTGGCGACGGCGTCCATGGTGAGGCGGTCGTAGCCGACGTCGGCGAGCACGGACAGGGTGGCGTCGAAGATCTCCTGCTCGCGGTCGCCCTCGACGCGCGGCCGGGCCGCTGCGCCGTCGGCGGCGGCGTGCGGCGGAGTCTGCGGGGTCATCCGGTCCTGCCTGCCTGTCGATTGGGTTGAAACGAAACCGTTTCGTTTCATCAACAGCGTAGGGATCGGGATTCATTCCCTCAAATCAATTTAATCGAAAGTTCTAGACCAGTAGCTCCAGGGAGCGCTCGCGGGCCAGGTCGTTCCACCGCGAGATGCGGCGCAGCATGTAGTGGCCGACCGGACCCATGTCCACGAACTCCGCGTCGGCCACCCGGGCTGCCCGAGCGACGAAGGCCCGCGTTGCCCGAGCGCTGGTGATGCGGTCCTGGCTGCCGTGAGCTGCCACGAGGCCGCGACCGGCCAGCGCCTCCACGGGTTCGCCGGGGTTGAACCACGGCGCCAGCGCGACCACGCCGCGCACCGCCGGGTCGTCGGCGACGTGGATCGAGGTGCGAGCGCCCATCGAGTGGCCCAGAAGCGTGATCGGCAGGTCGGCGTACTCCCGGCGCAGCTCGGCCAGGGCCCAGCGGGCGTCGGCGATCGGGCCGGCTCCACCGTTCCAGCCGCGGTGCCGGTAGCGGAGCAGGTGCAGGGCGACGCCGGCCTCCTCTACGGCCGGCGAGATGGCCCTGGCCATCGCGGCCGAGCGGCGCCACGAGGCACTGCGGTTGTCGACGATCTCGTCGCCGCGGTCCTTGCCCCCGTGCAGCATCAGGATCGCGCCGCGGGTCCGGGCAGGCCGCGCGTACGTCGTCAGCGAGGGAGCAGCACTCATGTGCGGGGTTGTCGTCTCCACGTGTGGTGTTCGGAGCGGTCAGCGTGCCAGATGGGCCGCCGGCGAAATGATGTCGGTGGGACCGGGCAGAATGCCGCCATGAGCGACGCCGTACCCGTTGCCGCGCCTCCCGAGGCCCGTGACCGCCACCAGCAGCTCTCCGAGGAGGTCGAGGACGCCCGCTGGCGCTACTACGTGCTCGACGACCCGACCCTCGACGACGCCGACTTCGATGTACGGCTCCGTGAGCTGGAGGCGCTCGAGGACGACTACCCCGAGCTGCGCACCCCCGACTCGCCGACTCAGAAAGTAGGCGGCGCGGTCTCGACCGACTTCACCGCCGTCGACCACCTCCAGCGCATGGAGTCGCTCGACAACGCGTTCTCGTACGACGAGCTGGCGTTGTGGCATGCCCGGCTGGTGCGCGACGGGGTGAGCGACCCGGCGCTGCTGTGCGAGCTCAAGGTCGACGGCCTGGCCATCAACCTGCTCTACGAACAGGGCCGCCTGGTGCGCGCGCTGACCCGCGGAGACGGCCGCACCGGCGAGGATGTCACCCCCAACGTGAAGACCATCGCGTCGGTGCCGCACCGGCTCACCGGGTCCGACGAGTTCCCGGTGCCGGCGCTGGTCGAGGTGCGCGGGGAGGTGTTCCTGCCCAGCGACGCCTTCGAGCGCCTCAATGCCTCGATGGCCGACACCGGCAAGCCGCTGTTCGCCAACCCGCGCAACGCCGCGGCCGGCTCGCTGCGCCAGAAGAACCCGAAGGTCACCGCCACCCGCGACCTCGGCATGGTCTGCCACGGCATCGGCGCCCGCGAGGGCTTCGAGCCGACCTCGCAGTCCACGGCGTACGACGCGCTGCGCACCTGGGGGCTGCCGGTCTCCGACCAAGTGCGGGTGGTGCCCACGCTCGACGACGTCCAGAAGTTCATCGAGAACGCCGGCGACAACCGGCACACCATCGTCGGTTACGAGATCGACGGCGTCGTCGTCAAGGTCGACCAGGTCTCCCTGCAGCGCCAGCTCGGGTCGACCAGTCGGGCGCCGCGGTGGGCGATCGCGTTCAAGTACCCGCCCGAGGAGGTCAACACCCTCCTGATCTCGATCGAGGTCAACACCGGCCGCACCGGTCGGGTGACGCCGTTCGGGGTGATGCAGCCGACCAAGGTGGCCGGCTCGACCGTCGAGCGGGCGACGCTCCACAACGCCCACGAGGTCAAGCGCAAGGACGTCCGGCCCGGCGACACCGTGGTGCTGCGCAAGGCGGGCGACGTGATCCCCGAGATCGTCGGGCCGGTGCTCGGCCTGCGGCCCAAGGGCCTCAAGCCCTGGCGGATGCCGACGAAGTGCCCGTCGTGCAAGACCGCGCTGGTGCAGCAGAAGGAGGGCGACAAGGACCTCCGCTGCCCCAACCACCGCGAGTGCCCGGCCCAGCTCCTCGACCGGGTCTTCCACGTGGCCGGCCGCGGCGCCTTCGACATCGAGGGCCTCGGGTCCGAGGCAGCACACGCGCTGCTCACGGCGGGAGTGATGACCGACGAGGGCGACATCTTCGACCTCACCGCGGACAAGCTGCTGACCACCGACCTGTTCACCCGGGCCGCCAAGAAGACCGAGGAAGGTGACCGGGTCCTCTCGGCCAACGGCCAGCGCCTCCTGGACAACCTCGACAAGGCCAAGACGGTGGCGCTGTGGCGGGTCGTCGTGGCCCTCTCTATCCGGCACGTCGGCCCGACGGCGGCACGGGCGCTCGCCGCCCGGTTCGGCTCGATGCAGGCCGTCGTCGACGCCTCCGAGCAAGAGCTCGCCGATGCCGAGGGCGTCGGGCCGACCATCGCGTCGGCGGTGCGCGAGTGGTTCGACGGCGAGCAGTCCGACTGGCACCGCGCCATCGTCGAGAAGTGGCGAGCGGCCGGCGTCACGATGGAGGACGAGCGCGACGAGTCGGTGACCCGCACGCTCGAAGGCCTCACCATCGTCGCCACCGGCTCGCTGCAGGACTTCACCCGCGACTCGGTGAAGGAGGCGATCATCAGCCGCGGTGGCAAGGCCTCGGGCTCGGTGTCGAGGAAGACCGACTACGTCGTGGTCGGCGAGAACGCCGGGTCCAAGGCCGAGAAGGCCGAGAAGCTCGGCGTACTCGTCCTCGACGAGGCCGGCTTCAAGGTGCTGCTGGAGCACGGGCCGTCAGGGCTGTGAGGGCTGGCGCGGGCGCAGCTGGTCCTCGAGGTAGACCGTGCGTGAGATGGCCAGGCCGGAGACCAGGAGCGGCACCGTCAACGCTGCCAGCGCGAGCAGTGGCACGGTCCAGCCGTCGCTGAGGTCGTGGAGCACCCCCACCAGGAACGGTCCGACTGCGGCGATCAGGTAGCCGACCGACTGGGTGAAGCCCGAGAGCGCCGCCGTGCCCGGCGCCGTACGGGCTCGCAGGCCGATCAGGGTCAGGACGAGCGGGAAGGTCGCCGTGCCCAGACCGACCAGCACGGCCCACACCAGGGCGCCCTCGGCCGGCGCGACGGCGAGACCGAGGTAGCCGACCACGTAGCAGCCGAAGAAGCCGACCACGAGCCATGTCACGTGGCGGAGCCGGCCGGCGAGGGCAGGGACGACGAACGACGTCGGGATGCTGACCGCGGTCGTCACGCCGAGCAGCAGGCCGGCCGTGCCGCTTGAGAAACCGGCATCGTGGTAGATGTCGGCGAACCAGCCGAAGATCGAGTACGCCTGCACCGACTGGAGCCCGAAGAAGAGCGCCATCATCCAGCCGAGTCGGGTGCGGGCCACATCTGCCAACCGGATCGGCGTCGCCGGTTCTTCCTCCTCCTCGGGGGCGCGGTCCTCGCGCACCAGCGCCACCCACGGCAGCACGGCGACCGCTGCGGTCAGCGACCACACCATCAGGCCGCTGCGCCATCCGTCGAGGGCTGCGCCGACCGGGACGGTCAGCACAGATGCCGAGGTCAGGCCGACCGCCAGTGAGGTCGTGTAGGCGGCGGTCATCGTGCCGACGCGGCCCGGGAAGTGCTGCTTGATCAGGGAGGGGATCAGCACGTTGGCCGTCGCCATCCCCGCCAGCGCCAGCAGCGACAGGGCCAGGAACGCGACGACGCCGTCGACCCGGCTGCGGCTGAAGAGCCCGACCACGACGCACAGCAGCGCCACGAGGGTGAGCCGGTGCGGCCCGAGCCAGCGGGCGAGCCGGGGGGCGAGTCCTCCGAACACCGCGAAGGCGATGATGGGGAGCGAGGTGAGCACCCCGGCCTCCGAGCCCGACATCCCCAGGCCGTGACGGATGTCGTCGAGCACCGGACCGATGCTGACGGCGGCCGGCCGGAGGTTGAAGGCCAGGGCCACGATCCCGAGCGTCAGCAGGGCGTTCCGGGTGCGGGGACTCACTGGCCGAAGGCTGCCACAGCGCGTTCGAGCCAGTGCATCGGGGCAGGGGGGCGTCAGCACCTGTCGCACGTCCAGCTGACACGGACCGTTCAACGGCATGAGTGGGGGTCGCAGACGCGCGAATCGCGGCATGTCAGGACGTTCGATCGCTCTTCGTTGCAGCTGAGATCACTGCTTGTACTGCGTGGGATGGGGGCACGCAGCCTCTGCTCTTGTGTCAGGCCTCACCGTTCTGCAGGATCCGGCTGGGCTGCATCTCATGCCGTGGCTATCGCGGTCATTGGGCCCGCGCAGGGACTCGGATCATCGGGATTGGTGGCTGGATCCATCAAGGCCCCGGCTGCGCCAGACCGTTCTCGTAGCACCACACCACCACTTGGACTCGGTCACGCAAAGCGAGCTTGCGCAAGACTTCCGCCACGTGGCTCTTTACTGTCTCGACTGCGAGCACGAGGGACTCCGCGATCTCCGCGTTGGACCACCCTCGGCCCAGCAGGTAGAGGATCTCGCGTTCGCGCGCTGTCAGGCCTCGACTCATCAAGGGGTCCACGGTGGGCTCTCGGCGCACGCCGAAGTCCTCGACCAGTCGCCGGGTCACTCCGGGACCCAGCAGCATTGAGCCCTCCCCAACCATTCGTACCGCTTCCACGAGGCGTGGTCCGGTCACGTCCTTGAGGAGGAACCCGCTGGCGCCGGCGCGAAGGGCATCGAAGACGTACTCGTCGAGATCGAAGGTCGTCAGGATCAGGACTCGAGTGGGGTGTCTGGCTGCGATCAATCTGGTCGCCTCGATGCCGTCCATCACCGGCATCCGGACGTCGACGAGTGCCACGTCGGGCTGTTCGGCCGCGACCAACGCCAGCAGCTCCGCACCGTCTCCGGCGGTGCCGACGACATCGAGACCGGGCTGCGCGTCGAGCAGGGCGGCGAACCCCGCGCAGATGATCGGCTGGTCATCGGCGACCACGACCCTCATTGAGGGTCCTCCTGCTCGTGATGCCTTGGACGGGATACCGCCGGGAGACGGGCCTCGACCACGAAGTCACCGTCGCGGAGTTCGATCTCGAGGTGCCCTCCGGCGGCGTCCACCCGCTCGGCCATGCCAGCCAGTCCTCGGCCGCGCTCGAGTCCGGCGTCGCGAGGGGCACGGTTGCTCACCAACACTCTGATGCCGCCGGCGCCGTCACCGTGCGCTGTCACGTCCACGGCTGCCCCGGGAGCGTGCCGACGCGCATTGGTGAGCGCCTCCTGAACGACCCGGTAGGCCACATATCCCGGTGTTGGCTGAACGGCTTCCAGCCCCTGCAGCGAACCCGAGACGACGTCCGTGGCCGCCTGCGCATCAAGCACCAGGCGCCCAATGCTCACGGCGGTCGGTTGGGGCGCGAGCTGGGAATCCCCGTCGGAGCGCCGCAGGATTCCGAGCACGCCACGCAGCTCATCGAGTGCCTTACGCGCCTCGTCGGCGATCTCGGCAAGCACGTCACGGGCCTCAGCTGACAGGTCGGGATAGGTGTAGGGCGCAGTCTCAGCCCGAACCGCGATCAACGAGACATGGTGGGCGACCACGTCGTGCAGGTCACGGGCCAGCCTTGCGCGCTCACCCAACACAGCGGCATTGCTGGCCACCTCACGGCGGCCACGGACCAGCTCAAAGAGATCGCGTTCTCGCGCGGCTTCTCGCCGCAGGAGGATCGTGAGCAGCATGACCAGGACCGTCGCGACCACATAAAAGACGCCGGTGAGGATCAGCCCCGATGTGCCTGCCCCCTGAAGCCCAAGCTCGACCGACCCACCAGGAGTCATCATCCGGCCCCGATTCGCGATCACCGCGATCGGCTGCGCCACGGCTACCGCTGCTACGAACCGGGCCACTCGCGGGCGCCTCCAGGAGGCGCACACCGCGACAGACATGAACGCGGCATAGGCCGTCCACGGCCAGGCAAACCCAATTGCCAACCCCATGATCAGGCGAGGCAACACCAGCAGGACTCCGAGCAGCACCGAGCGCAAAGCCGCAAGAGGGGCGCCGACAAGAAGGATGCTCCCCAAGACCGCCCATACTGGCCGCACGTTGGACTCCACGATGAACCCGTTGCCCGACGTCGGCGTGTAAGTGATGTCCCACGGGGTCTGACTCTCCAGCACCACAAGCAACGCTGTAGCGACCAGAGCGGTCAGCGCGAAGACTTGTGGCGCGCCGGCCCATCGACGGACATGGGCAAGTACGACTCTCATGTCTGCAGCCTCCAGGGTCATGAAGACGCCTACCACCCTCTCGCGGGCCAACTCGCTCCCTCGCACGGGGGTGGCACACAAGGTCGCAGGCCTGAGGGGTCCGGGCTGCCTCGACTTCGGCTTACTCCTTTGGCCGTCGGAGGCGATCAGCTGTGGGATGTCGAGGCCATGGCTTCAGTTTCATGTCTCGATGCTGAGAACCGCTTCAGCCCGAGGGCGCACGCGGCAAGTGGGCCAATCCGAATCCCGGTTGAGCGGATGCCGCACAAGCGCGGATCGCGGCTACTAGCCAAGTTGCCCCTTCCGGGGCGCCCGTTCCCGGGCGAAAATGTTCTCGTGTCGTCCGGTGACGCCGTGTCTCTATGCTCCGTTGAGGGCGTCTACTAGCCGGGCGCGGGGATCACGCTCTGGGCCCTTCATTGTTGCCGCCTCTGCGGGCGAGCACGAGGACTAGTGGTCCGGATTTGAAGTCTTCATCCGGTTGGCTTTGGTGAGGATCTCGTCGGCGGTCTTGGTCCAGACGAAGGGGTGGGAGCGTTCGTTCCAGCAGTCGATGTAGGTGCGGATCTTGGTGTTGAGGTCCTTGACCGAGGTGAACACGCCGCGGCGGATGGCTTGGCGTTCGATGAGGGAGAACCAGACCTCGACGAGGTTCATCCAGGAGGCGTGGGTCGGGGTGAAGTGGATCTTGAAGCGCGGGTTCTCGATGAGCCAGTTCTTCACGTTGGCGTGTTTGTGGGCGGCGTAGTTGTCCATCACCAGGTGCAGATCGACGGGCTGGCCGGTCTCGTCGACGACGTCGCGGTAGGCGCGTTCGACCTGCTTGAGGAACGCGAGGAACTCTTGGTTGCGGTGCCGCGGCTTGAGAGCGGCGGTGACCTTCCCGGTGGCGATCTCCAGCGCGGCGAACAAGGTGGTGGTGCCGTGGCGGACGTAGTCGTGAGAGCGGCGTTCGACGAGCCCGGGTTGCATCGGAAGGACCGGCATGGTGCGGTCCAGTGCCTGGATCTGGGACTTCTCGTCCACGCACAGCACGATCGCGTTCTCTGGCGGGTTCAGGTACAGCCCGACGATGTCGATGACCTTGGCCTCGAGTTCGGGATCGGTGGAGAACCGGAACGACTCCGAGCGCCACGGCTTGACCCCGTAGGAACGCCAAGCCTCCGCGACGGTGTAGGCGCTGACCTTCAACCGAGCCGCCAACAGCCGCGTGGACCAGTGCGTCACGCCGAGCTTCTTCGGCGGGGGCTTCAGTGTCTCGGCCACGATTTTGCGATGGTCGATCGTGCGCGGACGGCCCGGACGCTGCCGGTCGAGGAGCCCGGCCATGCCCTTGCCCTGGTAGCGGCCCCGCCACTGCAGCACCTTCTGACGGCCGCACCCGACGAGCTCGCAGATCTGGTCGTTCGGCACCCCGTCGGCTGCCAGCAACACGATCCGAGCCCGTTGAGCCGCACCAGCCGAGACCGTCGAGGAGCGAGTCAGTCGCTCGAGCTTGTCCCGGTCACCATCACGCAGCACCAGGGCCGGAGCAGGTCGATTCGCCATGCGCCCATGATTTCACTTCATCAACCCGATGACTATTTCCCACGCGGACCACTAGATTCTGCTTCTTTCTGTGGTCTCCCCGGACGGTCACGTGGTTCAACGTCGAGAACTCGTGGAGGTGGGAGATGAGAACCAATGCTGGCTGAGTCGGTCGACGAGGAACAGATCATCGAGCGGGTGGCCGCCGTGGACATCGGCAAAGCAGAGCTGGTCTGCTGTGTCCGGGTCCCCGGGACAGGCGGTGCGAAGAGACGTCTGCAGGAGGTCTCGACTCACTCGACGATGACCCGGTCGTTGACCGAGTTGGCCAATCACCTGGTCGATCTCGGCATCGAACGGGTGGTGATGGAGGCGACCTCGGACTATTGGAAGCCGGTGTTCTACCTGCTCGAGGCTCATGGCCTGCAGCCGTGGCTGGTCAACGCCGGCGACGTCCGCCACCTACCGGGGCGACCCAAGACCGACGTGCTCGATGCGGTCTGGTTGTGCAAGGTCGCGGAGCGCCAGATGCTGCGGCCCAGCTTCGTGCCGCCGCGGCCGATCCGCCAGCTGCGCGACTTCACTCGCTACCGGATCGACCTGGTCGGAGCAAGGACCGCGGAGAAGAATCGGGTCGAGAAGTTGTTGGAGGACGCCTGCATCAAGCTCTCGGTGGTGGCCTCGGACATCTTCGGTGTCTCTGGGCGACAGATGATGGCAGCGATGATCGCTGGCGAACGTGATCCGAAGGTCCTGGCGAACATGGCGCGGACTCGGATGCGCGCCAAGATCCCCCAACTGCAGGAGGCGTTCACGGGTCACTTCGATGACCATCACCGGTTCCTGCTGGCTCAGATGCTGGCCCGCATCGACGGGATCGACGCCGACATCGCCGTGCTGGACGCACAGATCGAGTCGCTCCTGGCCCCGTTCGCCCGAGACGCCGTACGCCTTGACGAGATCCCCGATATCGGACCTATCGCGGCCGCGATCATCATCGCCGAGATCGGCGTGGACATGACCCGGTTCCCCACGGCCGGGCACCTGTGCTCGTGGGCGAAGTTCTCACCGGGGTTCAAGTCCTCCGCGGGCAAGAGCAAGGGCAACGGGTCCACCGGACACGGCAACCGGTACCTGGCACGGGTTCTCGGGGAGGCCGCGGTCATCGCCGGCCGCAGCGACACGTTCCTCGGAGAGCGTTACCGCAGGATCGCGCGACGCCGGGGCAAGAAGAAGGCGATCGTCGCGGTCGGCCGCTCCATCCTCGTCGTTATCTGGCACCTACTCGCTGACCCCGACGCCGGCTTCAACGACCTCGGAGCCGACCACTTCGTACGAAACGTCAACACCGAGACCAAGAAGCGCAACCACATCCGACAGCTCGAAGCCCTCGGCTACCGAGTCACCCTCGAATCCGCAGCCTGACCTGCACAGACCTGATTCCCGGCTCCGCCGGGAGCTGCCACCTGCCCACTCACCCTTCATTTTCGGACTAGGAGACTTCCGGCAGGATCGGTGTCTGGCCAGACTTCGATCTAGGTGATCGGCGGGACGCTCTCAATCGCGGCTGCCCACCCGGGTTTTGGGGTGTGGCTCACTTTCGGTCTGCGACCCGCTGGTCACCGTGACGAGGCGTGGCTCAAGAGGGGACTGCCCAGCTCGTAGTAGCAATGCCCACCTCGCCGTCTCTATCGGAACGAGTGACAGACGAGGTGAGCAGGATGAGCGCAACGAAGGGCGTGATCATCGGGGTCGATCCCCACAAGATGTCGGCCACGATCGAGGTCGTCGATACCAACGAACAGCTCCTCGGTACCGGCCGGTTCCCGAGCGACAAGGCCGGCTATGCCGCGATGCAGCGTTATGTGAGGCAGTGGCAACGCCGCACGTGGGCGGTCGAGGGAGCCAACGGCGCCGGCCGTCCGTTGGCTCAGCGCCTGGTCGAGAACGGCGAGCTTGTTGTTGATGTGCCGGCGAAGCTCGCAGCGCGGGTGCGGCTCTTCGACACTGGCCACAACCGCAAGACCGACGCCCTCGATGCGCACTCGATCGCGGTAGTCGCCGTGCGCACCCCGGGGCTGCGCACCGTGGCCGCCGATGGTGAGCTCGAGGCGTTGCGGATGCTCACCGACCGCCGCGACGAGCTTGCCCACCAACGGGTCCAGACCGTGAACCGGTTGCAGCGACTGTTGAGCGAACTGCTGCCTGGCCAGCGCAAACGTGACCTGTCCGCCGCGCAGGCCAAGGCGATGCTGGCCACTGTCCGTCCCCGTGACATCGCTGGGAAGACGCGTCGGCGGATGGCGGCCGAGGAGATCGCAGACCTGGTCGCGGTCGACGCGAAGCTGAAGAAGATGAAGGCTGAGCTGAAGGCAGCGGTCACCGCACGCGGGTCGTCACTGATGGACATACACGGGGTCGGGCCCGCGGTTGCCGCACGCACCCTGGCCGACGTCGGTGACGTGGCCAGGTTCGCCGACCGAAACAGGTTCGCGTCCTGGACCGGGACCGCACCGCTCGATGCGTCCTCGGGCGAGCAAAACAGGCACCGGCTCTCCCGAGCCGGGAACCGGCGGATGAACCACATGCTCCACGTCGCGGCGATCGTGCAGATCCGCCACGACACCGAAGGCCGCGCCTACTACCGGCGCAAGCTCGCCGCGGGCAAGACCCCGATGGAAGCGTTGCGGTGCCTGAAACGACGCCTGTCCGACGTCGTCTACCGCCAACTCGTTGCCGACAACGCCGCCGCCGCAACGGCTAAGGGTGCGGATCCGGGAGGGCACAGCGGGGCGACTCAAGAATCCAGCGCGGCCGACCTACCCCCGCGAATCGACACTTCGGATAAGCCACTTCCCGGACCCGCACAACCGACGCTACGCCGCCCACCAGCCGGTCGGAAGACCCTCACTCGAACAGCGCCTTGACACAGAGGGGAGCCAGATCCGGGCGAGCGTAGCCGCCCACAACGCGGCATGTCAGTGCGTTGACGATGCTCCGTGGTCATCGCCATGGAGCAACCGCGCAAGCTCCTGCTTTGCAGCCTGCTTCAGGTCAGCGTCCAGCCTTCCCCAGCTGCCACTCCACTCGTCGTCGAGGCCGATGAACAACCCGAGGTCGAACTCTGGATCGGTCTCGCCCAGGTGCGCCAGGGTTGTGACCGCCCACCGGGTGTCTTGCGTCTGCCGCCAGGCGCTTCCGACCCAGTCGACAGCGATCCCCTGCACGGTGCCAGTGTCGCTGGGAACATCGACGTTCGCCTCCGAGACGGAATCAGCGAGTAGTTGCTCCAGCGCCCAAGCATCGCGCCGGTCGTAGCCCGCGAGCACACGCACCGACTCGGTGTCCACAAGGTCGGATGCAAGCCAACGCGCAGCGAGGTCTGGGAGTTCGTCAGACCGCACAAGCAGCAATCGGTGCAACACCGTCGTCTCAGCAAGGTCGGGCAACACTGCCCCATCAGAGCGCACGGCACCAGGGTGTCAGGCGCCGGGAACCCGTGCACCCAAACACACTCGTCTCGGCATGAGAGGTCGTCAGCTCCTCAGGGGCCTCACTGATCAGGAGGTGGTGACACCCCCAGGGCGAGGCGAACGGACAAGTCGCGCCTCACGGTGAGACGCCAGGCGCGTCCGGATGGCAAGGGCGGCTCGCGGCACGACTCGGACCCCGCCGGTCGGATCGACGGGGTGTGGGGCGATGTGGTCAACCGGGCTCGGTGCCGGACGGGTCGCGCAGGTAGGTGTTGCCGCGGGGGCTGGTCCAGGTGTACTTCGCTAGGCCGGTGCGTTCGTAGCGCCAGGCGCTGTGGGTCTTGAGCCAGTGATGTCGTCGACACAATGCGGCAAGGTTCGCCGTCGAGGTCTCGCAGCCGTCCTGCCACGGGACGATGTGGTCGAGGTCGCAGGACCTCGCTGGTCTGGTGCACCAGGGGAACACACAGGTCCGGTCGCGGAGGATGACCTGCTCGCGCAGCCGCGCCGAGGGTTGGTATCCGTCGCACACGATGGGTTCGTTGAGGTCGATGACCGGCCTCACGACCACCTGGGTCTGGGACTGGCCGCACCAGCGTTCGATCTGGTCGAGGGTGGCGAGGTTGCCGCGCTCGAGCCGGGCGACCGGATCTCCGCCGCGCATGTGCACGTGAAGGACGACCTGCCGCGCTGCTGAACCTTGGTTTCGAGACGGTTGCTGCGCAACCTCCTCACCCAACGGGAGGGCGAGCTGGGACCGGGCCAGCTCTCCGACCGCGGACGCTCGCCGGGCATCGAGGGACTCCTCGGACCCGAGGCTCTTCAACGTCTGCGCTCCTTGGGTGACGGCGGCCCCGAAGTCGAGAGCATCGGCCAGGTCGAGCTCCGCGGTGACCCGCATGGTGCCCGCAAACGAGACGTGCTCCTCATCGATCGTCACGCGCCGCCCGTCGGCAGCCTGTCGGGCGGCCTCGGTGGCGCGGGCGGGGTCGAACCGTGCGATCGCGGCATCGACCAACCGGTCCACCGCACTGACCGAGGTGCGGCGTGCGAATGGGGCGAGCTGCGCGTCGACGTACGACGCGGCTTCTCGGCACAGGCCGGCGTGGATGGTGGTCTCGGCGACCCGGCGTGCCCGCCAGGCCGGCAGGTCACCGGACTGGACACGGCGCCACAACCGCGGGAGTCGGTGTCGGAGCTCGAGGGCCTGACCGATCAGGTGCTTCGCAGACACCGTCGAGATGCCCAAGACCGCACCGACCCTTCGAGACGGGCCTAGCGGCCCTCCTCAGGACAGCGCCTCGGCGATGCAGAACTCCGCCACCAACGGCGCACCCGGACCAGCGACCGGCTCCTCATGCTCGGAGCCACCCGGGATCAGGAACGCCGCCGCATCCGAGGCCGACGAAGCCGGGTGCAGGTCAGCCCACTGGCACGCGGCGACCAGCAGCTCCGCCTCCGCCCGATCGGCCGTGACACGCGATGAGCGCGCGAACGCCAGCACCGCGGATGCGGTGTCGGGGAGCTCGCTCGTCGTGATCGCCATACAAGAAGCCAACCAGGGACCGCCGACATTTCCGGGCCACGATTCGGGGCCTGTGGAAGACGAGCAGCGCAGCCTCAATCGCCCAGCGCCTCGACCACGAGCTCGGCGACGGCAGCCTGCTCCGCGGCGAACGGGTGATAGGCCAGTGCCTTCTCGAAGGTGGTCTGGGAGCCGTTGATCCACGGGTCGTCGGCGCAGATGTCGCGGCCGGCGGTGGCCTTCCAGACATCGATGTACGTCGCGTCCGCACGGCGGGCGGCCGCCTCGACCGTGGTGACGAGCCGCCGGTTGACCGTTCGCGCGTATTCCACGTCGCCCTCGGCGAACGGCAGGGCGGCGCAGCGGCCGTCGGCCGGCACGATCTGCGGGTAGCCGACGACCAGCACCTGCGCGTCGGGCGCGCGGCGACGGATCTCGCGCACTGCGCGGGCGACGTGGTCACGGATCTGGGGGAGTACGTCGAGGTAGACGTCGCCCACGCCCGGCTGCTGCGCGGCTTCGCGGCACGGGCTGCCCTTCGGGTCCTGGTCGCGGAGGGCGGTGCAGTAGCCCATCAGGTTGCCGAAGAGGTCGAAGTCGTTGCCGCCGATGCCGAGGGTCACGACGTCGGTGTCGGCGTTGACGGCGTCGAGCTGGGGCGGCACCACCGACGACCCGGTGTCCTGGGGCTGGGTGAGGTGGCTGCTGTCGGCCTGGCTGCAGCTCTGGTCGACGAGCTCGGTGCCGGGCCTCGCCGCCGCGACCAGAGAGGGGTAGTTGCTCTCCGAGCGGACGCACCCGCCGGCCAGTGACATCTTCGGGACGAGCGGGGCCGCGGTGTAGCTGTCACCCAGCGCGACGTACTGCTCAGACACGAGCGGAACGTCGGGCAGGTCCGGCACGTTCATGGCCACCGGAGCGGCCACCGCGACGACACCGATCGCCGCCACGGCAGCGGCGATCACCAGGGGTCGGACCAGCGCGGACATGCGTTTCACGCTCTCATGCTGCCGGGTCATAGGATCGCGCGCATGCCTGAAATCTCCCGGGACGAGGTCGCGCACCTCGCCAACCTGGCCCGGATCGACCTGTCCGACGCCGAGCTCGACCACCTCGCACCGCAGCTGTCGGTGATCCTCGAGTCGGTCAACTCCATCAACGAGGTGGCCAGCGCAGACGTCCCGCCGACCTCCCACGCGCTGCCCCTGACCAACGTCTTCCGCGACGACGTGGTGACTCCGAGCCTGACCGCCCAGGAGGCCCTGTCGGGCGCGCCGGCCTCCGAGCAGCAGCGCTTCAGCGTGCCGCGCATCCTGGACGAGGAAGCCTGATGACCGAGACCCGCAGCACCGCCGCCCACATGGCCCAGGCCCTTGCCGAGGGCACCGTCACCTCCGTGCAGCTCACCGAGGCCCACCTCGACCGCATCGACGCCGTCGACGGCGCCGTACACGCGTTCCTTCACGTCGACCGCGAGGGCGCTCTGGCCCAGGCCTCAGCCTCCGACGAGCGCCGTGCGGCCGGCAACGCCGCCAGCACCCTCGACGGCGTGCCGATCGCCGTCAAGGACGTGATGGCCACCCGCGGGCTGCCCACGACGTGCGGCTCGAAGATCCTCGAGGGCTGGATCCCGCCGTACGACGCGACCGTGGTCGCCCGGCTGCGCGCCGCCGGCCTGCCGATCCTCGGCAAGACCAACATGGACGAGTTCGCGATGGGCTCCTCCACCGAGCACTCGGCGTACGGCGCCACGCACAACCCGTGGGACCTCGACCGCATCCCCGGCGGCTCGGGCGGCGGGTCCGCTGCGGCCGTGGCCGCCTTCGAGGCCCCGCTGGCCATCGGCACCGACACCGGCGGCTCGATCCGCCAGCCCGGCGCCGTGACCGGCACCGTCGGCGTGAAGCCGACCTACGGCGGCGTCTCGCGCTACGGCCTCGTCGCGCTCGCCAACTCGCTCGACCAGGCGGGCCCCGTGACCCGCACCGTCATGGACGCCGCGCTGCTCCACGAGATCATCGGCGGCCATGACCCGCTCGACTCCACCAGCATCGACCAACCGATGCCATCGCTCGTCGAGGCGGCCCGCCAGGGCGCGACCGGTGACCTCGCCGGCGTGCGCATCGGTGTGGTGAAGGAGCTGGGCGGCGAGGGCTACCAAGACGGCGTGCTCGCCCGGTTCCAGGAGTCCGTCGACGTGATGGTCGCGGCCGGCGCCGAGGTCGTGGAGGTGTCGTGCCCGCACTTCGTGCACGCGCTCGCGACGTACTACCTGATCCTGCCGGCGGAGGCGTCGAGCAACCTCGCGAAGTTCGACGCGATGCGTTACGGCCTGCGCGTGCTGCCCGAGGGCAACCCTTCGGCCGAGGAGGTCATGCGGGCCAGCCGCGACGCCGGCTTCGGCGACGAGGTGAAACGCCGGATCATCCTGGGCACCTACGCCCTGTCGAGCGGCTACTACGACGCCTACTACGGCCAGGCCCAGAAGGTGCGCACCCTCATCTCGCGCGACTTCGACGCCGCCTTCGAGAAGGCCGACGTGCTCATCTCGCCCACGGCGCCCACGACGGCGTTCAAGCTGGGGGAGAAGATCGACGACCCGCTGGCGATGTACCTCAACGACCTCGCCACCATCCCCGCCAACCTCTCCGGCGTGCCGGGCATCTCGGTGCCCAACGGCCTCGCCGCCGAGGACAACCTGCCGTCGGGCCTGCAGATCCTGGCCCCGGCACTCGCCGACGACCGGGTCTACCGGGTCGGCGCAGCCGTCGAGACGCTGCTCGAGAAGCAGTGGGGCGGCCCGCTGCTCGACCAGGCGCCCACCCTCGAAGGAGCCACCCGATGAGTGACGCACTGCTGACGTTCGAGGAGTCGCTCGAGAAGTTCGACCCCGCCATGGGCCTCGAGGTCCACGTCGAGCTGAACACCAACTCGAAGATGTTCTGCGGCTGCCCGACCGGGTTCGGCGCCGAGCCCAACACGCAGACCTGCCCGACCTGCCTCGGCCTCCCCGGCGCGATGCCGGTCGTCAACCGGGTCGCGGTCGAGTCGGCGATGCGCATCGGCCTCGCGCTCAACTGCGAGATCGCCGAGTGGTGCCGGTTCGCGCGGAAGAACTACTTCTACCCGGACATGCCGAAGAACTTCCAGACCTCCCAGTACGACGAGCCGATCGCCTTCGAGGGTTTCACCGAAGTGGAGGTGGACGGCGAGACCTACCGGATCGAGATCGAGCGCGCCCACATGGAGGAGGACACCGGCAAGTCGCTGCACGTCGGTGGCGCCACGGGCCGCATCCACGGCGCCGACTACTCGCTGGTCGACTACAACCGAGCCGGCATCCCCCTCATCGAGATCGTCACCAAGCCGATCATGGGTGCGCGCGAGAAGGCCCCGGCCGTGGCCCGCGCCTATGTCTCGCAGCTGCGTGACCTGATCGTCGCGCTCGGCGTTTCGGATGCCCGGATGGACCAGGGCTCGATCCGCGCCGACGTGAACCTGTCGCTGGCGCCGGTCGGCACCGGCTCGCTCGGGACCCGCACCGAGACCAAGAACGTCAACTCGCTGCGCAGCGTCGAGCGGGCGGTCCGCTACGAGATGCAGCGGCACGCCGCGATCCTCGACGGCGGCGGGTCGATCCTCCAGGAGACGCGTCACTGGCACGAGGACACCGGGGTGACCACCAGCGGTCGCGAGAAGTCCGACGCCGAGGACTACCGCTACTTCCCCGAGCCCGACCTGGTGCCGGTCGCGCCAAGTCGCGAGTGGGTCGAGCAGCTGCGCTCCGAGCTGCCCGAGCCGCCGCAGGACAGGCGGGCCCGCCTGCAGTCCGACTGGGGCTTCACCGATCTCGAGATGCGCGACACCGTCGGCGCCGGTGCGCTCCTGCTCGTCGAGGAGACCATCGCCGCCGGCGCCAGCCCGCAGACGGCCCGCAAGTGGTGGCTCTCCGAACTGGCCCGGCGGGCCAACGACACCGGTGTCGACCTGGCCGATCTCGGTGTCTCCCCGACCGACGTGGCCGGCGTACAGAAGCTCGTCGACGCAGGCTCGATCAACGACAAGCTGGCGCGGCAGGTCTTCGAGGGCCTGTACGCCGGCGAGGGCACGCCCGAGGAGATCGTGGCCGCCCGTGGGCTGGCCATCGTGTCCGACGACGGTGCCCTCGGCACGGCCGTCGACAACGCGATCGCCGCCAACCCCGACGTCGCCGACAAGATCCGCGACGGCAAGGTGGCGGCTGCCGGAGCGCTCATCGGCGCGGTGATGAAGGAGATGCGCGGGCAGGCCGACGCCGGCCGCGTGCGTGAGCTCATCCTCGAGAAGCTGACCTGATCCTGCCGGTCCGTCCCACGCCCCGACCGCGGTCGGACGTGGGGTGGACTAGAGGTAGTCTGCGGCGTCAGACAACATCAAACTTCGTTCGCGGAGGGAAGCCGGTCGAAACCCGGCGCTGACCCGCAACCGTAGGCCCGGACCGGCCATCAAATGGCTGGTCCTGGCGAGCCGGACCATCCCCGTGAGCGTCCCGAACATCGCTGTCGTGGAACAACGGCGGGTTCGCCCCGAATTTCGCCGGGGCAGCCCGCGAGCAGCGGGAAGGAACATCATGGCGCACACCCTGCGCACCGCCGGAGTCCTCGTGGCCTCGGCGGCACTCACTCTCACCACCCTGACGGGCACCCCCGCCCAGGCAGCCCCCAAGGCCGCTCCCGGGAAGCTCGACGGCTCGGCCGCCACGCTGGCGTCCAACTGGATCAAGGCCCAGCTCAAGGACGGCCTCGTCGTCGGCGAGTTCGGTCCCGACTACGGGCTGAGCATCGACGTCGCGCTCGGCCTCGACGAGACCGGCAACGACTCGGCGGTGAAGACCATCAGCGGCGCAGTCGGCTCGAAGATCCAGTCCTACATCTCCGGCGGCACCGACGACCCCGACAGCACCTACGCCGGCGCAACGGCCAAGGCCGCCACGCTCGCGCGCGTCGCCGGCGGCAACCCGACGTCGTACGGCGGGGTCAACCTGGTCACCCGCCTCGAGGGCCGGGTGGCCACCGCCGCACCGGTCACCGGTCGCATCTCCGACAAGTCCAAGTACGGCGACTTCGCCAACGTCGTCGGCCAGTCGTTCGCTGCCCGGGCGCTCACCGAGGCCAAGTCGGCCCGCGCGGCCGACGCGGTGAAGTTCCTCCTCGCGCAGCAGTGCGCGGGTGGCTGGTTCCGGCTGAACTTCAGTAAGAGCCTGACCGGCGCGCAGGGCTGTGTCGACGGGGCGGCCGACAGCGCCGCCGACCTCGACGCCACCTCGCTGGCCGTCGTCAACCTGGCCGCGTCGGGTGACAACTCGCCCGAGGTCAAGGCCGCGCTGGACAAGGCCGGCACGTGGCTGGCCGCGCAGCAGGCCGCCAGCGGCGCCTTCGGCACGGTCGGTGCCACCGGCAAGGCCAACACCAACAGCACCGGCCTGGCCGGCTGGGCACTGGGCTCGTTGAACAACAAGGACGCCGCTGCCAGTGCGGCCGTCTGGGTGCGCAAGCGTCAGCCGATCGACAAGAGCCGCTGCCGCAGCGCCCTCTCGAAGAGCCTCGGTGCCGTCGCGTACGACGACTCGGCGGTCAAGGCGGCCCGCACGGCCGGCATCACCGACGAGACCACCGACCAGTGGCGCCGGGCGACCGCCCAGGCCCTGCCGGTCCTGCAGTGGGCGCCCGCGTCGACCGACAAGCTGTCGGTCAGGGGCAATACCGCGCGTGCCGCAGCCGGCACGAAGGTGCGCTTCAAGACCTTCGGCCTGTCCGGTGGCGAGCGCGCCTGCATCTCCGTCAAGGGCGACTTCAAGCGGATCGTCGGCAAGGCGAGCGGGGCCAAGGTCGCGGCCAAGCTGACGATGCCCACCGGCAACGCCAAGCGCACGGTGAAGGTCAAGACGGCCGACTCCGTCGCCAAGACGAACGTCCTCGTCCGCAACTGACACTCGTGACGCTTCGCCTCGCTGCACGCTTCGTCGCCGCGGTCATCCTGGCCGCGGCGACGGGCGTCAGCGTCCCTGTTCCCCCCGCAGGTGCGGCGACCTGCGCGACGTCGTCCGGCGTCAGCGTCGTGGTCGACTTCGGCACGCTGGGCGGCGGCGTACAGACCTCGTGCGATGCCGGGGGAGCGAGCAAGAACGCCGCGGCGATGCTCGGCGCCGCCGGCTACTCGCTGACCTACGTGCAGCGGTTCCCGGGCTTCATCTGCCGGATCAACGGCGTCCCCGCCGACGACCCGTGCGTCAACACCCCGCCCGGTGATGCCTACTGGGGCCTGTTCTGGTCCGACGGCAAGAACGGCTCGTGGGTCTACTCCAGCATCGCCGCAGGCGGGCTGCGCGTGCCCTCCGGCGGCTACGTCGGCCTCGCCTGGCAGTCCTCCGCCGACCGCCGGGTCCCCGGGGTGCCCGCGAGCGTGCGGCCGTCGCCCAAGCCGACGCCCACTCCGAAGCCGACGCCCACTCCGTCCCCGACGAAGAAGCCGACGCCCACCCCGACTTCGGCGCCCACGCCGTCAGCGACTGCCACCCCCACGCCGTCGGCCACTCCGTCGAAGTCACCGCCGAAGAAGAAGCCGACCAAGAAGCCGACGGCCCTGCCCTCGTCTGCTGTCCCCTCCTCGGTCGCCCCGTCGTCTGCCGAGTCGCCCTCGCCCGTCTCGGCGCCCGACTCTGATGCGGGCGACGACTCGGCCGCCGCGTCGGCCGTGCCGACCTGGCTGGTGCTGGCCGTGCTGGCCGCGCTGCTGGTCGGCGGCGGCGCTGCGATCGTCGTACGACGGCGGGGGTCGCCTCGATGAGCTCGCGGATCGCCCGTGATCTCCACCCGATGGCGTGGTGGCTGTGGGCGATCGGGCTGGCCGCTGCTGCGTCATTCACCACCAACCCGCTGATCCTGCTCCTGCTCGTGGCCGTCGCCGCGCTGGTCGTGGCCCTGCGTCGCGGTGACCACCCGTGGTCGCGGTCGTTCCGGCTGTACCTGTGGCTCGGCGTCGCGATCGTGGTGATCCGGGTGCTGTTCCGCATTGTCTTCGGGGGCGTCGAGGGCGGTCATGTGCTGCTCGACCTGCCCGCTGTCCCGCTGCCCGGCTGGGTGACCGGCGTGCGGCTGCTCGGACCACTGACCAGCGAGGGGCTGCTCGCCGGCCTGTACGACGGGCTGCGACTGGCGGCGATCGTGGTGTGTGTCGGCGCGGCCAACGCGCTGGCCAACCCCAAGCGGCTACTGAAGTCGGTGCCGCCCGCTCTCTACGAGATCGGTACGTCGCTGGTCGTCGCGGTGACGATCTTCCCGCAGCTGGCCGACAGTGCCCGGCGGGTGCGTGCGGCGCAGGCCCTGCGTGGCGGCAGCACGGGCCGAGTCGGACGTTTGCGCCGCTTCCTGGTGCCGGTGCTCGAGGACGCGCTCGAGCGCTCGCTGACACTGGCTGCCGGCATGGACCTGCGCGGCTACGGCCGTGCTCCCGGGCTCTCCCGTCGCCAGCGCTGGACCACCGGCACCCTCCTACTCGTGGGGCTGTGCGGCATCTGCGTCGGTGTCTACGCCGTCCTCGACCGCACCGCCCCGCGGGCGCTGGCCGTGCCGATGCTGGTCGGGGGAGCCGTCGCCGCCGTCGCCGGTCTGGAGTCGGCGGGCCGCCGCGTCGAGCGCACCCGCTACCGGCCGGACGCGTGGCTGTGGCCCGACATCCTCGTCGCCGTCACCGGCTTCCTCACCGGGTACGTCGGGTGGTCCCTTGGCCAGCAGCAGCCGCTGGTCGCCCATCCCGGCGTCGTCGACTGGCCCGTCGTCAGCGTGCTCGCCCTGGTCGGCATCCTCGTGGGTGCCCTGGCGGGCGTGCTCGCGCCACCGCCGCGGGTGGTCGGATGATCGAGCTGCGCGACATCGTCTTCTCCTACTCCGCCGACGACGAGTCACCGGCGGTGCTCGACCACGTCGACCTCGCCCTCGAGCCCGGCGAGCTGGTGCTGGTCTCCGGACGTACGGGTGTCGGCAAGTCCACGCTCCTCGGGGTGCTGACCGGCCTGGTGCCACGGTTCAGCGGCGGCCGGCTGACCGGCGACGTACTTCTCGACGGGCGGAGCATCCTGCACCAGCCACCGCGCGAACGGGCGCATGTGATCGGCTTCGCCGGCCAGGACCCGCTGGCCGGGTTCGTCACCGACACGGTCGAGGAGGAGCTCGCCTACGGCATGGAGCAGCTCGGCCTGCCCGGCGACACGATGCGACGTCGCGTCGAGGAGACGCTCGACCTGCTGGGACTGGCCGACCTGCGCGAGCGTGACCTGCGCACGCTCTCCGGAGGCCAGCAGCAGCGGGTGGCGATCGGGTCGGTGCTCACCACGCATCCGCGGCTGCTGGTGCTCGACGAACCCACGTCCGCCCTCGACCCGACCGCGGCCGAGGAGGTGCTGGCCACGCTCACCCGGCTGGTGCACGACCTCGGGCTGACCGTGCTGCTCGCCGAGCACCGACTCGAGCGCGTGGTGCCGTTCGCCGACCGGATGGCGCTGCTCACCGGCGACGGCCGGCTGCTCGTCGACGAGCCGGCGACCGTGCTGGCTTCCTCGCCGGTGGTTCCCCCGATCGTCGAGCTCGGCCGGCTCGCCGGCTGGGACCCCTTGCCGCTCAGCGTGCGCGATGCCCGCCGGCGCGCTGCCTCACTCTCCTCCCGGCTTGCTGGCGCGACGCCGTACGACGGGCGCGTGGGCAGCGACGTGCTGCTGACCGCCCGCGGGGTGAGCGTCACGCACGGCCGCACCCGCGCGGTCGCGGGCGTTGACCTCGACCTGCACGCCGGAGGCGTCACCGCGCTGATGGGCCGCAACGGCGCGGGCAAGTCGTCGCTGCTGTGGGCGCTCCAGGGATCCGGGCGACGCACTGCGGGCAGCGTCGAGGCCGGCGGGCTCGACCCGGCGAAGCTCGACGCGCCCGCCCGGCGGGCCCAGGTCGGCCTGGTGCCGCAGACAGCCGCCGACCTGCTCTACCTCGAGTCGGTCCGTGAGGAGTGCGCGGCCGCCGACACCGGTGCCGAGGCGGGCACGTGCAGCGACCTGCTCGACCGGCTGGTGCCCGGGATCGACCGCGCCGCGCATCCGCGCGACCTCTCGGAGGGTCAGCGGCTGGCGGTGGTGCTGGCGATCGTGCTCACCGCCCGGCCGCGGGTGCTGCTGCTCGACGAGCCGACGCGTGGCCTCGACTACCCGGCCAAAGAGACGCTGGCCGCGATCCTGCGCGACCTCGCCGATGCCGCCCACGCCGTGCTCGTGTCCACCCACGACGTCGAGTTCGCGGCCCGGGTCGCCGACGAGGTGATCGTGATGGCCTCGGGCGAGGTCGTCTCGGCCGGTCCGGCGCGCACCGTGCTGGCACAGTCGCCGGCGTTCGCCCCGCAGGTCACCAAGATCCTGGGCGCGCCGTGGCTGCGCGTCGACGAGGTCGCCGAGGCCCTGTCGGTGACCGATGGGTGAGTCCGGGCAGCTCGCGCTCCGGGCCGTGCCGCTGCGGGCCCGGTCGGTCGTCGTACTCTCCGTCGCCTCCGTCGCCGGCCTGATGATGCTGGCCTGGCCACTGCTGGTGCGGGTGCCCGAGAACGCGCGGATCGACCCCCCGTTCATCTTCCTGGCGCTGCTGCCCCTGGTGATCGTGGTGGTGCTCGCGGAGTTCTCCGAGGGCGGCATGGACGCGCGCGTGCTGGCGATCCTCGGCGTGCTGAGCGCCGTGAACGCGATCCTGCGCGGGCTCGGCGCGGGCACCGCCGGCATCGAGCTGGTGTTCTTCCTGCTGATCCTGGCCGGTCGGGTGTTCGGGCCGGGGTTCGGCTTCGCGCTGGGCTGTACGTCGCTCTTCGCGAGCGCCCTGATGACCGCCGGCGTCGGCCCGTGGCTGCCGTTCCAGATGCTGGTGTCGGCGTGGATCGGCATGGGTGCCGGGTTCCTGCCGCGTCGCTTCACCGGTCGCGCCGAGATCGCGGTGCTGGTCGTGTACGGCGTCGTGTCGGCGTACGCGTTCGGCCTGCTGATGAACCTTTCCAGCTGGCCCTTCACCCTCGGCATCGTCGTGCCCGGGCACGAGGGCGGGCTGTCGTTCGTCGCCGGCGCGCCACTGGTGGAGAACCTGCAACGCTTCGGTGTCTACACGCTGCTGACGTCCACCGGCAGCTGGGACACCGGCCGGGCGGTCACCACCGCGCTGATGCTGATCGTGCTCGGCCCGGCGATCCTCAGCACCCTGCGGCGGGCGTCGCGGCGGGTGGTCGTGGAGCAGCGCTGAGGGCTCGTCGTACCCGGGCTCTGGCGTCGTTCCCGACGCTGTGTGTGCGTTGCAACGACGCCGAGGCGACGGGACACCCGGTCAGCCGGGTATCGCTGCGGGACCACCTACGGCGTGACCTGCAGGATCCGGTCGTCCTCAGGAGCCGGATTCCCCCGCCCGTCCTTGTTCGACGTGGTCACCCACAGCGTGCCGTCGGGGGCGGCGACGACGGTGCGCAGCCGGCCGTAGTCGCCTACGAAGAAGTCGCGCGGCGTCCCGGCCCGCTCGCCGTCGACGGGCACCTTCCATAGCCGCGCGCCGCGCAAGGCGCCGAGCCACAGCGAGCCGTCGAGCCAGGCCAGCCCCGAGGGTGACGCCTCGCTCGTATGCCACACCACCTGCGGGTCGACGAAGCCGGTGCCGCCGTTGTCGGCGCGGCCCTCGACCTCGGGCCAGCCGTAGTTGGCGTCCTTCTCGATCAGGTTGAGCTCGTCCCACGTCGAGTCGCCGAACTCGCTCGCCCACAAGCGGTCGCCGTCGTCGAACGCCAGCCCCTGCACGTTGCGGTGCCCGAGGCTCCAGATCGCCGAGCCATCGGGGTTGCCCGGCGCGGGATCCCCGGACGGCGTGAGCCGCAGGATCTTGCCGCCCAGCGAGTCGCGGTCCTGGGCGAGATCGCCGTCGCCGGTCTCGCCGGTGGACGCATAGAGGAACCCGTCGGGCCCGAACGCCAGCCGGCCGCCGTCGTGGATGAACCCCTTCGGGATGCCGGTGAAGATCGGCTCGACGTCAAAGAGCGCGGTGCCGTCGTACGTCGCGCGCACGATGCGGTTGTCGTCGGCGGTCGTGAGGTAGAAGAAGACGGTCTGGTCGGTCGCGAAGTCGGGCGAGACCGCGACGCCCATCAGGCCGCCCTCGCCTTCGGGAGCCGCGGACTCGATGGTGCCGACCTCCTCGACGGTGCCGTCGCCGGGCACGAGCAGCACGCGCTCGGTGTCCCGTTCGGTCACGAGCGCCGTGCCGTCGGGCAGGAACGCGATGCCCCACGGCACCGCCAGGCCCTCCGCGATGGTGCCCGTGACCTTCGGAGGTCCCGATGCAGGTGTGGGTGCGGGCGAATCCGAAGCAGCTGGGGCCGCCGGCGCCTCGGATGCACCCGGGCTGGCGGTGACGGTGGGGTCGCCCGTGTTGGGCTCGCCGGAGCAGGACGACGCCAGCAGCGTCGTACTCACGAGACCCGCAAGGAGTACGACGCCGCGTCGGCGCATCAGCCGACTCGCTCGAGGAACTCCAGCAGCAGTCCGTGGACCACTTCTGGCTGCTCGAGCGACAGGAAGTGGCTGCCCCTGAGCTCGACGTACGTCGACTCCTTCAGCCGCTCGGCCGCGCTGGCCATGTCGCGGGAACCGGCCAGGACGTCCCAGCGGCCGGCGACGAAGAACGCCGGCACGTCGATCTTCGAGAGCGAGACGCGGGCGTGCTCGGAGGTGCGCAGGGCGAGGTGGAGGTACCAACCGACGGGGGTGGTGAGAAACTCGCGCACCGCCCGCGCGGTTACCTCGATGTCAGCCACCGGCAGCATGAAGCCGGTGTGCGAGAGCACGCGGATGACGTTGGCTCCGATGGGCAGCCGCGAGGTGATCGGGGTGAGCGCCCACCCCGCCGGACGCACGGTCCTCGCGATGCCGACAGCGAGGTGGTGGGCAAGCCGGCCGGGCAGGCGCAGCGGGCCGAGCATCGTGGCAAACGTGTCGCCCGGCACGCCCGCGACGGCGAAGATGCCCGCGACGCGCTCCGGGTTGCGCAGCGCCAGCTCGAACGCCGTGTTGACACCCATCGACCAGCCCAGGACCACCACCCGGTCGAGACCGAAGTGGTCGAGCACCGACAGCGCGTCGCTCACGAAGTCCTCGATGCCCACGCGCTGCGGGTCGGCCGGACGGTCGGAACCGCCGGTGCCGCGGTGGTTCCACGACACGACGCGTACGCCGCAGTTCGGGTCGAGCAGCGCCGGCCAGGCCCACGGGTTGGTGCCCAGCCCGTTGCACAGCAGCACCGTCGGGCCCCCGGCGGCACTGATCACCCCCTCCGGGTCGTTGGTCCAGGCGCGCAGGTGGGTGCCGTCGTCGGCCCGGACCTCCTCGAAGCCGAGGGAGGCGTCGGTCGTGACGGAGTCGTCGGTGACAGGTGCAGACATGCCTCGATTGTGCCCGAGCACCCGCATGGATTCGGTCAGGCTGGCGTCCAGTCGTCCCAGGGCGCCCACCAGCGTTCATCTTCGTCGAGCAGGCCGATCACGTCCTCGGCGGCCGCGAGGACCTCACCGACCGTCTCGAGCGTGATGCGGCCCTGCGTCATCTGGGCGTTGAGGTGCTCGACGTCCTTCCACTCCCGACGGCCGTCGGGGTGCACGATCAGGTCGAGGCCGTAGTCGTCGGTGTCGAAGCCGTCGTCGTGGCGCACGATCGGCGCCTCGAAGTTGACGTACCAGTGACGGAACGTGCCATCGGTCTCGTAGAACTTCCACACGCCGTACTTGTCGCCCGCCCGCAACAGCTGCAGCACGATCGAGGCGCCCCACTGCTCGTGCGCGCCCCAAGGGTGCGGCCCGAACGGATGCCCAGGGAAGACGAACGTCGACCCCGGCTCGAGGAGTACGGCGAGCACGTCGCCGTCATCGGCCACGACCGTGACGGGGTGCTCCATCCAGAGTTGGCCGTGCAGGACCTCACAGCGGCGGATCGTGGTCCCTGGCTGGTAGCGCGGCTGCATAGGCGACGAGGTTAGTCACGTATGTCGCGGGGTGGTCACCCGCACGTCACCGGGCGGTTGGCGAGGAGTCGGCCGGGCGTTGTCCGCGGCTGATGACAGTGGCCCATGGACACAACTCGTCGAAGCATCATCAAGACCGGCATCATGACCAGCGGCGTCGCCCTCGTCGGCGCAGGCACCATCCTCGACCAGCGCCCCTCGGCGGCGGCGTCGACGCCGAGGACCAACCCCTTCACCCTCGGTGTCGCGAGCGGCGACCCCTTGCCCGACGGCTTCGTGATCTGGACCCGGCTGGCCCCCGAGCCGCTCGCGGAGGACGGCCTGGGCGGTATGCCGTCGGCCCGCCAGATCGTCTCGTGGCAGGTGGCGACAGACGAGCGCTTCCGCCGCGTCGTACGTGCCGGGGCGGCCCGCACCGGGCCCGAGCTCGGCCATGCCGTCCATGTCGAGGTCGCCGGCCTGGCGTCGGGCACGGAGTACTTCTTCCGGTTCCGGCTCGGCCGCCATCTCTCTACCAGCGGTCGCACTCGTACGGCGCCCGCGCTGCACAGCACCCCGGCGGCGCTCTCGATGGCCTTCGCCTCGTGCTCGCAGTTCGAGCACGGCCTCTTCACCGCCTACCGCCGCCTCGCCGAGGACCAGCCCGACCTTGTGCTCCACCTCGGGGACTACCAGTACGAGTACCGGAAGGGGTCCTACGTCGCGCCCGGCGGCAACGTGCGCGACCACGAGGGTCCCGAGACAGTCAGCCTCGCGGGCTACCGCCAGCGGCTGGCTCAGTACAAGACCGACCCCGACCTGCAGGCGGCGCATGCGGTCGCCCCGTGGCTGGTCGTGTTCGACGACCACGAGGTCGACAACAACTGGGCCGACGAGATCCCCGAGAACGCTGCGTCCGTGCCCGGCTTCATGGACCGCCGAGCCGCGGCGTTCCGTGCCTACTACGAGAACATGCCGCTGCGTCGTACCTCGTTGCCGAACGGGCCGGACATCCAGGTCTACCGCCGGCTCCAGTGGGGCTCGTTGGCCAACTTCCACATGCTCGACACCCGGCAGTACCGCGACGACCAGGCCTGTGGCGACGGGTACGACGACTGCCCCGAGGCCGCGGCGCCCGAGCGCTCCCTGCCCGGCGCGGCGCAGGAGCAGTGGCTCGCCGACGGCTTCCGCTCCTCGACGCAGACCTGGGACGTGCTCGGCCAGCAGGTCTTCTTCGGCCGACGTGACAGCACGATCACGCCCGACAACACCGTCTCGATGGACTCCTGGGACGGCTACCCGGCCGCGCGCGACCGGGTCGTCCGGTCCTGGGTCGACGCCGGGGTGCGCAACCCGATCGTGCTGACCGGCGACGTACACGCCCACTGGGGCTCCAACGTGCTCACCGACTGGAACGACGCCGCGTCACCGGTGCTGGGCGAGGAGTTCGTCTGCTCGTCGATCACGTCGGGCGGCAACGGCTACGACCAGCCGACCGGCAGGCACCCCTGGGCGGCGCAGAACCCGAACCTGACGTTCTGGACCAACCTGCGCGGCTACGTGAACACCACGATCACGCCGGAGTCGTTCACCGCCGACTTCCGCTGCATCCCCGAGGTCCGGTCGGGGGAGGCGGCCGCGTTCACGCGGGCGACGTTCGTGATCGACAGCGGCGTGCGGGGGATGCGCAAGGTGGCCGACAACCCGCTGCCCACGACGCTCACCCGTCGGGCGCCGCGCAGCGACGAGCAGATCATCGCCGACACGATCGAGGCCGAAACGGGTCACTGATCGTTGAGTTGCGCCTCCCGCACCGTTGAGTTGCGGCTCCCGCATCATCAAAGCGGAACCGAGGCGCAACTGAACGGGAACAGAGGCGCAACTCAACGAAGGGGTCAGTTGGGCACGGGTTCGGTTTGCACCGCGCGGCCGGTGCGCGTCGCGCCGATGCTCGCGACCACGACGCAGACGATCGCGAGCCACTGCCAGACCGACAGCAGCTCACCGAGGACGGCCGCCGCCGCCAGCGCGGCGGCGGCCGGCTCGAGGCTCATCAGGATCCCGAAGACCGAGGGGCGCAGCGTGCGCAGCGCGACAAGCTCGCAGCTGTAGGGGATGACCGAGCTGAGCACGCCGATTGCCGCGCCGATCAGCAGCACCCGAGGCTCGAGCAGCGTCGTACCCCCGGCGACGAGGGCCATCGGCATCAGCACCACTGCGGCGATCACCGACGCCACAGCGAGGCCGTCGAGGCCCTGCCAGCGGCTGCCGGTGCTCGCGCTGAGCAGGATGTACGCCGACCACGCGGCGCCCGCGAGCAGCGCGAAGAGCACTCCGACCAGGTCCAGGTCGGTGCGTTCGACACCGAGCAGCATCACGCCGACACCGGCCAGGCCGACCCAGGCGAGGTCGCGTGCGCGGCGCGAGCCGACGACCGCGAGGGTCAGCGGGCCGATGAACTCCAAGGTGACCGCAATGCCGAGCGGGATGCGCGCGAACGACTGGTAGATCGCGAAGTTCATCAGGCCCAACGAGAGCGCGAACCCGACCACGACCTGCCAGTCGCGGGGAGTGCGGCCGCGCAGCCGCGGTCGAGCGATGGCCACGAGAATGAGCGCGCTGGCCGCGAGCCGCAGCCACACCAGCGCCGTGGGCGAGATCGTGCCGAACAGGTCCTTGGCGAACGCCGCCCCCAGCTGCACCGAGGCGATGCCGACGAGGACCAGCCAGACCGCCCTACTCACTCTGGGAGCTCACTCGCCGGCCTCGACGCGCTTCACCAGACGGGCGACGATCTCGCGCTCGGCGCCGAGGTAGTCGAGGCCCCAGTCGGCGACGAGTGCGGGATGACGGAACACCTCCCCATCATGGTCGGCGCCGCGCAGTGACTCGCGCACCTCCCTCAGCGCGGACAGCTCCTCCTCGAGGGCGGTGAGGTGGGACCGCAGCATCGCCAGGGTGTCGTCGGTGTCGACCAGGTGGCCGAGCAGCAGCCGCAGCGCGACCGGGTGCTTGAGCACCTGGAAGCCGGCCGGCGTCTCGCGCATCCAGGCCGCCAGGTCGCGCCGCCCATGGGCGGTGATGCGGTACGTCGTGCCGCGTCCTTCGCCCAGCTTGTGCACCAGTCCGGCCTCGGTCAACCGGGCCAGCTCGCTGTAGACCTGGCTCATCGCGGGGGAGACCCAGTAGAAGCGCAGCGTCATGTCGGCGCGCTGCTTGAGCTCGTAGCCGGTCAGCTCGTCGCCGAACGTCAGCAGCCCCAGCAGGGCGTATGACGTGATCGGAAGGTCTTGACGTGGCACCCAGTCAGACTACTGTTCCTTTTAGGAATAGAGGGGTCGATCTCACGTCCGGAGAGGGACTGACTGATGAGCACGACGATGTTGATGGTGGGTACGCGCAAGGGACTCTGGATCGGCACTTCCGACGAGGCCAGGCAGGACTGGTCGTGGACAGGCCCGCACTTCCCGATGGAGGAGGTCTACTCCGTCATGGTCGACCAGCGCGGCGACAAGCCACGGCTGCTGGCGGGGGCGGCGTCGAGCTGGCTCGGACCGCAGGTCTGGCGCTCCGACGACCTCGGCGAGAAGTGGGACGAGACCCCCAACGGCGCGATCCGGTTCCCCGAGGACTCCGGCGCCACGCTCGCCCGGGTCTGGCAGCTGGTGCCCGGGGTGGAGGACGGCGTCGTGTGGGCCGGCACCGAGCCGGGCGCGATCTTCAAGTCGGTCGACGGGGGCGAGCGCTTCGACTTGGTGCGCGGCCTCTGGGACCACCCGCACCGCAAGGAGTGGAACGAGGGGTACGGCGGGCAGGCCTTCCACACGATTCTGCCGCACCCCACCGACGGTGGCTCCGTGCTCGCTGCCATCTCGACCGGCGGCGTCTACCGCACCAGCGACGGCGGCGAGACCTGGGAGCCGGCCAACAAGGGCGTCAAGGCCGAGTTCATGCCGGGGGAGCGTTTCTACCCCGAGTTCGGCCAGTGCGTGCACAAGGTCGCCCGCGACTCCGGCTCGCCCGACAAGCTCTTCCTCCAGAACCACGGCGGCGTCTACCACTCCGACAACGGCGGCGACTCCTGGGACGACATCGCACCCGGCCTGCCCACCGAGTTCGGCTTCGCCATGGTCGCGCACCCGCACCAGCCCGACACGGCGTACAACTTCCCCATCACCGACGCAGGGGCCCGCTGGCCGGTCGACGGCAAGGCGAGGGTCTACCGCACCACCGACGCCGGGTCCTCGTGGGCGCCGATGGGTGAGGGTTCGCTGCCCGACAACTACTACGCTGCGGTGATGCGCGACGCGATGTGCGCCGATGACCACGAGCAGATCGGGCTCTACTTCGGTGGCCGCAACGGCGGGGTGTGGGCGTCGGCCGACGAAGGCGGCTCGTGGCAGCAGATCAACGCCGACCTGCCCGACGTGATGGTGGTGCGCGCCGCCGTCCTCGACTGACAGGATCCTCTCGTGAGCGCCTTCAGCATGAGCCGGTCCACCACCATCGACGCGCCCCCGGGGGTCGTGCACGGACAGCTCGACGACTTCCGCGCGTGGCAGTCCTGGTCGCCCTGGGAAGGTCTCGACCCCGACCTGCAGCGCACCTTCACCGGCCCAGCGACCGGCGTGGGCTCGCACTACCACTGGAAGGGCAACTCGAAGGCGGGTGAGGGGACCATGGAGATTACCGAGTCGACACCGACGCGGGTGGCCATCGACCTGGAGTTCCTCAAGCCCTTCAGGGCCACCAACGTGACGTCGTTCGACCTCGTGCCAAGCGGCTCGCGCACCGACGTCACCTGGACCATGACGGGCCAGCGCAGCCTGCTGATGTCCCTGATGGGCAGGCTGTTCTTCGACAAGGCGATCGGCAAGGACTTCGAGAAGGGCCTGGCCCGACTCAAGGCCACGGCAGAGGCATGAGCGACCCGCTCATCGCCGCCGCGGCCGCGGCGATCGGCCTGGACGCGTTCGACGACGTCAGCGAGATCCTGCACGGCGACCGCAGCCGGGTGCTGCGGGTGCGCGCCGGCGACGCGTCGTACATCGTCAAGGGCTACCTCACCGACGAGGGCGACACCAGGGCTCGCGAGACCGCGGCGCTGCGTGCCCTCGATGGCCTGGACGTGGTGTCCGACCTGGTGGGGACCTCCGCCGACCCGCCGCTGATCGTGGTGCGCGACCTCGGCGAGCACCCGAACGTCGCCGACGCCGTGCTCGGTCGCGACCCCGGCGTCGCCGACCGGGCAGTCGATGCCTGGACCGACGCGATCGCCGACATGCACGCCACCACGGACGAAGGTGTCCTCGACAGTTTTGCCACCCACCTCGCCTCGATGGCGCCGCACCGGGCCACCCACGGCGTGCCCGGTGCCCTCGAGTGGTCCGTCGGCAAGTACGACGAGCTCGCGGCCGCCATCGACCTGCCGGTGCCCGCGGGTTTCGCCGATGAGCTGCTCGCCCTGCCCGACCGCTTCCGTCGTAACGAGGTCGTGCTGACCGCGGGCGACTGCTGTCCCGACAACAACGCGCTGATGGGCGATCGGGCAGTGCTCTACGACTTCGAGTTCGCCGAGATCAGGCACGTCGCTTGGGACGTCGCCTACCTGCGGGTGCCGTGGCCGACGTGCTGGTGCGCGTGGCGGCTGCCCGACGCGGTGGCGGCCAGGGGGGTCGCGCGCTACCGCGAGCGCCTCGCGCCCCGCATCCCGTACGTCGCCACCGACGACTTCCTGCACGACCTCGACGTGGCGACGGTGGGCTGGTGTCTGATGTCCGCCTCCTGGTGGATCCCGCCGGCGCTCGACGAGGACACGTTCCAGGGCGGCGACGAGGATGCGCCCAGCACCCGCCCGAAGATGCTGCACCGGCTCTGGCTGGCCGGTCAGCTGCCCGCGGACCCCGAGCTGACCTCGTACGCACGGGCGCTGCACCGAGCCCTCGTGCGGCGCTGGGGCGATCCGGCGCTCGTCCTCGCACCTGCCTGGCGAGACGACGACATCGCGATCCCCTGAGGGCCTGCCGGCCCCCAGGGGGTTCGCCACCTCTAGACCCGGGACTCGTCCCTGGCCCGCACCGGCACCGGCTCAGCAGGCAGGTGCCGGCTCACCCGCACGCGTGCGGGGGTGAGGGGCCACCACCATGCGCGCTCACCCAGCAGGACTAGTGCTGCCGGCAGGATCACCAGCCGGATCAGCGTGGCATCGAGCAGGATCGCCGCGGACAGGCCGACGCCCAGCATCTTCATCTCGAGCATGCTCAGCGTCGCGAAGATCGCGAACACCGACACCATCACGGACGCGGCGCTGGTGATCACGCCCGCGGTCTCGGAGACCCCGCGCCGCACCGCGTCCCTGGTGGACTGACCCGCCTCGACGTACTCGCGGATCCGGCTGACGACGAAGACGTGGTAGTCCATCGAGAGCCCGACGAGCACCACCAGCACGAACAGCGGAATCCACTCGATCACGAAGCCGGGGCTGCTGAAGTCGAGCAGCGACTCGCCCCAGCCGTGCTGGAACACCAGCGTGATCAGGCCGAACGCCACCCCGACCGAGCCCAGGTTGAGCGCGGTCGAGAGCAGCGCGATCGGCACGCTGCGGAACGCGAAGGCCATCATCAAGAAGGTGAGCAGCAAGACGAATCCGATCACGAGCGGGAGCCGGCTCTGCTGGCGTTCGACGAAGTCGAGCGAATCGGCCGCGTCGCCGCCGACCACGACCTCGGCGGGCACGTCCAGCACGGAGGGCGCCAGGTCGCTCCGGAGCAGACGGAGCGCCTCGTCGACGCGATCGTCGGACTCCTCGAACGGCATCGTCAGGTGCAGGACGGACGTCCGCCCGTCCGTCGAGACCTCCACGGGCGGTGCGCTGTCGGTGAAGAGACCGGTCGCTGCCGCGTCCCCTGCGAGTACGTCGAGAGCCGTGCCCACTTCTTCGCGGTTGTCGGCGGAGGTGTGGACGACCACCTCGGCGCCGGGTCCCTGGGATGGGAACCGGTCGGCGATCTCGATCATCGTCTGCACCTGCGGGATGGAGTCGGGCAGCGTCTCGAGATTGGACGAGTGGGTCTTCATCCCGAGTGCCGGTGCGGCCAGGGCGGCCACGATCAGACCTCCCACGAGCACGGACGCGACCGGGTGGCGCAGGATCGGTCCGAGCAGGCGGCTGCTGATGCCGCCGCGTCCGATCCGTCGGTTGACGCGCCACAGCAGCGGCACCCGCGGGCGGTCGACCCAGCGACCGAGCTTGGCGAGCAGGGCAGGCAGCACGGTGATCGACCCGAGCACCGCGATCGCCACCACCAGGATCGCGCCGACGGCGAGGCTGTTGAACGTCGTGTCCTGCATGAGGAACAGGCCGGCCATCGATGCGATGACGGCTCCTCCCGAGACGAGGATCGAGTGTCCGGAGGTCTGCGCGGCGATCTCGACGGCGTCGAGCGTGGTGTGACCCCGTTCGCGTTCCTCGCGCTCGCGCTTGAGGTAGAAGAGTGAGTAGTCGACACCCACGGCCATGCCGATCAGCACGATCATGCTGGTCACGGTCGCGTCGGCGTGCACGAGGTGCGAGACCGGCGCACTGATGCCGATGGTCGCGGCCACACTGGTCGCGGCCAGCAGCACCGGGATGCCGGCGGCGATGAGAGCGCCGAACGCCAGCAGCATGAGGACCAGCGTGATCGGCAGGCTGATCGTCTCCGCCACCGAGAGGTCCTCGGCGACCTGGTCGTCGATGGCGGTGTCGAGCGTCAGGTCGCCGGTCTGGCTGAGCTCCAGGCCCGGGAACTGCGACTGGACCTCGTCGACGGCCGCGACGATCGGCCTGCTTCGTCGTGCTCCTTGGCGAGCTGGACCGCGACGAGCAGCGCCGTACTGTCCGGGCTCCACTGGGGCTCGACGACCTCGGCCACACCCTCGAGAGGACGTACGGCGTCCGCGACGGCCGCGGCCGCCTGCTGGGCGACGGCGCGGTGGGGAGCGACGCCGTCCTTCCCGGTGATCAGCACGTTCTCCGAGGGCAGGCCGTCGAGGCCGGCCTCGGCCACGAGCTGGTCGGCCCGGCCGGACTCGCCCATCCGGTAGTCGGCGTCGGAGGTCTCCACGGTCGGGATCGCGGTGGCGAGGCCGACCGCGACGACGACGAGGGCGAGCCAGCCGAGGATGGCGCGCCAGGGGTGGGCCGCGCTCCAGCGGGCGGCCTTCATGGACACTGCGGTCAGGGGGTTTCCGGCGGACATCAGGTTCTCCTGTCGTGGTCTTTGGGACGTCCTCAGCCTCGCGACCCGCGGCCCGATGATCAGGGGCCTCAGCACCCCGAACCGAGGTGGTGCCAGCACCACCGCGCCGGGCGCCGCGGTCGGGAATGATGCAGTCATGCCCGACACTGACCCACCGCCGAGCCGCCTTCAGCTCACCGGGTACGCCGCCCTGCAGGTGGCCTCCGTCGTGCCGCTGGTGGTCCTCTTCGTGCTCTGGGTCGCCGGCGGTGTGCTGATGGTGATCTGGGTGGGTGCGCTGCTGCTCACGGCAGTCATCCCGGTGACGCGGGGGCTGGCGAACGCCCACCGCCGGATGGCGTCACGGGTGCTGAGCAGCCCGGTGCCGACGCCGTACGTGCCGACGGAAGGCCGCAAGCTGTTGGCCAGGCTCCGGATCGTCGCCACCGACCCGATGACCTGGCGGGACCTCGGCTGGATGCTCGCTGCGATGACGGTCGGTTTCGCGATCTCGCTGGTCACTGTCGTACTGCTGCTGGGGGTCGTGAGCGGGTGGATCTGGTACTTCGCGGTCGAGCCGCTGATGCGCCTGCGCTCCACGATCGACCGGGCCTTCCTCTCGCCGGGCACCACCGACCGCCTGGAGCGCCGGGTCGAGGTGCTGACCGAGACACGCGCCGACGTGGTGGACGACTCGGCTGCCGAGCTGCGCCGCCTCGAGCGAGACCTCCACGACGGCGCCCAGGCCCGGCTGGTCGCGCTGTCGCTGAGCCTCGGCATGGCCGACGCGGTGTTCGCCTCCGACCCCGACGCCGCGCGCAAGCTGGTCAACGACGCCCGGCAGACGAGCGACGCGGCGCTGGGCGAGCTGCGCTCCGTCGTACGCGGAATCCACCCGCCTGTGCTCGCCGACCGCGGACTGGTCGGCGCCGTGCAGGCACTCGCGCTGGACATGGCGGTGCCGGTGTCGATCGAGGCCTCCCTTGCCGGACGTCCGTCGGCGTCGGTCGAGTCGGCGGTCTACTTCGCGGTCGCGGAGTGCCTGGCCAACATCGGCAAGCACGCGGGCGCCGAGAACGCCTGGATCCGAGTGTCGTACGACCGCGACGTGCTGCTCGCCGAGATCGGCGACGACGGCTCGGGCGGTGCGGACCCCGACACGGGCACGGGCATGCGGGGGGTGATGCGGCGGCTCGGGGCGTTTGACGGGACGATGATGGTCTCGAGCCCGGTCGGCGGGCCGACCCTCGTCACCCTGGAGGTCCCGTGCGACTTGTCCTCGCCGAGGACCACGCCCTGCTCAGAGCCGGCCTGACCCAGCTGCTCGAGACCCACGGCTTCACGGTCATTGCCTCCGTCGCCAACGAGGCCGACCTCGAGGACGCCCTCCAGGATCCCGAGGCCGAGGCCGCCGTGGTCGACGTACGCCTGCCTCCTACGCAGACCGACGAGGGCCTGCGCTCGGCGATCGCCGTCCGCGCCGTGCGACCGGGGTTCCCGGTGATGGTGCTCTCGCAGTACGTCGAGCACCTCTACGCCCGCGAGCTCCTGGCCAGCGGCGAGGGCGCGATCGGCTACCTGCTCAAGAACCGGGTCTCCGACGGGTCATCGCTGGCGGCACGGTGCTCGACCCCGAGGTGGTCGCCACGATCATGGCCCGCCGCCAGCAGGAACCCGTCGACCGGCTCAGCGCCCGCGAGCGCGAGGTGCTCGCGCTGATGGCACAGGGTCGCTCGAACGCCGCGATCGCGGTCGAGCTGTTCGTCACCGAGAAGGCCGTCGCCAAGCACATCAACGGCATCTTCACGAAGCTCGACCTTCCGCTCGACACCGACGACCACCGCCGGGTGCGCGCGGTGCTGACCTGGCTTCGGGTCTGAACGAGGCGGACTGGTGAGACGGTGGCTTCGCGATCCCCTGACCGATTCGCGGGTAGTCCGTAGCAATCCGCACCGCCAGCCGCCCGACGAGGTGCAATTTGCCCCGGACTATCCAGCCGACGGGCGCGGCTGAGACGCGAGGCAGAAGCGTCGCCAGGCGCGACTACGCTCGTGGGCATGACGAACGCTCCCGACATCAAGCCCCGTTCGCGCGACGTCACCGACGGCCTCGAGAAGGCAGCGGCGCGGGGGATGCTGCGTGCCGTAGGCATGGGTGACGACGACTGGGTCAAGCCGCAGATCGGGGTGGCGTCGAGCTGGAACGAGATCACCCCCTGCAACCTCTCGCTCGACCGGCTCGCCAAGGCGGTGAAGAACGGCGTGCACGCGGCTGGTGGCTACCCGCTGGAGTTCGGCACGATCTCGGTCTCCGACGGCATCTCGATGGGCCACGAGGGCATGCACTTCTCGCTGGTCTCCCGCGAGGTCATCGCCGACTCGGTCGAGACCGTGATGATGGCCGAGCGCCTCGACGGCTCGGTGCTGCTTGCCGGTTGCGACAAGTCGCTGCCCGGCATGTTGATGGCCGCGGCCCGGCTCGACCTCGCGAGTGTCTTCCTCTACGGCGGCTCGACCCTGCCCGGCAGTGTCGATGGCAAGGACGTCACGATCATCGATGCCTTCGAAGCGGTCGGCGCCTGTCTGGCCGGCAAGATCAGCCGTGACGAGGTCGACCGGATCGAACGCGCGATCTGCCCGGGCGAGGGCGCCTGCGGTGGCGCCTACACGGCCAACACGATGGCCTCGATCGGTGAGGCGCTCGGCATGAGCCTGCCCGGCTCGGCTGCCCCGCCGGCGGTCGACCGCCGGCGTGACGGCTTCGCGCACCGGTCCGGTGAGGCCGTGGTCGAGATGCTGCGCCAGGGCATCACCGCGCGCCAGATCCTCACGCGTGAGGCCTTCGAGAACGCCATCGCCGTGGCCATGGCCCTCGGTGGCTCGACCAACGCCGTGCTGCACCTGCTCGCGATCGCCCGCGAGGCCGAAGTCGACCTGACACTCGACGACTTCACGCGCATCGGCGACAAGGTTCCGCACCTCGGCGACCTCAAGCCGTTCGGCCGCTTCGTGTGGGTCGACCTTGACCGCGTCGGCGGCATCCCGGTGGTGATGAAGGCACTGCTCGACGCGGGCCTGATGCACGGCGACGCGCTGACGGTCACCGGCAAGACGCTCGCGGAGAACCTCGAGGAGCTGGCGCCGAAGGGTCTCGACGGCGAGGTCTTCCGCTCGCTCGACAAGCCGATCCACAAGAGCGGCGGCCTGACCATCCTCAAGGGCTCGCTGGCTCCCGAGGGCGCCGTGGTCAAGAGTGCCGGCTTCGACGACTCCACGTTCACCGGCACTGCGCGGGTCTTCGACGGCGAACGCGCTGCCCTGGACGCACTCACCGAGGGTGAGATCGTCGCCGGCGACGTCGTGGTGATCCGCTACGAAGGCCCCAAGGGTGGACCCGGCATGCGCGAGATGCTCGCCATCACCGGCGCGATCAAGGGCGCCGGCCTCGGCAAGGACGTCCTGCTCATCACCGACGGACGCTTCTCCGGAGGCACCACCGGACTCTGCGTCGGCCACATCGCTCCCGAGGCCGCCGACGGCGGCCCGATCGCGTTCGTGCGCGACGGCGACCAGATCACCCTCGACGTGTCCGGCCGCACCCTCGACGTACAGATCGACGACCTCGAAGAGCGGAAGGAAGGCTGGCAGCCGAACCCGCCGAAGTACACCCGGGGCGTGCTCGGGAAGTACGCCAAGGTCGTGCAGAGCGCGGCGCACGGAGCCGTCTGCGGCTGAGCATGATATCGGCGCGGGAGCGTGGGCCGCGGCGACTACAGTACGGCCATGATCCGGGGGATTCGCGAGGCTGCACTCGCATCGTTGACCTGTCTGACTCTCACCACCGTCGCCGGCCTGGCCGCGATGTCGAGCACTGCTGCGGCCGAGGTCCGGGCGGTGACCCCGACGTACGCCGCGGCGGCTGCCCGGCAGAAGGTGCCCGCGCTGCCGGGTGGCGGCCGTGAGGTCTTCGGTCATCACGGCTTCCTCGTGGCCTACTACGGCACCGCCAACACCGGCAGCCTCGGCGTGCTCGGCGAGACCGACCCCGACACCATGCATGCGCGGTTGACCAGCGCCGCCAAGCCCTTCAAGAAGAAGGGTGAGCGCATCCAGCCCGTCTACGAGCTGATCGTCACCGTGGCCGACGGCCCCACGGTGCCGGGCACCGACGGCGACTACAGCCACGACATCCTGCACAGTCTCGTGCAGCGCTACATCGACGCCGCGCACGCCCACAACGCCCTGCTGCTGCTCGACATCCAGCCCGGCCGGTCCGACTTCCTCACCGTCGCGAAGCGGTGGCAGTGGGCGCTCGAGGACCCGTGGGTGGGGCTGGCCCTTGACCCAGAGTGGCGGATGGGCTCCGATGAGGTGCCTGGGCAGACGATCGGCCAGGTCAGCGCCGCTGAGATCAACGAGGTCTCAGGCTGGCTCAACACCCTGACGAAGAGCAACGAGCTGCCCGAGAAGGTGTTCATGGTGCACCAGTTCCAGTCCGGCATGATCGGCGGCGTCAACGCGATCAAGAAGCGCGGCGACCTCGCCGAGGTGCTGCACATCGACGGGTTCGGGTCCCCGGCGCAGAAGCTCGCGACGTACTCCTCGCTGGCGAAGCCGAAGAAGTTCTCGATGGGGTTCAAGCTCTTCTACGACGAGGACGAGCCCCGCATGAAGGCCAGGGCCGTCCGCAAGATCAAGCCTGGCGTGTCCTTCGTGAGCTTCCAGTGACGACCACCGAGGCAGGTGCGAAGCCGATCACCGATCCCGCTGAGCTCGACGCCGTCGACGAGCTCGCGGGCCACCGCGCCCGGTTCGTGGGCGCCAGCAGCCCGATCGTCTACTTCGACGGCAACTCCCTGGGCCGGCCGCTGGTCGCTACTGCCCAGCGGCTGAGCAAGTTCGTCACCGACGAGTGGGGCGACCGGCTGATCCGCGGCTGGGACGAGCGGTGGATGGACCTGCCGACCTCGCTCGGCGACCGGCTCGGCAGCGTGCTCCTGGGCGCCGCCGGCGGCCAGACCGCCATCGGCGACTCGACGACTGTGTGGCTCTACAAGCTGATGCGCGCCGCGGTCGACCACCAGCAGCGCACCGACTCCGCGCGCACCGAGATCGTCATCGACACCGACAACTTCCCGACCGACCGGTACCTCGCCGAGGGCATCGCCGCCGAGCGCGGCCTGACCCTGCGCTGGATCGAGCCCGACTCCACTGGCGGCGTCACGCCCGAGCTCCTGTCGGCAGCAGTCGGCGAGGCCACCGCACTGGTGGTGCTGTGCCACGTCGCCTACAAGTCGGCCTTCCTCGCCGACGGGCCCGCACTCACTCGTATTGCCCACGACGCCGGCGCGCTCGTGCTGTGGGACCTGTGCCACTCGGCGGGCTCGGTGCCTGTCGACCTCGACGGCTGGGACGCCGACCTCGCGGTGGGCTGCACCTACAAGTACCTCAACGGCGGCCCGGGCTCACCCGCGTTCGGCTACGTCGCCGCGCGGCTGCACGGCAAGCTGACGCAGCCGATCCAGGGTTGGATGGGCGCCCGCGACCCGTTCGCCATGGGTCCGCGCTACGAACCGGCAGCCGGCATCCGCGGCTTCATCTCCGGCACGCCCGCGATCGTCGGCATGCTCGCCATGCAGGACATGCTCGACCTGATCGAGGAGGCCGGCATCGACGCGGTGCGGGCCAAGTCGCTCGCCCTGACGTCGTACACGCTGGAGCTGTCCGACGCCTGGCTCACCCCCCTCGGTGTCACCGTCCTGTCGCCCCGCGACGGTGCACAGCGTGGGGGCCACGTCACCCTCGGGCACCCCCGCTCACGCGAAGTCGTCAAGGCACTCTGGAAGCTCGGCGTGATCCCCGACTACCGCGAGCCCGGCGGCATGCGCATTGGGCTGTCTCCGCTCTCGACATCGTTCGACGAGGTGCACGAGGGCTTGGCGCAGGTGCGCGCCCTGCTGTCCCACAGCGGCCCGATAAGCGGGTGAGCGATCGTGGCGCCGATGCGAGGATGGCGCCATGATCCGCTTCCCACCACCACTGCGCCCGGGTGACCGCATCGGCGTCACAAGCCCGTCGAGCGGGGTGCCCGACTCCCTCAGACCCCGCCTCGACTTCGCGGTCGGCTGGCTGCGCGAGCGTGGCTACGAGGTCGAGGTGGGCGAGTGCATGGGCCAGCCCAGCCACGTCAGCGCGCCGGTCGAGCAGCGCGCCGCCGAGCTCAACCGGATGCTGCTCGATCACACCATCAAGGCGATCGTGCCCCCGTGGGGTGGTGAGACCGCGATCGACCTCGTCGACCGGATCGAGTACGACGCGCTCCAGCACCTCGAGCCGACGTGGGTGCTCGGGTTCTCCGACACCACAACCTGGATGCTCCCGCTGACCCTGCGTCTGGGCTGGGCCACGATGCACGGCACCAACCTGATGGACACGCCGTACGCCGCCGCCGACGGCCTCGTGCACTGGACCGACCTCGCGGCCGCCACCGAGCCGGTCACCCAGCGGGCCACCGGCGTCTTCGGCCGCAACGGCTACGGCGACTGGGAGACCGACCCCACCGACGACACCTACAACCTCGACGAGCAGGGCACCTGGGAGGTGCACGGTGGGGGAGGGCTCGACGTCACCGGCCGGCTGATCGGTGGCTGCATCGAGACGGTCAGCAACCTCACCGGGACGCAGTACGGCGATGTCGCCGGGTTCGGCCGCGAGCACGCCGACGAAGGGCTGATCGTCTACCTCGAGGCCTCCGACGATCCAGCCCTGGAGATCTGCCGCAAGCTGCACGGACTGCGGCTGGCTGGCTGGTTCGATGACGCCGATGCCATCCTGATCGGACGCACCAGCGCCCCGGACTCGGGCGAGTTCAGCCAGCGGGACGCGGTGGTCGACGCCCTCGGCATGCTCGACCTACCGATCGTCTTCGACATCGAGTGCGGCCACGTGCCGCCGCACCTGCCGCTCGTCAACGGCGCCCTCGCCCACGTCACCGTGGCCGGCACGACCCGCGAGATCACCCAAGAGCTCGCGTGAGCCGCACCAACGCCGACGGCCAGCAGATCGGCGATGCCGTCGACTGGTCGCCACGAGAGCGGCCCGTTCCGGTGACCCTGACCGGCAAGCACGTGCGCATCGAGCCGACGTCGCAGGCCCACCGCGACGGTTTGTACGACGTCCTGTGCGGGCCCGACGACGCCGCGGTGTGGACCTACATCAGCGAGGAGCAACCCACCTCAGTCGAGGCGATGGGGGAGCGGATCGACGGTCTCGTTGCCCGATCCGGTTGGGTGACCTTCACGATCCTCACCGACGCCGGCCCAGCGGGCATGGCGTCCCTGATGCGCATCGACGCCGACAACGGGTCGGTCGAGATCGGCCGGATCATCCTGGGCACGCCGCTCCAGCAGACGCGAGCGGCCACAGAGTCGATGATGCTGTTCGCGCGGCACGTCTTCGAGGACCTCGGCTACCGCCGCTACGAGTGGAAGTGCGACAGCCTCAACGGGCCGTCGCGCCGGGCCGCGCTGCGCCTGGGCTTCGTGTGGGAGGGCCGGTTCCGCAACGCACTCGTCTACAAGGGGCGCAACCGCGACACCGACTGGTTCTCGATCACCGACGGCGAGTGGCCGGCGCTCGCCGCGGCCTACGACACGTGGCTCGACGACGCCAACTTCGACGCCGACGGTCGTCAGCGCCTGGCGCTGTCCGACCTCACGCGTCGGGCGGACGTCGCCCGCTGAGCCGGCCGGCTGCCCACTCGCCCTCGGCCACCTCGGCAAGGCTGGTGACGGTCGCCCACACGGCCCCGTGCTGGAGGTCGGCGGAGTGCGCCGCGGCGTACTCCTGACCGGCTGTGTTGTTGGCCCGGTCGACCGCCGAGTCGGCGGCGTCCGACGAGCGCTGCTCGTGGGCCAGCGCCAGCGCGCTCGCCGCTTCGCGGCCGTAGCGGGCGGTCAAGAATGCCTGCCAGGAGAAGTGGCGCACGGCATTCTGCTCGCGCCACTCGCTGGGGTGTCGCCGGGCCGCGATGACGAGGGCGGCCGCCGACGCGGCGACCATGCCGAGGGCGTCGCGGTGGCTGGCGCCGCTGCCTCGCGCCGCGGCGTACAGACGGGGGACTCCGCTGGTGGCGGCACGGATCGCGTTGCCGAGAGACATGCCGGAAGTCTGGCACTGCGTCACGAGCCGCCGGCTCGTGGCGACTGTCGGTGAGCCGTGGGAGGGTGAGGTTCATGGACCAACGCATCAGCTTCATCACCCTCGCCGTGCGCGACCTCCCGGCGTCACGCAGGTTCTACGTCGACGGCCTGGGCTGGGAGTCCGCGGTCGACGTGCCCGGCGAGGTGCTGATGTTCAAGGTCGCCGACAAGGTCGTGCTCTCCCTGTGGGACGAGACGGCCTTCGAGGCCGAGGTCGGCCAGCCGATCAACCGGGGCGGAGGCGTCGCGCCGATCACGCTGTCCCACAACTGCGCGACCACCGACGGCGTCGACCAGGTCCTCGAGTCGGCCCGCGAGGCCGGCGCCGACCCGGTGCAGACAGGTGCAGAGCGCGAGTGGGGTGGCTACTCCGGCTACTTCGCCGACCCCGACGGCTTCCGCTGGGAAGTCGCCCACAACCCCGGCCCCATCGGACAGGAAGTGCTGCCATGAGTGACGACCCAAAGCAGAAGCTGAGCCACGACGACGTGCTCGCCGCCGGCCTCGACGACTGGAGGAAGATCCTCAACTCGCTCGCTGCGCGGTTCCTGACGGGTGACTTCGCCACGGGCCTGGCACTGGTCGACCGCATCGGCGCTGCCGCCGAGGAGGCCGGCCACCATCCCGACATCACGCTCACCTATCCGTCGGTCGCCGTCACCCTCTCCAGCCATGACGTCGGAGGCCTCACCTCGCGCGACATCGACCTCGCGCGACTGATCAGCTCCTACGCCGCCGAGGCAGGTGTGCAGTCCGACCCGGCGTCGCTGACCCGTGTCGAGCTGGGGCTCGACGCCGCCGACGGTGAGCGGCTCGTGCCGTTCTGGGCGGCGTTGACCGGTGCCGAGGCCAAGCAGGGCGAGGCCCTCGACCCGACCGGCCAGGTGCCGACGATCTGGTTCCAGGGCATCGACCTCGACCACGAGCGGGCCGAGGGAGAGGTCGAGCAGCGTTTCCATCTCGACGTCTGGGTGCCTCACGACCAGGCCGAGCAACGCCTGCAAGCCGTGCTCGATGCCGGCGGCTCGCTGGTCAGCGATGCGGAGGCGCCGGCGTTCTGGGTCGTCGCGGACGCCGACGGCAACCGCTCGTGCATCTGCACGCCGCTCAGCAGGTAACGCGCCGCGCGATCACATGATGGGACACGCGTTCCAGCATGTGGGACGCGTGACACACTGGCTTGACGACGGAACGCGACGGCGAGCAACGTAAGCGCATGCGCACTGACATTCTTGTACGCACGCGACGCGTGAGCTGAGGCCCCAAGCCTCGCTGCACACGCGTCACCCCTCGCCGCCCGCCGGGCCGAGGGGTTTTTTGTTGGCCGAGCAACGACGATGAGGAACCGACGAGATGAGTGAGCAGGGCGCGACCGGTGAACAGCTCACCGGTGCACAGAGCCTGATCCGATCGCTGGAGCACGCGGGCACGGAGACGATCTTCGGCATCCCCGGCGGAGCGATCCTGCCGGCGTACGACCCGTTGATGGACTCGACCCAGATCCGGCACATCCTGGTCCGCCACGAGCAGGGCGCGGGTCACGCCGCCCAGGGGTACGCCGTGGCAACCGGTCGCGTAGGGGTCTGCATGGCCACCTCCGGTCCCGGTGCCACCAACCTCGTCACGCCGCTGGCCGACGCCCACATGGACTCCGTGCCGCTGGTCGCCATCACCGGCCAGGTCGGCGCCAACTTCATCGGCACCGACGCCTTCCAGGAAGCCGACATCTGCGGCATCACGATGCCGATCACCAAGCACAACTTCCTGGTCACCGACCCGGCCGACATTCCGCGCACCGTCGCCGAGGCGTTCCACATCGCCTCGACCGGCCGCCCCGGCCCGGTGCTGGTCGACGTCGCCAAGTCGGCGCTCCAGGCAATGACGTCGTTCGCCTGGCCGACCGAGCTGTCGCTGCCGGGCTACCGCCCCGTGACCCGACCGCACAGCAAGCAGATCCGTGAGGCGACCCGGCTGATCCTCGAGTCGCAGCGGCCCGTGCTCTACGTCGGCGGCGGCCTCATCCGCGCGGCCGCGTCCCGCGAGCTGCGTGAGCTGGCCGAGCTGACCGGCATCCCCGTGGTCACCACGCTGATGGCTCGCGGCGCGTTCCCCGACAGCCACGCGCAGCACCTCGGCATGCCCGGCATGCACGGCACCGTCGCCGCGGTGGCCGGACTGCAGCGCAGCGACCTGATCATCAGCCTGGGCGCGCGCTTCGACGACCGCGTCACCGGCAACCTCGACTCGTTCGCGCCACTCGCCAAGGTCATCCACGCCGACATCGACCCGGCCGAGATCGGCAAGAACCGGCACGCCGACGTCCCGATCGTTGGCGACTGCCGCGAGGTCATCGCCGACCTGGTCGTGGCCCTGCGTGCCGAGGTCGAGGCCGGCAACACCGGCGACTACGAGCAGTGGGTCGATTTCGTCGCCGGCATCAAGAAGACGTACCCGCTCGGCTACGACACGCCTGCCGACGGCAGCCTCTCGCCCCAGTACGTCATCGAGCGGCTCGGCGCGATCGCCGGCCCCGAGGCGATCTACTGCTCGGGCGTGGGCCAGCACCAGATGTGGGCGGCGCACTTCGTCGGTTACGAGAACCCCCGCACCTGGATCAACTCCGGTGGCCTCGGCACGATGGGCTTCTCGGTGCCGGCGGCCATGGGCGCGAAGGTCGGCCGTCCCGACGCCACGGTGTGGTCGATCGACGGCGACGGCTGCTTCCAGATGACCAACCAGGAGCTCGCCACCTGCGCCATCGAGGGCATCCCGATCAAGGTGGCGATCATCAACAACGAGTCGCTCGGGATGGTCCGGCAGTGGCAGACGCTCTTCTACAACGAGCGCTACAGCAACACCGACCTGCACTCGAAGCGGATCCCCGACTTCGTCAAGCTCGCCGACGCCTATGGCTGCGTGGGCCTGGCGTGTGACGACCCGGCCGACGTCGACGCGACTATCGAGAAGGCGATGGCGATCGACGACCAGCCCGTCGTCGTCGACTTCCGGGTCCACCGCGACGCGATGGTGTGGCCGATGGTGGCCGCCGGCACGAGCAACGACGCGATCCTGTACGCCCGCGACCTGGCTCCCGAGTTCGAGGAGGACGCCCTGTGATGTGCGCCGTTCGTGCGTCGAGTAGCGAGCGCAGCGAGCCTATCCAGACCCAGGAGGTCACCCCATGACCAAGCACACCCTCTCCGTGCTGGTGGAGAACAAGCCCGGCGTCCTGGCCCGCATCGCCGGCCTCTTCAGCCGCCGTGGCTACAACATCGACAGCCTCGCGGTCGGCCCGACCGAGGATCCCGAGGTCTCGCGCATGACCATCGTCGTCGCGGTCGACGACTCCCCGCTCGAGCAGGTGACCAAGCAGCTCAACAAGCTGATCGAGGTCCTCAAGATCGTCGAGCTCGACGGCACCGCATCGGTCAACCGCGAGCTGCTGCTGGTGAAGGTGAAGGCCAACGCCGACACCCGCGGCCAGGTGCTCGACGCCGTCCAGCTCTTCGAGGCCAAGGCCGTCGACGTCACCCTCGACGCCGTCACCATCGAGGTCACGGGCACCAGCGACAAACTGGCCGCGTGCCTCGCCGTACTGCAGCCGTTCGGCATCCGCGAGCTCGTGCAGTCCGGCATGGTCGCGATCGGTCGCGGCAGCCGCTCCATCACCGAACGCACCGTCCGACCCGTGCCGGTCGCGCCCGCCCGAGCCGGTGTCGCGTCATGATCCCCCGCCTCAGCGGGGGACCGTCACCTTTGTGACGCAGGCAATCCCCACAAACCTCACGACACGCTCACAAACGTTCCGCCAAACACCCAACACAAGGAGAGCCGCACCGTGGCTGAGATGTTCTACGACGACGACGCTGACCTGTCCCTGATCCAGGGCAAGAACGTGGCCGTGATCGGCTACGGCAGCCAGGGTCACGCCCACGCCCTGTCCCTGCGCGACTCGGGCGTCGACGTCCGGGTCGGACTGCAGCCCGGTTCCAAGAGCCGCGCCAAGGCCGAGGCCGAGGGCCTGCGTGTCCTCACTCCCGCCGAGGCGGTCGAGGAGGCCGACGTCGTCGTGATCCTCGCGCCCGACCAGCACCAGCGGAAGCTGTACGCCGAGGAGATCGAGCCGCACCTCGCCGCGGGCGACACCCTGGTCTTCGGCCACGGGTTCAACATCCGCTTCGGCTACATCACCCCGCCCGAGGGCGTCGACGTCTTCATGGTCGCCCCCAAGGGTCCCGGTCACCTCGTGCGTCGCGAGTACGTCGACGGCCGCGGCGTGCCCGTGCTCGTGGCCGTGGAGGCCGACGCTTCGGGCAAGGCCTGGGACCTCGCCCTGTCCTACGCGAAGGGCATCGGCGGCCTTCGTGCCGGCGGCATCAAGACGACCTTCACCGAGGAGACCGAGACCGACCTGTTCGGCGAGCAGGCTGTGCTCTGCGGAGGCGCCAGCCAGCTGGTGCAGTACGGCTTCGAGGTCCTGACCGAGGCCGGCTACCAGCCCGAGGTCGCGTACTTCGAGTGCCTGCACGAGCTCAAGCTCATCGTCGACCTGATGTACGAAGGCGGCATCGCCAAGCAGCGCTGGTCGGTCTCCGACACGGCCGAGTTCGGTGACTACGTCTCCGGCCCCCGCGTGATCACTCCCGACGTCAAGGCGAACATGGTCGCCGTTCTCGAGGACATCAAGAACGGCAAGTTCGCCGAGCGGTTCATCACCGACATGGACAACGGGTCCCCGGAGTTCACCAGGTTCCGCGAGCAGGGCGAGCAGCACCCGATCGAGCAGACCGGTCGCGAGCTGCGCAAGCTGATGGCCTGGGTCAAGAGCCACGACTCGGATTACGTCGAGGGCACGTCAGCTCGCTGAGCAGCGGGAAGCAAACGGGCGGCGACGGCGTTGGGCCGGTCATGCGTATCGAGATCTGGTCCGACGTCGTCTGCCCGTGGTGCTACATCGGCAAGCGCCGCCTCGAGACCGCACTGGCCGGCTTCGAGCACCGTGACGACGTCGAGCTGGTCTGGCGCTCGTTCCAGCTCGACCCGTCGGCACCGACGAGCCCGGTCGAGACCGTCGCCGAGCACCTGGGTAGCAAGTACGGCGGCGGCCAGGCCGCGGGCCAGCAGATGGTCGACCGGGTCGAAGCCGTGGCCGCCGAGGAGGGCCTGCTCTTCCGTCTGGGCCAGGCTCAGCGCGTCGGCACCATGGACGCCCACCGCTTGTTGCACGCAGCGGGGGAGCGGCGCGGCGCGCTCAAGGAAGCGCTGTTGGAGGCCTACTTCGTCGACGCCCGCAACGTCGCCGACCACGCGGTCCTCACCGAGATCGCCACGTCGGTCGGACTCGACGCCGAGCGCGTGGCCGCCGTCCTGGCCGGTGACGTGCACGCCGACGAGGTCGAGGCAGACATCCGCCAGGCCGCGGCGTACGGCGCGACCGGCGTGCCCTTCTTCGTCGTCGACGAGAAGTTCGCCATCTCCGGCGCCCAGCCGGCCGAAGTGTTCGCCCAGGCTCTCGACCAGGCCTGGGCCGCGGGTCACCCGCAGCTCAGCGTGCTCGCGGGCGGGGACTCCGAGGCCTGCGGACCGGACGGCTGCGCGATCTGACGCCACTGTGGCAAGACCACGACAGACATAGGTTAGGCAAACCTAACGGTCGGGCGTAACATCCCATTTCGTGTTCGCGAACTTCCTGATCGGCCTGCGTGAGGGCCTCGAGGCATCGCTGGTCATCAGCATCCTCGTCGCCTATCTCGTCAAGTCCGACCGACGCCACCTCCTGAAGTGGATCTGGCTCGGCGTGGTCTCCGCGGTGGCGCTGAGCGTCGGCTTCACGCTCTACCTCGGCTTCCAGTCGCGCCAGCTCGACTTCCGCTCCCAGGAGATCCTCGGCGGCACGATGTCGCTGCTCGCCGCCGCCTTCGTGACCTGGATGGTCTTCTGGATGGCCAGGGCCGCCAAAGGCATCGCCCGCAACCTGCGCGGCCGCATCGACGACGCCGCCGACAGCCCGCTCTCGCTGGTCGTCATCGCCTTCCTCGCGGTCGGCCGCGAGGGCATGGAGACCGCCGGCATCCTGTGGACCAACACCCGCAACGCCACCGGACGTGACATGCCCGACGGCTTCGAGACCAACTCCGGCCCGCTGATCGCAGCGATCGTCGGCATCCTCGTCGCCATGGTGCTGGGGTGGTTCATCTACCGGGGCGCTCTCACGATCAACCTCACCCGCTTCTTCACCTGGACTGGCGCGGTGCTGATCGTGGTCGCCGCCGGCGTGCTGTCGTACGGCGTGAAGGACCTGCAGGAAGCCGGCGTGCTGCCCGGTGCCGGCCGCACGCTCTTCGACATCTCGGCGTACCTCAACGCCAGCTCCTGGTACGGCTCTCTGCTGGCCGGGCTCTTCAACTTCACGCCGTCGCCGAGCGTGCTGGAGGGGCTGACGTGGGTGCTCTACGTCGTACCAGTGATGGCCCTGTTCCTGTGGGTCATCCACCGCCGCTCCGCGGCTCCGAAGCCTGCTCCCCAGCCCGTCTCCTCCTGAACCCGACTCACCCCGAAGGACACCCGTGAAGCGCACCCTCGTCGCGACGTTGCTCGTCGCCCTCCCGGTCCTGGCCGCCTGCGGCACCGAGAGCACCAAGCAGTCCGCCGGCGATGGCGACGCCGCCGACGCCCGGAGGGTTGCGGTCGAGTCGTCCGACGACGCCTGTGGCCTGTCGGGCACCGAGGCCCCGGCCGGCACGCTGACGTTCAACGTCGCCAACTCCGGCAGCGAGGTCACCGAGTTCTACCTGCTCGCCGAGGACGGATTGCAGATCGTCGCCGAGGTCGAGAACGTCGGCCCGCAGAGCACCAAGCCGCTCACCACCCAGGTGCCGGCCGGAAACTACGTCACCGCCTGCAAGCCCGGCATGAAGGGCGAGGGCATCCGCGCCGACTTCGTCGTGACCGAGTCCGACGCCGCCGACGTCACCGCCGACGACCAGGAGCTCATCGACCAGGCGCAGGACAACTACGCGGCGTACGTCGAGGACCAGTCCGCGCAGCTGCTCGTGAAGACCGGCGAGTTCGTCGACCTCTACAAGTCCGGTGACGACGACGCAGCTCGCACGCTGTACGCCGACGCCCGCACCCACTGGGAGCGCATCGAGACCGTCGCCGAGTCGTTCGGTGACCTCGACCCCAAGATGGACGCCCGCGAGGCCGACCTGGCGCCCGGTGAGAAGTGGACCGGCTGGCACCTCATCGAGAAGGACCTCTGGCCCGCGCGTGCCGAGGGCTACCAGGCCCTGACGGACAAGCAGCGGGCGACGTACGCCGATGACCTGCTTGCCAACACCGAGACGCTCGACGGCCGCATCCAGGAGCTCACCTACACGATCGACGAGATCGCCAACGGCTCGCGTGGCCTGCTCGAAGAGGTCGCGAGCGGCAAGGTGACGGGCGAGGAGGAGTACTGGTCGCGCACAGACCTCTACGACTTCCAGGCCAACGTCGACGGCGCCAAGGTGGGCTTCGAGGGCGTCAAGCCGATCCTGGAGCAGAAGGACCCCGACCTCGCCGAGCAGCTGCAGGCGCGCTTCGACGAGCTGGAGGTGCTGCTCGACGCCCAGCGGGCCGGCGGCGGCTTCACGCTGTACGACGAGATCGAGCAGGACGAGATCAAGGCCCTGTCCGACGCTGTCAACGCCCTGTCCGAGCCGCTCTCGCGGCTGACCGCGGCCGTGCTGGCCTGACCAGGTCGTTCGTGATGACTGAGCCCACCGCACACCCCGTCTCCCGGCGCCGACTGCTCGGCGGCGGCGTCGCCGCTGCCGGCATCGTCGCCGGGGCCGGGGCCTTCGCGGCAGGTCGGCTGACCGAGAGCGATCCTGCGGGAGCGGCCTCGCGCCCGGCGTCGTACGCGTTCCGTGGCGACCACCAGTCGGGCATCACCACCCCGGCGCAGGACCGGCTGCACTTCGCCGCCTTCGACGTGCTCGCTACCGCCGACCGTGACGACCTGGTCGAGCTGCTGAAGGCCTGGACCGCCGCCGCAGAGCGGATGACGCGCGGTGAGCCGGCCGGCGAGATCGGCCCGGTGGAGGGTGCGACCAACCTGCCACCCGACGACACGGGCGAGGCGATCGGCCTGCCGGCGAGCGGCCTGACGATCACGTTCGGCTTCGGTCCGTCGCTCTTCCGTGACGCCGACGGCAAGGACCGCTTCGGGCTCGCCGACCGCCGGCCCGAGGCCTTGGAGGAGCTCCCACACTTCCCGGCCGACGTGATCGACGCGGGCCGGTCGGGTGGCGCGCTCTGCATCCAGGCCTGCGCCGACGACCCGCAGGTCGCCGTACACGCGATCCGCAACCTGGCGCGCATCGGCTTCGGCACCGTCAGTGTGCGGTGGTCGCAGCTCGGTTTCGGGCGTACGTCGACGACCTCCACGTCGCAGTCGACGCCGCGCAACCTCTTCGGCTTCAAGGACGGCACCGCCAACGTCAAAGCCGAGGAGGCCGACGCCCTCGACGAGCACGTGTGGGTCGACGGCTCCGACGACCAGGCCTGGCTCGCGGGCGGCTCCTACCTCGTGGCGCGACGCATCAACATGCGCATCGAGACCTGGGACCGCCAGCCGCTCGGCGACCAGGAGATGTTCGTCGGCCGCAGCAAGGGCGAGGGCGCGCCGCTGTCGGGCGGCAAGGAGTTCACCGAGCCCGACTTCGACATGGGGGGCAGCAACAACGAGCCGATCATTCCCACCGACGCGCACGTGCGGGTCGTGCACCCCGACGCCAACAACGGGGTCCGGATGCTGCGCCGCGGCTACAACTTCGTCGACGGCAGCGACCCACTTGGCGGCCTGGACGCCGGGCTCTTCTTCATCGCCTACGTGCGCGACCCGCGCACCCAGTTCATCCCGATGCAGCTGGCGATGTCGCGCCAGGACGCGCTGATGGAGTACCTCAAGTTCACCTCGTCCGCGATCTTCGCCGTACCGCCCGGCGTGCGCGCGGGGGAGTATGTCGGCCAGTCGGTGTTCGCCTGATTGCTAGCGGTACTCCGGGTTCGGCTGCTCGAAGTCGAACCTCTCGCCGTCGTCCCAGGCGCTGCGCTGGTTGCCGTGCGCGGGGACGCCGCCGGCCGTCTTCAGCAGCTGCGCGAAGTGCATGAGGTTCCACGTCATGAACGTGGTGTTGCGGTTGGTGAAGTCGTTCTCCGGCCCACCCGAACCCCCGTCGAGGTAGGACGGCCCCGGCCCCACCTCGCCGATCCAGCCGGCGTCGGCCTGCGGCGGAATCGTGTAGCCGATGTGCTGGAGGCTGTAGAGGATGTTGGACGTGCAGTGCTTCACGCCGTCCTCGTTGCCGGTGATCAGCGCGCCGCCGACCCGGCCGTAGAACGCGTACTGCCCGTGCTCGTTGGTCTCGCCGGAGTGGGCGTAGAGCCGCTCGATGACCTGCTTGGTGATGCTCGAGTTGTCACCGAGCCAGATCGGGCCGGCAACGACGAGGATGTGGGCCGCCTCCACGCGCGGCCACAGCTGCGGCCACTCGTCGGTCGCCCACCCGTGCTCGGTCATGTCGGGATAGACACCCGTGGCGATGTCGTGGTCGACCGCCCGGAACTGGTCGACGCTCACGCCGTGCTTCTCCATGATCGCCGCGCTGATGTCGACGAGCCCCTGCGTGTTTGAGAGCTCGGGGGAGCGCTTGAGGGTGGTGTTGATGAACAGGGCCTCGAGGCCCGTGAAGTCCCACTCGTTGTCAGCCATGGCTCGACAGTAGCGGCGCGTACGGCGCCGGGGACCGGCCAGATGTGACGGATCCCGAACGTCCGTCGGCCGCTCGCGGGTCAGCTATTGGGCGGGGGAAGAGCGGGTTCCCACTGGCTCCAGTCTACGGCGACGCCGCGGCTGCGGAAGCCGTCGATGGCCCCACTCAGCCCTTCGGCTGCCCGCCGCGGCGCCGGGGTGGCGCCGGTGTTCTCGACGACTACTTCCACACCACCGCCGGTGAGGCTGACCCGGAGCACGCAGGGTGAGACGGCCGCGGAGCTCAGCCAGCCGAACCACGGGATGCGCCGTGCCCGGAAGCCGCTGGCATCGCGGTCCTTGGTCCGGAAGCCGGCGAGGTCCAGGGCGCTGGAGAGCGTGTCGAGCACCTCGCCCTGCGCGGCGTCGAGGTGCATCGTCATGCGGGGACGCGCGAACGTGCGCGACCATCAGCGTCGCCCGGATGCCGGGATAGTCCAGTCGCAATTCGTCGTACGACGGCCCGCGAGACGACAAGTTCCGACTGGACTACCGGGCGATGTCGGAGTGCGCGACGATGAACCCATGAGCGAGCACACGCTGGACGCGACCCGCCGCCTCGGTGTCGAGACGACGGGCATCGAGATCATCGACGAGGCCGACCGCACGGCGCGACCCGTCGACCTGTTCTGGCCGTGGTTCGCGGCCAACGTCAGCGTCTTCGGCCTCAGTTATGCGGCGTTCATCCTCTACTTCGGCATCTCGTTCTGGCAGGGCGTGCTGGTCGCGGTCGTCGGCGTCGTCGTGTCGTTCGCGCTCTGCGGAGTCATCGCGATCGCTGGCAAGCGCGGCTCCGCGCCGACGATGATCCTCAGCCGGGCGGCGTTCGGCGTCACCGGCCAGAAGGTCCCCGGCGTCATCTCATGGCTGGTCTCGATCGGCTGGGAGACGTTCCTCGCGATCCTGGCCGTGCTCGCCACCTCCACCATCTTCGACCGCCTCGGCTGGGGCGGCGGCACCGGCACCAAGATCGTCGCCGCGGCCGTGGTTGCGGCACTGATCGTCAGCGCCAGCGTCGCGGGTTACCACGTCATCATGCGGATGCAGTCGTGGCTGACCTGGATCACCGGCATCGTCTCGGTGCTCTACATGGTGCTCACCATCGACGACATCGACTGGTCGGCCGTGCAGGCGATCCCGTCGGGCTCCAACCAGGCGGTGATCGGCGCGCTGGTGATGGTGATGACCGGCTTCGGACTGGGCTGGATCAACATCGCCGCCGACTGGTCGCGCTACCAGTCCCGCGGTGCGTCCAACGCCGCCATCGTCGGCTGGAACACCTTCGGTGGCGCGCTCGCGCCCACCATCTTGGTGGTGTTCGGGCTGGCGCTGGCCGGCTCGTCGCCGGAGATCCTCGACGGCGTGGCCGCTGACCCGATCGGCACGCTCGCCACCCTGCTGCCCACCTGGTTCCTCGTACCGTTCCTGCTCGCGGCGATCCTGGCCCTGGTCAGCGGCGCGGTGCTCGGCATCTACTCCTCGGGACTGACACTCCTCTCCCTGGGTGTACGCCTGGCCCGGCCGCACGCGGCCTTCGTCGACGGCGTACTCCTCACGATCGGCACCATCTATGTCGTCTTCTTCGCCGACAACTTCATCAACCCCTTCCAGAGCTTCCTGATCACCCTCGGGGTCCCGCTCGCGGCCTGGGCCGGCGTGATGATCGCCGACATCGCGCTCCGCAAACGCGACTACGACGACGTCGACCTGTTCGACCCCAACGGTCGGTACGGCGCGTTCGACTGGGTCTCGATCGGCACCCTCGTGGTGGCATCGCTCGTCGGCTGGGGGTTCGTCATCAACACGTTCTCCGACGACGCCTCGTGGAACAACTGGCAGGGCTACCTCCTCGGCCTCGGCTTCGGCGGCAAGGACGGCGCGTGGGCGTTCGCGAACCTCGGCGTGCTCTTCGCCCTGCTGATCGGCTTCGTCGTGACGTACGTCGCCCGGCGCGGAACGGTGGCGCGCCAGGAGGCGTGAGGTCGAGCCGGATCAGAGTCCCCTGCGGGCGCTGATGCGGTCGGGGGCTGCGATCGACGCGCGGGTGAGCCCGTCCGCCGCGAGGTCGGGATTGGCCGATACCGCCGGCTGCAGCAACCTCGGAGATCATCGACGGCTTCGGCACCGTGGTCAACGGGGTGGCGGCAGGTGTCGAGGTGGCCGGTGCGCTCGTGGCCGGGGTCCGCGCCCTCGTGCGCGACGGCTTCTCGCAGCTGGTGGGCTACGGACTCTCCAAGCTGGCCCAGCTGCTGAGCCTGGTGCTCGCGCCCAAGGCCATCGGGGAGATCTGCGCCAAGGTCACGGAGTGGACCGCGAAGATCGGCACCTTCCTCAAGAACCTCATCAGCTCGATGGGCAAGCTCGGCGAGGTGCTCGATGACATCTTCGGCGCCCTCGGCACCGCGGGGTCGAAGATCAAGACGGTCGACAGCAGCGACTACGACTTCAACGCGATCGAGAAGGCGGTCAAGGAGGGTGCGGCGGTCGGCGGGGGGCACTTCCCGAGCCTGGCGAGCGTGGCCAACACCGGTCTCGGCGAGTCGGCCAGGCACACGGGCGGGCTCGACGACCGACCGAACTGAGCGGGGGTCCGGACTGAGACCGGATCGGGCCGGGTCCGCGACGCGAGGTAGGCTGGGCCACGCACAGCGTCGTGCACCTCGACCATGTTCCATGATCTGTCTTGAGGACCCGCTGTGACTGACAAGCCCGTCGTACTCATCGCCGAAGAGCTCAGCCCCGCCACCGTGGACGCGCTCGGCCCCGACTTCGAGATCCGCAACTGCAACGGTGCCGACCGCGCCGAGCTGCTGTCCGCGATCGTCGACGCCGACGCGATCCTGGTGCGTTCCGCCACCAAGGTCGACGCCGAAGCACTCGCCGCCGCGAAGCGTCTCAAGGTCGTCGCCCGCGCCGGTGTCGGCCTCGACAACGTCGACGTGAAGGCCGCCACCCAGGCCGGCGTGATGGTCGTCAACGCGCCGACGTCCAACATCGTCTCGGCCGCCGAGCTGGCCGTCGCGCTGATGCTGGCCGCCGCCCGCCACGTGAGCCCCGCGCACGCCGCCCTCAAGAACGGCGAGTGGAAGCGGTCGCGCTACACCGGCATCGAGCTCTACGAGAAGACCGTCGGCATCGTCGGCCTCGGCCGCATCGGCGTACTCGTCGCGCAGCGGCTCAGCGCCTTCGGCATGAAGGTCATCGCTTATGACCCCTACGTGCAGGCCGGCCGCGCCGCGCAGATGGGCGTCCGCCTCGTCGACCTCGACACCCTGCTCGCCGAGGCCGACTTCATGAGCGTCCACCTTCCGAAGACCCCAGAGACTGTCGGCCTCATCGGTGCCGACGAGCTCGGCAGGGCCAAGCCGCAGCTGGTGCTCGTCAACGCCGCGCGTGGTGGCATCGTCGACGAGGCCGCGCTCTACGACGCCCTCAAGACCGGCCGCATCGCAGCCGCCGGCCTTGATGTCTTCGCCAAGGAGCCGTGCACCGACAGCCCGCTCTTCGAGCTCGAGAACGTCGTCGCCACGCCGCACCTCGGCGCATCGACCGACGAGGCGCAGGAGAAGGCCGGCATCGCCGTCGCCCGCTCCGTCGTCCTCGCCCTCTCCGGTGAGCTCGTGCCCGACGCGGTCAACGTCCAGGGTGGCGTCATCGCCGAGGAGGTCCGACCCGGCATCCCGCTCACCGAGAAGCTCGGCCGCGTCTTCAGCGCCCTGGCCGGCGAGGTCGCCCAGCAGATCGACGTCGAGGTCCGTGGCGAGATCACCGAGTACGACGTCAAGGTGCTCGAGCTCGCCGCCCTCAAGGGCGTCTTCACCGACGTCGTCGAGGACCAGGTCTCCTACGTCAACGCCCCCCTGCTCGCCGCCGAGCGCGGTACGGCGGTCCGGCTGGTCGCCGACCCCGAGAGCCCCGACCACCGCAACCTGATCACCATCCGCGGCACCCTGGCCGACGGGTCCCAGATCTCGGTCAGCGGCACGCTGGTCGGCCTCGGGCAGCGCGAGCGGCTCGTCGAGGTCAACGGGTTCGACGTCGACATCGAGCCCACCGACCACCTGGCGTTCTTCAGCTACGAGGACCGCCCGGGCATGGTCGGCACCGTCGGTGGCATCCTCGGCGACGCCGGCGTCAACATCGCCGGCATGCAGGTCGCCCGGGACGCCAAGGGCGGCTCCGCGCTGGTGGCGCTGTCGGTCGACTCTGCCATCCCGGCCGAGACGCTGGCCGAGATCCAGGGCGCCATCGACGCCACGTCGGTACGCGCGGTCAACCTGTCCTGACCGTCCTCGGTGGTCGAGTGCCCGCGAGGGACGTGCGGGTGTATCGACCCGGGTGTATCGAGACCGGGGTGAGGTCTCGATATGGGCTCGCTTCGCATCGCCCTACTCGACCAACGAGGGCCGGACAATCAGGCCACCATCACCCGCCCCCGGCGCGAGCCCGGCTCGCTGCCGGCGTCGGAGATGACGATGTCCCAGGCGACGGCCAACCGTCGGGCGGCCTCCTCGAGCTCGTCGACGGGACGCGTCCACGGGATCCGGACGAACCGGTCGAGGCCGCCCTCGGCGGCGAACACCGGCCCCGGCGCCACGATCACGCCGTGCCGCTCGGCCTCGACGGCGAGATCGGTGCCAGCGGCGCGAGGCAGCTGACACCACAGCGCCAGTCCGCCGGTGGGCACGTGGAACGTCCACGACGGCAGCTCGCGGCGTAGCGCGTCGACGAGGGCATCGCGCTGGGTGCGCAGCTGGACGCGGTGCGCGGAGACGATGGTGGCGCGATCGGCCAGCAGCCGGCTCAGCACGAGCTGCTCCAGCACCGGCGAGCCCAGGTCGAGGCCCAGTCGGGCATTGATGAGCCGCTCGACGTGCTCGTGCGGGGCGCGCAGCCAACCCAGTCGCAGGCCACCCCAGAACGTCTTGCTCGAGCTCCCGATGGTGATGGCGCCGGGCGAGTGGTGCGCGAACGGCAAGGGCATCTCCTGTCCCTCCAGGGCGAGCGCCTCGTGGGCCTCGTCGATGACGGCGATCGTGCGCGTGCCGGCCAGGTGCCGGGCCAGCGTGACCCGCTGGTCGTCGGTCATCAGGTGCCCGGTCGGGTTCTGGAAGTCGGGGATCAGGTAGGCCAGCTTCGGCGACGTCTGCCGGAGTACGGCCCGGGTCGCGTCGAGGTCCCAGCCGTCGGGGTCGACCGGCGACGGCACGATGCGCGCCCCGCTGTGCCGGATGGCAGCAACCGCATTCGGGTAGCACGGCGACTCCACCAACGCCCGGTCGCCGGGCCCGGTGAACGCCTGAGCGACGATCGACGCGGCCGACAGCGCCCCCGGCGTCACGAGGATCTGGTCGGGCTCGGTCGGCAGCCCGCGTTCGTCGTACGTCGCGGCGATGGCCTGCTGGAGCTCGGGCACGCCAGCCACGAAGTAGCCCGGCCCAGAGAGGTACGCCGGCAGCTCGGTCGCCGCGGCGGCGAAGGCCGTGCCGACCCCCGCCGGTGCGGAGGTGGCCGCGCAGCTGAGGTCGATGGCGTCGGCGTCGCCGGGCCGGGGGAGCAGGGCCCGGTCGAGGGCTCGGGTGCGACCGCTCGGGACGCGCGTGAACGTGCCGGCGCCGACCCGGGCCTCGGCGTACCCCACCTCACGCAGGGCGGCGTACGCCCGGGTCACCGTGGTGCGGGAGACCGAGAGCGTGGCGGTCAGCTCGCGCTCGCTCGGCAGCCGGGTGCCGAGCGCGATCCGGCCGTCGCCGATGAGCAGGCGCAGTGACTCGGCCAGACCGGCGTACGCGGGGGAGCGGTCGAAGTCACCGACGAGAGTGGCAACGCGTTGTGGGCTGATCGAGGCGGCCATGCAGGCCACTCTTCCACGATTGGCTATTCATTCCAAGTCCAATCGACGTCAGAATATTGATCGTGACTCGTACGCCGCTGGCCCACCTGACCCCCCTCGAGCAGCTCCGCGCCCCGCGCCTGCCGCGCCGACTCGTGCAGCTGACGCTCGGCCTGGTGCTGTACGGGTTCTCGATGGGGATGATGATCGAGGCCAGCCTGGGCCTCGACCCGTGGGACGTGCTGCACGCCGGCCTGGCCGAGCAGACCGGCCTGAGCTTCGGCACGATCGTCATCGTCGTCGGCTTCGGGGTGCTGCTGCTCTGGATCCCGCTGCGGCAGATGCCCGGCCTCGGCACTGTCGCCAACGCCATCGTGATCGGCGTCGTCTCCGACATCTCACTCGCGCTCATCACGCCGCCCGACGCACTCACCCTGCGGCTGGCGATGTTGCTCAGCGGTGTGGTGCTCAACGGCCTGGCCGGCGCGCTCTACATCGGCTCGCAGCTCGGCCCCGGGCCGCGTGACGGGCTGATGACCGGCCTGGTGCGTCGTACCGGACTCTCGGTCCGGCTGGTGCGCACCTCACTCGAGGTGATCGTGCTCGCGGTCGGCTGGCTGCTCGGCGGCGCGGTGGGCCTCGGCACGGTCGTCTACGCGCTCGCGATCGGGCCGCTGGTGCACACGATGCTGCCGTGGTGCACGGTCGACGTCGGAGCCGAGGAGCCGGTGCTCGACCCCGAGGTCGACCGGCCGATCGCCAGCTAGGGTCTCGATACGCTCGCCACTCGACCTCCGATATCGCTGGCGCTCGCTACTCGACCACCGATATCAGCGGCGGGTGGCGATGACCGCAGACGCGTCCGAGGCGATCATCACCTCGACTGCGGTGAACCGCTCGTCGGTCAGCCACTCCTCGCGCAGGGTGTCGACCCGGCCCCGATGGATCGGCGGCCAGACCTCGCACGGGGTGAAGTCGTCGAGTACGACGAGCCCGCCGGGCTCCACGAGGTCGGCGACCGCGTCGACCCGCACGCTGTCGGGCTCACCGGAGTCGAGGAACAGCAGCGAGAACGGACCCTGGTCGGTCAGCGTCGACCAGTCGGCGGCGAGCACGTCGACCGACGGGTCGTCCTCGAAGATCTCGGCGGCGGCGGTCGCCAGCTTGGGGTTGAGCTCGGCGGTCACGATGCGTACGTCGGTGCGCACTCCCGAGCGCAGCCACGCCGTGCCGACGCCGCACCCGGTGCCGAACTCCGCCATGGTGCCGCCCCGGGTCGCGGCCAGGGTGGCCAGCAGTCGTCCGGTCTCGTTGCGGCAGAACGCCACGTAGCCCGCCTTGCGGCAGACGTCGAACGCGCGGGCGACGATGTCGGGCAGGTCGGGAGGAGCACTCATGGGGCGAGTCTTTCATCCTGGACCAGATGTCTCGACATGTGGCCAGTTCGAGAATCGTGGTGCACGGCCCCGCGGGGTGGGCGTACCGTTCCTCTTACTATGCGGAGCGTGTTCGTACTCATCGGCTGCCGCGGCGAGGCCTGACAGATCTGAACTGTCCACCGGGGCCTACTCGCCGCGGTGTGTTCGACGTGCGGTCCCGGAGCTTTGGTCAGACTCCCGCCACGCGAACCCGAGGAACCGCCATGTACGACATGTACCCCGAATGGGGACCCGCCAGCCACAGCCCCGAGAACCCGCACAGCGCCGAGGCAGCCGCCCGCGCAGTCCAGGCTTCTCTTGACCTGCGAGACAACGGCGGCCAGACGCCCGACGACAACTAGCCTCGCCCTCCATGAGCTCTTTGCAGAACGCCGCATCCAGCATCCGACTCGCCGTCATCGCCGGCGACGGCATCGGGCCAGAGGTCACCACCGAGGCCCTCAAGGTGTTGGAGGCGGTCGCGCCGGTCAAGGTCGAGGCCACCCGCTACGACCTGGGCGCCGAGCGCTACCTCGCCACCGGTGAGGTGCTGCCCGACGCCGTGCTCAGCGAGATCCGCGAGCACGACGCCATCCTGCTCGGTGCGGTGGGCGGAAAGCCGAACGACCCGAACCTCCCGCCCGGACTCCTCGAGCGCGGGCTGCTGCTGCGGCTGCGCTTCGAGCTCGACCACTACGTCAACCTGCGCCCCAGCCGGATCTTCCCGGGCGTCACGTCGCCCCTGGCCGCGCCCGGCAACGTCGACTTCGTGGTGGTCCGCGAGGGCACCGAGGGCCCGTACACCGGCAACGGTGGCGCCCTGCGCGTGGGCACGCCCGCCGAGGTCGCCACGGAGGTCAGCGTCAACACGGCGTACGGCGTGGAGCGCGTCCTGCGTGACGCGTTCACCCGCGCCGCCCACCGGCCGCGCAAGAAGCTCACCGTGGTTCACAAGACGAACGTGCTCGTGCACGCCGGGTCGTTGTGGTGGCGGCTGACCCAGGAGGTCGCTCGCGACTTCCCGGAGGTCACCGTCGACTACATGCATATCGACGCGGCGATGATCTTCATGACGACCGACCCGGCCCGCTTCGACGTGATCGTCACCGACAACCTCTTCGGCGACATCATCACCGACCTCGCCGCCGCCATCACAGGGGGCATCGGGCTGGCTGCGTCGGGGAACATCAACCCCGACCGCACCGCACCCTCGATGTTCGAGCCGGTGCACGGGTCGGCGCCTGACATCGCCGGCCAGCAGAAGGCCGACCCCACCGCGGCGATCCTGTCCGTGGCGCTGCTGCTCGAGCACCTCTCGTACGCCGACACCGCGGCTGCGGTCGAGGCGGCCGTGATCGCCGACCTCGCCGCCCGCCTGCCGGGGGAGACCCGGACGACGGGCGCCGTGGGCGACGCGATCGTGGCTCGCCTCGGCTGACTGCTGATCGAGCTGCGTCAGCGGGAGGTGCGGAACCGCGGCTTCGGCACCCGGTCGCTCAGCGGGTCCGGCGCCGGCTCCTTGTAGTTGATCGGCTGCTCGATCTTGTCGATCAGCCGGGCCAGCGTCGAGGTCGCGCCCGACAGCTGCTCGTGCGCCTGCTTGCTGAGCTGCAGGATCTCGGCGATCCCGGCGTACGGCGCAGTGGCGCGGGCCGCCTTGATCATCCGCTCGACCCGGTGCACCGACTCCTCGATGAGGCTGTCGGCGACTTCCTGGGCCTGGGACATCAGCAGGGCTGCCTGCCGGTCACCGTGCGAGAGACGGGACTGGAGCTCGGCGTTCTCCCGCCGCAGACGCTCGACCTCCGCTTGCAGGACAACTACGTCCGACGTGGTCGACTGCTCCGTCAAACCGTTCATGCCGCCCCTCCCGATGTGAGGCCTTTGTTATCACCTCAAGGGGTGATACCGCGAATCTTATCGGGACCTACAGGTCACTGGCCCAGACCGTTGGATACCGTGTGGCCATGGACATCAGCACGACCCTCGCCACGTCACCGGTCGACGACTCCCGGCTCGCCGAGATCCTGGCCGACCCCGGCTTCGGCCAGTACTTCACCGACCACATGGTCACGGTCGAGTGGACTCCCGACGACGGCTGGCACGCGGCTCGTGTCACGCCGTACGGGCCGCTCTCGCTCGACCCTGCCACCGCGGTGCTGCACTACGCGCAGGAGACCTTCGAGGGCATGAAGGCCTATCGCCATGCCGACGACTCGGTGTGGACGTTCCGTCCCGAGGAGAACGCCAAGCGGATGGGCCGGAGCAGTGGCCGGCTGGCGTTCCCGGTGCTGCCGGTCGACGACTTCGTCAAGGCCGTCGACGCCCTCGTCCAGGTCGACGAGCGCTGGGTGCCTGAGAGCGGGGGAGAGAAGAGCCTCTACCTGCGGCCGTTCATGTTCGCCTCCGAGGTCTTCCTCGGCGTGCGCCCGGCAAAGCACGTCACGTTCATGGTGATCGCCTCGCCTGCCGGCGCCTACTTCAAGGGCGGCGTCAAGCCGGTGTCGCTGTGGCTCACCAACGACTACACCCGCGCCGGCCGCGGCGGCATGGGCGCGGCCAAGACAGGCGGCAACTACGCCAGCTCGCTCGTCGCCCAGCAGGAGGCGACCCAGCACGGTTGCGACCAGGTCGTCTTCCTCGACGGGCAGGAGGGCAAGTACGTCGAGGAGCTCGGCGGCATGAACATGTACTTCGTCTTCGACGACGGCCGCATCGTCACCCCCGCGACCGGCACCATCCTCGAGGGCATCACCCGTGCCTCGATCATCGAGCTGGCGGGGAAGCTCGGCCACCAGGTCGAGGAGCGCAAGTTCTCCATCGACGAGTGGCGCGACGGCGTGACGAGCGGCGCGATCACCGAGATCTTCGCCTGCGGCACTGCTGCTGTCGTGACCCCGGTCGGCACCCTTCGGTCGGACGAGGGCGACGTGCCCGCGCCGGCCGCGACCGACATCACGATGCAGATCCGGCAGAACCTCGTCGACGTGCAGTTCGGCCGCGCCGAGGACACTTTCGGTTGGATGCACCGCGTGGTCTGACCGCTCCCCGGGGGTAAGCAGCGCGACCAAAGCCCAGGTTGAGTAAGGTAAGCCTTACCTGATCTGAAAGGCTCGCCGATGCGCTCCCCGCCGCTGCTCGCTCTCGCCCTTGCCACCTCCTTCGGACTGACCGCGTGTGGCGTAGACCCGGCCTCGACGACCGCCGCGGACGCCGGCGCGGTCGCCGCTCCGGCTGCCGAGACGGGCGCCTTCCCCGCCACGATCGAGCACAAGTTCGGCAGCACCGAGGTCACCTCGGCGCCGAAGCGCGTCGTCACGGTGGGCCTGACCGAGCAGGACGCCCTTCTGGCACTGGGTGTCGTGCCGGTCGGCGTGACCAGGTGGTTCGGTGAGGCCGAGGGCGCGATCTTCCCGTGGGCCACCGACGCCCTGGCGGCTGCCGGGGGTGAGCTCCCGGAGGTGCTCGACTCCACCAACGGCATCGAGGTCGAGAAGGTCGCCGCGCTCGACCCGGACCTCATCATCGCCATCAACTCCGGGATGACCGAGCAGGAGTACGCACTGCTCTCCAAGGTCGCGCCCACGGTGGCGTCTGCCGACGAGGTCGACTACACCTCCTCGTGGCAGGACATCACCGAGCTGGTCGGCACCGCGGTGGGCAAGCCGGCGGAGGCGGAGCAGCTGATCGACGACGTCGAGGGCCAGCTCGAGGCAGCGGCCGCGGAGCACCCCGAGTTCGAGGACGCCCAGGCCGCGGTGGTCACGCCGTACGAGGGGCTCTTCGTCTACGGCGAGGAGGACTCGCGCGGCCAGATGCTCGACGAGCTCGGCTTCGAGTTCCCCGGGGCGCTGGTCGACCCGGAGACCGACGCGTTCGGCTGGTCGCTCAGTGCCGAGCGCACCTCCGACCTCGCTGACCTCGACGCGGTCGTCTGGCTCGACTACGAGGCCGCCGACGCGGGCATGAAGAAGCTGTTCGAGAGCACGCCTGCGCATCGACAGGGCCGCTGGTTCGACATCAGCGACGCCAACGGCGGTGCCTACTATGTCGCGCAGAGCATGGTGACGCCGCTGAGCATCCCATACGTCCTCGAGCGCTATGTGCCGCAGCTGGCCGCGGCCGTCGACGGTGACCCGAAGACCGAGGTCCAGGTCGTCAAGGACTGAGCCACACAAGCTGAAGGGCCCGTCTCCCCGGGGGAGAGACGGGCCCTTCGTAGTGCGTGGAGTGCACACGATCCGATTTCGAGGCGTCGTCACACGCGGCGGCCGGCGTCGTACGTCACCAAGAAGGCGGGTGGGCGCCACGACGCGCAGCCAAGCCGACCAGAGGTCGTGGGGATAACGTCCTGCTTGCCGGCTCGTTGTGACCGACACCGCCACGACGCTTCGAAAGGCACCACACATGCCACTTCGCCCGGCTCGACTGGCGCTTATCCTGACTGCGAGCGCCTTGGTCGCTGGTCTGCTGATCGCGCCGACCGCGAACGCCGCGGGGGCGGTCCCCAGCGGCGACAACACGATCGACATCCTGGTGCTGGGTGACTCCTACTCCGCTGGGAACGGCGCCACCGATGAACAGGGCGCCGTGCATGGCTACGGTCCCGACGGGTGCCGCCGGAGCACGGTGAACTGGAGCGAGAAGTACGCCGCGGCCCTGCGCGCGATCGGCCAGCCGGTGCTGCTGGTCAACCACGCCTGCAGCGGTGGCGTGACCGCAGACATCACCTCGCCCCGGGCGATGGACACCGCGAGCAAGGTCGAGCCCACACCTGCCGGCGTGACGACCGCGGCCGAAGCCGACGCCAGCCTGGCGCAGAGCGACCCGTGCAACACCCACGCGTTCCCCGGGGAGGAGTTCTGGACCTATCGCGCCACGGCCGTGAGCCCGGTGGTCGTCGCCTACGACTGCACCCGCAACCTCCGGCCGCAGGCCGACTTCGTGAGCAGCAACGTCGACCTCGTGCTTTTCACCATGGGCGGCAACGACGCCGGCTTCAGCTCGATCGTGCAGAACTGCTTCGTGCCCGGGCTCCGCAGCTCAAGCGGATGCCAGGGCAAGGTCGACGGCGCCCGGGCGCTGCTGCCGCAGATCCGGGAGCGTCTGCTGGCCGACGTCGCCGCGATCCGGGCCCACGGATTGCGCGACGACGCCAAGCTGGTGCAGCTCGGCTATCCCTGGCTCCAGGTGGACAACGACTTCACCCTGCCCGACCCGCCCGGCTACGCCGCTGGCGACCAGGTCCGTGCCCTGGTCTCCGAGGGCAACGCCGCCATCGCGGCGAACGTCCCCGTCGCCAACGTCGGCCACCCGGGACAACTGACGTTCGTCGCGGGTGTGCCGGAGAAGTTCTCGGGACACGAGCCCGACGCGACGACTCCGCTGGGAAACCCGGACCGCTGGGTCAACCAGGTGGGGGACGGGGACGCGAGCGAGGTCTGGTACCACCCCAACCGGTTGGGGCAAGCGGCGTACGCCGAGATGCTCCAGACCCGTGGCACGTTGGGTGCCCCGACGGGCCCGCCGGTCGGCACCCAGACCGGCGCACGAGCGAAGCTGCGCGTCAGGCTTCACCCACACCGGGTACACGCCGGCGACAAGGTCCGCCTCAGGGTCGCGGTCAGGCTCTCCGACGGTTCGCGGCCACACGGCAAGGTGATCGTGCGTGATGTGACTGGCCACCGGAAGCTGGTGACCACCAAGCTGCACAGGAGCGACCACGGGACGGTGCGACTCTCGCTCCGCCTCCGCCATGCCGGGACCACCAGGCTCCGCGTCGTCTACCGCGATCGGGTCGCGCCGTCCGTGCGCGCGACCCAACGCGTCCACGTGGCTCCACGTCATCGCCCGATGTGACGACGCTGCTTTGATCGTGTGCTCCTCGCAGCCAAGGCCCCCCGACAAGGGGAACCGGACCGTCCTGACGTGGACGATCCGGGGTTCACACGTCGGACCACGAGGTCAGCTGCTGCCGCGAGCCTTGATCGCCGTGCGTCGCCGAGTTGCAGTCTCCTGGAAGCCGCTTGGGCCGTTGAGGCATGGTGCCTCTTTCAAGAGGTTGAACCGGAACTCTTGGGAGAAGCGGTCACCCTCGCAGGGCCTGTCCAGGACCAGACCAGATGCCCTCACGGTCGGGGAGAGCCGGATGTTGAGACGGCAGCGACCAATTCGACCCACCCTCGTGGACTGCCGCCGGTGGAAGCTCAGGTGACCTTCGTGTCAGTCGTCAGCCAGCCGGCGAGCTCCTTCATGTACGACGTCTGCGAGGGGTAGTCCATCGACTTGAACTTCCAGGGGTGCAGCTGTTCGGCCTTGGCCGCGGGCAGCGTGGCGAACGTCGGCTGGTCCTGCAGCTGTTCCGGCGTGAGCGACCCGCGCAGCGAGTAGAGCACGATGTCGGAGGTGTAGGCGTCGGCGTTCTCCCAGCTGACCTGGTGCCAGTAGTAGTCCTTGCCGCCGACCTCGGTGAACTGCACGCCCAGCGACTGGTAGAAGGCCAGCGCCGGGTCGTCGGGAGCCTTGGCGTAGTAGATGCCGGCCGCCTCCTCGGCGTACAGGGGGACCAGGCTGAGACCGCTCCTCGCTGCCTCGGTGAGCTCGGCCGACGCGGCCTCGAAGGCGGTGCGCTGGTCGGCGACCGTGCCGCTCTCGATGTCGATGCCGAGGGCGACGACCAGCTTCTCGTTGGTCTTGATGACGTCGAGGGCCGAGCCGCTCTGCATGACGCCGATGACCGGTGCGATGGCGCGCACCTTCTCCATCTGCGACTCGTCCTTGAAGCCGTACATCAGCTCGGGCTTCTCGCCCTCGTAGGACGTCGTGATGATCAGGTCGGGCGCCGCAGCGGCGAGCTGCTCGAGGTTGATCTCGCCGATCACCTCACCCACGATCTCGACGTCCGACAGGTCGAGCGACTCGAACGTCGCGTCCTCGGACGGCGGGATGTAGTGGAAGAGCGCCACCGGCGTGATGCCGAAGTTCATCAGCGCCGCAGCTGCGTCGCCGTACGCCGCGATGCGGACGGGCGACTTCTCGAGCTCGATCTCCTGGCCGAGGTCGTCGGTCCAGGTCCACGGTCCGTCGGGTGCCTCCGGTGCGCCGGCGGCCGGGACATCGGTGGGGGAGTCGTCGGCGCCACAGGCGGTGAGGCCGGCCACGGCGAGGACGGCGACTCCGCCGCCGAGCAGGCGACGACGGGAGAGCAGGGGACGGGGGTTCATGAAGCGGCTCCTTGGGGGACGGGGTGTGCGGCGGACGAGGTGGGCACCACGATCGGCAGCCCGGTGTGGGGATCGGTGAGCACGCGGGCGTCGAGGCCGAAGACGGCGCTGAGCATCGCTGGGGTGAACACCGCGCTGGGAGTGCCCTGCTCGACGATGACGCCGGCCTTCATGACGACGATGACGTCGCTGTAGCGCGCGGCCAGGTTGAGGTCGTGCAGCACCATCGCGACGGTGCGGCCGCGTTCGCGGTTGAGCCGGGTGACCAGGTCGAGCACCTCGACCTGGTGGGCCAGGTCGAGGTACGTCGTCGGCTCGTCGAGCAACATCAGGTCGGTGTCCTGGGCCAGCGTCATCGCGATCCAGGCCCGCTGGCGCTGGCCACCGGAGAGCTGTTTGAGCGGGCGGTCACGCAGGTCGAGGGTGTCGGTCATGACGAGCGCCGCGTCGACGATGTCCTCGTCCTGCCGCGACCACTGGCTGAACCAGCGTTGGTGCGGGTGGCGCCCCCGGCCGACCAGATCGCGGACGAGCAGGCCCTCCGGGGCGACTGGCGCCTGCGGCAGCAGCGCCATTCGGGTGGCGATCTCGTGGGTGGAGATCGAGCCGATCGGCTGGTCGTCGAGCAGAACGGTGCCCGAGGTGGGCGAGAGCAGCCGCGCAAGGGTGCGCAGCAACGTCGACTTCCCGCAGCCGTTGGGACCGACGATCGTCGTGACCTTCCCGTCGGGGATGGCCAGGCTCAGGTCGCGGACGACCGGCTCGGCGCCGTACCCGACGGTGACGCGGTCGGCCCTGAGCCGGCCGGTGGTTGTGACGGTCATGCGGTCACCTTCTTGTTCGCTCGGAGGAGCAGCCAGATGAGGTACGGGGCGCCGATGGCCGCCGTGACGAGGCCAGCAGGCATCGCGACCGGGATCACCACGCGGGTGAGCAGGTCGGCGCCGACGACCAGGCAGCCGCCGTACACCATCGAGGCGACCATCGGCGGTCGCGAGCCACCGACGAGGCGCAGCGCGACCTGGGGTACGACGAACGCGACGAACTCGAGGGGTCCGACCGCGCTGACGGCGACAGCGGACAGGCCGACCGCCGCGAGCAGGGTGAGCAGCTGGGTGGTCTGGAGTTTGACGCCCAGCCCCCGGGCGGACTCGTCGCCGAGCTGGAGGGCGTTGAGGTTGCGCACCAGCAGCAGTGAGAGGGGCGCCAGGACGACCAGGGTCCAGATCAGCGGGGTGCCCTGGTCCCAGCCGCGACCGCTGAGCGAGCCGTTGAGCCAGACCTGCGCGCTGGCGGCGTCCTGGATGCGTGCACGCACCAACAGCCACGACGTCAGCGCGGTGAGGCAGGCGCCGATGCCGATGCCGATGAGCACCAGCCGCTTGCCGTCGATGCCGCGCCGCCACGACAGGACGTAGAGGAGCGTTGCGGTGGTCAGGGCGCCGAGGAACGCCGCGATCGGGAGGCCGATCGACTGGAGGACGCCACTGACAAGGCCGCCGGAGTAGCCCGCGCCGCCGCTGAGCACGATCACGGCCACTGCGCCGGCGGCCGCACCCTCGGTCACGCCGAGGATGTCGGGGGAGGCCAGCGGGTTGCGGGCGAACGTCTGAGTCAGCGCGCCCGCGAGGCCCAGCGCGGCGCCCGCGAGCAGGGCGACCATCGTCTGGGGCAGCCGCAGGTCGAAGACGATGAACTCCTGGCCGGCGTCACCGCGGCCGAGGAGTGTCGCGACGACCTCGCGCACCGGGATCGGGAAGTCGCCGAGGGCCAGGTCGAGGGCGACGAGGACGGCGAGCAGCGCGACGCCGGACCCGGTCGCGCCGACCGCGCGGAGCGGCACCAGCCACGAGGTGGCACCGACGCGAAGGGGAGCGGAGAGGGTCGTCACAGCTTCACCATCCGGGTCCGGCGCACGAGGAACACGAAGACCGGGCCACCCACCAGTGCCATGACGATGCCGACCTGCACCTCGCCCGGGCGGGCGATGACGCGGCCCAGCGTGTCGGTCAGCACGAGCAGCAGCGCGCCGAGCAGGCCGGCGTACGGCACGACCCAGCGGTAGTCGACGCCGGCCAGGAAGCGCGCGATGTGCGGCACGACGAGGCCGAGGAAGGCGATGGGGCCGCACGCGGCGGTGGCGCCGCCGGCCAGCAGCATCACGGCGGTGACGCCGATGACCTTGTGCCGCATCGGGTGCATGCCGAGCGAGCGGGCGACGTCGTCGCCGAGCTGGAGCAGGTTGAGGCCGGGTGCGCTGATCGCCGCCAGCAGTAGACCTGCGGCGACGAACGGGGCGACCTGCCAGAACACGTCGAGGTCGCGGCCGGCGGTGGAGCCGACGACCCAGAAGCGGTAGGAGTCGAGCACCTCGATGTCGCGCAGCACGATCGCCTGGGTGAGCGCCGCGAGCAGGGCGGTGATCGCCGCGCCGGCCAGCACGAGCGAGACCGGGTCGGGCCCGCCTCGGGTCGAGCCGATCGCGAAGACGGCGACGGACGCGGCCCCGGCACCTACGAGGGCGAACCACGCGTAGCCGGACGTCTCGGAGACGCCGAAGCAGAAGATGCCGACGACCACGGCGAACGCTGCGCCCGACGAGACGCCGAGGAGACCGGGCTCGGCCAGCGGGTTGCGGGTGTGGCCCTGCATCAGCGCGCCGGCGATGCCGAGCGCCGTGCCGACGGCCAGGCCGAGCACGGTTCGCGGCACCCGGAGGCCGTGGACGATCGTCGAGATCTCGGAACCGTCGGGGTTGAAGAGGACGTCGAGCACGGTGCCCGGCGCGATGCTGCGGCTGCCGACGGCCAGGCTGAGGAGCCCCGAGAGCACCACAGCAAGGGTGAGCAGCAGGATGCCGAACGTCGAACCCCGGCGCGGACGGCGCAGGTCCTCGCGTGGTCGGGCCGCGCGCGCAATGGCGGTGGCGGTCATGGGACTCCTCCTATCGCCTAACTTAGGCAAGGCTAACCAAACTCGACCGGCAGTGCGACATGGGGTCCGGGCGGCGGGCCGATCCGCTCCTGCGCAGGTAATCTCGGCTCGTGACGACTTCCCCGCGTCCACAGACGCCACCGTCCGGCCTGACCGTCGGCGGCTACGCGCTCCTGACGCGCCTCGGCGAGGGCGGAATGGGAGTCGTCCACCTGGCCCAGCGGCCCGGTGGTGACCGGGTGGCGCTCAAGGTGCTGCGGCCGCACATCATCGGCGACGACGAGTCCCGCGCGCGGCTGGCCCGCGAGGTCGGGTCGCTCTCTCGCATCAGGAGCAGGCGCGTCGCCGAGATCGTGGACGCGGACCCGTGGGGCGACGTTCCGTATGTCGCGACCCGCTACGTGCCCGGCCTGTCGCTGCACGACGAGATCCAGGAGAACGGGCCGATCCTCGGTGTGGACCTCACCTGGCTGGGTCGTTGTCTGGCGGAGGCGCTCACGGCGGTCCACTCGGTGGGCGTGCTGCATCGCGACATCAAGCCCTCCAACGTGCTGATGGAGGGCCGCACGCCGATCCTCATCGACTTCGGCCTCGCCCGGGTCGCCGACGACCCGCGGATCACCCACACCGGATGGCTGCTCGGCACACCGGGCTACCTCGCGCCCGAGATCCTGTACGGCGACGACGCGACCACCGCGTCCGACGTGCACTCGTTGGCGGCCACAGTCGGGTTCGCCGCGCTCGGTCGGGCGCCCTTCGGGCGCGGGCCGTCGATGGCGATCATGGACCGCGTCCGCCGCGGCGAGCACGACCTGGCCGAGCTCGACGACCCGATGCGCGACGTGCTCATCGCGGCCCTCGACCCCGACCCGAGCCGTCGCCCGACGCTGCCCGCGCTGGTGTCGTGGCTCGAGAACCCGCGAGCCCGCGACGTCATTGAGCCGATCCCGCAGCCCATGCGGGAGCCCGAGCCCGACCTCTTCACGTTGCCGCTGGCCGTCGCAGCGTCCGCCCGTGCCGAGAACCTGACCGCGCACGAACCTGCCGCGCCGTCAGTCGTCCCTCATCGCACGGGTTCGACCTCGGTGCTGCCCTCGGAGGGTGACACCGCCTGGCTCGCCGACGGCCCGGTGTCGGTGCAGGGCCGGCCCCCGGTCGCCGAACGCCTGCGCCGCTTCGTGTCCCTGTTGTCACTGGCCTCCGTCGGTGGTGGCGCTGTTGCGTTCGCGCCGTACCTCTCCGTGGCCGGTCTGCTCGTCCTCACCTGGCTGCTGCGCAGTGGGTCGATGTCCGCGTCGGCGGCCGGCGACCGACGCCGCGCCCGCGGTGCCAAGTGGTACGACGGCCCGCAGACGCTGCTGGCCACGCCCTGGCACGTGCTGGCGGGCATCCCCGGCACGCTCTTGCTCGCGTTGTGGGCCGGTGGCATCGCTGCTGCAGTCGGTCTGTTGTGCTTCGCCGCTGCCACGGGACCGGTGCTCGCCCTGGGGCTCTGCGGAGCCGCGCTCGCCTGTGGCTTGTGGTTCGGGCCGGGTGGTTCACGCGTACGCCGGCCGTTGCGCCGCGTCGTACACCCGCTGGCGGCGGAGCCGCTGACGTGGCTCGTCGTGACGGCCGTCGTGCTCGCGGTCGCTGCCGGACTGGCGTCACTGGCGACCAGCCAAGGCATCTCCTGGGCGCCGGCGTCGGGTGCACCGTTCTCGTTCCTGCGCTGACCGGATCACGAGACCTCGTCCGACATTCGCCCGGTCCGTGGCAGCATGGGCGACATGCACCACCTCTTCACCACCAGCATCATCATTCGCTAGCGCGACGGGACACCCCGCCGCGCTGACCTCTCGTCCCCACGGGAGGTTTTTTGTTTGTCAGACAACATCCGCCGGACACGAGAGAACGACCATGGACCTCCAGGGTGACTTCCACGTCTACGACACGACGCTTCGCGACGGCGCACAGCAGGAGGGGCTCAACCTCTCCGTCGCCGACAAGCTCGCGATCGCGCGCCACCTCGACGGGCTGGGGGTCGGCTACATCGAGGGCGGCTGGCCGGGCGCGAACCCGAAGGACACCGAGTTCTTCCGGCGTGCGCGCACCGAGCTCGACCTCGGCCACGCCCGCCTCGCGGCCTTCGGCGCCACCCGCCGCGCGGGAGTGAAGGCCGCCGACGACCCCGGCATCGCAGCCCTGCGCGACAGTGGCGCGAGTGTCGTCACGCTCGTCGCGAAGTCGCACGACCGCCACGTCGAGCTCGCGCTGCGGACCACGCTGGAGGAGAACCTCGCGATGGTGCGCGACACCGTCAGCCACCTGCGCGCGGAGGGGCAGACGGTCTTCCTCGACGCCGAGCACTTCTTCGACGGCTACCGCGACAACCGCGACTACGCGCTCGAGGTGCTGCGGACGGCGTACGACGCGGGCGCCGAGGTCATCGCCCTGTGCGACACGAACGGCGGCATGCTGCCGGGCTGGGTGGGCAGTGTTGTCCACGATGTCATCGAGACCACGGGGGTGCGGGTCGGCATCCACTGTCACAACGACACCGGCTGCGCGGTGGCCAACACCCTCGCCGCGGTCGATGCCGGCGCGACCCACGTGCAGGGCACGATCAACGGGTACGGCGAGCGCACCGGCAACGCCGATCTCGTCAGCGTCGTCGCCAACCTCGAGCTCAAGCTCGACCGACGGGTGCTGCCCGACGGGCTGCTGCGGGACGCCACCCGCATCGCGCACGCCGTCGCCGAGGTGACGAACTTCCCGCCGGCCTCGCGCCAGCCGTACGTCGGCACCTCGGCGTTCACCCACAAGGCCGGGCTGCACGCGAGTGCCATCAAGATCGACCCGAACCTCTACCAGCACATGGACCCGGTCGGGGTCGGCAACGACATGAGGCTGCTGGTGTCCGACATGGCGGGCCGGGCGTCGATCGAGCTCAAGGGCAGGGAGCTGGGCTTCGACCTGTCCGGCGATCGCGAGCTCGTGCAGCGCGTGACCGACCGCGTCAAGCAGCTCGAGCAGAAGGGCTTCACGTTCGAGGCCGCCGACGCGTCGTTCGAGCTGCTGCTCGTCGAGGAGGTCGAGGGTGCCCGGCCGTCGTACTTCGACGTCGAGTCCTGGCGCGTGATCACCGAGACCCGGCCCGGCGACGAGGCGGTGTCGGAGGCGACGGTCAAGCTGAAGGCCGCGGGCGTGCGCTACGTCGTCACCGGCGAGGGCAACGGACCGGTCAACGCCCTCGACGCGGCGCTGCGCGAGGCGATCGGGCAGGCGTTCCCGGGCGTCGCGAAGTTCGAGCTGATCGACTACAAGGTACGCATCCTCGACCAGGGTCACGGAACCGACGCGATCACCCGGGTGCTCATCGAGACCTCGGACGGCGAGTCCACGTGGGTCACCGTCGGCGTCGGCCACAACGTGATCGAGGCGTCGTGGGGGGCGCTGGTCGACGGGCTGACCTTCGGGCTGCGACGTCAGGACGCCAAGGGCTGACCGGCCTCAGGCCAGGCCGGCGATCTTTCGGTGGTCAAGTGCCGGCGAGGAACGAGCGGGCGTATCGAGACCCAACCATTGACGGCAGCCCGGCCTCAGGCCAGGCCGGCGTACGTCTTGCCTCGAAAGGCAGCGAGCCGTTCCGCCTGCTCGTCGAGACCCTTCGTCGGCTCGCCGCCCGACCACATCTCGACGGCGATCTCGAGCCTCGGGCCGGACGTGCGCGGCCGCCACGACCCGACCAGCTCGTGGCCGTCGAGGATCGCGCCGGGCCGGCCGAGGGTGCGCCAGAGGTCCTTGCGGGCTGCTGCATCGGGTACGACGAGCTCCCGGTCGCGACCTTGCAGGAACAGGTCGAACGGACCGAGCAGCAACACACCGCTTGCCTTCGGCGCCTTGCGCAGGGCCGTCTCGTCGGCGGCCAGCACCTGGAGCCTCTGGCCCTCCACCGTCACGGGCACGACGTCTTCGGGCCAGCGCGCGGTGACCTCGCTGACGGTGGTGTCGAGGTAGCCGGCGACGAGCTTCGGCGCGGCCGGGCCCAGCAGATGGAGAGTGGCGCGCACCGGGTCGAGGTGGTCGGGCACCTTCTTCGCCGGGCCGCGCCAGCCCTTGATGCGGTGCAGCACCGGGGGAGAGGTGCCGGGCTCGAGCTCCAGGCCGGCGTGCAGTCCCGCGATCCGGAACGGCTGTTCGTAGGTGTGCGTCGCCTGGCACGGGTTGCACCAGCGCAGGTACGGCGCGTCGAGACGCTTGGTCAGGCCTGACGACACGTCGCCCTTCACAGTGGGCGACTGCACGATGTCGCGCATCTCGGTGGCCACCGAGTCGAGCGCGTCGAGGATGCCGATGTCGGCCTTCCGGAGCGGCGTGGCCGCGTCGAAGATGCGCTTGCCCGCGTCGGCGTCGCTCCACGGCCAGGTGGCCGCCGCCACGGCTGCGGCTTCCGAACGGCGATAGGCGTGGGGTGCGCCGCGCAGCGTCCAGGCGAGGAACAGCTCCTCGGCGGGCAGCGAGCAGCGGCGCAGCTCGAGCGCCCAGGCCGAGCCGTCGGGTCCGGTGTCCTGTACGCCGAGGTCGAGGATCGGCGAGTCCCCGCGAGCTCGCTTCGCGTCCAGGGCCTGAGCGTGCACCCGGAATCTGAGGACGTCGTCGCGGCTCACCGAGCGGTCAGGCATGCCCGACCACGCGTCGTACGAGGTCGTCCCAACCGGCCTGGATCCGCTCGACCGGGACGTGCTCGATCTCGGTCTGCTGGGTCAGGATCGTCATCTCCAGCGGCGCGATGAGCGCAGTGGCGAGCATCGCGATGTCCCCCCGCACTCCCAGCTGGTCGAGGAGGTGGCGCACGTGCATTGCGGTGAACGAGACCGCGGCGTACGCACGCGATCCCGCAGCGCCGGCGGCCCGGATCAGATGGGCGTGGGTGATGTTGAGCTCGACACGGGAGTGCCCGAACGCCAGCAGCCGCTCCATCGGTGGAGCGCCGGGTCCGAGCGGCGGCGGCCCGGAGAGTACGCCGGCCTGCCAGGCCGTCTCGGACCGGTTGAGGAGCGCGCCCATCAGGCCCTCGCGGCTGTCGAAGCGCCGGAAGACCGTGCCCTTGCCGACGCCCGCCTCGTGGGCCACGGCGTCCATCGTGACGTGCTCGACACCGCAGTGGTCGACCATTCGCTGGGCGGCAGCAAGCAGCGCCTCGCGATTGCGCGCCGCGTCGGCCCGCTCCGGGGCGGGCTCGTCGGCCAGCTGTAGGTGGATCGGCACGCTCACCAGCCTAGGGGGACAGCTTCGTGGCAGGCTTGGAATAGAAACGGACCGTGGTCCGTTTAGCCTCCCATGACCGTCACCAATTTCAAGGAGCACCCCATGTCAGACACCCGCGTCGTAGTCCTCGTCGGCAGCCTCCGCGCCGACTCCCTGAACCGTCGCATCGCCGAGACGCTGAAGACTCACGCGCCCGTGGGTGTCACCGTCGAGATCGCCGAGGGCCTTGGTGAGATCCCGTTCTACAACGAAGAGCTCGACGGCGACGCCGTGCCTCCCGCCGCGAAGACGCTGCGCGACCTCGTCGCAGGTGCCGACCGCGTGCTGGCCATCACCCCGGAGTACAACGGCACCATGCCGGCCGTCCTCAACAACGCCATCGACTGGCTCTCGCGCCCCTACGGTGTCGGCGCCATCACCGGCAAGCCGTTCGCTGCCGTCGGCGCCACCCCCACGCCGTACGGCGGCAAGTGGTCGCACGACGACGCCCGTCGCTCCGCCGGCGTCGCCGGTGCCTCCGTCCGCGAGGACATCGTCCTCTCGCAGTCGGCCATGGAGGGCGACATCCTCGCCGACGAGCAGATCGTGGGCACCCTGCTGGGCGCGCTCTCGGCACTGGTCGCCGAGCCCGCCGCAGCCTGACCCGTCACGGCCCGACCAGCGATCGGTCGACCGGCTAGCGTCGGGGCGTGGCCGAACTCCATGACCTGACCGCGCTCGAGCAGGGCGACGCCGTACGCCGTGGCGAGGTGTCGGCGGCCGAGCTGGTCGAGCACCACCTGGCCCGAGCCGACCGCGTCGGAGCCTTCATCACGCGCACGCCCGAGCTTGCCATCGACCGGGCTCGGGCCCTGTCGACACTGTCGCGTCCGGACGACAACGCCTCGCCGCTCCACGGCGTGCCGACCGCGATCAAGGACCTCAACCTGACCGCGGGCGTGCGCACGACCTTCGGCTCTGCGGCGTACGTCGACTTCGTGCCGGAGGTCTCGGACGCGGTGACGCTCGCGATCGAGGCCGCTGGCCTGGTCAGCCTGGGCAAGACGAACACTCCGGAGTTCGGCTCGCCCTGCTACACCGAGCCGGACGTCGCGCCGCCGGCCGTCACGCCCTGGGACACGTCCCGGATGGCAGGTGGCTCGTCGGGTGGCGCGGCCGCTGCCGTTGCTGCCGGCCTGGTGCCGGTGGCGCAAGGCTCCGACGGCGGTGGCTCGATCCGCATCCCCGCCTCGTGCTGCGGGATCGTCGGGCTCAAGCCGAGCCGCGGACGCATCTCCGGCGCCCCGACGTACGGCGACCCGGTCGGGCTCGCGACCCCCGGACCGCTCGCGCGCACGGTCCGTGACATCGCCGCCTTCCTCGACGTGCTCGCCGGTCGTGGTGTGGGTGACCCGTCGTGGGCACCACCTCCTCACTCGTCGTTCCTGGCTGCCTGTGACCGGGACCCGGGACGTCTCCGGGTCGCTCGATTCATTGCACCAGTGATCGCCGACAGTCCGGTCGACCCTTCGTGTGTGCAGGCCTGGGAGGACGCCTCCCGGCTGCTCGAGTCGATGGGTCACGAGGTCGAGGACGTGCCCGTCCCGCTGCCTCCCGAGGCGGTGCCGGTGTTCGAGATCTGCTGGGCCGTGCTCACCGCGCTGTCCGCCGCGCCGCCCGGGCGCGAGGGCGATCTCCGGCCGCTCACCCGCTGGCTCAGCGAGCGTGGCCGTGCGGTCACGGGTCCGGAGTTCGGCCTGGCCATCGGCGAGATGCGCCGACTCGCCGCCATAGCGCTGGCCGCCCTTGCGCCGTACGACCTGGTGCTGACGCCGACCCTCGCCGTACCCCCACTGCCGGTCGGCGCGCTGCGGAACGACGACGACCCGGAGGCCGACTTCGAGGCCCAGAAGGTCTTCACGCCATGGACCTCTGCCTGGAACGTCACGGGCATGCCGGCCATCTCGCTGCCCCTGCACTGGACCGACGACGACCTGCCCGTCGGCGTGATGCTGGCCGCGCGGCCGGCCGAGGAGGAGCTGCTGCTGGCGGTCTCCGCCAGGATCGAGGAGGCCGCGCCATGGATTCACCGCAAGCCGCCCGTGTGGTGAGGTGGGCGGCATGACCGAGCCGACGCCGTACATCTGTGTCGCCGGAGCAGACCGCGCCATCGCCTGGTACGTCGACCTGCTGGCGCCGAGGTGGTCCATGAGTCGATCGCCATGGCCGACGGAAAGGTCGGCCACGTGGAGCTGGTCGTCGACGGTGCGCGCTGGATGATGGCGGACGAGTTCGAGTCGGCGGGAGTGGCCGGGCCCGACCCCACCCGCGGCCGCGGTCCGGAGGACTCGCCACCCGCCGGTCGCGTGGCGGTCTTCCGCGACCCGTTCGGCCATCGGTGGCTCCTCAACACAGGTGTGACGACGGGGTAGTCCGGGGCAATCGGTACCTCCCAGGTCCGCGGGAGGTGCAATTTGGCCCGGACTATCCCAGGGGAGCGGGGGCTGAGAACCAGGACGGCGCCCGGTCCCGGAACGTCGCCGGGTCCAGGGCGCCGGCGCCGGCCGGCACGACTGCGATGACCGGGAGGCCGGCCACGACCGGCAGGTCCTCGAGGTTGCAGGTCTCGGCCAGCCCGGGCTCGACGGGCCAGGACCCGACCACCAGACCGGCCGGCTCGACCCCGCGGCCACGGAGTGCCTGCACGGTGAGCTCGGTGTGGTTGAGCGTCCCCAGCCCGGCCGACACCACGACGACCACCTCGGCCGCGAGGTCCGCCGCCAGGTCGAGCAGGGTCCCGCCGTCGGTGTCGAGCCGGACGAGCAGGCCGCCGGCTCCCTCGACGAGGACGCAGTCGTGCCCCTCGGCGAGCGCCCGGATCCGGTCGGCGTACTCCGCGATCGGGGGAATGCTCACGCCGCGCAGCCGGGCCGCCGTGTCAGGAGCGAGCGGGTCGTCCAGGGTGGTGAGCTCGAGCACGTCGCAGCCCGTCAACGTGTGGATGACCGACACGTCGGCCGTCTCTCCCCAGCCCGGACCCATCCCGGTCTGCACCGGCTTGACGACCACCACCGAGCCATTGCCCAGCTCCCGGACAGTGAGCGCGGCCGTCGCGATCGTCTTGCCCACACCCGTGCCCGTGCCGGTGACGACGACGATGCGCCCGGTCATCGGTGTGCCTCGACGACCTTGGCCAGCACGTCACACGTGCGTGCCCAGTCGTCGTCCGGCACGCCGGCGTTCGTGGTGATCCGCAGTCGCGACACACCGTCGGGTACCGACGGCGGGCGGAAGCAGCCCACCCGCACGCCGTGTTCGAGGCACTCCGCCTGCGCCTGGAGTGCGACGTACGGCGACGGCATCGGCACGGAGAGTACGGCGCCGGCCGGCGTGGTCACGTCGAGCAGGTCCGCAAGGGCCGTCACCCGACGGCGTACCCGCTCTGGCAGGTCGGCGTTCTCGCGGAGCACCCGCAGCGCCGCCAGCGCACCGCCGGTCGCTGATGGAGCAAGCGCGGTGTCGAAGATGAACGGCCGGGCGCGGTTGACCAGGTGGTCGACCAGCGCGGGTGTGCCGAGCACGGCTCCACCCTGGGCGCCCAGCGACTTCGACAGCGTCGCCGTCACCACGACGTGCGGATGTCCGCCCAGGCCCAGGTCGCGGACCAGCCCGTGACCGCCGGCGCCGGCCACGCCGAGGCCGTGCGCCTCGTCGACAACGAGCAGGGCGCCGTGGGCAGCGCACACCTGCACGAGCTCGACGAGTGGAGCTGCATCGCCGAGCACGGAGTAGACCGACTCGGCCAGCACCAGCGCCCGCCGACCGCCGCCGGAAGAGAGCGCAGCGTCCACCGCGTGCACGTTGTTGTGCGGCACCACGGAGATCTCGGCACGGGAGAGACGGGCGGCGTCGATGAGGGAGGCATGGATGTGCGCATCGGAGACGATGAGGGTGTCGCGGTCGGCCAGGCCCGTGACGGCCGCGAGATTGGCGTGGTAGCCCGTCGACATCACCAGGGCTGCGGGCATCGCGAGGAAAGCGGCGAGCTCCTGCTCGAGCGTCGCGTGCAGGGCCAGCGTCCCGGTCACGAGTCGCGACGCCCCGGACCCCGCGCCCCAGACGACGGCCGCTTCGGCGGCTGCTGCGACCACCGACGGGTGGCGGGAGAGGCCGAGGTAGTCGTTGCCGGCCAGGTCGACCACGTCGTCGTCGGGTCCACGCGGACGCAACCGGCGAGTCAGCCCGGCCGCATCGCGACTCACGGCCTCGTCGGCGAGCCACTGCTCCCAGCGGCTCATCGGGCCACCACCGCAGCGCGCAGGGCAGCGCAGATCGTGTCGATCTCGTCGTCGGTGCTGATGTAGGGCGGCATCGTGTAGATCAGGTCGCGGAAGGGCCGGATCCACACTCCGGCGGCCATCGCGGCATCGGTCGCGGCGACCACGTCGACCGGTCGGTCGACCTGGATGACTCCCACCGCACCAAGGATCCGTACGTCGACCACGCTCGGCAGGTCGCGCGCGGGAGCGAGACCGTCGGTGAGCCGGGTAGAGAGGCGCTGGACGTTTGCCGCCCAGTCGGACGACGTCAGCAGGTCGAGGCTGGCGAGCGCGACGGCGCACGCGAGCGCGTTGCCCATGTAGGTGGGCCCGTGCATGAGCACGCCCGACTCGGAGCGGGACAGGCCGCGCGCGACGGCCGACGTACACAGCACTGCGGCCAGGGTCAGGTAGCCACCGGTGAGCGCCTTCCCGACACACATGATGTCGGGAGTGACGCCGGCCGCGTCGGCGGCGAACATGCTCCCCGTGCGCCCGAAACCGGTCGCGATCTCGTCGAACACCAGCACCAGGTCGTGCTCGTCGGCGACCTCACGCATGACGCGCAGGCACTCGGCGGGATAGGGCCACATGCCGCCCGCCCCCTGGATGAGCGGCTCGACGATGATGCCCCCCAGCTCATCGGCGTGGGCTGCCGCGACCTCCCGGAACGACGCGGACCACTCGCCGATGTCGGCGCCGACAGCCGGTGGCCGCGGCGCGAAGACGTGCTCGGGCACGAAGCCGCGGAACATCGAGTGCATGCCGCCGTCGGGGTCGCATACGCCCATGCAGCCGCAGGTGTCGCCGTGGTAGCCGCCCAGGACGGTGAGCATCCGCGTGCGCTGTGGTCGACCGCTGCCTCGCTGGAACTGGAGGACCATCTTGAGCGCGACCTCGACGCTCACCGACCCGCTGTCGGCGAGGAAGACGTGCTCCAGGCCGTCCGGTGCCAGGTCCACGAGCCGCTGCGCGAGCCGGATCGCCGGCTCGTGGGTGAGCCCGCCGAACATCACGTGCGCCATCGACTCGAGTTGCTCGGTCGCGGCACGGTTGAGCAGCGGGTGGTTGTAGCCGTGGATCGCCGACCACCATGACGCCATCGCATCGACGACGCGCGAGCCGTCGGCCATGGTCAGGTGCACGCCGTCCGCGCCGGTGACGAGCCGGACCGGTGTCGGGTCGGTCATCGACGTGTAGGGATGCCACAGGTGCTCGCGGTCCCACGCGAGTAGTTCGGCAGTGCTCGCCTCAGCCACGGTCAGGCATTGGGGAGTACGGCGGTGCCTGCGCCCCGACGGCGAGTGGCCGGGTTGTGCGACTCGGCGTCCGTGGCGGCCAGGTGCTCGTCCGAACCCAGTACGACGAAGCCGTTGTCGCGGATCAGCTCGAGGTCGGCCTCCGCGGCCTGGCCCTCGGACGTGAGGTAGTCACCGAGGAACAGCGAGTTGGCGACGTTGAGCGCGAGACCCTGCAGCGAGCGCAGGTGCATCTCGCGGCCGGCGGCGATGCGGATCTCGCGCTCGGGGCACACGAAGCGAGCCATCGCCAGGATCTTGACGCAGCGCGCCGGCGAGAGCTCCCACGTGTTCTCGTACGGCGTGCCGTCGAACGGCATCAGGAAGTTGACCGGGATCGAGTCGGACTCGAGTTCGCGCAGGGCGAAGAGCGCCTCGACGAGCTGCTCGTCGGTCTCGCCGAGCCCGGCGATCAGGCCGCTGCACGGGGACAGCCCGGCGCCCTTGGCCTTCTCGACGGTGTCCACGCGGTCGGCGTACGTATGGGTCTGCACGATCTGGTCGTGGTGCGACTCGGCGGTGTTGATGTTGTGGTTGTAGGCGTCGACACCCGCCTCGCGGAGCCGCTCGGCCTGGCCCTCCTTGAGCAGGCCCAGGCACGCGCAGACCTCGGCGTTCGGGTGCTCGGACTTGATGGCGCCGACCATGTCGGCGACCCGCTCGACGTCCTTGTTGGTGGGGCCCCGGCCGCTCGAGACCATGCACACGCGCGAGGCGCCGCCGCGGAGCCCGGCCGTGGCCTGCTCAAGTGCCTCGTCGGTCTTGAGCCAGGTGTACTTCAGGATCTCCGCGGTCGACCCGAGCGCCTGCGAGCAGTAGTTGCAGTTCTCGGGGCACAGGCCGGACTTGAGGTTGACCAGGTAGTTGACCTTGACCGTGTTGCCGAAGTGCTCGCGCCGCAGCCGTCCGGCAGCGGCGACCACGCTGAGCAGCTCGTCGTCGTGCGCGCGGAGCACCGCGAGGGCATCGTCCGCGGTGGCCGGCTTGCCGTCGAGGATGCTGGTGGCGAGCTGGTCGAACGCGTCGAGGTGTTGGGCAGTCACGGGTGGCTCCTGAGGAATCAGTCTGGTCCCGGTGCGGGCACGTCGCGGCACTGAACGGTGGTCAGGTGAACGGTGTTCAGGTTAGGGTCGGCGTCCCGGATCGTCAATCCGTCCCGATGAGGGGGGCTCATGCGCTACCACCGAAGCGACGTGGTCGAGCGGGCGCTCGACGTCCTCGACCGCTACGGCCTGGCCGACCTCTCCATGCGCCGGCTCGCGGGCGACCTCGGTGTCGCCCCGAGTGCGCTCTACCACCACGTCGCCAACAAGCAGACCCTGCTGGCCGCCGTCGCCGACGAGATCCTCGCCCGCGGCCGCCGTACCCGCCGCGCCACCGACTGGGACGGCCGCGTCATCGAGGTCTGCGACGAACTGCGCGACTCGATGCTGGCCTTCCGCGACGGCGCCGATGTCGTCGCCACCGTGCACGCCTTCGGGCTGGGCGCGGCAGGTCCGGCCGAAGAGCTCGACGAGATCCTGCTCGACACCGGCCTCGACGACGACCTCGCTGCCGTCGCCACGCGGACCCTCCTGCACTACGTCTTCGGCCACGCGCACGACGAGCAGACGACGCTCCAGGCCAACAGCGCCGGCGCGATCGACCGTCGGCCACGTGACTCCGCCGACTTCCAGCTCGGCCTCGGGCTCATCCTCGACGGGTTGCGCACTCACGTAGTCGAGTTGGGCCGTACGACGCGTTGAGTTGCCGATGTGCGAGCGCCAACTCAACGACCCACCTCGACCACGGCTCCCGACAGCTCAGCAAGCAGTACGCCGCCCGCCAGGTCGAGTCTCGTGTCCTTGAGCACCGCTGCGGTGAGGTCGACCCGGTCGAGTGCGGCGCCCCGCAGGTCGGTGCGGGTCAGGTTGGTCTCCCGCACGTCCACGCCGGCCAGGTTCGCGTCGCGCAGCACCGTGCCGGTGAGGTTCGCCAGCGACAGGTCGGCCTCGCTGAGGTCGACGCCCGTCAGGTCGAGGCCGCTGAGGTTGGCGCCACGCATCGTCACGCCGGACCACCTTCCGCCGAAGACGCGCAGCGGTCGCAGGGTGCAGTTGGCGAACACCGACCCGACGAGCTTGCACCCGTCGAACGTCGCGTCGAAGAAGTTGGTACGCCGGAAGTCACACGCGACGAACGCACTCGCCACGTGCGTCGACGCGTTGAAACGCCCGCCGTGGAACGTGCAGCTCTCGAACACCGCCCCCGATGTCGTCGTCTCCGAGAAGTCGACGTCGGAGAAGGTGCAGTCGACGAAGCGCGCGGCGCGCAGGTCGTCGCCGTACCAGTCCTCGCCGCTGATCGACTCGCCCTCTCGAGTCAGGGAATGCGTGTCAGACATCGACCGTGCCGCCGATGCGCCAGTAGACGCCGTCCTCGCGCTCGAGGAACAGCGCCTCGACGAGGTAGCGGCGCAGCGCCGCGAAGTCGGGGTGGAAGCGCTGGAGGATCTCGTTGACCTCGGCTTCGGCATAGGTCTGGCCGGGCTCGAACTGCTGCGCGACGTGGTCGAGCACCACCAGCAGCTTCGACCGCTTCGACGGGATCGTGTGCAGCCGGCCGTCGTCGCCGATGAAGTTGGCGACGATGCGCTGCTCCTCCGCGCTCAGTGGCGAGGTCATGCCGGCACCCGGTCGAGCAGCTTCACGGGTCGCTGGGCGTCGTCCAGCCCACCAGCGACCGAACGCACCTCGAAGTGCAGGTGGCACCCGTCGGGCGCTGCCGAGTCCGACGCGAGCGCCAGCGACACCCCGCGCGTGACGCGGTCACCCACGCTGACGTACACCGTGCGCGCGTGCGCGATCAGGATGTCGACGCCGAGCCGCTTGTTGCGGATCACGAGCGGGTTCTCGCCGTACGCCGGTCCGTACGCCGCGCTGCTCACCACCCGTCCGAACCGCCCGGCCGTGATCGGCGTCCCGCACGGCATCGCCACGTCGATGCCGTGGTGGAAGCCGCGCCCGCCACCGCAGCGGCTGTCGGCCGGGTAGTAGGGCGCGCGGGTGCAGCCGTAGCCGATCATCGTGCGGTGCGCACCGTCGTACCAGGGAGAGGTGTACGCCGTCGTGTCGCGCGAGTAGAACACCCACCTCGGGTCGTCGTCGGCCGCCGCGGCCGGCGCCGCCGTGAGCAGCAACGCGGTCATCAGCCCGAGCATGCGCATCATGTGATCACCCTACGAGAGGAGGCCCTCGCACTCGGTGATCAGCCGGGCCCGAAGCGGACCCGCCCGCTCGGCGAAGCCGCGCTGCGCCGCGGCGTACTCCTGCTTTCCCTCGGGGGTCTCGATGCGCACCGGCTCGAAGCCGAGGTCGACGAGGTCGTACGGCGCGGCGCGCATGTCGAGCTCGCGGATGTCGCGGGCCAGCTCGAAGCAGTCGGCGACCAGGTCACTGCTGACCATCGGGGTGAGCCGGAAGGCGTGCTTGTAGAGGTCCATGTTGCCGTGCAGGCAGGCCGGCTGCTCGTACGCCGCCCGGTCCTCGCGGCCGGGGGACAGCACGTTGAGCGACCGCGCCGGGGGAGTGAAGAATCGGTAGGCGTCGAAGTGCGAGCAGCCGATGCGGTGCGACTCCACGACCGCGTCGGTGCCCGCCGGGCCCAGCCGCAGCGGCCAGTCGGCGTGCCGCGTCTCGTCCTCCTCGAGCCGGTAGACCATCGCCCACTCGTGCAGCCCGAAGCAGCCGAAGTTGGCTGGCTGGCCGGCCGTCGCGGTCAGCAGGGTGTGCAGCGACTCGAGGAGCGCGCGCTGCGACTCGACGTACTCGGGCGAGACGGCGACGGGGGATGACTGGTACCCCTTCAACCCCGCGTACTCCTCCCCACTCTCTAGCGCGACCCCGAAGCCGGGGTGCCAGCGCCGCAGCTGCGCCGGCCGCTGGGAGTAGTACGTGAAGAGGAAGTCGTGCACGGGGTGCTTCACCGCAGACCCACGCCGGGCCAGGTGCGGCGCCACGAACGCGTCGACACGAGCCGCGTGCGCCTCAGCGCGCGCTCGCCACGTCACCTCGTCCAACACCTCGGCATCCACGTGTCCGAGCCTACGAGCTCTGGTCGGAACGGCCCGATCCGGCCACACTGAGGGATGGCTGATCATGCGGCGGCCCTCGACCGGGCCCACACCCATGCCCTGACCTGGCTGGCCTCGCTCGATGATCGAGCGGCGCCGGCAAGCCACGGTCTGCGCGACGTTCGGTGACGACCAGCGCACCCGCGCCGTCGTACACGGCATGCTCGACGACGGAACCGCCTAGATGACCGGTTCGCGGTGGCGCGACCGCGCCGTACTCCGTGTGTCGGTGAGCAACTGGTCCACCAGCGAGACCGACGTGGAGCGCAGCCTCACCGCGTTGCGGGCGGTGGCCGCCGGATAGGCTCGCCTGCGTGCGCATCGCCCGATTCACCACAGGAGAAGAGCCCGCCTACGGAGTCGTGACAGGAGACGTCGACGACTACGGCCAGCCCGCCGAGGACTCCACGATCGTGGCCCTTGCCGGCGACCCGCTGTACGTCGGCGTCAAGCTGCTCCAGCAGGAGCACAAGCTCGCCGACGTCCGGCTGCTCGCTCCCGTGCTGCCACGCAGCAAGGTGGTCGGCATCGGCCGCAACTACGCCGCCCACGCCGCCGAGCTCGGCAACGACCTGCCGACCGAGCCGCTGATGTTCCTCAAGCCCAACACGTCGGTGGTCGGCCCCGGGGACCCGATCTTCTACCCGCCGCAGACCCAGAACCTGCACTTCGAGGGCGAGCTCGCCGTCGTCATCGGCCGCATCTGCCGCGACGTACCCCCGGAGCAGGCAACCGACGTCATCCACGGCTACACGATCGCCAACGACGTCACCGCGCGCGACCTCCAGAAGTCAGACGTGCAGTTCACCCGGGCCAAGGGCTTCGACTCGTTCTGCCCGCTCGGCCCATGGATCGAGACCGACATCGACCCGCAGGTGTTCGCCGACGGGGTGCGCATCCAGACCCACCTCAACGGCGACCTCAAGCAGGACGGGTCCACCAAGGACCTGATCTTCGACATCCCGACGCTGGTCGCCTACGTCTCCAGCGTCATGACATTGCTGCCCGGCGACGTCATCCTCACCGGCACCCCCGAGGGTGTCGGTCCCATGCTGGTCGGCGACGAGGTCGAGATCTCGATCGCCGGCATCGGCACCCTCACGAACAAGGTGGCATCCCGTTGAGCAAGGTCCGTGTTCGCTTTCCTCCGTCTCCGACCGGCAGCCCGCACGTCGGCCTCGTCCGCACGTTCCTTTTCAACTGGGCGTTCGCTCGACACCACGGTGGCACGCTGGTTCTCCGCATCGAGGACACCGACACCGCGCGCAACACCCAGGAGTCCTACGACGGTCTCTTCGACCTCTTCCACTGGCTGGGGCTCGACTGGGACGAGGGCCCCGACGTCGGCGGCCCGCACGCGCCGTACCGCCAGTCGGAGCGCGGTGAGATCTACCGCGACGCGCTTGCCCGTCTCGCCGAGGGCGGACACAGCTATCGGTGCTACTGCACCACCGACGAGGTCGCGGCCCGCCGCCAGGCGAGCGGCTCCAAGGACATGGGCTACGACCGGTTCTGCCGCGAGCTGACCGACACGCAGGTCGAGGCGTTCGTCGAAGAGGGTCGCGCTCCCGTCGTGCGGTTCCGGATGCCCGACGGCGAGATCGCGTTCGACGACCTCGTGCGCGGCCGGGTGAGCTTCCACAGCGACCACGTGTCCGACTACGCACTGGCCCGCGCCAACGGCGACCCGCTCTACACCCTCACCAACCCCGTCGACGACGCGCTCATGGACATCACCCACGTGCTGCGTGGTGAGGACCTGCTCTCCAGCACCCCGCGCCAGGTTGCCCTGTACGCTGCGCTGGCCGACGTCGGCATCGGCACGGGAGCCCCGCTCTTCGGGCACCTGCCCTACGTCATGGGCCAGGGCAACAAGAAGCTGTCGAAGCGCGACCCCGAGGCCCACGCGCTGGCCTACCGCGACCAGGGTTTCCTGCCGGAGGGGTTGCTCAACTACATGGCGCTCCTCGGCTGGGCGATCGCCGCCGACCGCGACGTCTTCACCCTCGACGAGATGGTGGCGGCGTTCGACATCAAGGACGTGAACCCCAACCCCGCGCGCTTCGACATCAAGAAGGCCGACGCGATCAACTCCTCGCACATGCGGATGCTCTCGACCGACGAGATCACGCACCGCGCGCTGCCGTTCCTCAAGCAGGCCGGCGTGGTCTCCGACCCGGTGTCCGACGCCGACGCACAGCTGCTCGAGCTGGCCATGCCGCTGGTGGGTGAGCGCATCAACAAGCTCACCGAGGCCGTCGACATGCTCGGCTTCCTCTTCGTTGACGAGGCCTCCTTCACGCGCACCGACGAGCTCGACGAGGCCGGCCGCGAGGTCGTCCAGGCGTCGTACGACGTGCTCGCCGCGCTGCCGCAGTGGAGCACCACCGCCATCGAGGAGGCGCTGCGCACCAAGCTGGTCGAGGAGCGTGGCCTCAAGCCGCGCCTCGCGTTCGGACCGGTGCGCATCGCCATCACCGGCAGCAAGGTGTCGCCGCCGCTGTTCGAGTCGATGGAGCTGCTCGGCCGCGAGCGATCGATCGCGCGGCTCCACGACGCACTGTTCGAATGAGTCCCACGGGCGACCTCGCCTACCACGAGCTGCACCGGGCGGGCCGGGCCGGCGTGTGGCGCCCGCTGCTGGGCATCGTGCTGATGGTCGCCGGGACGCTCCTCCTCGCCCCGGTCGTCTGGCAGGCGATCTTCGCTCTCGGGTACGCCGCGGCAGGCGAGCCCGTCGTGTCGTCGATGGAGGGGTTGCTCGACACCGACAACCCGACGCCGGTCTCACTGGCGTTCCTCAACGTCGTGCTGGCCTCGGCGATCCCGGTCGCGTGGTTCCTCAGCCGCGTGCTGCACGGGCTCAAGCCGCGCTGGTTGTCGTCGGTGCTCCCGCGCATCCGCTGGCGGTTCTTCCTCGTCTGCCTCGGCCTCTCGGTGCTGGCCCTGATCGCGACGCTGGTCGTCACCGCGGTGCTGCCCCAGGAGGGCGGCACGGAGGTGACCGGCACCGTCAACGACTTCACGTCGACGACGCGCGACTTCCTGCTCGTCGTACTCCTGCTGACGCCGCTGCAGGCCGCAGGGGAGGAGTACGCCTTCCGCGGCTACCTCACCCAGGCGTTCGGCGGCCTCGGCGGATCCCGGGTGCTCGCCGTCGTCGCTCCGGCGTTGCTGTTCGGCCTCGCGCACGGCCTCGGCCAGAGCCTGCCGGTCTTCGTCGACCGCTTCGCGTTCGGCCTGGTGGCCGGCACCCTCGTCGTACTCACCGGGGGTCTGGAAGCAGCCATCGCCATGCACGTCCTGAACAACTTCCTGGCGTTCGGCCTGGCGCTCGCGTTCAGCGACATGGGCAGTGCCCTCAACCCCACCGGCGGCAGCTGGTGGAGCCTGCCAGGCACCCTCACCCAGTCCATCGTCTACCTCGCCCTAGCGCTCGCCGTGGCCCGGCGGATGGGGCTGCGCCACACCACGAACGGGGGCGTTTTGGAGGCGTCCGGGGGCCGCGTGTATCGTTCACCCCTGCGTCCGGAGGGCCCCTGAGCAAGCATGATTCACGCTCAGAACAGGCCTCTCCATTGGGATATGGTGTAATTGGCAGCACGACTGGTTCTGGTCCAGTTAGTCAAGGTTCGAGTCCTTGTATCCCAGCAAAGTCCCGCCCGCCGCGGCGGGATTTGGTGCGAAACTCAAGCCATCGCTAGAGTTTCGTCCGCTGCTTGCAGCAAGCTAGCCCCCGTTGTGTAGCGGCCTAGCACGCCGCCCTCTCAAGGCGGTAGCGCCGGTTCGAATCCGGTCGGGGGTACTCACCACGAAGGCCCGGTCACCAGACCGGGCCTTTCGTCATCTCGCGTCGCTCCGATGGACCATTCGGTTCTCGGGTGGCCCGTCGTGATCGTCGGGTACGCCGAGGTCGACAAAGCCCGCCCGTTCGTACGTCGCGATAGCCCGTGGGTTGTCACTGCGCACCATCAGGTACGTCGTCCGCTCCAGGCCGCGAGCCCAGCCGACGACTGCTTCGATGAGCGCCTGTGCCGTCCCGGTGCCACGAGCCACTGGGTCGACCCACATCGAGATCAGCGCGGCGTCGTCGCCGTCGAGTGACCCGCTGGCCATGCCGACGGCCTCGTCGCCGTGTCGCGCGACGAGGTTGAGCTCGACATTCTCCAGGCGGCCGCGCCAGCTGGACTCGGGTTCGTCGACCCAGTCATCGAAGCGGGATCCGAACGCTCCGGGAGCGTCAGCCAGCGCTCGGAGCCGGATGTCACGGAAGAGGGCCCAGTCGTCGGGCGTGATCTGGACGATGTCGCGGTCGATCATGGGCGTCAGGCTACGGACATCACGAAGGCCCGGTCATCAGACCGGGCCTTCGTCGTGTCCGCAGTGTGATGGGCGCTCTCGCGGACCCACCACACCGCAGTCGCGGGGATTACTTGGTGTTGACGGTGATCTTGGCGATGCCGACGAGCAGGCCGCCCTTGACAGCGTCGGTCTTGAACGTGTCGTTCAGGAGACCGGCGGCGTCGTCGGAGATCATGACCTTCGTGCCCTCGAGGATGGCGGTGCTGCCCTCGGTGGCGAGGGGCTGGAGGGTGCGGCCGTCGAGCTGGAACAGGAACGCGTTGGAGACGGCGACCTTGCCGTTCACGCTCACGTCGCCGTAGACACGGGAGACGCCCGGGTCGACGTTGAGGTTGGTCAGCTCGACCTTGGTGTCACCCGCGGTGAGCGACAGACCCGAGCCCTCGTGCTGGACCTGGCCGATGACGTACGGCGAGACCTGGCCGGGCTTGAACACGGTGACGTTGCCACCGGTGATCGGGAAGACGAGCGAGCCGTCGACGAGCTTCGCCCTGCCCACGACGCCCGGGGTCAGCTTGAGCGAGGCGAGGGCGTCGGTGAAGCCCTTGTCCAGCGCGATGGCGGTGTCCTTGCCACTCAGGGCGTCGATCGAGGCGACCGGCTTGGGAGCCGAGGCAGACGTCTTGTCATTGCTGGCCGCGGGGCTGGCGTCGTCCTCGGAGCCGCAGGCGGCGAGCGGGACGGCAAGCAGGGCGACGGTGGCGAAGGCGGCGAAGCCGCGCTTGGTGGGAGAGATCGTGGAGCGCATGGGGACTTCCTTCAGGTTTCTTTCAGATTCTGGGGGCTTTCCCCTTGACACGAGGTAGTTCGCTGTGGTTGTCCATCCGGATTGGATTGGTTTTTCGTGGTGTCCGATTCCCGCCAGAACTGATGCCAGACTGACGGCAGGATGAACACATGAACACCACCGCCCCGCACCCCGTGCGCATGGACAAGGAGTCCTGCTACCGGGCCGTGAAGAGCCGCGACCGGCGCTTCGACGGCGTCTTCTACACCGCCGTGAAGACGACCGGCATCTACTGCCGGCCGTCGTGCCCGGCGCGCACGCCCGGCTACGCGAACGTCTCGTTCCACCCGACCGCGGCTTCCGCGCAAGCCGCCGGCTACCGCGCCTGCAAGCGCTGCATCCCCGACGCCACCCCGGGCAGCCCCGACTGGGACGTCGCCGCCGACGTCGCCGGTCGCGCGATGCGACTGATCGCCGACGGCGTGGTCGACCGCGACGGTGTCGACGGCCTGGCCCGGCGGCTGGGCTACACCTCGCGCCACCTCACCCGGCTGTTGACGCAGGAGCTCGGCGCCGGACCACTCGCCCTCGCGCGCGCCCGTCGCGCCCAGACCGCGCGCATCCTCATCGAGACCACCGCCATGCCGTATGCCGATGTCGCGTTCGCGGCCGGCTTCTCGAGCATCCGGCAGTTCAACGACACGATCCGCGAGGTGTACGCCGCCAGCCCCACCGACCTCCGCGGCCGACGTGGCAACACCCGCTCGACGCACGGCACCGTCGAGATGCGGCTGGCCGTGCGTACGCCGTTCGCCGGCCGCGCGCTCCTGGCCTTCTTCGCCACCCGCGCGGTGCCAGGAATCGAGGCGGCCGACGCCGCGTCGTACTCACGCACGCTCCGGCTCCCGCACGGCGTCGGCACGGTCCGCCTCGAGCTCGACGACCTGACGGGGGAGGGCACGGCGTTCGTGCCCGCGACGTTCACGCTCGAAGACCTCCGCGACACCGGCGCCGCCGTCGAGCGGGTACGACGCCTGCTCGATGCCGACTGTGACCCGGTCGCCGTCGCCGACACGTTCGCCGGAGACGCCCTGCTCGGTCCGCTCGTGCGTGCCGTGCCCGGCCTGCGCGTGCCCGGCCACGTCGACGGCCACGAGATCGCCGTACGCGCAGTGCTCGGCCAGCAGGTGAGTGTGGCCGGCGCTCGCACGGTCGCGGCCAGGCTCACCCAGCAGTACGGCGCGACAGTCGCGCCCGACGGCGAGCTCACGCACCTCTTCCCCGATGTCGCCACCCTGGCGGGCGTCGACCCCGAGGACCTGCCGATGCCACGCGCCCGCGGCCGTGCGCTCATCGCACTGTGCGCGGCGCTGGCCGACGAGACGATCGCGCTGGACCGTGGGGCCGACCGCGACGAGGTGCGCACCCAGCTGCTCGCCCTGCCCGGCATCGGGCCCTGGACGGCCGACTACATCGCCCTGCGCGCACTCGGCCACCCCGACGTGTTCCTGCCGACCGACATCGGCATCCGTGACGCCCTCACCGGGCTCGGTCGCGACCCACGCGACGCGGCTGCCCTCGCCGAGACCTGGCGCCCCTGGCGCTCGTACGCCCAAATGCAGCTGTGGCAGTCACTGGCTGCCACCGAACCAGAGGAGAACTGACATGTGGACCGTCATCGACTCACCGATCGGCGAGCTGCGCATCGTCGAGAACGCCGGCTCGATCACCGCGATCGAGTTCACGCCGTTTCGGCCCGGCGAGGGCCGGCCGCTCGGCGACCGCGACGACCAGCACCCGGTGCTGGCGGAGTCGACCCGTCAACTGACGGCGTACTTCGACCGCGACCTCAAGGAGTTCGACCTGCCGCTCGCGCCCCAGGGCACCGACTTCCAGAAGCGGGTGTGGGACGTGCTGCTCGGTGTCGGGTTCGGCGAGACCGCGTCGTACGGCCAGGTCGCGAAGCGGCTCGGCATGACCAACGCCGCGTCACGAGCGGTCGGGCTGGCCAACGGCCGCAACCCGATCCCGATCGTCATCCCGTGCCATCGGATCATCGGCGCCGACGGCACCCTCACCGGGTACGCCGGCGGGCTGGAGCGCAAGCAGACCCTGCTCTCGCTGGAGCAGGAAGCGCTGTTCTGAGAGTCGAGCGTCAGGAGCTCTGCGTCGAGCGGGTGGCGTTGCCGATCGCGGCGCCGATGACAGCGGGGATGAACACGAGCGTGAACGTGAAGGGGATGAGCGCCGCGTCGGTGGCGATCATCTCCTTCACGTTCATCGACTCGTCGGCTTCGGAGAGGGCCATGACGACCAGCCAGCCGAGAGAGAAGACGGCGGACACGACACCCCAGCAGATCACCGTCGCCCCGATGCCGTCGCGGCGGCCGTCGTACAGGGCCCAGCAGAAGCCGGCGACTGCGAGCAGTAGAAAGGCGAGGAGGCCGGCGCCGATGTTGGCGTCACCCTCCTCGCCCCACCTGCTGACGATCAGCTCCATGTAGCCGGTGAGGGCGAGCGCGAAGGCGGCAACTCGGATCAGGATCTTGACGACAGTGGTCATGTCTCCACCATCGTTGGGCACTGCCCGGGGACGCATCGGCCGTCGTACTCACCCGGTCGGCCCTTGTCGCCGGTGTGCGCGAGGCGCATGGTGCAGACCCGCTACCTGCGTGAGTGGGTTGCGGTGAAGCTGCGCTGGCGGCTGAGCGCGAGAGTGCAGAGAAGTCAGCGTCTCCGGGTTCGCTAGTCGGCGGCGGCGCGACGCAGCGACTCGGAGAGCCGCTCGGCTGCAGCGAGTACGGCGGGCGCGTGCATGCGGCCGGGCTGGCGCGAGAGGCGCTCGAGCGGGCCGGACACCGAGACCGCTGCGATGATCTTGCCGCCGGGGGAGCGGACCGGCGCCGACACGGACGCGACGCCTTGCTCGCGCTCACCCACGCTCTGTGCCCAGCCGCGGCGCCGGATGCCGGAGAGCGCGGTCGCGGAGAAGGCAGCGTTCTGGAGTCCGCGGTGCATGCGCTCGGGATCCTCCCAGGCGAGGAGCACCTGGGCGGCCGAGCCGGCGCGCATCGTCAGCTGCGAGCCGACGGGGATCGTGTCGCGCAGGCCGGACGGGCGCTCGGCGGCGGCGACGCACACGCGGTGCTCGCCCTGGCGCCGCCACAGCTGGGCGGACTCGCCGGTGATGTCGCGCAGCCGCGCCAGCACCGGTCCCGCGGCCGCGAGGAGACGGTCCTCGCCGGCGGCGGCGGAGAGCTCGCCGAGGCGGGGTCCGAGCACGAAGCGGCCCTGCATGTCGCGGGCGACGAGCCGATGGTGCTCGAGGGCGACGGCGAGGCGGTGGGCGGTCGGCCGGGCCAGGCCGGTGCCGGCGACGAGGCCGGCCAGGGTGGCGGGTCCGGCCTCGAGCGCAGCGAGCACGAGAGCGGCCTTGTCGAGCACGCCGACTCCGGAAGTGGTGTCCATATGGCAATACTGCCGTCTCACAAGATGGGATGCAAGGGGTAGCGTGTGTGACCTACCCAGAAGTGAGGAGAACGTGATGGGCAAGACCTTGGCCGAGAAGGTGTGGGACGAGCATGTGGTCCGTAGTGCCGACGGGGAGCCCGACCTTCTCTATATCGACCTCCACCTCATCCACGAGGTGACGAGTCCGCAGGCGTTCGACGGACTGCGGGTCGCGGGCCGCGCGGTACGCCGTCCGGACCTCACCCTGGCGACCGAGGACCACAACGTCCCGACCGTCGACTGGGACAAGCCGATCGCCGACCCGGTGAGCAAGACCCAGGTCGACACGCTGCGCAAGAACGCCGCCGACTTCGGCGTGCGGCTGCACCAGCTCGGTGACATCGAGCAGGGCATCGTGCACATCATCGGCCCGCAACTCGGCCTCACCCAGCCGGGCATGACCATCGTCTGCGGCGACAGCCATACGAGCACGCATGGTGCGTTCGGCGCAATCGCCTTCGGCATCGGCACCTCCGAGGTCGAGCACGTGCTCGCCACCCAGACGCTCAGCCAGGCGAAGCCGAAGACGATGGCCGTCACGGTCCACGGCAGCCTGCCTGCCGGCGTCACCGCCAAGGACATGGTGCTGACCCTGATCGCGCACACGGGCACCGGCGGCGGCCAGGGCTACATCGTGGAGTACCGAGGACCGGCCATCGAGGAACTCTCGATGGAGGGCCGGATGACGGTCTGCAACATGTCGATCGAGTGGGGCGCCAAGGCCGGGCTCATCGCGCCCGACCAGACGACGTACGACTATCTCGAGGGTCGCCCCGAGGCGCCGAAGGGCGCCGACTGGGACGCGGCGGTGGCGCACTGGAAGACGCTCCTCACCGATGACGACGCGACGTACGACGAAGAGATCGTGCTGGACGCGTCGACGATGACGCCGTTCGTCACATGGGGCACCAACCCGGGCCAGGGCGTGCCGCTCGGTGGCTCGGTGCCCAGCCCCGACGACTTCGACGAGCCCGACGACAAGATCGCCACCCAAAAGGCCCTGGAATACATGGGCCTGGAGGCCGGCACCCCGATGCGCGAGGTGCGCGTCGACACGGTGTTCGTCGGCTCGTGCACCAACGGCCGCATCGAGGACCTGCGTCTCGCAGCCGAGATCCTGCGCGGCCACAAGGTCGCCGACGGCACGAGGCTGCTCGTCGTACCCGGATCCGTGCGGGTGCGCCTGCAGGCACAAGAAGAGGGTCTCGACCGGATCTTCCTCGACGCCGGCGCCGAGTGGCGTGGCGCCGGGTGCTCGATGTGTCTGGGCATGAACCCCGACCAGCTCGCGCCGCAGGAACGCAGCGCGTCGACGTCCAATCGCAACTTCGAGGGACGCCAGGGCAAGGGCGGTCGCACCCACCTGGTCTCGGTGCCGGTGGCCGCGGCCACCGCCGTACGCGGCACGTTGTCATCGCCCGCCGACCTCACTCCGATCTCCCAGGAGGCCTGACATGGAAGCGTTCTCCCAGCACACCGGCGTCGGGGTGCCCCTGCGCCGCACCAACGTCGACACCGACCAGATCATCCCGGCTGTCTACCTCAAGCGCGTCACGCGCGACGGGTTCGAGGACGGGCTCTTCGCCGCCTGGCGCAACGACGAGTCGTTCGTGCTCAACCGGCCGGAGTACGCCGCGGGCTCGGTGCTCGTCGCCGGTCCCGACTTCGGCACGGGCTCGTCACGCGAGCACGCCGTGTGGGCGTTGCAGAACTACGGTTTCCGGGTGGTCATCTCACCGCGTTTCGGCGACATCTTCCGCGGCAACTCCGGCAAGTCCGGTCTGCTCGCCGCACAGGTCGACGAGAAGGTCGTGCAGCGACTCTGGGACCTCCTCGAGGAGCGGCCCGGCACCACCGTCAGCGTCGACCTGGAAGCCCGTACCGTGCGTGCCGGTGAGGGGCCCGATGCCGTCGAGGACTCCTTCGACATCGACGACTACACGCGTTGGCGGCTGCTCGAGGGTCTCGACGACATCGGCATCACCCTCGGACACGACGGCGACATCGCGTCGTACGAGACAAACCGCCCGAGCTGGAAGCCAGCGACTCTCTGACCGCTGAACGCCCTCTGCAAACGCCGGAAACCCTTGCCACGCAAGGGTTTCCGTCATTTCGGAGGCCGTATGCCGGGCGAAAAGCCACCAGTTGAGCGGGATCGGCCATTTCGACGCGCAGAAAAAACCTTAGAAAAAGTGCCGACGGTGATTGTGACGGAGCCCACGACTACCTAGCGTGCAGGCAGGCGTCGGGCACCAGCCCGGCCGCATAGTTCATTGGAAGGGAAGCTAGTGAACAAGTCACAGCTCATCGACGCGCTTGCTGCGCGCTACGAGGGGAACCGCAAGGCCGCGGCCCATGCGCTCGAGTCGGTCCTGGACACCGTCACTCGCGAGGTTGCGAAGGGCGAGAAGGTCGCCATCACCGGCTTCGGTTCATTCGAGAAGCGCGTCCGTGCGGCGCGTTGGGTCCGTAATCCGCAGACCGGCGAGCGGATGAAGTCCAAGAAGACTGCTGTCCCCGCGTTCAAGGCCGGTCAGGACCTGAAGAACGTCGTCTCGGGTGCCAAGAAGCTGCCGAAGCTCACCTTGACCGCACCGGTCAAGGCTGGCGCTCCGGCCAAGAAGGCTGCCGCTGCTGCCGGCGCGGCCGCCAAGAAGGTGACCACGAAGAAGGCGGCTCCGGTCAAGAAGGCCACGGCCACGAAGGCCGCTCCGGCGAAGAAGGCGCCGGCGAAGAAGGCTCCGGTCAAGAAGGCGCCGGCCGCGAAGAAGTCGGTGCCGGCGAAGAAGGCTCCTGCCAAGAAGACGGTCACCGCCAAGAAGGCGCCGGCCACGAAGAAGGCGGCGCCGGCGAAGAAGGCGGCAGCGAAGAAGGCTCCTGCCAAGAAGGCTCCGGCCAAGAAGGCGACTGCGAAGAAGACCGCCAAGAAGGCCTGACCTCCGAGGCACCATGCGCCGACCCCGCCCGGTCCGAGCGGGCGGGGTCAGCCCATTTCAGGAGTGGTCACGCGCGGCCGGTGACCGCCGCGGTGAAGGTGCCGACACCGAGCACCAGGGCCCGGCCGAGGTCGCCGACGTCGTCGACGTCGAGGCGCAACGTGGGCAGGTCGCCCTCGATGGCCCTCGCGCCAGACAGAGCGTGCTCGACGGCGGAGTCGTTGCCGAACAACGGCGCGAACTCGTCGTACGACGCGGTGTAGAGGGTGGTGCCGGACCCCACGTGGTCGGCGACGTAAGCCGGCCCGTCGGGCACGCCCGCGAGCGCGTCGGACAGGTCGTGGGACGTGAGGGTCGGCAGGTCGGCCGTGACGGCGACCGGCCGCAACCCGGGCCAGCGACGCCGGGCATCGGCGGCGGCCTGCACGAGGCTGGAGTTGAGGTCGTCGCCCGCACCGTCGGGGATCACCGTGCAGCCGGCCTGGGCAAGCTTGTCGGCGAAACGGAAGTCGTCGGTCAGCACCAGCACCCGGTCGACTGCCGGGGTGTCGAGCACCGCGGCGATGGTGTCCTGTGCGAACGCCGCGGCCAGCTCCTGGCGGCGCTGGTCGGGCAGTCCCGACAGGCGCGACTTCGCCAGCGCCAGGGTCTTGACCGGCACGAGGACGACGAAGCGCGGGGATTCGGACATCGCCTCGATCTTGCCAGTACCAGCGGCATACGAGCGAGTAGCCTGCTCTGCACTCAGACAACACGAAACAGAACGAGGTCGTCGGTGCGGGTTCGCAAGCTGGAGAAGAAGCGCGGTTGGGCCTTCACAGTCGCCGCGTCGATCCTCAAGCCGACGTTGCTCACCGCCACGTCCCGCACCTGGATCGATGGCGAGAAGATCCCCGCGACCGGTGGCTGCATCGTCGTGCTCAACCACATCTCGCACACGGATCCCTTGTTGTCTGCGCACTTCGTCTACGACCACGGCCGGTTGCCGCGCTACCTGGCCAAGTCCGGGCTCTTCCGCAACCGCTACCTCGGTGGTCTTCTCGCATCCGCCGGCCAGATCCCTGTCGAACGGCTCACGGCGAGCGCCGTTGGTGCGTACGACGCCGGGGTGGCCGCGCTGGAGGCCGGCGAGTGCGTCGTCGTCTACCCCGAGGGCACTCTCACCCGAGACCCGGACCTCTGGCCGATGCGCGGGAAGTCCGGTGCGGCCCGGCTGGCGTTGGCCACCGGTGTGCCGGTGATCCCGGTAGGTCAGTGGGGTGCCCAGCTCCTGCTGCCGCCGTACACGATGGCGCCGCACTTCTTTCCCCGCAAGCACATCACCATGAAGGCAGCCGACCCGGTGCCGCTGGGCGACCTGCGCAGGCTCGAGGCGACGCCGGCCGTCGTACAGGAGGCGACCGACCGGATCATGGCGGCCATCGTCGCCATCGTCGAGGAGCTCCGTGGTGAGGAGGCGCCTGCCGAGCGATTCGACCCCCGAGCTGCCGGCGTGACCGCGATCGGCAACCCCAACAAGCGAGTACGTCGGAAGGACCAACGATGACGAAGGTGGCCGTGTTCGGTGCGGGGTCGTGGGGTACGGCCTTCTCGATGGTCCTGGCCGACGCCGGCAACGACGTGACGATCTGGGGGCGCCGCGAGGAGGTCTGCGACACCATCAACGCGACTCACCAGAACGCCGACTACCTGCCCGGCATCGACCTGCCGCCGTCGATCCGCGCCACGCACGACCACGAGGAGGCAGCGGCCGGAGCCGAGGCGGTCTTCATGGTCGTGCCGTCCCAGACGTTCCGCGCCAACCTCAGGGAGTGGGCGCCGGCGCTGCCGTCGAACGCGCCGATCGTGTCACTGATGAAGGGCGTCGAGCTCGGCACCCTCGACCGGATGAGTCAGGTGATCGCCGAGGAGACCGGCGCCGGGCCCGACCGCATCGCCGTGGTCAGCGGGCCCAACCTGTCGAAGGAGATCGCCCGCCGGGAGCCCGCCGCGTCCGTCGTCGCGTGCGAGGACGAGGAGGTCGCCCGCCAGCTGCAGTCCCTCTGCCACTCCGCTGCGTTCCGGCCCTACACGTCGGTCGACGTGCTCGGCTGCGAGCTCGGCGGCGCCTACAAGAACGTCGTCGGCCTGGCCGTCGGCATGGCCGTGGGACTCGGGTTCGGCGACAACACGACTGCGTCCGTCATTACGCGAGGGCTGGCCGAAACGGCTCGTCTCGCCACTGCGCTGAACGCCAACCCGCTGACGCTGATGGGGCTTGCCGGTCTCGGCGACCTGGTCGCCACCTGCTCGTCGCCCCTCTCGCGCAACCGCACCTTCGGCGTGAGGCTCGGTGAGGGGATGACCACCCAGGAGATCTACGACTCCACGCGCCAGGTCGCCGAGGGGGCGAAGTCGTGCTCGTCGCTGCGGGCACTGGCCGCCCGTACCGGTATCGACGCGCCCATCGCCGAGCACGTCGACGACGTCGTCGCCGGCCTGCTGACCGCGCCGGAGATGATGGAGAGCTTCATCGCGCGCGACACGAAAGCCGAGACGGACTGAGCCGGCCAGGTCCGACCGAGGAACGAGGTCGGGCCGTCGGCCGGCCAAGTAGAGCAAGCGACGCGACTGACGAACGAAGTCGCGCGAGCGAGTCGAACCCGGTGAGGTGCGCAGGGCGATGAGCGCCGCGGGTCAGACGAGACCGTCGAGGGCACGCACGAGGTCAGCCCACAGGTCGTCGACGTCCTCGATGCCCACCGACATCCGCACCAGCGCGTCGGGGATCGTGGTGGGCTCGGTCTTCCACCGGCGCCGCCGCTCGAACGTCGACTCGACACCGCCCAGCGAGGTCGCGTGCACCCAGAGCTTCGTCTTGTGGGTCAGCAGGTCGGCGGCCATCGCGCCCTGCGCCAGCACGATCGCGACGATGCCGCCGAAGCCGGGGTATCGCACCTCACCGACCGCCGGGTGCTCCTCGAGCCGCCGGACGAGCTCGCGGGCGTTCTCCTGGGCGCGCTCCACACGCAGGTGAAGAGTCCGTACGCCGCGCAGCGTCAGCCACGCCTCGAACGCGCCGGGGATCGCCCCGACCAGGTCGCGGCGGCCCTTCAGGACGGCGTACAGCTCGTCGTCACGGGTCATCACCGCGCCCATGAGGACGTCGCTGTGCCCGGCGAGGTACTTCGTCGCGGAGTGCACGACTACGTCGACGCCGTCGGCCAGCGGGGTCTGCAGCAGGGGAGTGGCGAACGTGTTGTCCACGACGACGTAGGCGCCCGCCTCGTGCGCGGCGACCGTGATCGTCGCGATGTCGGCGATCTCGAGCGCCGGGTTGGTCGGCGACTCCAGCCATACGAGCGCCGCGTCGTCGCAGGCTCGCACCACCTCGTCGGTGTCGGTGATGTCGACCAGCTCGACCTTCAGCCGGCCCCGCGACTCCAGGTCGGCGAGCTGCATGACGGTGCCGTTGTAGGCGTGCCGCGGCGCTACCACCTTGGCGCCCGTGCTGACGAGGTCGAGCACTGTGGCGACCGCGGCCAGGCCGGACGCGAACGTCAGGCATCGGCCGCCCTCGAGCTCACCGAGCACGTCCTCGAGCGCGGTCCAGGTCGGGTTTCCGTAGCGGCCGTACTCGACGTCGCCGCCCGCGACGTACGTCGACGCCATCGTGATCGGCACGTTCAACGGCGCGTCCGGCTCGTGCGCGGGGCGACCGGCAGTGACGGCGACGGTGCTGGGCTTGAGGGGTGAGTCCGCGGGCATGGCCACGACCCTAGGCCGCTAGGTTGGTCGGCGATGACTGAGCCCAGCCGCAAGACCCGTGTAGCCGTCGTCTTCGGCGGCCGATCGTCCGAACATGCCATCTCGTGCGTCACAGCCGGGAGCGTCATGGACGCCATCGACCGCGACGTGTACGACGTCGTACCGGTCGGCATCGCACCTGACGGGCGGTGGGTGCTCGAGTCGTCGGACACGTCTCGCCTGCAGCTGACGTCGGCGGATGCGCTGCCCGAGGTCAACGGTGAGCTCGCCAGTGTGGCGCTGCTGCGCGAGGAGGGCCACACCGACATCGTCGTGAGCGAGCCGTCGGCGCCGCCGCGCACGCTGGGCGAGGTCGACGTCGTCTTTCCGGTGCTGCACGGGCCCTGGGGCGAGGACGGCACGATCCAGGGCATGTTCGAGATGGCCGGCGTCCGTTACGTCGGCGCCGGGGTGCTGGCATCCGCGGTGAGCATGGACAAGGCCTACATGAAGGTGATCCTGGAGGCCGCCGGGCTACCGGTGATGCCCGGCGTCATCGTGACCGAGCGCGAGTGGCGCGCCGACGCTGCGGGCTGTCGCGAGCGGATCGCGGGTCTCGGCTTCCCGGCCTTCGCCAAGCCCGCCCGCGGTGGATCGAGCATCGGCATCAGCAAGGTGCACCACGCCGGCGAGATCGACGCGGCGCTCGACGAGGCCTTCCGGCACGACCCCAAGGTGCTGGTCGAGGTGGCGGCGATGGGTGCGCGCGAGATCGAGTGCGGCGTGCTCGGAGCCCTGGACGGTGGCGTCGACACGAGCCGACCGGCCGAGATCCGAATCGGTGGCGACCACGAGTTCTACGACTTCGCCGCAAAGTACCTGCCCGAGGAGCACACCCAGCTCGACGTACCTGCCGACCTCCCGCCCGAGGTCGAGGAGCAGATGCGAGCGCTCGCCGTACGCGCGTTCGAGGCGGTGTCGGGCGAGGGCCTGGCCCGGGTCGACTTCTTCGTGATGCCCGACCACTCGCTGGTCGTCAACGAGCTCAACACGATGCCGGGGTTCACACCGACGTCGATGTTCCCGCGGATGTGGGCCGAGTCGGGTCTCGACTACCCGGCGCTGGTCGACCGGCTGCTCCAGCTGGCGTTGCAGCGCGGGACCGGCCTGCGCTGAGTCGCTCCGACCGTTGGGTAGTCCGGGGCAAAATCGCCCTGGAACGCGCTCCGGAGGTGCATTTTGCCCCGGACTACCCGGGTCAGAGGCAGGGGTGCACGAGCTCCAGGTCAGCATTGATCGCCGTACGCAGGTCGCCCATCACGGCGTCCGCCTCCGGCCGGTACGTCGCGGGCACGAGCACCGAGATCACCGGCTCGTAGCCCAGCGACCAGATGGTGATGTCGGCCGAGGGATCCTTGAGTCCGACGTCGGGGATGTACCACTGCACGTCGTCGTTCAGCGAGCACTGGGAGAAGTCGTCGAAGGACGCAGGCATCTCGGTGCCGCACCCGAGGACGAGCGCCGGATCGCCCCAGGCCGCGCCGAGTGCGTCGTCGGGGTCGACCGGGCGGCGCAGCTCACCGGCGAGGGTGTCCGGCACGTCGTCGAGGAGCTCGCGGCAGGTCGCGGCGTCGGCAGCGGACACGTCACGCGACTCGATGGCGACCTCGTCTGACGCGCACCCGGTGAGCACGGCGACGAGCACCGGGCCGAGGAGCCCAGAAACGACGACGCCCCGGAACCGAAGGGATCCGGGGCGTGCGAAGGCTGGCACTGTCATGCGGCGGTCAGATGTGCACGACCGGGCAGGTCAGGGTGCGCGTGATGCCGTCAAGGTTCTGGACCTTGGACACCACGAGCTTGCCGAGCTCGTCGACGTTGCGAGCCTCGGCCCGGACGATGACGTCGTAGGGCCCGGTGACGTCCTCGGCGAGCGTGACTCCCTTGACCTGGGAGATGGCTATTGCTACCTCGGCGGCCTTGCCGACGTCGGTCTGGATCAGGATGTAGGCCTGGACGACCATCAGGACTCCTCGGTCTCGTAGTGCAACTGTCGTCGGTCAACCTACCGTGCTGCCAGGACCGGCCGATAGCCGTCCCGCGCCGCACCGCTGACCTCTTCCGAACCGGGCATCTGGTGGGATGGGGACATGCCCGCCACACCGTCCCCGAAGTCCCCGTTTCCCCCCGACGCGACGCTGGCCGATGCCGGCGAGTTCGGGCTGATCGGCGCCCTCACCGGGCTCTTCGCGCAGGGCGAGCACGTGCTTGTCGGTCCCGGAGACGATGCCGCCGTGCTGCGTATCCGCAACGGCCACGTCCTGGTATCCACCGACCTGATGGTCGAGGGCCGGCACTTCCGCCGCGACTGGGCCGGCGCCGAGGACGTCGGCCACCGGGCCGCCGCGCAGAACCTCTCCGACATCAACGCGATGGGTGGCCGGGCGCACTCACTGACCATCGGCCTCGCGGCCCCCGCCGACCTGCCCGTGCAGTGGGCCCTCGACTTCGCACGCGGTTTCGCCGACGAGTGCGCGCTGGTCGGCGCCAGCGTCGTTGGCGGCGACGTCACCCGTGCCGACCAGGTCGTCATCGCCGTGACCGTGATGGGCGCGTGCACACAGAGCCCGGTGCTCCGCAACGGTGCCCGGCCGGGCGAGCTCGTGGCGCTCTTCGGCCGTCAGGGCTGGGCGGCCGCTGGCCTCGCCGTACTCGGCCGCGGCTTCCGGTCGCCGCGTGTGCTGGTGGAGGCCTACCGCCGCCCCGAGCCGCCGTACGACGCGGGCGCCGTGGCCGCCGATGCGGGAGCGAGCGCCATGATCGACATCTCCGACGGTTTGCTCGCCGACGCCGGCCACATCGCCGACGAGTCGGGAATCGCCATCGACATCACCCGGCATTCGTTCGAGATCCCCGAGCCGTTGCACGCGGTCGGCTCGGCGCTCGGTGCCGACCCGATCCAGTTCATCCTCGGCGGCGGTGACGACCACGCCCTGCTGGCGACGTTCCCGGCGGGTCACGTGCCCGACGGCTGGCTGGTCGTGGGCGAGGTCTCCGAGGGCGAGGGGGTGACCGTCGACGGCGCCGCCTACGATGGTCCGACCGGCTGGGTGCACTTCTGACCGCTGCTCTCGTTCGATTTCATCGATCGCGTTGCTGTCCGATACTCTTGTTCGGTTGCTCGCCGGCCGTTTCGGCCGGAGCGAGCCCTCTGACGTAGTAAATCAACGAACCTCAGGAGTACCCGGTGGCTGCCGTCTGTGACATCTGCGCCAAGAAGCCCGGCTTCGGCAACAACCGCCCGTGGTCGCGCAAGATTACGAAGCGTCGCTTCAACCCCAACATCCAGCGCGTGCGCGCCACGGTGAACGGCACTCCCAAGCGCCTCAACGTGTGCACCGGCTGCCTCAAGGCCGGCAAGGTCTCCCGCTGACCCCACGCTTTCCCGAAAGGCCCTGCGAGCAGCTGCTCGCAGGGCCTTTCGCTTTGCCCTGATCCCTGCCGCACGGTGTCCGCGCCGGGCACTACCCTGTGGCACTCGACCGCTGGCGGGACCGTGACAGGAGGGGTGCCGATGGAACCCGTGCCCCATGGCATCTCTATCGACACGGTGCTGAGGTTCGTCGACGTCGCCACCGAAACCCTGGCCGAGGCCCGTGAGGAGATCGACGCCCTCAACGTCTACCCCGTGCCCGACGGCGACACCGGCACCAACATGTTCCTCACCGTCTCGGCTGCGCGTGACGCGATCCGTGCGGCGGTCGACGACGGAGCCGACTTCCCTACGGCGCTCGCGGCGTTCTCACGCGGCGCCCTGCTCGGGGCTCGCGGCAACTCGGGAGTGATCCTGTCGCAGCTGCTCGGCGGCATCGCGTCGCGACTGGCCGGTGCCACGCCCGACGAGCGCAACGCCGTCGTGATGGCCGACGCGCTCCGGCTCGCCACCGACGCGAGCTACGCCGCCGTCGGCACGCCCGTCGAGGGCACCATGCTGACGGTGGCCAGAGCAGCCAGCGATGCCGCGCTGGTCAGGGCCGCCGAGCCCGGTGCCCGTGCCCGCGACGTGTTCTCGGTGGCGGCTGCTGCTGCGCGCGAAGCCCTGGCCCGCACGCCCGACCAGCTCAAGGTGCTCGCCGACGCCGGGGTGGTCGACGCCGGTGGGCGTGGTGTCAGTGTCGTGCTCGACGCCGCCGAGACCGTGCTGACCGGGCGGCGCCCGCCGCCGGCGTCCGCCCGCAGAGGCGTGCCGCGCATCCCCGCCCCTGTCGCAGCCGACGAGCTGACGCCCGACGGGCCGTCGTACGAGGTCATGTTCCTGCTCGATGCCGAGGCCGCGGCGATCCCCGTCCTCAAGTCCGCGCTAACGCCGCTCGGCGACAGCTTGGTCGTCGTTGGCGGCGAGGGCCTGTGGAACGTCCACGTCCATGTCGACGACGTCGGCGCCGCGATCGAGGCCGGCATCGACGCCGGTCGGCCCCACCGGGTGCGGGTGACCCACTTCGCCGACCAGGTCCGGTCCCGTCCGAGCGCAGCTGCCCGCACGGGCCGTCGCATCGTCGCGGTCGCCGCAGGACCCGGGCTGGCGCGGCTGTTCGAGGAGGCCGGTGCGGTCGTCGTCCTGGGCGGGCCGGGGGAGCGGCCGTCGTCCGGCCAGCTGCTCGAGGCGATCGAGTCGTCCGGGGCCGCCGAGGTCGTCGTGCTCCCCAACGACGCCGACTCCGTGCGCGTCGCCGAGGTCGCCGCCCGCACCGCCGAGGAGTCCGGCGAGGTGAAGGTCGTGGTGATCCCCACCCAGGCGCAGGTGCAGGGCCTGGCCGCGGCCGCCGTGCACGAGCCCGGTCGCAGCCTCGACGCTGACGTCCTCGAGATGACCGCCACCGCCCGGCACGCCCGCCACGGCGCCGTCACCGTCGCCGTCCGCAAGGCCATGACGATGGCCGGGCCGTGCGAGCCGGGCGACGTGCTCGGTGTCATCGCCGGCGACTTCGCGGCCGTCGGCAACGACCTGTACGCCGTCGCGACGGGCATCCTCGACCTGCTGCTCGGCGGTGGCGGCGAGCTCGTCACGATCGTCTCCGGCAACGACGACAGCGCCGACGACCTGGGCCGGCGCTGCGCGGCGTTCGTCGAGACGAGCCACCCGCACGTCGACGTGGTCGTCCATGACGGAGGCCAGGCGCGCTACCCACTCCTCGTGTCGGTCGAGTAGGTCGCCGTGGTCGCCATCACCCCCGACTCGCCGATCGCGAGCGTCTTCGGCCGCTCGACGAAGAAGCGTGACGCAATCCAGAAGGGCCTGGGCCTCGACACCGTCGGCGACCTGGTCTGGCACTTCCCGCGGCGCTACGTGAAGACCACCGAGCTCTCGGAGGTCGCCGAGCCGCAGGAGGGAGACCTGCTCAGCGTCGTCGGGCGGGTCACCCGCAGTGAGGTGAAGTCGTTCATGAACCGGCGCACCCGCAAGCTGAGCTTCCGGGTGGAGGTGCGCGTCGAGACCAACGGGCCGTCGTTCACCTTGTCGTTCTTCGTGCCCTGGAAGGGTCAGGCGGAGACCGAGCAGCGCCGGATGGCCGCGGGCAGCCGCGGCATGTTCACGGGCAAGGCACAGCGCTTCGCCGGCTCCTGGCAGCTCGCGTCGCCGCACTCGGTGATGTTCGGTGCACCCGAGGTGAGCGACGACGACGAGGAAGACGGGTCCGACCACGGGCTGGTGGCCAGCCTCAAGGGACTGCTGCCGATCTATCCGGTGACGGCCGGCGTCTACTCGTGGGACGTCCAGAAGGCGGTGCAGTTTGCCCTCGACCTGGTCACCGACGTGCCCGACGTGTTCCCGCCGGCGCTGCGCGAGCGCTACGGCGTGCTCGACGTGATGGCGGCGCTGCGCTGGGTCCACGCCCCCGACGACCACGGCCAGCTGGGTGCCGCGCAGAAGCGGTTCCGCTTCGAGGAGGCACTCGTCCTCCAGCTGGTGATGGCGCGGCGTCGCGCCGCCCAGCGCGCGCTGGGAGCCCAGTCGCGGTCCGGCGGTGGTGGGTTGCTGGCGGCGTTCGACGCCCGGCTCCCGTTCACGCTCACCGGAGGCCAGCGTGAGATCGGCGAGCTGCTCGAGAGCGAGCTGGCCGCCAGCCATCCGATGAACCGACTCCTGCAGGGCGAGGTCGGTTCGGGCAAAACCCTGGTCGCATTGCGGGCCATGCTGCGGGTCGTTGACTCCGGCGGGCAGGCCGTGCTGCTGGCGCCGACCGAGGTGCTCGCCCAGCAGCACCACCGCAGCATCAGCGCGCTGCTGGGTGACCTCGCGGCGGGCGGAATGCTCGGCGGCGCTCCCGAGGCCACTCGGGTGGCCCTGCTCACCGGATCGATGACCAAGGCCCAGCGCCAGGAGGCGATGCTGGCGATGGCCAGTGGCGAGGCCGGCATCGCCCTGGGCACCCACGCCCTCCTCGAGGAGCGCGTCACCTTCGCCGACCTCGGCCTGGTGGTGGTCGACGAGCAGCACCGCTTCGGCGTCGAGCAGCGCTCTGCCCTCACCGACAAGGCCGGCACCCCGCCGCACGTGCTCGTCATGACCGCCACCCCCATCCCGCGCACGGTGGCGATGACCGTCTTCGGCGACCTCGAGACGTCCGTGCTCACCGAGCTGCCGGCCGGGCGCGCCCCGATCCAGACCAACGTCGTTCCGCTGGTCGACCAACCGCGCTGGATCGACCGGGTCTGGACCAGGGTCCGCGAAGAGGTCGACAAGGGGCACCAGGCCTACGTCGTCTGCCCGCGCATCAGTGGTGACGAGCCCGAGCAGGGCGAGACCGACCAGCTCGACCTCGACGACGACGGCAGCCCGGTGGCGCCCCGCCAGGCGCTCGCTGCCGTGACCGACCTCGTCGAGGAGCTGTCCGCCGGCCCGCTCGCCGGGCTGCGGGTGCAGATGCTCCACGGCCGGCTGCCCCCCGACGAGAAGGACGCCGCGATGCGGGCCTTCGCGGCCGGCGACATCGACGTACTCGTCTCCACCACCGTGATCGAGGTCGGCGTCGACGTCGCCAACGCCACGGCCATGGTGCTGATGGACGCCGACCGCTTCGGCGTCTCGCAGCTCCACCAGCTGCGCGGCCGCGTTGGCCGTGGCGGACATCCCGGGCTCTGTCTCCTGGTCACCCGGGCCGACGCCGAGACCGACGCGCGGATCCGGCTCGACGCGGTCGCGGCGACGACCGACGGCTTCGAGCTCAGCCGCGTCGACCTCGAGCAGCGTCGTGAAGGTGACGTGCTCGGCCGCAACCAGAGCGGCTTCCGGTCGAGTCTCGTGAGCCTGCGAGTGCTCCGCGACGAGAAGACGATCGTCCGGGCGAAAGAGGCAGCCGAGGAGCTCCTATCGGAGAGTCCCGAGCTCTCCTTGGCACCCGGTCTTGCCCGCGCGGTAGACGAGATGGAGCAGACACGCGAGTCTGAGTTCATGGAGAAGTCATAGCGGCATGACGCGGATCATCGGGGGAACCGCCGGCGGACGACGCCTGCACACACCCAGGGGAGTGGCGACCAGGCCGACGAGCGACCGGGTGCGGGAGGCCTTGTTCTCGGCTATCGAGTCGTGGTGTGGCTCCTTGTCGGGGCTGCGCTTCTTGGACCTGTACGCCGGATCCGGGGCCGTCGGCCTCGAGGCGTGGTCCCGCGGGGCCGGCGTCGTGACGCTCGTCGAGCAGGACCGTCGCACCGCGGCGCTGATCTCCGACAACGCCCGCGAGCTCGACTTCGCGCGCGCCCACGTGCTGGCCTCGTCGGTGACGACCGCACTGGCCAAGGTGCCCACCGCGCCGTACGACGTGGCGTTCCTCGACCCGCCGTACCCACTCGAGGCCAGCCGGGTCGACGCCGACCTCGTGGCGATGGTCGCCCAGCAGTGGCTGGTGCCGGGGGCGATAGTCGTGGTCGAGCGGTCCTCGCGGGGCGAGCCGATCACCTGGCCGGAGGGTCTGGTCGGGGAGCGGGAGAAGAAGTACGGCGAGACGATGCTTTGGTACGGTCGCGCCGCCCCCAACCCCGAGGAGTAGCCGTGCCCGCAGGTGTGCGACGCGTCGTGTGTCCCGGTTCGTTCGACCCGGTCACCAACGGTCACCTCGACATCGTCGAGCGCGCGGCCTCCCTGTTCGACGAAGTCGTCGTCGCGGTCGGCGTCAACGCCTCCAAGAACCGCCTCTTCAGCGCCACCGAGCGCATCGAGATGCTAACGACGGCCTGCCAGGACATCCCCAACGTGCGCGTCGACGGCTTCAGCGGCCTGCTGACCGACTTCTGCCGGGAGCACGAGATCGTCGCGATCGTGAAGGGGCTGCGCGCGGTCAGTGACTTCGACTACGAGCTGCAGATGGCCCAGATGAACTCCAGCCTGGCGCCGATCGAGACGGTGTTCGTGCCGACCAGCCCGGAGTACTCCTTCCTGGCGTCGTCGCTGGTGAAGGAGGTCGCGGCCTTCGGTGGCGACGTGGCCGGGCTCGTCCCGGCCTTCGTGCACACGCGGCTGACCGAGCGGCTGGCCGAGCGCGCGCGGGAGCAGAGTGACGAGTGAGACGCCGTTCAGGCGTCGTCACGGACCGTCCGTTTTGCTCACGCTGACCGCAGACCGTTACGATTCCTAGGTTCTGTCGTGCCGGACTGGAGTTGACCTTTTGAACAGCCTGGACCCGAGAGCGCCGCTCGTGCTCGATACACGCGAGCTCGGTCGCCGCCCGGGGTCCCAGCGTCAGGTGGTCGTCACCGTTCCGGCTCCGTCAGAACTCGGCATCGAAGTGCTTCGTGTCGCCGAGGGATCGCCGGTCGAACTCGACCTGCGCCTCGAGGCGGTCATGGAGGGCGTGTTGGTCACGGGTACGGCGCAAGCCGCGCTCGTCGGCGAGTGCGTGCGGTGCCTGGAGCCCATCGACGAGGACATCGTCGCCGATCTCCAGGAGCTGTACGTCTACGACGACATCCGGCACGACGCCTCCGACGAGGACCTCGACGACGAGACCAGAAAGCTCGAGGACGACCTGCTCGACCTCGAGCCGTTGCTGCGGGATGCGGTGGTGCTTGCACTGCCGTTCCAGCCGTTGTGCCAGGACGACTGTCCGGGTCTGTGCATCGAGTGTGGTGCGCGGCTCGCCGAGGATCCTGACCACAGCCACGAGGCAGCGATCGATCCACGCTGGGTGGGCCTGCAAGCCCTCCAGCCGGATCACCCCAAGGACTGACCGGCCGAACCAGGCCAGACGAAAACGATGGCCGGAGCGATCCGGCCCGTATGAGGAGATAACAGTGGCTGTCCCGAAGCGGAAGATGTCGCGGAGCAACACGCGCCACCGTCGGTCGGCGTGGAAGGCCGTTGCGCCCTCCCTCGTGACCTGCGCGAACCCCGCCTGTGGTGCCAAGCACCTGCCGCACCGTGCGTGTGGCACCTGTGGTCAGTACGGCGCGCGCGCCGACCGTCGCCAGGTTCTCTGAACCGGGCGACGAGCTGACCACCGCGGTTCTGCGCACCGCGCTCGGTGATCCCACGCTGGACGCCGAGCTACTCGACCGCGCCCTGACACACCGCTCCTACGCCTACGAGAACGGCGGGCTGCCGACCAACGAGCGGCTCGAGTTCCTCGGCGACTCGGTGCTCGGGGTGATCGTCACGGAAGCGCTCTACACGACCCACCCCGACCTCAACGAGGGCCGGCTCGCGAAGCTGCGGGCCGCCGTCGTCAACGCCCGGGCACTCGCCGGTGTGGCTCGCGACCTCGAGCTGGGCCAGCACATCAAGCTCGGCCGAGGCGAGGAGTCGACGGGTGGTCGCGACAAGGCCTCGATCCTGTCCGACACCGTCGAGGCGGTCATCGGCGCGATTCACCTCTCCGGCGGGTTCGAGGCCTCGGGCCCCGTCGTACACCTGCTCTTCGACCCGCTGATGCAGGCCGCCGCGGCCATGGGCGCCGGCCTCGACTGGAAGACGTCCCTCCAGGAGCTCTCCGCCGTGCGCGGGCTGGGCGTGCCCGAGTACGTCATCGCGGACGCAGGTCCCGACCACATGAAGACGTTCACCGCGCAGGTGAAGGTCGGCCACCAGCTCTACGGCCACGGCGAGGGCCGCTCCAAGAAGGAAGCCGAGCAGGCCGCTGCCGAGACGGCGTACGGCGCGATCCAGGACGCCTTGACCGCCGTCGCCGCTCCCTCCGACTGAGCCGTGCCCGAGCTGCCCGAGGTCGAGGTGGTCCGCGTCGGCCTCGAGCGCCACGTCGTCGGGACGACGATCACGCACGTCGACGTCCTGCACCCCCGCCCGGTACGCCGTGACCCGCGTGGTGCCGACGGTTTCGCTGCGGCACTGACCGGTCACCGCGTCGAGGCGGCCCGGCGCCGCGGCAAGTACTTCTGGCTCGCGCTCGACAACGGCGACGCGCTGCTCGGCCATCTCGGCATGAGCGGGCAGATGCTCGTGCAGCCGGTCGGCCAGCCCGACGAGAAGCACCTCCGGGTCCGCTTCGCGCTCGACGCCGCCAACCGGGAGCTGAGGTTCGTCGACCAGCGGATGTTCGGCGGGCTGTTCGTCTCGACCGGCGGCGCCGAGCTGCCGACGGAGATCGCCCACATCGCCCGCGACCCCCTCGACCCGGAGTTCGACGACGACGCGTTCGTCGCCCGGGCTCGGCGGCGGACGTCGGGTATCAAGCGCCAGCTGCTCGACCAGACGCTGATCTCCGGGGTCGGCAACATCTACGCCGACGAGGCCCTGTGGCGCGCACGCGTGCACGGCGACCGGCCGGGGGACCGGCTGACCCGCGCCCAGATGACCGACGTGCTGGGCCATGCCCGGGCCGTGATGTCGGCCGCGCTCGAGGTGGGCGGCACCTCCTTCGACGCGCTGTACGTCAACGTCAATGGCGAGTCGGGCTACTTCGACCGCTCGCTGCACGCCTACGGACGCGAGGGCGAGCCGTGCGAGCGGTGCGGCGCCCCGATCCGCCGGATCGCCTTCATGAACCGGTCGTCGTACTTCTGTCCGGTGTGCCAGCCGGTGCCGCGCCGACGCCGTACGGCGACCGCCTCCTGACTGGGATTGACCCGTTGGGGGCACGGTGGGACTCTTGAAGATGGCCCCAGCACGGGTCGTCCACCGCCCCCCGAAAGGTTCGCCCATGGCCAAGGCGCTGATCGGTCACCTGAACAGCGACCCGCGGTCCACCGCTCGTCTCTCCGCCCAGAACCACCACCTGCGCCGGCGCGTCACCGAGCTCGAGACGCTCGTCGTGCGGCTGCAGCAGGAGAACGACCGGCTCACCGCCGCCCAGGCGGCAGCCATCCTCGAGCGCGAGGGTGACGCGCTCGAGCGCATGCTGCACGCCTGACCCACCGGAGACGCAGAAACCCCGCCGACATGGTGGTCGACGGGGTTGTCTGGATGACTTCGCGGGTCAGCCGCGGGTCATCGTGCCGGTGGCGTTCTGGCCGTTGTTGGACCACACGCCCTTGAGCTTGTTGCCCTTGCGCTTGACCTTGAGCTCGACGGTCGGGGTGCAGACGAGACCCGGCTGCAGCGACTTGGTGAGCATCTCGGTGAACTTGAAGTAGCCACCGGACTTGCCCTTGAACTTCAGGGTGCCGGCGCAGAACCCCTTGTGGGTGACGGTGCCCTTGTACTTGTTGCCCCTCTTCTTGATCTTGAGAATGACGCCGGAGTCCTGGTTGTTGCTCCCGGTGACGTCGAACTTGCCGGTCCACGTGCCGGTGATCCTCGCGGCCTGCTGGGCCTGTGCCTGGGCCTCGGCGGGCGCCGCGTCGGCGGCGGCGACGGGCGCCGCCAGGGCGAGTGTGGTGACTGCTGAGACGAGCAGTGTGCGGAACATGAGTTTCCCCCTCGGGTCGGGTGGCGCGTGTGCGCCGGTGGCTCCTACCCATTCAGTCGTCGGGGGAAACCGCGTGCGGCCGATCAGTGTGGCCGGTAACGTCCGCGACTTGTGAGCCGAATCGTCGAAGTCCTTCTTCCGGGTCGGCTGGGCATCGGCTTCCGGTGGCTGGTGGCGAGTTCGTGGGTCTCCAACATCGGCGACGGCATCGCCATGGCGGCCGCACCGCTGCTGGTCGCGTCCCAGACGCGCTCGCCGGTGCTGGTGGCGGCCGCCGTCTTGTTGCAGCGACTGCCCTGGCTGCTGTTCGGTCTGTACGCCGGGGCGCTGGCAGACCGGCTCGACCGGCGCAGGGTCGTCATCGTGGCCGACGCGCTACGCGCCGTACTGCTGGTGGGGCTGTGCTTCGTGATCGCCACGGGCGCGGTCAACATCGCCATCGTGCTGGTGGCGGTCTTCCTCTACGGAACCGCGGAGGTCTTCGCCGACACCACGAGCAGCACGCTCACGCCGATGCTGGTCGACAGGGCCGACCTGGGCATCGCGAACGTCCGCCTCCAGGCCGGCTTCCTGACCGCCAACCAGCTCGTCGGGCCTCCCGTCGGCGCGTTCCTGTTCGCGGCCGGCATGGTGCTGCCGTTCCTCGTGCAGGTCGTCTGCGCGGCGACCGCGGTCGTGCTCGTCTCCCGGATCTCCACGCCGCCCGGAGCCGTGCGCGACGTGGGGGAGACGCACGTACGACGCGATATCGCCGATGGGGTCCGTTGGCTGCTGTCGAACCGCCCCATCCGCACCCTCGCGCTCGTCATCGTCACGTTCAACATCACCTGGGCTGCCGCGTGGTCGGTGCTGGTGCTGTGGTCGCTCGACCGGCTGCAGATGGGGGAGGTCGGCTTCGGCCTGCTCACCACGGCCGCGGCCGCCGGCGGCATCGTGGGGACCGCGAGCTATGGCTGGCTGGAGCGTCGGGTGCCGCTCGCGGCGCTGATGCGCGCGTGCCTGCTGCTGGAGGTCGTCACCCACCTCTCGCTGGCGCTCGCGCAGACCGCCTGGCAGGCCTACGTGACCATGTTCGTCTTCGGCGCCTACGCATTCGTCTGGGGCACCCTGTCCAATGCGGTCCGGCAGCGCGCCGTGCCGACGCAGTTCCAGGGGCGGGTGGGCTCGGTCTACCTGATGTGTGTGATGGCGGGCATGGTCGCGGGTACGGCGCTGGGCGGCGTGATCGCCGACGTCTGGGGGCTGACCGGGCCGTTCTGGTTCGCGTTCGTGGGCTCTGGGTTGACGCTCGCGCTGGTGTGGCGCCAGCTCAACCACATCGCGCACGCCGACGAGGTCGTCTCAGCCGCCTGACGACCTACGGCGCAGCCGGTCGCGGACGTACGCCGCGGTGACGACGACGCCGGCACGCCACCGGGTCGGACCGGTGAGCTGCCGGACGCGTCGTCGCGCGCGGTCGCGCTGGCGAGTGGTCTTCGCCAGCCGGCGCTCGAGCCGGGTGATGCGGGCCGTGGCCTCGCTGAGTGCCTGGTCAGGTCCAGCGGGAAGCTCCTCGGCGGTGAGCGAGTCGAGGGCTTCGTCGTGCAACCGCTCGCGCTCGGCGGCGGTCGACGCGGTGTCGGTGCCGCGGGGGAGGCGCGTCAGAAGCGCGTAGTACTCCAGCTCGTCGCGCCGGGTGGGGACGACCCGCTCCACGGCGAAGTCGACGAGTCCCAGGCGGCCCAGGTCGTCGACGAACGCCACGAACTCCGCGGGCGTGAACAGCCATACGTGGCTGTCGACGTAGTCGCCCTCGCGGGCGCGGCGGGTGAAGTCGACGGCCGCGTCGAGGGTGTGGATGCGAGCCTCGGGGCCGGGGACGTGACCGGCCCACGCGTCGGCCGGGGTGAGCGTGACGACCTGGTGGAAGTAGTCGAAGACAGCTCGCGTCTGTGGCCTCCGGTCGCCGCGGTCATGCGCCTCGAGGGCCTGGCCGACGGTCGTGGGCGGGCGGTGCACGTCGAAGCTGTAGCGGCGATCGGGGATGGCGAGCACGAGCGTGCCGCCGTCGGTGGTGACGGCGGCGATCTGCTGCAACCAGGCGATCACGTCGGGAATGTGCTCGACGACGTGGCTGGCCACGACCCAGTCGAACGGCGCCCCGCCCGTGCACGCCTCGTCGATGGTGACGATGCCGTCGGGCTGGGTGAGCCAGAAGTCGAGCTCGGGGATGGCATCGGTGTCGACGCCCGGGTCCTCGAGGTAGTGCGCGACCAGCCCGGCGCGGTCGGTGATGTCGACGTAGCTGACGTCGGCAGCCGGGCGTACGGCGATCGGCTTGGCCAGCGGCCCGATCTCGAGGCCGTGACCGGTGCCGAAGTCGAAGAACTCGGCGAACCGGGCGCGACGTGCCTCGTCCTCTGCGGTCACTGCATCTCGGGTGGCATCGAGCGGGCGGCGTACCCCTGCCAGTTGGACTCGAGCGCCTCGAGCAACTGGGTCACCATCAACGGCGACAGGTTGACGCGCGCCACGACCTGCCCTTGGTGGCTCCCGTCCTCGCGCTGATGGGCGTAGTCCATGCGGGCGAAGTCGATGGTGAACTCATAGGGACTGTGCGACACGGACGCGAAGTTGGCCCACACCCCGCCGACCTGGTCGTCGGGGACGTTGATCTGGAAGTTCTGAGGCTGGTTGGCGGCCTGGTCGTTGTCGTCGTCGGACATGGCGCAGAGGCTACCGGCGGGCTCGATACACCCGGGGTCTCGATACACCGGGGTCTCGATACACCTCGCTCGTTCCTCGCGAGGCACTCGACCACCGAAGGGTGGGGTGAGGCACTCGGCCACCGATCTCTCGTTGGTCGCGTAGCGCGCGCCGGCGAGCGTGTCGAGACCCGCCGCCGACGGTGCTCGCGAGCGCGTCGCCGCCGAGTAGGCTGAGCCGCGCTGAGCTTCCCCCGCCGGATGTCTGAGAGACTGCCGCGTTCAGTGGACGAGCCGTGCCCCCGGAGGAGCTACGCGTGTACCTGAAGAGCCTGACCCTCAAGGGGTTCAAGTCCTTCGCCTCATCGACGACGCTCCAGCTCGAGCCGGGCATCACGTGCATCGTCGGGCCCAACGGCTCCGGCAAGTCCAACGTGGTCGACGCGCTGGCCTGGGTGATGGGTGAGCAGGGCGCCAAGTCGCTGCGCGGCGGCAAGATGGAGGACGTCATCTTCGCCGGCACCTCCGGCCGCCCGCCGCTGGGCCGCGCCGAGGTGATGCTGACGATCGACAACTCCGACGGCGCGCTGCCCATCGAGTACGCCGAGGTGACGATCAGCCGGACGATGTTCCGCAACGGCGGCTCCGAGTACGCCATCAACTCCCAGACCTGCCGGCTCCTCGACGTACAGGAGCTGCTGTCCGACTCCGGCATCGGCCGCGAGATGCACGTGATCGTCGGCCAGGGCCAGCTCGACCAGATCCTGCACGCCACTCCCGAGGACCGCCGCGGCTTCATCGAGGAGGCGGCCGGTGTCCTCAAGCACCGCAAGCGCAAGGAGAAGGCGCTCCGCAAGCTCGACTCCACCGAGGGCAACCTCACCCGGCTCACCGACCTGCTCTCCGAGATCCGTCGTCAGCTCAAGCCGCTCGGCCGGCAGGCAGAGGTAGCCCGCCGGGCCGTCGCCGTACAGGCCGACGTGCGCGATGCGCGGGCCCGGCTCGTCGCCGACGACCTCGTCACCGCCCGCAACGCGCTCAACCAGGAGCTCGCCGACGAGTCGATCCTGCTCGAACGGCGCGAGCTGGTCGAGGCCGGCGCCGCCAAGGCGCGGGAGTCGGAGACCCGGCTCGAGGCCGCGCTGCGCGAGGACCTGCCCGCGCTGGCCCAGGCCCAGGAGACGTGGTTCGCCCTCTCGGGGCTCAAGGAGCGACTGCGCGGCACCCAGTCGCTGGCCGCCGAACGCGTCCGCAACGCCGCCGGCACCAGCGACGACGAGCTCGACGAAGGAGGCCGCGACCCCGAGCACCTGGAGGCCCAGGCCGCCAAGGTGCGCGAGCAGGAGCAGCAGATCGGCGCCGAGGTCGAGTCACTGCGCACCGCACTCGAGCACGCCGTCACCGCTCGTCGTACTGCTGAGGACGCCGCAGCCGAGGAGGACCGGCGCATCGCCGGCCTTCAGCGCGCTGCCGCCGACCGCCGTGAGGGGCTGGCCCGTCTGCACGGCCAGGTCAACGCCATCAAGTCGCGCGCCGCGGGCGCCGACGACGAGCTGGGCCGCCTTGGCGCAGCCCGAGAAGAGGCCGTCGCGCGAGCCGACCGGGCGCAGCGCGATTTCACCTCGCTCGAGACCAAGGTGGCCGGCCTCGACGCCGGCGAGGAGGGCCTCGACGCCGAGCACGAAGTGGCCGTCTCCGCCCTCGACGACATCGACGAACGACTCGCCAAGGCCCGCGACGAGGCGGCCCAGGCCGACCGCTCCCGCACCGGGCTGCTGGCCCGCAAGGACGCCCTCGAGCTCGGTCTCAACCGCAAGGACGGCGCGGGCGCCCTGCTCGCCGCGTCCGACTCCGTCTCCGGCCTGATGGGCTCCGTCGCGGCGCTGCTGTCAGTGCGAGCCGGCTACGAGGCGGCCGTCGCCGGCGCTCTCGGCTCTGCGGCCGACGCCGTCGCGTTCACCGGGCCCGACGCGGCCGTCGCCGCCATCGGTCACCTCAAGGGTGACGACCTCGGCCGGGCCGGCATGCTGCTCGGAGGCCCGCCGGCCGCTGAGCGGTCGTGGCCGGAGCTGCCCGGCACCGCGACGTACGCCGTGGACGTGATCGAAGGCCCCACCAGCCTCGACGGTGCGCTCGCACGACTGCTCTTCAAGGTCGCGGTGGTCGACGACCTCGACGCCGCGCGTGCCCTCGTGGCCGACCTGCCCGACGTCACCGCGGTCACCCGCGAGGGCGACCTGATCGGAGCCCACTTCGCCTCGGGCGGCTCGTCGAGCCAACCCAGCCTGATCGAGATCCAGGCCGCCCTCGACGAGGCCTCCGAGCAGCTGGTCGAGGCCACCGCGTCGGCCGAGCGGCTGGGCTTCGACATCTCGCGCTTCGAGTCCGAGCGGCTCGAGGCCCTCAAGCGCACCGACGTCGCGCTGGCCAAGCTGCACGAGTCCGACGCGACCCTGGCCGCCGTGGCCGAGGAGCTCGGTCAGTACCACTCGCTCGCCCGGTCGGCGCGTGGTGAGGCCGAGCGACTCGAGCGCGCCATCGCGACCGCGCAGGAAGCCCGTGAGAAGGACCTGGCCGGCCTGGCCGAGCTCGAGCGCCGGCTGGCTGCTGCCGAGGACGCCACCGACGAGGAGCCCGACGTCGTCGACCGCGAGCGGCTCGTCGACGCTGCCCGGGCCGCCCGGCAGGGAGAGATGGACGCCCGGCTGGGGCTGCGCACCGCCGAGGAGCGCGCCCGCGGCCTGCACGGCCGCGCCGACGCTTTGGTGCGCTCTGCCCAGTCCGAGCGCGAGTCACGCGCCAAGGCTCGTGAACGGCGCGAGCGGATCATCCGCGAGGGTCGCGCCGCGGAGTCCGTGGGCGCTGCCGTGGCCGTCGTACTCGGCAAGCTGGAGCACTCGATCGCGCTCGCCTCCGAGGCGCGTGGTGACATCGAGCGGGCCAGGTACGCCCGCGAGCAGGAGCTGCTCACGGTTCGCGCGACGCTGCGCGACCTGGGCCGCGAGCACGACGAGCTGGTCAACTCCGTCCACCGCGACGAGATGGCCCGCACCCAGCAGAAGATGCGCATCGAGCAGCTCGAGGAGCGGGCGCTCGAGGAGCTCGGGATGGACCCCGAGGGCCTGGTCACCGACTACGGCCCCGAGACGCTGGTGCCGTTCGCCGGCGAAGTGGCCGAGGGCGACGAGACGCCCGAGCCCGCGCCGTACGTGCGCGAGGAGCAGCAGAAGCGCCTCCGCACCGCCGAGCGCGCGCTGAGCATGCTGGGCCGGGTCAACCCGCTGGCGCTCGAGGAGTTCTCGGCGATGGAGGAGCGGCACAAGTTCCTCACCGAGCAGCTCGAGGACCTCAAGCAGACCCGCAAGGACCTCCTCGACATCGTCCGCGAGGTCGACAACCGGGTCGAGCAGGTGTTCGCCGAGGCCTACGCCGACGTCGAGCGCGCCTTCGACTCGACCTTTGCGCGGCTCTTCCCCGGTGGTGAGGGCAAGCTGGTGCTCACCGACCCCAGCGACATGCTCAACACCGGCATCGAGGTCGAGGCCCGTCCGGCAGGCAAGAAGGTCAAGCGCCTCTCGCTGCTCTCCGGTGGCGAGCGGTCGCTGGTCGCGGTGGCGTTCCTCGTCGCGCTGTTCAAGGCGCGCCCGTCGCCGTTCTACATCCTCGACGAGGTCGAGGCCGCGCTCGACGACACCAACCTCGGCCGGCTGCTCGAGATCTACGAGGAGCTGCGCGAGAGCTCCCAGCTGATCGTCATCACGCACCAGAAGCGCACGATGGAGGTCGGTGACGCGCTGTACGGCGTCACGATGCGCGGCGACGGCATCTCGGCCGTGATCAGCCAGCGCCTCCGCGACGCCGAGAGCGCGTGATGGGTCCGCGGCCGACACCCACCCGCGCCGACTACGTCGCCTGGCGCACCGTCACCACCCGCTGGCGCGACGACGACGCCTACGGCCACCTCAACAACGCGACCTACTACGAGCTGTTCGACACCGCCGTCAACGCGCACCTCTTCGAGGCCACCGGCACCAACGTGCGCCTGCTCCGCGAGATCGGCGTGGTGGCCGAGACGTCGTGCCGCTACTTCCGCGAGCTCGGCTTCCCCGAGCCGATCGAGACCGGTCTGGTTGTCGACAAGGTCGGCACGTCCTCGGTGATCTACCGCATCGGCCTGTTCCAGGGCGACAGCGACGAGGCGGCCGCCGAGGGCCGCTTCGTGCACGTGTACGTCGACAACGAGAACGCCGAGGGGGAGCGACCGGTCATCGCGCTGCCCGACTCGATCCGCGCGGCCGTCACCCCACTGCTGCGCCCCTGACAGTCGAAGTCACACTCCGGGACGGGCCGGGGATGGCGGTCCGAATGGCCGGATGTGCCACTCTGGAGGAGACGTAGACGCCGACCGCTCGGGAGTGATCGACCGTGATTGCCATCATCCTCATCATGCTGCTCGTCCTTGTGCTCTCCGCCGGCGTGGTCGCCTATGTGGCCTTCCCGCACCGCGGCGAGGACATTCCCGGAGCCCCCTGGCTCGGCGACGCCATGAAGAAGGGCGTCGACAAGCTGCCGACGCTCGACGAGGACCAGCACCACGACCAGTTCCACGTCTGACCGCCCCCGGGGGTGCGCGACGCCCGGCCGGGCGTGGGCGTCTGATTGGATTGCCGCATGGGTGACTGGCTGTTTCTGATCATCGGCATCGCGGTCGTCGGACTGCTGACTGTCGTCGGCCTGCTGACCTCCGGGCGCCGCCGCAAGTCCGGGCCGCCTTCCGCGGGCACGGAGGTCATCGCACCGCCTCCCACGGAGGCCGATGTCGAGTCGCCCGTCGAAGCGCCGGCACCGGTCGACGTACCTGCGCCGGCGCTCGAGAAGCCGGAAGGTACGGCGTCCAGGCTGGTGCGGCTGCGCGAGCGGCTCTCGCGCTCGCAGGGCACCCTTGGCCGCGGTCTGCTCGCGCTGCTGACCCGCGACAAGCTCGACGAGGACACCTGGGAGTCCATCGAGGACACCCTGCTCACCGCCGACATCGGCGTCGCCCCGACCCAGCAGCTGGTCGAGCGGCTGCGCACCCGGCTCCGCGTCGAGGGTGGCAACGCGCCCGACGCCCGCGCCGTACTCCGTGAGGAGCTGCTGATGCTCGTCGACCCGGGCATGGACCGTCGCCTGCAGGTCAGCGGTGCCGAGGGCAAGCCCGGAGTCGTGCTGGTCGTCGGTGTCAACGGCGCCGGCAAGACGACGACCGTCGGCAAGCTCGCCCGGATCCTGGTGGCCGAGGACCGCACCGCCATCCTCGGCGCGGCCGACACGTTCCGCGCCGCCGCGGTAGAGCAGCTGGCGACCTGGGGAGAGCGCGTCGGCGTCGAAGTGGTGCGCGGTCCGGAGGGCACCGACCCCGCCAGCGTCGCGTTCGAGGCCGTGAAGCAGGGCGTCGAGCGGGGTGTCGACACCGTGATCGTCGACACCGCCGGACGCCTCCAGAACAAGGCCGGCCTGATGGACGAGCTCGGCAAGGTCAAGCGGGTCATCGAGAAGCAGGCGCCGGTCACCGAGGTGCTCCTCGTGCTCGACGCGACGACCGGCCAGAACGGCATGATCCAGGCCCGCGTCTTCTCCGAGGTCGTCGACGTCACGGGCATCGTGTTGACGAAGCTCGACGGCTCGGCCAAGGGCGGTATCGTCGTCGCGGTCCAGCGTGAGCTCGGCGTACCCGTCAAGCTCGTCGGCCTCGGGGAGGGGCCGGACGACCTGGCCCCCTTCGACTCCGGCGCGTTCGTCGACGCACTGCTGGGCTGAGCACGAGACGACGCGCGACTGACGGAAGGCAGGGCAGGTGGACCAGGGCGGTGACAACCCCAGCATCGCGCGCCTGCGGCGTGCGGTCGGCCGCGTGCTCGACGGCCGCGCCAACGTCACCGACTCGCCGTCCCGACTCGGCCCCGACGCCACGCGGCTGCTCGAGACGCCGCTGTTCGACGAGGCCTACTACTCCCGCCAGACCGGGGTCGATGGCACCCGCCGCGAGCTGATCCGGCACTACCTGCGGACCCCGGTCGGCTGGCGCGCGTCGCCGCACCCGCTCTTCGACCGCGAGTTCTTTGCAAAGAACTACCGCGCCGACCTCGGGAAGCGCGACGTCTTCCTGGTCTACCTGCGGCGCAAGGCATTCCGCACGCCCACGCACCCGCTCTTCGACACCCGCCGCTACCGCCGCCGCAACCCCGGCGCGGCAACGCATCCGCACGGCCCGATCGGCCATTACCAGGAGGTCGGGGCGGCCGCCGGCATCCCCGCCAACCACTGGCTGGTCGGCCACGAGGGCGAGTTCACGCCGAGCCTGCTCGACTGGCTCTCGGCCCGCCGCGCCGAGTGGGACCTGCGCCGCGCCGGCATCGTCCGAGGTGCCGTGTCGAGGGCCGACCTCCGCCAGGGCGCTGCCGCGCTCGCGGCGTACGACGACGTCGAGATCGCCGCCGGCAGCGACCGGGCGCTGGTGTCGGTGGTCATCACGCCCGGCACCCACCCCGGCCATCTGGTGACGTCGCTGCGCAGCCTGCGCGGTCAGCGGTTCACGTCGTGGCACGCGCTCGTGCTCGATGACGCGGCCCAGCCCGACCTCACGGACCTGCTCGCCGCCGAGCTCCCCGAGGACTCGTGGCAGATCGTGCCGGCGACGGGTCACGGTCCGGTCGACCTCAACCGCGCGGTCGCCGCGGCCAACGGCGTCTGGCTGGCGTTCCTGTCCGCCGGCGACGCCTGGGAGAAGGACCGTCTCCACCTGGCCCTGGCCGTCGCGTTGGCCGAACGCGAGCTCGCCGTCGCAGACGTGATGCGCCGGGTGCGCCGCGACGGGTCGTCGGGCCTGGTCGGCAACGGCCTGCCGCGCGACGACGTGACGGACCGCAGCACCGTCGACCTGGCCCGGCTGGTCGTCGACCGGGCGACCGTGCTCGAGCTCGGCGGCTTCGACGAGTCGCTGCCGGGGGCGTGGGCCTTCGACCTGGTCGCGCGCGTCGCCCGGGTCAGCGGCGTGCGCGCCATCACCGCGCTCGGGGTGACCCGTCACCAGGCCTGGCTGCTGGAGGCGCGGCACCGCCAGGCCGGCGACCGGCCCGCGTTCGACCAGTCGGTCGTCACGTCCTGGGCCGACGTCGTACTCAACCGCTCGCTGATCGACTGGGACTCCCTCGCCGACACCGAGATCACGCCCGGCCTGGTGTCGGTGATCATCCCGACCTACGCCGACTGGTCGATGACGGTCGAGGCCGTCGAGAGCGTCATGCACGCCGCGGTCGTCGGTGAGGTCGAGGTCGAGTGCCTGGTCGTCGACAACGGGTGCGACGGTGAGATCTCGGTCATCCTCGACTCGCTGGCCTGGCGCTTCGACCGAGTGCGGGTGATCCACAACTCCGTCAACCACGGGTTCGCGCTGGGCAACAACCTCGCGCTGCCGCACGCGCGCGGCGAGCACGTGGTGTTCCTCAACAACGACACGACCGTCGACCGGGGCTGGCTCGAGTCGCTGGTGGCCCAGCTGGCCGACCCCGAGGTGCTGGGCGCACAGTCGCTGCTGCTCTACCCGACCGGCGTGATCCAGTCGGCCGGCATCGCGTTCCCGACCACGGGGGGCGTGCCGCACGCGTTCCTGCAGGGCTTCCCGATCGAGGACTCCGCCGGTATCGAGGAGCTCTCCTTCTCCGCGCTGACCGGCGCGGCGCTCGCGATGCGTCGGGCCGACGTCGTCGCCTTGCATGGCTTCGACCCGGTCTTCCGCAACGGCATGGAGGACATCGACCTGTGCCTGCGGCTCAAGGCGCTGCGGCCCGGGCGGTTCGTCGTACTCCCTGAGTCACGGGTGACCCACCACGAGTCACAGACGCCGGGGCGGTACGACGCGTTCGACACCAACCGCGAGCTCTACCTCCAGCGCTGGGGGAGGGATGCGCCGCGCGATGACGCCGCGTTGTGGGCGACCCGCGGGTTCCGCGTCGTCGACCACGCGGTGTCGTTCCGGCACCGCAACCAGCGGCGGCTCGGTGTGCCCGAGCCGGTGCTCATCCGCGACACCTGGCTGCGCGTCGACGAGTCGCCGCCGCGGCTGCGCTGGGCGATCAAGAACCCGGCGCCGTTCGGTCCCGACGCCGAGCGCTGGGGTGACACGCACTTCGCCCGGGCCATGGCGGCTGCGCTGCGCTGGGCCGGGCAGGAGGTCGTCATCGACCACCGGCCCGAGCACGAGCGCTATACCGGCCGGTTCGACGACGTGTCGCTGGTGCTGCGTGGTCTGGCGCCGTACCGGCCGTCGTACGAGCACGTCACGATCGGCTGGGTCATCTCGCACCCGGAGATGCTGTCGACCGGCGAGGCGGTGACCTACGACCGGCTGCTGGCCGCGAGCGAGGCGTGGGCGACGCGACGCTCGCGGGACTGGGGTATCCGGGTCGAGCCGATGCTGCAAGCCACCGACCACACGCTCTTCCACCCCGACCTGGCCGTGCCCGACACCGGGCACCCGGTGCTGTTCGTCGGTGGGTCGCGCAAGGAGTTCCGGCCGATCGTGAAGGCAGCGGTCGAGGTGGGCCTGCCGATCTCGATCTACGGCAGCCAGTGGCGCCAGTTCGTCACCGGCCGGGTCGTCAAGGACGCCTACCTGCCCAACTCCCAGCTCGGCGCGGCCTACCGGTCCGCCGGCGTCGTGCTCAACGACCACTGGGAGGACATGCGGCTCGAGGGCTTCCTCTCCAACCGGCTGTTCGACGCCGCAGCCAGCGGGGCGCGCGTCATCACCGACGACGTCGTCGGGCTCGGATCGACGTTCGGCCGGTCGGTGCAGGTCATGCACTCGTCGGCAGACCTCGTCACGATGAGCTCGACGCCCGACCTCGACGAGATCTTCGGCAGTGACGTGGAGCGGCGTCAGGTCGCTGCGCTGATCCATCGGGAGCACTCGTTCCGCGCCCGCGCTCAGCGGCTCATCGAGATCGCACTCGAAGCGCGTCGCGAACGCGGCTTCGACCGCTGACCCGTACGGAGTCCGTCAGGCGGACGCGCTGTCGGTGTCGACGATCCGTGCCCGGCGCTCTCGCTCGAGGTGGCGGCGCAGCGGGGTGTCACCGAGGTCTGCGGGCGGGTCGGAGAGGTGCTCGGTGTCGAGTACGGCGCGGAGCAGCTCGGGTCGCAGGGCGTCCTTCTGCAGCTGCTCCATGTGGGAGTACAGCCACGGGTCGCGGACGTACCAGCCGCTGGCCTCGCCGAGGCGGATGTCGTCGGGCAGGGGGCTGCGCGCGATGTAGGACTGCTCGAGCGTGCCCTCCTTGAAGCGGCGGTAGTCGGCCATGCCGTGGTGGTTGGGGCTCGGCTTGAGGTCGGGAGAGGCCTCGTAGCCTCGACCGGCGTTGACGACCTTGCGCTCGAACTGGGTCCACGAGCGCCACGGCAGGTGCAGCACCTCCATCGCGAACTCCGGCGGCGGCTGGCCGTTGCTCGGCATCGACGTGACGTGGTTGCCCTGCTGGATGACGATGTCGGACTCACCACGGTGGATCGCGTTGGGCGTCGGCTGGGCGTGGATTCCGATGTCGCGGAGCGCGGCGTCGGTGCGAAGGTCGCGCCACACGAGCCGCTGGATGCCACTGCCAGACCAGCCGGCGGGGCCGATCAGGTTGAAGACCGGCACGGTGAAAGCGTTGAGGTGGAGCGGAGTGCCCGCCAGCGCCTGGCGCACGGTCAGCCGCTTGTCGACCGGGATCAGGAACTCGTCGGCGTCGAGGTTGAGCACCCAGTCGGCACGGTGCTCCGTGCGGGCGCGCCGGGCCATCCTGGTGACGACGTCGCGCTGCTGCTTGCGGTGCTCGAGGTCGTGGAAGAGCTCGATCAGCCCGGTCTCGGCGTACGCCTCGAGCACCTCGGTGGTGCCGTCGAGGCTGTTGTTGTCGGTGACGACGAGCTTGTCGATGCCCTGGGCGAGGTGGTGCTCGACCATCGCGGCGACGATGTCGACCTCGTCTCGCACCATCAAGGTGCCGATGATCCTCATCGTGCGGGCGCTCCTTCGGCTGCTCGTTCCACCAGCGCACCCTAGTTCAATCCGGCGTCAGGGCGGAGTCGACGGTGTCTGCTCCGGCCGGCGCGGAGACCTCCCGCGGGCGCTCTTCCCATGTAACGCGGAGTTAGGGCGACTGGGCGCCAGGTCTGCGGGTATCCCAGTTGTCCTAACTCCGCGTTACATGGATCCGGGCCGCCCAGGACGACGGTTTGTTCACCTGCCCGAAACATGAGTGGCGTACTCGTTGCCTGCCCGCAACATGGGGCGCCGTACGTCGAAACCAACGCCCCGCAGAGTTTCTGCCACTGGGACGAAGCCGGTCCACGACAGCGTCGTCGCTGCCGGACCGTTCCCTCCGTGCGAACGATCACGAGGTTGAGACACATGGATACTGGCGATACCGCGTGGGTGCTCACGTCGGCGGCACTCGTGCTGCTGATGACTCCCGGCCTGGCACTTTTCTACGGCGGCATGGTCCGCTCCAAGAGCGTCCTGAACATGATGATGATGAGTTTCTCGGCGCTCGCAGTCGTGACGGTGCTCTGGGTCCTGTACGGCTACTCGATGGCGTTCGGTGACGACGTCGGCGCCGGCCTCGTCGGCAACCCTGGCGACTACTTCGGTCTCGCGGGCCTGATGAACCCCGACGCCCTGGTCTTCACCGTCCCAAGCCTTGCGTTCGTCGGGTTCCAGGCCGTCTTCGCGATCATCACGGTCGCGCTCATCTCCGGTGCGATCGCCGACCGCGCGCGGTTCGTGCCGTGGCTGGTCTTCTCGGCCGTGTGGGCGACGATCGTGTACTTCCCGGTTGCGCACTGGGTGTTCGCGTTCGACGGCGTGACCGGCGTCGACTTCGCGGGCGGATGGATCGCCAACAAGCTCGCGGTCATCGACTTCGCGGGGGGTACGGCGGTGCACATCAACGCCGGTGCCGCGGCCCTCGCCCTCGCGCTGGTGCTCGGCAAGCGCAAGGGCTTCGGCAAGGAGGCCATGCGGCCGCACAACCTGCCGCTGGTCATGATCGGCGCCGGCCTGCTGTGGTTCGGCTGGTTCGGGTTCAACGCCGGCTCGGCCCTCGGCGCCAACGTCTTCGCCGCCGTGGCCTGGATCAACACCCTCGCCGCGACCGCCGCTGCCGTGATCGGCTGGCTGATCGTGGAGCAGATCCGCGACGGCAAGCCGACATCCCTCGGTGCCGCGTCCGGCATCGTGGCGGGACTGGTGGCCATCACTCCTGCGGCCTCCTCGGTCAACCCGATGGGCGCGCTCGTGCTCGGTGTCGTCGCGGGTGTCCTGTGTGCGCTCGCGGTCGGGCTCAAGTACCGCTTCGGGTACGACGACTCGCTCGATGTCGTGGGCGTGCACCTGGTGGGCGGCCTCTGGGGCACGATCGGCATCGGCTTCCTCGCCACGGCGAACGCGCCGGCGGCTGTCGACGGCCTCTTCTACGGTGGTGGGGTGGACCAGCTCTGGCGTCAGGTGGTCGGTGCGCTCGCCGTACTCACCTTCTCGTTCGTGCTGACGATGGTCATCGGCACCGTGATCTCCAAGACCATCGGCTTCCGCCTCGACGAGGAGCTCGAGGTCGAGGGCATCGACGGAGCCGAGCACGCCGAGTCGGGCTACGACTTCACCAGCAGCGGCGGCGGCGGCCTCGGACTCGCAACGGGCCACCTGGCCGCGTCCACCGGTACCGCTCCCGCCAAGCCCACGAACAAGGAAGGTGCGAACGCATGAAGCTGATCACCGCGGTCATCAAGCCGCACAAGTGGGAAGACGTCCGCGAGGCGCTCGAGACCTTCGGCGTCACCGGCATGACCGTCTCGGAGGTCAGCGGCTACGGCCGGCAGAAGGGCCACACCGAGGTCTACCGCGGCGCGGAGTACGACATCGCGCTGGTGCCGAAGATCCGCATCGAAATCGTGGCCGACGACGCCGACACCGACGACATCCTCGGCATCATCGTCAAGACCGCCCAGACGGGGCGGATCGGCGACGGCAAGGTGTGGGTCAGCCCGGTCGAGACCGTGGTGCGCGTACGCACCGGCGACACGGACCAGGCTGCGATCTAGTCGCCCCAACCCCATGTAACGCGCCGTTACTCCGACTACCGCGCCCACCGGTGGGGTGCGAACAATGAGTAACGGCGCGTTACATGGCGCGCCGGGAGGAGCCTGCTGAGATGACCGCATCGGATCGCGCCCGGCGAACGAACGACGCCGACGCGCTGTGCCTGGCCGCCTACGAGAAGGCGGAGCTGCCTGAGATCGGGGCTGCCCTGGTGGCGGTGGGCGGCTACGGTCGCGGCGAGCTGGCGCCGTACTCGGACCTCGACGTGGTGCTCGTCCACGCCGCCGACCTCGACCCGGGGGAGGGTGCGGCCGAGGTGTGGTATCCGCTCTGGGACGCCGGGGTGCGGCTCGACCACGCCGTACGCACGGAGCAGCAGATGCTCGAGGCGGCCGCCGACGACGTGAAGGTCGCGACCGGGCTGCTCGACGCGCGGCACCTGGCCGGCGACCCCAGCCTCACCCTTCGACTGCGTACGACGATGCTCGCGGCCTGGCGGCGCGACGCCCGGTCCCGGCTGCCGGAGCTGCACGAGATCGTCCGGCAGCGGCACGGGCTGGTCGGCGAGGTGGCGCACGAGTCGGTGCCCGACATCAAGGAAGCCGCCGGCGGGCTGCGTGATGCCACGGTGCTCCGGGCGCTCGTGGCCACCTGGCTGGTCGATGTGCCCCACGTCGCCCTCGAGCGGGCCCGCCAGGAGCTGCTCGACCTGCGCGACCACGTGCACGAGATCTCCGGCCGCGCCACAGACCGGGTCGGTCCCGAGGTGTGGAGTGAGCTGGCTGGGCGGATCGGCGTCGAGGACGCCGCCGCCGCGCAGGTCGCCCTGCGCGAGACCGGCCGCCGGATCGCGCACATCCACCGGCTCACCTGGCGCCGCGTCGACGGCGTGCTCGCCCGGCCCGTGTCGGTGAAGGGGACTCGCCGGCCCGATCTGCAACCGGTGGCCAGGGGCATCGCCCTGTCCTCGGGCGAGGTCGTGCTCGACGGCCGGGTGGCACCCGCCGACGACCCGTTGCTGCTGCTCCGAGCAGCAGCCGAGGCGGCCGAACGCGAGGTCGCGCTCTCCCCGGCCACAGCGTCGCGGCTCGTGCGCGAGTCACCTCCGGTGCCCGAGCCCTGGCCGGCCGAGGCTCGAGACCTGCTCGTGCGCCTGCTGGCGTCGGGCCGCGGCCTCCTCGGCGTGTGGGAGACCCTCGAGGAGACCGGCGCAGTCGACCGGGTGCTGCCCGAGTGGCAGCGCATCCGGCTGCTGCCGCACGCCTCGGCGATCCACCGCTTCACCGTCGACCGGCACGTCGTGGAGACGTGCATCGAGGCGTCCGCGCTGATCCGCACGGTCTCGCGCCCCGACGTTCTCATGGTGGCCGCGCTGCTGCACGACATCGGCAAGGGCGAGTTGACCGAGCACAGCGTGGCCGGTGAGCCGATCGCCCGCAGAGTGGCCGCGCGGATGGGCTTCGACGCGGCGGCCGTCGACCACATCGGCACGCTCGTGCGCTGGCACCTGTTGCTCTCGACTGTTGCCACGACCCGCGACCCCGACGACCCGGCCACCACCGCGCAGATCACCGCGCGCATCACCACGCCCGAGGCCATGTCGCTGCTGCTGGCGCTCACCGAGGCCGACTCCCGCGCCGCGTCGGCCAAGGCCTGGTCGTCGTGGCGCGCAGGCCTGGTCAAGCGGCTCGCCGCGCACGTCGTACGCACGCTCGAGTCGGGGCAGGCGCCCACCGGTGCGGTGCGAGACCCGGTCGACGTCCCCGAGGACGTACGACGCGGCGCGACGTCGATCGCCGTACTCGATGCGGACGACGGGGTGCGGGTGCGGGTGATCGCCCCCGACCGCGTCGGCCTGCTGGCCGACGTGGCGGCGATGCTGGCCCTCCAGCGCACGTCGGTGCGCGGCGCGCGGGCGTGGACCCAAAATGACGTCGCCGTCTCCGAGTGGGACGTCACCGACACCGCGATCGACCCGGCCGTGCTGCGCCAGCGGTTCGACTCGATCGTGTCGGGACGCATCGACCCGGGGGAGCGGCTGCGACCGGCCGGCTCCGCACGTGACGGGGCGGCATTGGCCCCGACGGTCGCCATGCGTTCTGATGCGTCGACGCGGGCCACCGTGCTCGAGGTGCGGGCGGCCGACCGGCCCGGCGTCCTCCACCTCGTGTGCGCTGCGCTGGCCGAGCTCGGCGTCACGGTGGCCTCGGCGCACGTCGACACGGTCGGCCCCCAGGCGGTCGACGTGTTCTACGTGCAGGAGCAGAGCGCCGGGCCGCTGGCCGACCACCGGGCGGCGGCGGCGGCGCACGCCGTACGCGCCGCGCTCACGCCCCTCTGACGCGCCGGTTAGGCTGGGGACTCATCAGCCGGGCCGTCAGGCCGTTCGACCAGCTAGGGATCTTCGTTGTTCGCCACTCTCTCCGACCGGCTTGCCGACACCTTCAAGAACCTGCGCGGCAAGGGACGCCTCTCCGAGGCCGACATCGACGCGACCGCGCGCGAGATCAGGATCGCGCTCCTCGAGGCCGACGTGGCACTGCCCGTGGTCAAGGAGTTCGTGGGCGCTGTCAAGGAACGGGCCCGCGGCGAAGAGGTCAGCGGTGCGCTGAACCCCGGCCAGCAGATCATCAAGATCGTCAATGATGAGCTCGTCTCGATCCTCGGCGGCGAGACGCGGCGGTTGCGCTACGCCAAGACCGGCCCGACCGTCATCCTGCTCGCCGGCCTCCAGGGTGCCGGCAAGACCACGCTCGCGGCCAAGCTCGCGCTGTGGCTCAAGGACCAGGGCAAGACGCCGATGCTCGTGGCGGCCGACCTTCAGCGCCCCAACGCCGTCCAGCAGCTCCAGGTCAACGGCGAGCGCGTCGGGGTGCCGGTGTTCGCCCCCGAGGCCGGCAACGGCGTCGGTGACCCGGTTGCCGTCGCCAAGGCCTCGCTCGAGGAGGCCGCCCGCAAGCTGCACGACGTCGTGATCGTCGACACCGCCGGCCGCCTGGGCGTCGACGCCGAGCTGATGCAGCAGGCCTCCGACATCCATGACGCGGTCAACCCCGACGAGGTCCTCTTCGTCGTCGACGCGATGATCGGCCAGGACGCCGTCAACACGGCGCTGGCGTTCCTCGAGGGCGTGGGGTACGACGGCGTCGTGCTCACCAAGCTCGACGGTGACGCCCGCGGTGGTGCCGCCCTGTCGATCGCGTCGATCACCGGCAAGCCGGTCATGTTCGCCTCCGCCGGCGAGAAGATGACCGACTTCGACCTCTTCCACCCCGACCGGATGGCCTCGCGCATCCTCGACATGGGCGACATGCTCACCCTGATCGAGCAGGCCGAGAAGACGTTCGACCAGGAGGAGTCGTCGAAGGCGGCCGAGAAGCTGCTCGGCGGCGGCGACTTCACCCTCGACGACTTCCTGGCGCAGATGCAGCAGATGCGCAAGCTCGGCTCGATGTCGAAGATCATGGGCATGCTGCCCGGGATGGGGCAGTTCCGCGAGCAGCTCGAGAACTTCGACGAGCGCGAGATCGACCGCATCCAGGCGATGATCTTGTCGATGACACCCGCCGAGCGGGACAACCCGAAGATGATCGACGGCTCGCGTCGCGCCCGCATCGCGAAGGGCTCGGGTGTCCAGGTCTCCGACATCAACCAGATGGTCACCCGGTTCTTCGAGGCCCGGAAGATGATGCAGCAGATGGCGCGCGGGGGCGGGATGCCCGGGATGCCCGGGATGCCTGGCCTCGGTGGCGGCGCCGGCAAGCGCCAGAAGGGCAAGCCGAAGCCCGCGAAGGGTCGCCGTGTCTCCGGCAACCCCGCCAAGGCGGCCCAGGAAGCCAGGGCGGCCTCCGAGAAGCCGGCCGCAGCTGCCGCCAACCCGTTCGGCAACCCCGACGAGGCCGGCGTGGACTACGAGCAGGCCGCGGCCGCCCTCAACCTGCCCAAGGACTTCTCCAAGTTCCTGAAATGATGAGACGCCCGGTCGCCCGCGAGCGGAGCGAGTGGGCGGCGTCGGGCGGCCAGGTCGAGCAAGCCCCGCGGAGGCGAGCCTGCGAGCCGCCGCGACGGGCGCGTCGAGACCCGGTGAGCGGAGAGGAGAACTGAATGACCTCCGTGCTCGTCGTCGACGGCGCCAACGTCATCGGCTCGCGCCCGGACGGCTGGTGGAAGGACCGCGGTGGTGCCGCGCGGCGTCTGCACGAACGGCTGATGGTGGCCGACCTGCCTCACGACGAGATCGTGCTGGTGCTCGAGGGAGCCGCCAAGGGCGGTGTGAAGGCAGGCCGCGACGGGCACGTGCGCGTCGTACACGCTCCTCGTGACGGTGACAGCGAGATCGAACGCGTCACGTCCGCGGCAGTGGAGTCCGGTGCGCAGGTCACCGTGGTGACCGCCGACCGTTTCCTCCAGTCGAGAGTGCAGGGGATCGGCGCGATGGCGATGAGCCCGTCGTGGCTGCTGGGCCAGATCGGATAGCGTCGCGACCATGGCTGTCTTGAAGTTCTCAGGACCCGTCCTCCCCGACGGTGAGGCGCGTGACCTGTACGTCGTCGACGGGCACGTCACCTACGAGCCCCAGGCGGGGGCGGAGTCGGTCGGGGACGGCTGGATCGTCCCCGGGCTGGTCGACGCGCACTGCCACATCGGGCTCAACGACGACGGCGACGCGGGTGCCGCCGAGGCCGAGACGCAGGCGATCGCCGACCGTGACGCCGGCGCGCTGCTGATCCGCGACTGCGGCTCCGCCCACGACACCTCCTGGATCCACGAGCGCGACGACCTGCCCCGGCTGATCCGGTGCGGCCGGCACATCGCGCGCACCCGCCGCTACATCCGCAACTACGCACACGAGGTCGAGCCCGACGAGCTGACCGCGTACGTCGAGCAGGAGGCGAAGCGCGGCGACGGCTGGGTCAAGCTCGTCGGTGACTGGATCAGCCGCGACACCGGTGACCTCGAGCCGAGCTTCCCCGCCGACGCGTTCACCGCCGCGATCCAGACCGCACACGCACTGGGTGCGAAGGTGACCGCCCACTGCTTCGGCGAGGGCGTGCTGCCTGGCCTGATCGAGGCCGGCATCGACTGCATCGAGCACGGCACCGGCCTGTCGCCAGACCTCGTCGAGGCGATGGCCGCGCGCCACGTCGCGCTGGTGCCGACGGTGATGCAGATCGACAAGTTCCCCCAGTACGCCGACGCCGGCCGCGAGAAGTTCCCCACCTACGCCGGCCACATCACCGACCTTCACGCGCGCCAGCGCGACACGATCATGGCCGCCCACGAGGCCGGCGTGCCGCTGTACGCCGGCTCCGACGGCGGCGGCGTGACCGCCCACGGCAACATCGCCGGGGAGGTCGTTGCGATGGCCGGGCTGGGCCTGTCCGCGGAGTACGCGCTCGGCGCCGCGTCGTGGCGGGCCCGCGAGTGGCTGGGCCGGCCCGCTGGTCTCGCCGAGGGGACGCCGGCCGACTTCGTGGTCTACCCGACGGACCCGCTGGCAGACTTGTCGGTGCTGCACACACCCAGCCGCGTCGTACTCCGAGGCAAGGTCGTGGCGTGACCTCACCGAGCATCTCGCTGCGCACGGTCTGCCTCGACTGCTCCGACGCGCACGCGATGGCCGGGTTCTACGGCGCATTGCTGGGGTGGGAGCCGACCTTCACCGAGCCCGACTGGGTGCTGATGCGCAACCCCGCCGGGGGAGTGGGCCTCTCGTTCCAGGCCGAGCCCGCGTACGTCGCACCGACCTGGCCCGAGGCACCTGGCCAGCAGCAGAAGATGATCCACCTCGACGTGCTGGTCGACGACCTCGAGGCCGCCCTGGCAGTCGCACTCGCGGCGGGCGGCCGGGCTGCGCCGTACCAGCCGCGCGAGGACCTGCGGGTCGTGCTCGACCCCTCCGGGCACCCGCTCTGCCTGTTCCTCGACTGATCAGCCGGCCGCGCGTTCCACGGTGCGTGGCGGCCGCCGCGACCAGGTGACGGCGAGCAGGATCAGCCAGAGCAGCCCCGCACCGCCGAGCAGCAGGGGGAAGAGGATGACGCCGACGATGGTCGTCGCCATCCCCGTCCCGCTCAGTGCGGACCCGATCTGGGCCTGTTCGCCGGGAAGGGCAGCGCACGACAGCACGAGCGCACGGTGCGGCGCGTCGACGGCGTACGCCGCCTGCCAGCGCATGCCGCCGGTCGTCTTGGTGTAGGTGTCGGTCGGCGGGTCGAGGGTCAGCAGCCGGCCGGTCACGGAGTCCTCGACGGTGCACATGGGCGGGGTCCTGCCGTCGCGGACCCAGACGAGCTGGCGGCCGGTGTCGTCGACCCGGACCGGATGAGGCTGCCCGTCGGCGGGCACCGTGGCGTCGGTCTGGAAGGTGCCTGCGAACAGCCGCACGGCGCACAAGATCCCGAGGCCGATGCCGACCGCGATGACCAGCGGAGGCGCGATCCACCACGCGGCGTGCGGACGGGGCTTGGCCGCCGGTGTCGTCATGAGGTCATCCTCACCCGCCGGTCGCCTCGCAAACCCGTGGACCGGCTGCCGAGGCACCGGGTTTGATTGACGTCATGACCTCGATAAGCGACCTGTTCCCGCCGCTCGGCCTGCGTGCCACGGCGGGCCCGGTCGAGCTCCGCGGGATCGGCGACGACGACCTAGTGACACTGGCCGAGCTGGCCGTCGCCGGCATCCACGAGCCCGACCGGATGCCGTTCTTCTTCCCGTGGACCGACGTGCCGGCCGACGAGCTGCCGATGCAGTTCGTCAAATACCACTGGAAGTCGCGTGCCGAGTGGAGCCCTTCGTCGTGGGAGCTGAATCTCGGTGTCTGGTTCGAGGGCACACTGGTCGGCGTACAGGGGGTCAGCACTCGTGACTTCCTGGTCACCCGCGCAGGCGAGACCGGCTCGTGGCTCGGGCAGGCGCAGCAGGGCAGGGGCATCGGCACCGCGATGCGGCAGGCGATCTGCGCCCTTTGCTTCGACCACCTCGGCTTCACCGAGATCACCTCCGGCGCGTTCGTCGACAACCCCGCGTCGCTCGCGGTGAGCCGGAAGGTCGGCTACCGCCTCAACGGCGTACGACGCCTCGCGCGGCGACCGGGTGAGCTGGCGGTCAACCAAGGTCTGGTGCTCTCGCCCGACGACTTCGTGCGCGGCGAGCACTCGCTGGAGGTGACCGGCGCGGACGCCGTACGACGGTCGATCGGGCTCGATTCGGAATGACCGGCCGACGTCTGGCAGAATCACCCGCTGTGCCCTGCACGACCGGACCCTCTCATCCGGACGTCGTCGGGCCCATCGCAGGCGCCTGACCCGGTCCCCACCTGGTGGACGGCGCCTCACCACACACAACTTCCGAGGAGACACCACAAACGTGGCCGTCAAGATTCGTTTGAAGCGCCTGGGCAAGATCCGGGTGCCGCAGTACCGCATCGTCGTCGTCGACTCGCGCAAGAAGCGCGATGGTCGCGTCATCGAGGAGATCGGCAAGTACCACCCCAAGGAGGAGCCGTCCTACATCGACGTGACCTCCGAGCGGGCGCAGTACTGGCTCGGTGTCGGCGCGCAGCCGTCCGAGGCCGTCGCGAAGATCCTCAAGATCACCGGTGACTGGCAGACGTTCAAGGGGCTTCCGGGCACCGAGGGCACTCTGAAGGTCAAGGAGCCGAAGCGCGACAAGCTCGAGATCTTCAACGAGGCCCTCAAGGACGTTGCCAACGAGCCCAAGAGCGGCGCGACGACCAAGAAGGCCGCCAAGAAGACCGAGGCCAAGGCCGACGACGCCAAGACCGAGGACGCCAAGACCGAGGTCAAGGTTGACGAGAAGCCTGCCGTCGCTCCGGAGGAGACCAAGGTCGAGGAGACTCCGGCCGCGGTGCCCGCATCGGAGACGCCGGAGGGCGCCGCCGCCGAGGCCGAGGCTGCCGAGACCGTCACCGCTGACGACGCCGGTAAGAGCGAGGCCTGAGCACCATGCTCGCCGATGCACTCGAGCACCTCGTCCGCGGTGTCGTCGACAACCCTGACGACGTGACCGTGCGCGACAAGCAGCTCAAGCGCGGCTCGATCCTCGAGGTCCGGGTCCACCCCGACGACCTCGGCAAGGTCATCGGACGCAACGGCCGCACGGCCACCGCGTTCCGTACCGTCATCTCGGCCCTCGCGGGCCGCGGCGGTGCGCGCATCGACTTCGTCGATGTCGACCGCCGCTGAACTGATCCATCGCAACGGGCGTCATCCCTTCGGGGGTGGCGCCCGTTCGCCATTTCGGCTGACTTGTCGGGCATTACCTGAACTTGTCGGGGCGTGCACGGGCCGACAAGTTCAGGAATCCCCGGTCGACCGGGGATTCCTGACGCCACATACCCTGAGCCCCGTGGACAGCATCGAGGTCGTCGTCGGCCGCATCGGCAAGCCGCACGGCCTCCGCGGAGAGGTGACCGTCGACGTACGCACCGACGAGCCCGACCGCCGCTTCGCACCCGGCACGGTGCTCCGCGCCCAGCCGCCGGCGGGCTCCGCGTCGAAGCTGCGCAGTCTGACCGTCACCAGCTCCCGCTGGCACCAGAGCGTGCTGCTGGTCAGCTTCGACGAGTTCGACGGCCGCAACGAGGCCGAGGCCGCGCGCGGCATCGTGCTGCACGCCGACCTGCCCACCGACGCGTCGCCCGAGGACCCCGACGAGTACTACGACCACCAGCTCATCGGGCTCACGGCGTACGACGAGCAGGGCGCCGAGCTCGGCATGCTCACGGCGGTCGCGCACGGCGCCGCCCAGGACCTGCTGACCATCCGCACGCCTGACGGCCGCGACACCCTGGTGCCGTTCGTGTCCGCGCTCGTGCCCGAGGTCGACATCGCCTCTGGCCGCATCGTGGTGGCCGACCGGCCCGGCCTGGTGACACCGTTCCCGGACGACACGGCCGACGCGGACAAGACAACTGGCTGATGCGCATCGACATCGTCTCGATCTTCCCCGGCTACCTGGCCCCGCTCGAGCTCAGCCTGGCCGGCAAGGCCCGCGACAAGGGCCTGCTCGACATCGCCGTGCACGACCTGCGCGACTGGGCCCGCGACAAGCACCGCACTGTCGACGACACGCCGTACGGCGGGGGCGCGGGCATGGTCATGAAGCCCGAGCCGTGGGGCGAGGCGCTCGACGAGGTGGCCCCCGGCAGCCCCACCATCATCTTCACGACCCCCAGCGGCGAGCCCTTCACCCAGGAGCTCGCGCGCGAGCTGGCCACTCGCGAGCACCTGGTGTTCGCGTGCGGTCGCTACGAGGGCATCGACCAGCGCGTCGTCGACCACGCAACCACGCTGGGCGAGGTGCGCGAGATCTCGATCGGCGACTACGTGCTCAACGGCGGCGAGGTCGCGGCGCTGGCGATCACCGAGGCGGTCGTGCGGCTGGTGCCCGGTTTCATGGGCAACCCCGAGTCGCTGACGGAGGAGTCCCACGAGGACGGCCTGCTGGAGTACCCCGTCTTCACCAAGCCCGCCTCGTGGCGCGGCCGTGACGTACCCGACGTGCTGATGGGCGGCAACCACGCCGCCATCGAGCGCTGGCGGCACGACGAGGCGCTGCGTCGTACGGCGGAGCGGCGACCCGACCTGCTGCCGCTGAGCGCGGTGCCCGGCGGAGGCGACCTGCGCCACGCCGCGCCTGCCGATGTCGGGGAGCTGTTCGTCCTCCAGATGTGCTGCTGGGTCCAGGAGATGCACGCCAACCCCGGCGTCCGCATCCCCGCCCTCCACGAGGACCTCGACGACGTACGCCGGTCGCTGGGGGAGTGGACCTGGCTGGTGCTGCGCCGGGCCGGCCGGCTGGTGGCCGCCGCGCGCGGCCGCGCCGACGGCGAGACCTGGGACGTCGGCCGGCTGATGGTGGCCCCCGACCTCCAGGGCCAGGGCCTGGGCCGGTTCATGCTGGCCGAGATCGAGGCCGCCGCGCCGCCCGGTGTGACGTCGTACTCGCTCTTCACGGGCGCGTCGAGCACCGACAACATCCGGATGTACAAGAAGGCCGGCTACCGCCTGCGCGGCGACGGGCCGCCCGGCGCGGTCGTCTTGACCCGCAGGCGCTGACACAGGATTCGTCGTACGCCGCGGCCTCTGGCAGACTTGTTCCTCGGTCCACGTCGGCCGAAGACCGCTCCGAAGATCGCACCCCGGAGGGTTGCGTCGGGCTCCTGCCACAGGGGGAGTCCTCGCCGCCGGCCACGCACGTCGCGGACCACCGCATCGACACTTCCAAGAATCACGGCTGACCTGTGGCGAGTCGTCAGGAGCATCATGACCAACGTCATTGCCGAGCTCGGCAACGAGAGCAAGCGCGACGATGTCCCGGCCTTCCGCGCCGGTGACACCATCAAGGTCCACGTGAAGGTCACCGAGGGCACCCGCTCCCGTGTGCAGGTCTTCCAGGGCGTCGTGCTCAAGATCCAGGGTTCCGGCATCGGCCGCACCTTCACCGTCCGGAAGGTCTCCTTCGGCGTCGGCGTCGAGCGCACCTTCCCGCTGAACTCCCCGATCTTCGAGTCCATCGAGATCGTGAGCCGCGGCGACGTGCGCCGCGCGAAGCTCTACTACCTGCGCAACCTGCGCGGCAAGGCCGCCAAGATCAAGGAGCGGCGCGAGGCCTGAGTGTCGGTCCCCGACCACTCACTGGCTAGTCTCCCTTCGTGACTTCCGACGACCGCGAGCCCACCTCCACCGCTGATGGCGAGGAGGGCTCGCGGTCTTCTGTTTCCACGGGCGAGCCGGCCGAGCGCCGGCGCAAGCAGCTGCCCCTGTGGGGCGAGACCATCGTGCTGCTAGCGGTGGCGCTGATCCTGGCGGTTGTGATCAAGGCCCTGTTCGTCCAGGCGTTCTACATCCCGTCGGAGTCGATGGAGCCCGGGCTCGTGCGCAACGACCGGATCCTCGTCCAGAAGGTGTCCTACTGGGGCGGCAACAGCCCCCAGCGCGGCGACGTCGTGGTCTTCAAGGACCCGGGTGGCTGGCTCAGCCCGGTCGACGACGCCGGCCCCACGAGCACGCTGACCGAGGTGATGTCCAAGATCGGGCTCTACCCCAGCGGCGGACACCTCGTGAAACGCGTCATCGGCGTCGAGGGCGACGTCGTCACCTGCTGTGACGACCAGGGCCGCATCTCGGTCAACGGCGTGCCCCTCAACGAGAAGGCCTTCCTCCAGCAGGACGGCCAGGCGTGCGACGGTCCGATGGTCACCCAGTGCGGCGAGGACTGGACGGCCGGCCCGATCCCGAAGGGCCACATCTTCGTGATGGGCGACAACCGCGGGCACTCGGCCGACTCGTCGGAACACATGTGCTCGCCCACCGAGACCGAGTGCGTGCCGGGCGAGGAGTTCGTGCCCGCCGACCTGGTCGTCGGCAAGGTGTTCGTGCTGCTGTGGCCGCGCGACCACTTCCGCTGGGTCAAGCGTCCCGCGACCTTCGCGGACATCGCCGACTCACCCTGAGGCGTGCGCCGTGAGTGACCTTCCCCGGGGCGCGACCGTGCGACGCGACGCAGGCCTCTACGGCTACGAACGCGCGCTCCGGCGCGTGGGCATCGAGCCCGTGGCCGGTGTCGACGAGGCGGGTCGTGGCGCCTGTGCCGGCCCCCTCGTGGCCGGCGCGTGCATCCTGCCCGCGGGCAAGGCCGGCATCGTGCCCGGCCTGGCCGACTCCAAGCTGCTCACCGAGAAGGCCCGGGAGCGCGCCTACGTCCAGATCCTGCGCCGGGCCACCGCCTGGTCGGTGGTCGTCGTCGAGAGCGACGAGTGCGACCGCCTCGGCATGCACGTCGCCAACGTCGAGGCGCTGCGCCGGGCCGTCGCACTGCTCGACGTCCGCCCCGCCTACGTGCTGACCGACGGATTCCCCGTCGACGGCTTCGACGTGCCCGGGCTGGCCATGTGGAAGGGCGACCGGGTCGCCGCGTGCATCTCCGCCGCGTCGGTGCTCGCGAAGGTCACCCGCGACCGCATCATGTGCGACCTCGACCGCGACTGGCCGGCGTACGACTTCAAGACGCACAAGGGCTACATCACCGACGAGCACGCCGCGTTGCTCACCGAGCACGGTCCGTCGCCGGTGCATCGCATGCGGTTCGTCAACGTACGTCGTGCCGCCGGGCTCGAACCGCCGCTGCCCGTGCAGAATGGGCACGACCACGATCAGGAGGAGACACCATGAGCGCCGAGGATCTCGAGAAGTACGAGACCGAGATGGAGCTCACCCTCTACCGCGAGTACCGCGACGTGGTGTCGATCTTCAAGTACGTCGTCGAGACCGACCGCCGGTTCTACCTGTGCAACCAGGTCGACGTGAAGGCGCGCACCGAGAACGGCGACGTGTTCTTCGAGGTGTCGATGAGCGACGCGTGGGTCTGGGACATGTACCGGCCGGCACGCTTCGCCAAGAACGTGAAGGTGTTGACGTTCAAGGACGTCAACGTCGAGGAGCTCAGTCAGCAGGACATCGAGCAGCCCCCACTGGCGTGATGCGCCGGGGGCCCGGGGCCGCTACTTCTCGAGACTGACGCCCGCGGGAGGCGCCGGGATGGTGGCCCCGATCACGCTGTTGAGGTTCATGCCGCCCGTGTTGCCGTTGCCGTAGAGGTCGCCCACGATCACGGGCCCATTGGTGACCGTGAAGAACGAGTTGCCCGGGAACTCGAGGGTCGATGACGGTGCGTACACGGTGCCGGTCACGAAGGAGTTTCCGTTGCCCTGCAGGTTGAGGCCCGCGATGTTCTTGCGGTCGTAGATGATCACGAAACCGGCCAGCGATGCCGGCGCGACCGGGGCCACGAGCTGGGTGTCTCCGTTCTTGCCGTCCAGGCCACCCCCTGCCTGGCCCGTGGTGCACTCCTGAGGAGTCGCGGTGGTGCCACACGTGCCGTAGAGGGTGACACCGGTGCCCTTGAGCAAGGTGTTGTTGCCCATGTCCCACTTGCCGGTGAGGAAGTAGAGACCTGGTGCGAGGGTGCAGGCGGAGTTGGGCAACGTCAGTGCCGGGTAGATGCCGGGACCCTGGGTGCAGGGCGAGGTCTTGGCCGTGAGCGTTCCTCGCGACAACGGCAGGGCCAGCACGTTGAGGTAGGGGTCGACGATCTGCGGGACGCCCGTCTGCGCCGCAGGGGAACAGTTGCCCGGGCAGGTGCCGCTCGTGCTGATCGAGTTCGGCGCGGGTCTGGCCGTCATGTGCCCATTGGGGCCGCTGTCGATGGTGGCGTTCGAGTGCACCGACCCCCCGTTGACGGTGACGTCGCCGTTACCCAGGCTGTTGACGTCGTTGCCGAGGATGCAGAGGCCACACGAACGGGCCTGTCCGGGTTCGAGGATGGCCCGCGCCGAGGAGGCGATGGGGATGTTGGTGACCCCCGCTATGGACCCGAAGCCGGTCTTTACGTTGCGTTGGGGCACGAACACGCGCACCCTCGTCGGCTGCGCGGGCACCGTGCTGCCCAAGGAGGCATCGGTGAAGGAGATGCACTCGGTGTTGCCGGACTCCACGTAGAAGTGGGCGGAGTCGGTGCAGGTGGCCCACGCGGCGGGTTGCACGCCGAAGTTGGCCTGGGCGTAGGTCTTGGCCTCTGCCACGGCATCACGGAAGCACGGTGGGCTGGGCTGGGCCGAGGTCGTGCAGCTGCCCGACGCGGGATACAGCACATTGGCGGCCGCCAACGAGGAGGCGTCGGAGGCGTTCTGCGACTGACGTCGTACGTCACGGGCGAACCCTAGGTCGACCACCATGGCAACCACGACGAAGAAGATGGTTGCCATGACGCCGACCATGATGGCCACGGCACCACGCTCGTCACGCTTCCGCGCGGCCAGGACGCTCAGCACGGGTACGCCGGCGCGCCCGCGGGCAGCGAGTCAGAGGTGGTCGTTCCGGTGGGCAGGGGGGTGGCGTCCTGCTCGATCGACATCTGGGTCGATGACACGATCCAGCCGTTGTTCGGCATGGGCAGCAGGCCGACACCGCCGTCGGTCTTGACGAGGGCGCACACGATGAGCGGCTGGGCCCGGGCCCAGGTGGCCGGCCTGACGACCTTGACGTACTCCGCGCCGGTCAGCGCGTCGATCTGCTGGACCGCCGCGCAACGGAGCTTCTCCATGTCGGTGCCGGAGCAGCCCGGTGCGGTGAAGTTGCGGACGACCCCTTGGCGGGCCGCTTCGCGGACACCCTGACGAGTGTTCAGCGAGTCGTTGAAATACAGCCCGTACTGCAAGATGCCGAACATCACGAGGAACAAGATGGGCATCACCAGTGCGAACTCCACCGCCGCGGCGCCACGTTCGTCGCGTCGTCCGGGCAGCCCACACGACGTCACGGCGCGCCGTGAGGTCGAAGAATCCAGGTCGGCGGGGTGCCGCGCGCGTACATGTCGCTCAGTATGCGGTCGCCCTCCCACAAATGTCGGGGAAACCAAAAAGCGTCTAGACCGGCCGCAAAGCATCCACAGATCGACCGAAGTCGACCTTTTCCACAGGGACCGCTGATCTGTCCCACCGTCGTCGGTGAAGGCCACGAGGCTGCGGGTCAGGAGGTTCACCCATGACTCGAGCCCACACCGATACCCATCGCACCGCGCCACCGACCCACAACGGTGCTCTCGGCGCGTACGGCGAGACCCTCGCCGCGCGCCATCTCGTCGAACGCGGCATGGTGCTCCTCGACCGCAACTGGCGCTGCCGAGACGGCGAGATCGACCTGCTCCTGCGTGACGGCGACGTGCTCGTCGCCTGCGAGGTCAAGACCCGCACCACTTTCGCGTGCGGCACGCCGCACGAAGCAGTCGATGTCGCCAAGGTCGCGAAGCTGCGCCTGGTGGCTGAGCAGTGGGTGCGCGATCAGGCCGTTTCGCCCCGTGACATCCGGGTCGACCTGGTCGCGGTGCTGCGACCGCTGCGCGGGGCTTCGGTCGTCGAGCACGTGGCAGGAGTCGGCTGATGCCCTTCGCCACCACGCACACGGTCAGCCTGCAGGGCTCCGTCGGTCACCTGATCGAGGTCCAGGCCGACGTCTCCCAGGGCATCGTCGGCATGACCGTCGTCGGGCGCCCGGACGCGACCCTCAACGAGGCGCGCGACCGGGTCCGGATGGCCATCGCCAACTCCATGCTGGCCTGGCCGGCCACCCGCCGGGTCACGATCCTGCTGGCGCCGGCCGACCTGCCCAAGAGCGGGACCCACTTCGACCTCGCCATGGCAGTCGCCATCAAGGCTGCCGATGGGCTCGTCCCGACCTCGGCCCTGGAGGCCACGGTGTTCATCGGTGAGCTGACGCTCTCGGGCGGGCTGCGCTCGGTCCCGGGTGTGCTGCCGATGGTGATGGCAGCAGCGCAACGAGGCGTGGGGCGGGTGTTCGTGCCGGAGCCGCAGGTGCGCGAGGCCGCGCTGGTGCCGGGCATGGAGGTGTTCGGGGTGCGCTCGCTCGCCCAGGTCATCAGCGTGCTCAGCGGAGACGACGTGCCCGAGGCGCCGCCGGTCGCGCCCATGTCCGGAGCCAGGTTGCTGTCCTGGCGCGGCCAGCACGAGCGCAGCCAGGTCGACATGGCCGACCTGGAGGGCATGCTGGAGGCCAAGTATGCCGTGGAGGTCGCCGCAGCCGGTGGTCACCACCTGCTTCTCTCCGGGCCGAAGGGTGCCGGCAAGACCACGCTCGCCGAGCGGATTCCTTCGGTGCTGCCCGACCTGACCGCCGAGGAAGCGCTCGAGCTGACGGCCATCCACTCCCTGGCCGGAGCCCTCGAGCCCGGCGACGATCTCATGCGTCGGCCACCGTACTTCGCACCCCACCACGACGCGAGCAAGGCCAGCCTGCTGGGAGGCGGCACGGGCCGAGTGCGGCCGGGTGCGGTGAGCAGGGCCCACTGCGGTGTGTTGTTCCTCGACGAGTTCCCGCTCTTCCGCACCGACGTGGTCGAGGCGCTGCGTGAGCCGCTCGAAGGTGGTCAGGTGACCATCGCGCGGGGTGAGGAGCTTGCGACCTTTCCGGCCCGGGGCATGGTCGTGCTCGCCGCCAACCCTTGTCCGTGCGGCGACTACTCCCCGTCGGCGCCGGCCAACAAGTGCACTTGCTTCGATCCCGTGCGCCGCGCCTACCGCCAGAAGCTCACCGGTCCGATCGCCGACCGCATCGACATCCTGAGGCATGTCGAGCCGGAGCCGCGCCACGCCGGGGCCGACAAGTTCGCCGTGCGCGAGCGATCTGACCAGATCCTCCGTCGGGTGGCGTTGGCCCGCGAGCGGCAGGCCGAGCGCTACGCGGGTCGCGGTTTCCGGCTCAACAGTCAGGTCCCCGGTCACCTGCTCGAGTCCGAGTGGCCGCTCGCGCCCGAGGCGCGCAGCCGGCTCGACAAGGAGCTCTACGAAGGGCGACTGACCCGTCGGGGGGCGGTCCGGGTGCACCGGCTCGCCCTCACGGTGTCCGATCTGCGCGGCCTCGAGCACCCAGGGTTCGACGAGGTCATGGCGGCGCTTCACCTGCGCACCGGTGAGCCGCTCGAGATCGCGTCGCTGGGACGAGCCGGATGAACGCCTCGGCGCCGTCGACCGACGAACGGCTGGCCCGGGTGGCGCTGGCCCGGTTGGGCGAGCCGGGGGAGGCCCGGCTGGCCGGCCTAGCCGCCGAGCTGGGTGCGGTCCAGCTGTACGACGCGCTCTGCGCCGAACGCAACCCGCACGGCATACTCACCGACGTCGCCGGCCGGCTCTCCGAGGTCGATCCTGAGCGCGACCTGCGTCGGGCTGACCGACAGGGCATCCGATTCGTGGTCCCCGGCGACGCCGAGTGGCCGCGGCGGCTCGACGACCTTGCGGCCGCAGGCTCCCTGTACGAGCGCGGTGGTGCCCCGATCGGCCTCTGGGTCCGAGGCCCGCTCGATCTCTCCACCATCGACCGGTGCGTCGCGATCGTCGGTTCGCGGTCGTCGACCAGCTACGGGCTGCGCGTGGCCGACGAGATCGCCGCGACGGTCGCACGAGCCGGGGCAGCGGTCGTCTCGGGGGCAGCGTTCGGGATCGACCAGGCCGCCCATCGGGGCGCGCTCGCAGTCGGTGGCACCACCGTGGCAGTGCTCGCGTGCGGCGCAGACCGGGCCTACCCAGAGGCGCACCGGGCGCTCATCGACCACATCGCCACGGTCGGGGCCGTCGTGTCCGAGTCTCCTCCGGGCTGCTCGCCCACGCGCATCCGCTTCCTGGCCCGCAACCGGCTGATCGCCGCTCTCGGCAACGGCACGGTCATCGTCGAGGCAGCCATCCGCAGCGGTGCACTCAACACCGCCAACTGGAGCGAGCGTCTGCACCGCGTCCTGATGGGCGTGCCCGGACCGGTCACGAGCGCCCAGTCCGAAGGCGTCCACCAGCTCGTCCGCACCGGCGCGGCGGGCCTGGTCACCTGTGGCAATGACGTGCTCGAGCTCGTCGGGGGTGCCGGTCAGCACCTCCGCGACGATCCCCGCGAGCCTGCGCGACCCCGAGACCGTCTCACCGCTCGCCAGCGGCAGGTGATCGATGCCGTGCCGGTGCGTTCGCCGGCGCCTGCAGACTCGGTCGCCCGCACTGCCGGCATGGGTCTGATCGAGGTGCGCGGCGTGCTCGGTCGACTGTCCGACCATCGCCTGGTGGAGTTCGTCGGCGGCGGCTGGCGTCTGTGCGATCCCACCGGTCGCGATGGTCTGTCACGGTCCGATCCGGAGCTGAATCTCGATGGCGTCACGTGACCCGCCGCAGCTAGCCTCCGGGCGTGACCCAGACTCCGGCCGACCTGCTTGCTGCCTATGACGCCCAGCTCCGTCAGGAGGCCGAGGTCTCGACCGCACATGGGTGGCACCGGCACGGTCCGCTCGTCCGAGCCGTCACCGACTGGGGTGGTTTCGTCACCTACCGCGACCTCGAAGGAGCCGAAGGCGCGGCGCTCGACGCCCTGATCGCAGACACGATCGCGTGGTTCCGGGACGAGACAGAGGTCAGTTCCTTCGAGTGGAAGTCCCGAGGCCACGACGCCCCGGCCGACCTGCCCGAACGGCTTCTGGCCCAGGGTCTGGTGGCCGACCCGACCGAGACGGTGATGATCGGCGCTGCCGAGCGCCTGGACGTCCCCGTCGACCTCCCGGCAGGTGTGCTCCTGCGTCGCGCGGGCGACGACGGCGCCGACCTGCTCGCGGACGCGACCGCGGCCTCGAAGATGCAGGCGGCAGTGTTCGGCAGGGACGCCATCGCCGATCCCTCGGTCCTGGTCAACCGACTCATCGAGGCGCCCGAGCTCTACGAGCTGTGGCTGGCCGAGGACGAGCACGGCGCGGTGGTGTCTGCCGGGCGCCTCGACATTGTCCCCGGCACCGAGTTCGGCGGTCTGTGGGGTGGCGCCGTGCTGGCGGACTGGCGCGGACGGGGCATCTACCGCGCCATGGTGGCCGCGCGGGCGCGGTCGGCGATACGGCTCGGGGCGGTCTACCTCCACAGCGACTGCACCGACATGTCCCGCCCGATCCTCGAACGCAGCGGCTTGGTCATGGTGACCACCACCACGCCGTACAACTGGACGCGTCCCTGAGCGTGCGCCTGCCGGATGGTTCCGCCCCGCGTTCCTAGACTCGGAGGATGACCGACGTCGCCGACCGTGCGGACGTGCTGCCGGAGGGGTTCGCGCGCCTGCTGGGGGAGTACGAACGCCACCTGGTCTCCGAGCGCGACCTGGCTCCGCACACCGTGCGCGCCTACGTCGGCGACGTGTGCGGCCTGCTCGACCACGCCCACCGGCTCGGCCACGACGACGTCGCCACGATCGACCTCCGCAGCCTGCGCAGCTGGCTGGCCAAGCAGCACACGATGGGCAGCGCCCGCAGCAGCATCGCTCGTCGGGCGACGGCCGCGCGGGTCTTCACCGCCTGGCTCGTCCGCACCGGCCGGGCGCCGGCAGACGCAGGGGCGTCTCTCGCCTCGCCGAAGAAGCCCAAGTCGCTGCCGCCCGTGCTACGCGCCGACGAGGCGCGTGACCTGATCGAAGCAGCTGCCGACCTCGCCGACGACGGCAGCCCCGTCGGGGTGCGCGACGTGGCCATGCTCGAGCTGCTGTACGCCACCGGCATCCGGGTGGGTGAGCTGGTCGCGCTCGACATCGACGACCTCGACCACGAGCGTCGGGTCGCCCGGGTCTTCGGCAAGGGCCGCAAGGAGCGGACGGTGCCGTACGGCCAGCCAGCCGCCGCAGCGCTCGACCGCTGGCTGCGCTTCGGACGACCGCAGGTGCGGGCCGAGGGAGCCGGAGCCGCACTCTTCCTGGGGTCGAGGGGTCGGCGGATCGACCAGCGAGTGGTCCGCGAGCTCGTGCATCGGCGCATCGCCGAGGTGCCCGGTGCCCCCGACATCGGGCCGCATGGGCTCAGGCACACCGCCGCCACCCACCTGCTCGAAGGCGGAGCAGACCTCCGGTCGGTGCAGGAGCTGCTCGGGCACGCCTCACTGGCCACCACCCAGCTCTACACTCACGTCACCACCGACCGGTTGCGCTCGGCGTACAAGCAGGCGCATCCTCGAGCCTGAGCCTGAGCCTGAGCCTGAGCCTGGGCAGCAGTCAGGGGCCGGGGCGAGGCGTCAATAGGTGGTTTCGCCGATGTGGCCCCCGACGCCACCGGACAAGACTCCTCACAGACACTCGACTGCGGATAGCTGGGGAGCTCGCAATGACCTACGGACCATTTCGGGTGGTGCTGACTCTTGTCTGCTGCCTGACGTTCATGATTCCCGCGGGCACCTACTACGGCCCCGCCCGCGGGCGCCGGCCTCACGTGCCGGGTCCGGGCCGCATGGGACAGCAGGGCGATGCTCTTACGCAACGAGCTCCAGCCAACGAGCGACGAGCGCTTCTGGACGACGACGCAGGCCCGCTCGACGTACGGACACCCGGGGCGAGTTCGACTGTCTGACCCGAGCTGGTCAGCCGTCTGCCCGAGCAGGAGCAGGAGCAGGAGCAGACCTTCGAGGGCGCTCGGCCCCAATCGGGCACACCCGCGGGCCTGAATCACGCAGCCCGGAGCCCCAGGCAGGCGTTCTTCGGATCTGGTAGGTGATTTCGCCGATGTGCTCCAGAGCCCATCGGCGAAGACTCCGTTGGGGCAGTCACCCGACTGCCGGGAGCAAGGGAGATCCGATGAAGTACACACCATCACGCGCCGCCCTGGGAGTGGTCGCCTGCCTCGCGATCGTGCTCGCGGGAGTGGCCATGGTCACGCCAGCGGGCGCCAGTCTGACGCACGATGCGCAGGCCGTCGCGAAGCACAACTGGAGCAAGATCTGGAGGCAGAAGCTGCAGCCGAAGGCCGACCAGCGCTACTGGACGAAGGCGCAGGCCGACTCGAAGTACGCCGGCAGGACCGACAGCTACACCAAGCTGGAGTCGGACTCGAAGTACTACACGAAGGCCGACTCGGACTCGAAGTACTACTCCAAGACGGAGTCGGACACGAAGTACCAGGTCAAGCAGAAGATCTACCGCGGCACCTACCTCGCCGGGGCGCCCTCGACGGCGGCCGGCGCCTTCGTGTTCGGTGACCTCTCGTACGGCGTGACGCTCACTGCCGCGCCCACCGCGCACTACATCCAGACCGGGGCTGCGGTGCCGGCAGGCTGTTCGGGGACGGCGGCGGCGCCGGGCGCTGACCCGGGTCACCTGTGCGTCTTCGAGTCGCAGGCCTTCAACGTGGGCGCGACGAGGTTTGTGACCGACCTCGCGTTCAATGCGAGCACGGCGACGCCCACCGGTGCCTGGCTCTACGCCTCCACCGTGGGCGCCAACTACGGGTTCTTCGGGGGCACGTGGGCCATGCAGCCGGGTGGCGCCGCCACCGTGAGCAGCCTCAAGGGTGCGTCACCCTCCTTCGGACCCACCGTGGGCATGCCTCACTGAACCGCGCGGTGACCGGCGCCCTGGGGGAGGGCTGCCGGTCTGCGTGGCACGAGCGCAAGACGCCACCAGCTCGCCTGGGAGAGAGCTGCGGTGGGGGAAGGCGGCACGGGACGGTCACGCCACAGAGGGAGGAGGCGGACCGGCCCGGTGTCGTCGACCAGCTCGAGGGGATCGAGATAGGTGTCGCCACGAAGCCAGCCCCAGTGCAGGCAGGCGCGCGGGAAGCAGTGCGAGAACGGCACGCTGAGCCGCCCGATCACATCGCCCGCCTCCACCCGGTCATCGACGTGCGCCGTCGCCACCACCGGCTCATAGGTGGTGCGCGTGTCGCCGTGGTCGACGACCACGACTCCGCGCCCGGCCAGCTGCCCCGCGAAGCTGATCCGGCCGGCCATCGCGGCTCGCACCGACTGAGCCGGCACGCCGGCCAGGTCGACGCCACGGTGGCCCGTTCCCCAGGGATCGTCGGGAGGGTCGAAGCCGGACACGACCTCGGGCTCCGGCTGCAACGGCCAGACGCCGACCGGATCGGCCGACGAACCGACCAGGGGCACGGGCCCGGCCGACGCCCGCGCAGGAGCCGCGGCCACGACAAGGAAGAGGACCAGGGTGGCGGTGAGAGCACGAGGGAACATGCGCCCGACCTTGCCGGGCGCGGGCAGCGGGTGCCAGGCGCCCGGTCGAGCCTGTGGAGAACCCCGGAATCGTCGTGGCTGTGGACGAGTTGCGGCCGGCCGTTGCCGATTGGTCCACCCGCCTGTGGTGGCCTAATATTCAGCCAGCAGCCCTCCGGGGCTGACTTCGCACGCTCGCAGACCGCGACGGAGCTGCATTCCTGGGCTCCGACCACCCGTGGGCGCCGATCCTCAGTTCCATTCCTCCGCCAGTTTCTCGACGACGGAATGGGTCGGGTCGCGCGTGAGCGTCAGGGTCACCGGCACCCGTCGGTGACATTGAACTGAAAACCACACAGCGGTACGCCGCCCGTCCGACGGGTTCAAGGTCGGGCACTGGTCAGTTATGACCAGCACTCGCCGGCGTGGCCGCATCACACAGGAGATACACATGGCAGTCGTCACCATGCGCCAGCTGCTCGAGAGCGGCGTCCACTTCGGTCACCAGACCCGTCGCTGGAACCCGAAGATGAAGCGCTTCATCATGACCGAGCGCAACGGCATCTACATCATCGACCTGCAGCAGTCGCTGGCCTACATCGACCGCAGCTACGCCTTCGTCAAGGAGACCGTCGCCAAGGGCGGCGTCGTGATGTTCGTCGGCACGAAGAAGCAGGCCCAGGAAGCGATCGCCGAGCAGGCGACCCGCGTCGGGATGCCCTACGTCAACCAGCGCTGGCTCGGTGGCATGCTCACCAACTTCCAGACCGTGCACCAGCGGATCAACCGCCTCAAGGAGCTCGACGAGATCGACTTCGACAACGTCGCCGGCTCCGGTCGCACCAAGAAGGAACTGCTTCAGATGAAGCGGGAACGCGACAAGCTCGACAAGACCCTGGGCGGCATCCGCGAGATGACCCGCACCCCGTCGGCCGTCTGGATCGTCGACACCAACAAGGAGCACCTTGCTGTCGAGGAGGCGCGCAAGCTGCGCATCCCGATCATCGGCATCCTCGACTCCAACTGCGACCCCGACCTCGTCGACTTCCCGATCCCGGGCAACGACGACGCCATCCGCGCGGTCGGCCTGCTGACCCGCGTGGTCGCCGACGCCGTCGCCGAGGGCCTCATCGCCCGCTCCGGTGCCAAGTCCGGCGACGCTGCCGCGACCGCCGAGGAGCCGCTGGCCGAGTGGGAGCGCGAGCTGCTCGCCGGTGACGCCGACAAGGCTGCCGTTGCTGCCACCGGTGGCGACGCCGCCACCGACACCGCCGCTGCCGAGAGCACCGGCGCCGCTGCCGAGGCGCCCGCCGCCGACGCCGCTGCCGAGAAGGCCACCGACAAGCCGGCCGCCGAGGTCGCCACCGAGGAGCCGGCAGCGGAGAAGGCCACCGACGAGCCGGCCGCCGAGGAGCCGGCCGCGGAGATCAAGCCTCTCGCCGACGTGTCCTCCGCCACCGAAGGCCCGCACGGCGCCGACTCGGCTGCCGCGCTCGAGGACGGCTCGGCTCCCGAGGGCTTCGACGTCAAGGGCAACGCCGACTCGATGAAGTTCCACGCGCCGACGAGCCCCTGGTACGACCGCACCAAGGCCGAGGTCTGGTTCCGCACCGAAGAGGCCGCCGAGAAGGCTGGTTTCGTCAACGCCGAGAAGAAGGACTGACCTCACCCGTCGGTTCCACTCGCACACACTCAACTGAGGAAGAAGGAACATGGCTAACTTCTCAGCCGCCGATGTCAAGAAGCTCCGGGAGTTCACCGGCGCCGGCATGATGGACTGCAAGAAGGCGCTCGACGAGGCCGAGGGCGACTTCGACAAGGCTGTCGAGCTGCTCCGCGTCAAGGGCGCCGCCAAGGCCGCCAAGCGCGGTGCCGAGCGCGAGGCCTCCGCTGGCCTGGTCGCCCACTCTGCCGGCGTACTCGTCGAGCTCAAGTGCGAGACCGACTTCGTGGCCAAGGGTGACGACTTCATCACCGCCGCCCAGAAGATCGCCGACGCTGCGTCCGAGGCCAAGCCGGCCGACGTCGAGGCGCTCAAGGCCGTCGCGCTCGACGGTCAGACGGTCGGCGAGATCGTCGATGGTCTCGCGATCTCGATCGGCGAGAAGATCGAGCTCGGTCAGTACGTCCACTTCGACGGCTCGGCCGTGGCCTACATGCACAAGCGTGCGGCCGACCTGCCGCCCGCCGTGGGCGTGCTGGTGGAGTACGCCGGCGACGCCGACGCGGCCCGGGCCGCTGCGATGCAGGTCGCCGCGATGCGCCCGCAGTACCTCACGCGTGACGAGGTCCCGGCCGACATCGTCGCCAAGGAGCGCGAGATCGCCGAGGCCACCTCCCGTGAGGAGGGCAAGCCCGAGCAGGCGATCGCCAAGATCACCGAGGGTCGCCTCAACGGCTTCTTCAAGGACGTCGTCCTGCTGGAGCAGCCCTCGGTCACCGAGAACAAGAAGTCCGTCAAGACCGTTCTCGACGAGGCCGGCACGACCATCACGCGGTTCGCCCGGTTCGAGGTCGGTGCCTGACCCCGCTAGGGTTTCCACGACGTACGACGAGGAGGCCGGTTCGATGACTCAGACATGGATCATCGAGCCGGTCTTCTCGCATGTCTCCACACTTTCTGGCTCCGTGAAGGGAATCTCGTGACCGCCTACCACCGTGTCCTGCTCAAGCTCTCCGGTGAGGTGTTCGGCGGCGGCAGCGTCGGCGTCGACCCCGACGTCGTCTCCAACGTCGCGAAAGAGATAGCGGCCGTGGTCCGGTCCGGCGTGGGCGTGGCCATCGTCGTCGGCGGCGGCAACTTCTTCCGCGGCGCCGAGATGCAGCAGCGCGGCATGGACCGCTCGCGCGCCGACTACATGGGCATGCTCGGCACCGTCATGAACTGCCTGGCCCTCCAGGACTTCCTCGAGAAGGAAGGCATCGAGACGCGCGTGCAGACCGCGATCGCGATGGGCCAGGTCGCCGAGCCCTACATCCCGCGCCGGGCGATCCGGCACATCGAGAAGGGTCGCGTCGTGATCTTCGGCGCCGGCGCCGGCATGCCGTTCTTCTCCACCGACACGGTCGCCGCCCAACGAGCGCTGGAGACCCACTGCGAGGTGGTGCTCTACGCCAAGCAGGGCGTGGACGGTGTCTACAGCGCAGACCCGAAGAAGGACCCGACCGCCACCAAGTACGACACGCTCACCTTCAACGACGCACTGGTCCAGGGACTGAGTGTCATAGACGCGACAGCGTTCGCGCTCTGCCAGGGGAACGACATGCCGATCATCGTCTTCGGCGCCGAGGACGAGGGCGCGATCCTGCGCATCGTGCAGGGTGAGAAGATTGGCACGCTCGTCAGCACCGGGGCCTGAGCGCCCTCGACTACGCTCGACCGGCCGGTCGCCGTACGACCAGCAAACCCGAACTCACCTCAGGAGTACTCCGTGATCAACGAGATCCTCAAAGACGCCGAGGACAAGATGAAGAAGTCGGTCGAGTCGACCCGCGAGGACTTCTCGGCGATCCGCGCCGGGCGCGCCCAGCCGAGCATGTTCAGCAAGATCGTCGTCGACTACTACGGATCGCCGACGCCGCTCCAGCAGCTCGCGTCCTTCACCTCGCAGGACGCTCGGGTCATCTTGATCGCGCCGTACGACGTGGGCGCCATGGGCAGCATCGAACGCGCCATCCGCGACTCCGACCTCGGCGTCAACCCGGCCAACGACGGCAAGGTGCTCCGTTGCGCCTTCCCCGAGCTGACCGAGGACCGTCGCAAGGACTACATCAAGGTCGCCAAGGGCAAGGCCGAGGACGGCCGCGTCTCGGTGCGCAACGTGCGCCGCAACGCCAAGCAGGGGCTCGAGAAGCTCGAGAAGGACGGCGAGGTCGGCAAGGACGACGTCACCGGCGCCGAGAAGCGTCTCGACGGCGTCACCAAGACCTACACGGACCAGATCGACGACCTGCTCAAGAACAAAGAAGCCGAGCTGCTCGAGGTCTGACCTCGACGAGCCGCCATGACTGAGACGCCCCCACCTGTCGGCTCGCCGACCGCACCTCCGGCCAAGGACCACGGCCGCGCCGGCCGCAACCTTCCGGCCGCGGTCGCCTCCGCCGTCGTCCTGCTCGCTGCCATCGCGGCGTCGCTGGCCGTCTGGAAGACCGCGTTCATGCTCATCGTGGCGGCCGCTGTGGTCGTTGCCCTCTGGGAGCTGCGGCAGGGACTGCTCGCCAAGAACATCGACCTTCCCGAGCAGCCACTCATGGTCGGCGGTGTCGTCATGGTCGTCGTGGCCTACTTCTGGGGCGCGCCCGCGCTGGTGACCGCCACCGCAGTGACCGCCCTGGTCGTCATGCTCTGGCTGCTGCGCCGTGGGATCGACGGCTATGTCCAGACGGCGACGGCCTCCGTCTTCACCCTCGTCTACGTGCCGTTCCTGGGCTCGTTCGTGGCGCTGCTGCTGGCCGAGGGCGGAGCCACGGGCTTCGACCGCTTCGACGAGGGCGTCAAGGCCATCATGACGTTCATCCTGGTCACCATCGCCTCTGACATCGGCGGTTACATCGCCGGCGTCCTCTTCGGCCGGCACCCGATGGCCCCGGTCATCTCGCCGAAGAAGTCGTGGGAAGGCTTTGCCGGTTCGCTGGTCTTCACCGTGGCGGCCGGTGTGGCGCTCGTGGTCTACCTGCTCGAGGGACACTGGTGGGTGGGCGTCGCACTCGGCCTGATCGCTGTGGTGATGGCAACCCTGGGCGACCTGTGCGAGTCGGTGATGAAGCGCGACCTCGGCATCAAGGACATGAGCCAGGTCATCCCCGGCCACGGTGGTCTGATGGACCGTCTCGACTCCCTGCTCGCCACCGTCGCGCCGATCTGGCTGCTCCTGCACTACCTCGTCTTCTGATGCGGCTGCTGGTCACCGGAGGCCGGACCGGCTACCTCGGCCGACACGTCGTCACACTCGCGCGGTCAGCGGGCCATGACGTCGTAGCCGTCGGCAGTGCGGACGCCGATCTCCGCGACGCTGCGGCGGTCGCTGGACTCGTCGCCACCCACCTGCCGGAGGCTGTGATCCACACCGCCTACGCCCAGTCCGACTGGGCGGTGACCGCGACGGGTGCCGCCCACGTCGCCCGGGCGTGCGCGACGTACGACGCGAGGCTGGTCCTGGTCTCCTCCGACGTCGTCTTCTCGGGAGCCTCCGGCCGCTACGACGAGTCGGCTCCACCAGATCCGATCACGCCGTACGGAGCGGCCAAGGCGGCCGCAGAGACAGCCACCCTGGCGATGGTCGCTGATGCCGTGGTCGCCCGCACCTCGCTGATCCTGGGCGACGGACAGTCGCCGCACGAGCGTCTGGTCCACAGCCTGTTGGGCGGCGCCGAGGGTGCGCTCTTCGACGACGAGATGCGGTGCCCGGTGCACGTCGCGGATCTCGCCGCAGCCCTGGTCGAGCTCGCGTCGTCCGACCACCGAGGCGTCCTGCACGCGGCCGGCGCGGATGCGATGAGCAGGCTCGACCTGGGCCGCCTGATCGCCCGGCGCGACGGCCTCGCCCCGACGCAGCTGCGCGGCCGGTCACGGGAAGCAGCGGGCGTGCGCGGACCGGTCGACGTACGCCTCGACTCCACGCGTGCCGCGGGCCTGTTGACCACCCGGCTGCGCGGCGCCACGGAGTTCTTGTGACCCTCTTCCTCGTCCGGCACGGCCGGCCGCTGGTCGACACCTCGATGCCGGCGCACACCTGGGAGCTCGACCCGCAGGGGTACGACGACATCTGGGCCCTGCGCGAGTCCGGGCGTCTGCCCGCGCGAGCCGCCTGGTTCAGCTCGCCGGAGCCCAAGGCCATCGGCACGGCGGCCCTGCTGACGGACTCGCAGGTGGGCGTCATCGATGATCTGGCCGAGCACCGTCGCGACTCCACGGACTGGATTGACGACTTCGACGACTTCGACGCAACGGTGCGCCGGGCCTTCGCAGAGCCCGACGTGCCGGCGTACGACGGGTGGGAGCCGTTGGCCGAGTGCCGGTGCCGGGTCGTCGCAGCGGTGCGGCCGGTCGTGGCCACGCTGGGCGAAGACGACGTGGTGCTGGTCGGGCACGGCACGGCCTGGACGGTGCTCGTCGCGGAGCTCACGGACGCGGAGCCGGATCTCGATGCGTGGCAGGCGCTCGCCATGCCGGACCTGATCCGGCTCGACGAGCCCTTTGCGACCTAGGATCGCGTCATGACCACCGAGCAGTCGGACCGTGCCCCCGACCACGACGTCGACGGTGGAACCGACCGGAAGTCGCCTCTCGACTGGTGGCACCACAGCCATCCCACCTTCTCGGCGCTGATGGGCTTCTTCACGGGCATGCTCTTCGTCACCGCCGTGCCCGGTGCGTTCGCAGGAATCCTGCGCCTGGTCTTCCCCTATGACACCGCCGAGAAGCTCTTCCCGCTGGTCGCCATCGCCCTGGTGGTGCCGATCGCGCTGCTGGCCAAGCGGAAGACCCGGCGGTTCGGCGTCTTCATGGTCATCGGCATGGTGCTCACCGCGCTGGTGGTGCTCGGCGTTTCCTCGCTGGTGCTCTACTTCATGGTCCGCTACGACGCCTGAGCACGGACACCAGAGCGCGGACACCGGGTCAGGCCCGCACCGGAGGCGCGTCGTCGACCTCCCACCGCAGAGTGCGCTCCACGGCGCGGTCCCACGCGGCGCGACCGCGACGGCGTACGGGTTCGCTCATCGACGGCTCCCAGACCGCTGCGCTGCGCCAGTTGTCGCGCAACCCCTCTAGGTCGGGCCAGTAGCCGACGGCGAGCCCGGCGGCGTAGGCCGCCCCTAGGGAGACCGACTCCGAGACCAGGGGGCGCTCGACGGGCACCGCCAGCACGTCCGAGACCATCTGCATGAGGAGGTGGTTGGAGGTCATCCCGCCGTCGACGCGCAGCCGGGTGAAGGCCGTGCCCGAGTCGGCGTTCATCGCCTCCACGACCTCGCAGGTCTGCCAGGCCGTCGCCTCCAGGACGGCACGGGCCAGGTGTGCCTTCGTGACGTACGACGTGAGACCGACCACGACGCCCCGTGCATCGGGCTGCCAGCGCGGGGCGAAGAGTCCGGCGAAGGCCGGCACGATGTAGCAGCCGCCGTTGTCCTCGACCCGTAGCGCGAGTGTCTCGATCTCCGGCGCGGAGCTGATCATCTCGAGCGCGTCGCGGAACCACTGGACCAGGGCGCCGGCAACCGCGATGGAGCCCTCGGTGGCGTAGACGGGAGGCTGCCCCTCGAGGGCGTAGGCAACGGTCGAGAGCAGGCCGCTGGAGGAGGGCGTGATCGTGTTGCCGGTGTTCAACAGCAAGAAGGCGCCGGTGCCGTAGGTGCACTTGGCCTCGCCCTCGGCGAAGCAGGTCTGGCCGAAGAGCGCGGCCTGCTGGTCGCCGAAGGCACCGCCGATAGGTACCCCGGGCAGGCCGACGGTGCAGGTGCCGTAGACCTGTGCGTTGGGCCGGATCTCCGGCAGCAGCTCGACGGGGATGTCGAGGGCGTCGAGCAGGCGCTGGTCCCACGAGAGGCTGCGGATGTCCATCAGCATCGTGCGGCTTGCGTTCGTGGTGTCGGTGATGTGGACGCCACCGTGCGGACCGCCGGTGAGGTTCCAGATCAGCCAGCTCTCGATCGTTCCGAAGGCGAGCTCGCCGTTCCTGGCACGGCGCTGGAGCCCGGGGACGTGGTCCAGCAACCAGCGCAGCCTCGGTGCGGCGAAGTAGCCCGCGGGCGTGAGCCCGCACACCTCCTGGAACAGGGCAGCTTGCGGGCCGCGGTTCATCTCCCTCACCAGCTCACTGGTGCGGGTGTCCTGCCAGGTGATTGCACGGGCCACCGGGCGACCTGTGGACCGGTCCCACACCACCGTCGTCTCTCGCTGGTTGGCGATCCCCACGCTAGCGATATCGGTGACCTCCAGGCCCGCGACCGACAGGGCCTCGGGGAGGACACGCAGGGTGTTGCCCCAGATCTCGGTGGCGTCGTGCTCGGCCCAGCCCGGCTGCGGGAAGTGCTGTGTGTGCTCGTGCTGGGCGACCGACACCATCCGGCCCGCGTGGTCGAAGATGAGGCAACGGGTCGAGGTCGTGCCCTGGTCGATGGCCGCGACGTAGCGGGCGCGGCCCGTCACAGCCGGTCCTGGAGCATGTTCGCCGTGGCGTCGGCAGCGGCCACGACCTGCTCGACCAGGCCCTCGCGGGGTGCCCCGGACGCCTGCAGCAGCCGGTCACGCGGCCCGCTCACGGCCATGGCCCCCACGCCGATGCCGACGTGGTGGCGGATGGGTGCGGCCAGCCCGGCCGATCCGGGTCGGAAGGCGCCGTCGACGCACGCCCACCCCTGACGACGTACCTGCTGCAGGGTCCGGACGAGCGCGACGCGGGTGCTCGGGGTGTTCTGCGTGTACGACGTCAGCTCGAGCTCGTGGACGCGTGAGGCCGTCGGTGACCACGCGAGGAGCGCCTGGCCCAGGGCCGTGGCGTGTGCCGGCTGCAGCTCGCCGACCCGGAGCCTCTGCGGCGACCCGTCGGGCCGGAACACATGGCCGATGAGTTGGACCGAGGGGCCTTTCAGCACCCCCAGGTGCACCTCCAGGCCCGTGTGGGCCGCCAGTCCGTCGGCCCAGTTGATCGCGCGCGAGCGCAGCAGGTGTGGGTCGACCTGCTGACCGAGCTCGGTCAGGCCGCTGCCGAGGGAGTAGTGGCCCGAGCCGGGCTGCTGCACGGCGAAGCCGACGGCGCAGAGGGTCCGGACGATGCCGTGGACGGTGCTCTTCGGCAGCTCCAGCAATCGGGCCAGCTCCGCGAGCGGGATCGGGTCGGGTACGGCGCCGAGGATGTGCAGCAGCGCCGCGGCTCGTTCGATGGACTGAATCTGACCGGCCATCCCGCCATCCTGCCAGCGTGCGACATCGTCGTGCGAACGTTCGCCATCGTCGAACGGATGGGCTGGCGGGGGCGCGGCCCACGGGACAGTCTGTGACGTGCGCCACGAGCGCCTAGCGGAGGAGAGTGACATGAGCAGTGGAAAGAACCAGCTCGTCGGAGAGCTGTGCGCGGAGTTCGCCGGAACGATGATCATCATCCTGTTCGGCACCGGAGTGGTCGCCCAGGTCGTGACGAGCAGCGACGGCAGTCTCGGCGACCACGACTCGATCGCCTGGGCCTGGGGCCTCGGCGTCACCCTCGGTGTCTACACCGCAGCCCGGCTTTCCGGCGCGCACCTCAACCCGGCGGTGACGGTCGCACTCGCCGCGTTCAAGGGCTTCTCGTGGCGCAAGGTGCTGCCGTACGCGGCCGCGCAGACGCTCGGGGCGTTCGTCGGAGCGCTGATCGTGCGGGCGACGTACGCCGACCTGATCGCGACCATCGACCCTGACCACACCATCGCCACCCAGGGCATCTTCTCCACGCTGCCCGGCAACGGCGGCGACGGGGTCGGCATCCCCACAGCATTCCTCGACCAGGTCGTCGGCACGGCGATCCTCGTGTTCGTCATCTTCGCGCTCACGACGGCCTGGAACAACCCGCCGATGGCCAACCTCGGCCCGGTCGTCGTGGGGCTTCTCGTGGTCGGGATCGGCATGGCCTTCGGTGCCAACGCGGGCTACGCCATCAACCCGGCGCGCGACTTCGGCCCGCGGATCGCCTCCCTGATGACGGGCTACGGCGGAGCGATGAGCGACCAGAACGGTGATCTCTACTTCTGGTTGCCGATCGTCGCACCGATCATCGGAGGCCTGGTCGGAGGCGGGCTCTTCAAGTTCCTCATCGAGAACCACCTCACGGAGGAGGAGAGTGAGGACGTGGCGGTCAGTGAGCCCCTCGCGAATGCCTGAGCACCAGCGCCAGCACCGAACACCGACTAGGAGACACCCATGACGCAGTACGTCGGAGCCGTAGACCAGGGCACCACGAGCACCCGTTTCATGATCTTCGACCACAGTGGCAACGAGGTCGCCAGGCACCAGCTCGAGCACGAGCAGATCCTGCCGCAGGCCGGTTGGGTCGAGCACGACCCCGTGGAGATCTGGGAGCGCACCAGCTCGGTCCTCCAGACGGGGCTGGCCAAGGCCAAGCTCTCTGCCAGCGACCTGGTCGCCCTCGGCATCACCAACCAGCGCGAGACCACCGTGGTGTGGGACAAGAACACCGGACGGCCGTACTACAACGCCATCGTCTGGCAGGACACGCGCACCGACCGGATCGCGAGCAAGTTGGAACGGGACGGCCACGGTGACCTGATTCGTCAGCGCGCCGGGCTTCCGCCCGCGACGTACTTCTCCGGCGGCAAGATCCAGTGGATCCTGGAGAACGTGGACGGCGTTCGGGAGGCCGCCGAAAAGGGTGACGCACTCTTCGGCAACACCGACTCCTGGTTGGTCTGGAACCTCACCGGTGGCACCGACGGTGGTGTCCACGTCACCGAGCCCACCAATGCCAGCCGGACGATGCTGATGGACCTGGAGACGCTCGAGTGGGACGACGAGCTGCTCGCCCTGTTCGACATCCCGCGCGCGATGCTTCCTGAGATCAAGGCCTCCAGCGAGCCGGGTGGCTACGGCACCACGCGCAGCAACGGACCGCTGCGCGGCGAGGTGCCGCTGACCGGCATCCTGGGCGACCAGCAGGCTGCGACCGTCGGCCAGGTCTGCTTCGAGCCCGGCGAGGCCAAGAACACCTACGGCACCGGCAACTTCATGCTGCTCAACACCGGTACCGAGCTGGTCCGCTCCCACGCCGGGCTGCTGACCACCGTGTGCTACAAGTTCGGGGACGCCAAGCCTGTCTACGCCCTCGAGGGCTCGATCGCGGTCACCGGATCGGCCGTGCAGTGGCTGCGCGACCAGCTCGGCATCATCAGCGGCGCAGCCCAGAGCGAGTCGCTGGCCCGTCAGGTCGAGGACAACGGCGGCGTCTACTTCGTGCCCGCGTTCTCGGGCCTCTTCGCGCCGTACTGGCGCTCGGACGCCCGCGGCGCGATCGTCGGACTCTCCCGATTCAACACCAACGCGCACCTCGCCCGGGCCACCCTCGAGGCGATCTGCTACCAGAGCCGCGACGTGGCCGAGGCGATGGAGAAGGACTCTGGTGTCACCCTCGAAGTGCTCAAGGTCGACGGCGGTGTGACCGCCAACGAGCTGTGCATGCAGATCCAGGCCGACGTCCTGGGCGTGGAGGTCAGCCGGCCGGTGGTCGCCGAGACCACCGCCCTGGGCGCGGCGTACGCCGCCGGGCTTGCAGTCGGCTTCTGGAACAACACCGACGAGCTGCGCGAGAACTGGAACGAAGCGAAGAGATGGTCGCCACAGTGGGATGACCAGCAGCGCACCAAAGGTTACGAGCAGTGGAAGAAGGCCGTCGAGCGCACCCTCGACTGGGTCGACGTCGACTGAGCCACAGCGTCGCAGGCAAGGCCACCAGCACACACCAGGAAGAGGTTCCCTCGCATGAGGTCCATCGCGCTCTCGCCCGAGTTCCGTGAGCAGTCCCTGCAGCAGATGGCCACCGAGGAGCTGGACATCCTCGTCATCGGGGGCGGCGTGGTGGGCGCCGGCAGTGCGTTGGACGCTGCCACCCGTGGCCTGAAGGTCGGCCTGGTCGAGGCGCGCGACTTCGCGTCGGGCACGTCCAGCCGCTCGAGCAAGCTCGTGCACGGCGGCCTGCGCTACCTCGAGATGCTGGACTTCCGGCTGGTCGCCGAGGCCCTCAAGGAGCGCGGCCTGCTGATGCGGGAGCTGGCACCCCACCTGGTGCACCCGGTCGCGTTCCTCTACCCGCTCCAGCACCGGTGGTGGGAGCGCTTCTACGCTGGCTCCGGCGTTGCGCTGTACGACGCGATGAGCAGGGTCTCGGGCCGCGCGGGGGTGCCGATGCACCAGCACCTGACCCGTCGTGGCGCCCGGAAGCTGGCGCCGTCGCTGCGCAAGGACGCTTTGGTCGGTGCGCTCAAGTACTACGACGCGCAGGTCGACGACGCCCGGCACACGATGTTCATCGCCCGGACCGCGGCGGCCTACGGCGCTCACGTCGCCTCACGGGCGCGGGTGGTCGAGCTGCTTCGCGAGGGCGAGCGGGTGACCGGCGCGGTCGTCCGGGATCTCGAGAACGACACCACGGTCACGATCCGGGCGAGGCAGATCGTCAACGCGACGGGCGTATGGACCGACGAGACGCAGGCACTCGGCGGCCAGCGCGGGCAGTTCCACGTGCGCGCCAGCAAGGGCATCCACCTGGTCGTCCCCAAGGACCGGATCCGTTCCGAGGTCGGGATCATCCTGCGCACCGAGAAGTCCGTGCTGTTCGTCATTCCGTGGGGGCGGCACTGGATCATCGGCACCACCGACACCGACTGGGCGCTCGACAAGGCCCATCCCGCGGCGAGCGAGGCCGACATCGACTACCTGCTCGAGCACGTCAACCGGGTCCTGGAGGTGCCGCTCACCCACTCCGACGTGGAGGGGGTGTACGCCGGCCTGCGTCCGCTGCTCGAGGGCGAGTCCGACGCGACCTCGAAGCTGTCGCGCGAGCACGCGGTGGGTCACCCGGCGCCCGGGCTGGTCGTCGTCGCGGGCGGCAAGTACACGACGTACCGGATCATGGCCAAGGATGCCGTCGACGAGGCCGTCTTCGGCCTCTCCTCTCAGTTCGACCGCAAGGTCTCGGCGTCGGTGACCGAGAACATCCCGTTGCTGGGTGCCGAGGGCTACCAGGCGCTGCTCAACTCCCGCCACGTGCTGGCCGCCAGCTCGGGGCTGCACGAGGTATGGATCGAGCACCTGCTCAAGCGCTACGGCTCACTGATCCACGAGGTGCTGGCGATGGTGTCCGAGGATGCGTCGCTCGGGGAGCCGCTGACGGGGGCCACCGACTACCTGAGGGTGGAGGCCGTGTACGCCGCCAGCCACGAGGGTGCCCGGCACCTCGACGACGTCCTCACCCGGCGGATCCGGCTCTCGATCGAGACGTTCGACCGCGGTGTCGGCGCGGTCGACGAGGTGGCGGAGCTGGTGGGTGGCGTGCTCGGCTGGAGCGACGAGCAGACCGCGCTCGAGATCGAGCACTACCGCATGCGCGTCGCGGCAGAGCGGGAGAGCCAGCAGATGCCCGACGACGCGACTGCCGACGCTGCCCGGCTGGGCGCGGCCGACGTGGTGCCGCTCACGTGACAGGCCGAGGTGGTCGGGGGGTTCGCCGCGGCCACCGCGTCGGTGGGAGACTGGCTACCTGATGTCCGAGACACCCACGCCCGCTGAGGGCACGACCCCGCTCACGCTCGTCTTCGACGAGCCCCGTGGCCGCAAGAAGCCTCCCCGCCACCTCGCCGACCTCGATGAGGCGGGCCGCAAGGAGCTGCTGGTCGAGGCCGGGCTGCCCGGCTTCCGTGCCAAGCAGCTCTCGACGCACTACTTCGCGCGGTTGGTCGACGACCCCGCGCAGATGACCGACCTGCCGGCTGCCCAGCGCGAGGAGCTGGTCTCGACGCTCCTGCCGACGCTGATGACGCCGCTGCGCACGCTCGAGGCCGACAAGGGCACCACCCGCAAGACGCTCTGGAAGCTCTTCGACGGCGCGCTGGTCGAGTCGGTGTTGATGCGCTACCCCGACCGGGCCACCGTCTGCGTCTCGAGCCAGGCCGGCTGCGGCATGGCCTGCCCGTTCTGCGCCACCGGCCAGGGCGGCCTCCAGCGCAACATGTCTACCGCCGAGATCGTCGAACAGGTCGTCGCCGGTGCCCGGTCGATGGCCCGCGGCGAGGTCCCGGGTGGCCCGGGCCGCGTCTCCAACGTCGTGTTCATGGGCATGGGCGAGCCGCTCGCCAACTACAAGGCCGTGATCGGCGCCGTACGCCGACTCGTCGACCCCAGCCCCGCCGGCCTCGGCATGAGCGCCCGCGGCATCACCGTGTCGACGGTCGGTCTCGTGCCACGCATCAACCAGCTCACCGACGAGGGCATCCCGGTGACGCTCGCGCTCAGCCTGCACGCCCCCGACGACGAGCTGCGCAACGAGCTCGTGCCGATCAACACCCGCTACTCGGTGGCCGAGACGGTCGAGGCTGCGTGGCACTACGCCGAGAAGACCAAGCGCCGGGTCTCGATCGAGTACGCCATGATGCGCGGCATCAACGACCAGGCCCACCGTGCCGACCTGCTCGGCGACGTACTCAACTCCTACGGCGACTGGGGCTGGGTGCACGTCAACCTGATCCCGCTCAACCCGACACCCGGCTCGAAGTGGACCGCCAGCGACCCCAAGGACGAGCGCGAGTTCGTGCGCCGCCTCGAGGCCAAGGGCATCTCGACCACGGTGCGCGACACACGTGGCCGCGAGATCGACGGGGCCTGCGGGCAGCTCGCCGCTGCTGAGTGAGCTCTCGATCGTGACCGCACCCTGCTGGCCGCCTCGAGCGAGCGAGTCCATTTAGGACGCAGCGAGCCGACGGCCGCCGTTCACGTGTCGTCCACGACGACATCGGCGGGTGTTCGAAGTGGGTTCCTAGCGTCGGAGGCATGGCGCTCACCTCGCTGGCACGACGCAGGCAGGCCCACGACGCAGCGACACTGCTGCGCCTACCGATTCACTCACCGACTGCGCCGTTGCGTGTGCTGGTGGTCTCAGAGTCGTTCCTGCCGCAGGTCAACGGCGTGACCAACTCCGTACGTCGCGTGCTCGAGCACCTCGCGGCCGAGGGCCACGAGGCGGAGCTGGTCGCGCCCACCGGCCCCGCGACGTACGCCGGGTTCCCGGTCACGCACGCACGTGGCACCAGCCTGCCGTTCTACCGCGACTTCCGGATCGGTCTCGAGACCCGGCGGCGTCTGCGGGCCACGATGCTGCGGTTCCGGCCCGACGTCGTACACATCGCCTCGCCCGCAACTCTCGGTCACCAGGCGGCGCGTGCGGCGCGTGAGCTCGGCATCCCGGCGGTTGCGATCTACCAGACCGACCTGGTCGGCTTCGCCCAGCAGTACGGCGTGCCCGGCGGTGCCGCTGCGATGACGGCCCTGACCCGGCGCGTCCACACGGTTGTCGACCGCACGCTCGTGCCCTCGACCGCCAGCCTGGCGCAGCTGGAGGCGATGGGGATCCCGAACCTCGGTCGCTGGCCGCGTGGCGTCGACCTCGTGCAGTTCGACCCGCGGCACCGGTCCGTGGCGTTGCGCGAACGGCTCGCGCCCGGCGCCGAGCTGCTCGTCGGGTACGTCGGCCGGCTGGCGCCCGAGAAGGAGCTCGAGCTGCTGGCGCCACTGGATGCCACACCGGGCGTGCGGCTGGTGCTCGTCGGTGCCGGACCGGAGGAGGCGCGGCTGCGTGCCCTGCTCCCGAACGCCGCCTTCCTCGGCGTCCTGCACGGCGCCGAGCTGTCCGCGGCGTACGCGAGTCTCGACGTCTTCGTGCACACCGGCCGGCACGAGACCTACTGCCAGTCCGCGCAGGAGGCGCTCGCGTCGGGTGTGCCGGCGGTCGCACCGCGGGCGGGTGGCCCGATCGACGTGATCGACGACGGGGTCGCCGGCTACCTCTACGCACCCGGCGACGCCGCCGAGCTCGCGTCGTACGTCATGACGCTCAAGGACGACCCGATGCTGCGGCTCCGGATGAGCCGCAGTGCCCGGCGCAGCGTCGAGGGGCGGTCGTGGCTGCGGGTCAACGAGCTGCTGGTGCGCCACTACCGGGAGGTCAGCGGGGTGGGCGCGCGGAGCGACGTCAGGGCGTCGTGAACAGCGCCGCTGCTTCGTCGAGGGTGTCGACAAGGTGCACGTGCGGCTCCATGACGCGGCCATCGGCAAGCGACTGCAGCAACGGCCAGGCCGGCAGCGTCCGGGTCCAGTAGTCGCGGCCGACCAGCACCATCGGCGCGACGGACGAGTCGTCGGCGTAGTAGTTCTCGCAGGCGTCCTGGAAGATCTCCTGGACCGTGCCGCCGGCCCCGGTGAGGAACACGATGCCGCGGTTGCAGACCTGCAGCAGCACGGCCTCGCGGGTGGCGTTGCCGAAGTACTTCGCGATCGCGGTCGCGAACACGTTGGGTGGCTCGTGGCCGTAGTGCCACGTGGGCACGCCGAGGGTCTCGGTCGGCTCGGGGTGCGCGTCGACGACATCGAACGTCGCCGCTGCCCAGGCGTCGATCGACGGCCGGAACGACGGTACGGCGGCCAGGCCGGTCAGCGCCTCCTCAACCGTTGACAGGGGACCGGTGGCCAGGCGGGCACCCAGGTTGGCGGCCTCCATGGCGCCAGGCCCACCGCCGGTGGCGACAATGTGGGTGGTGCCCAGCAGGTGACCGAGGCGTGCTGCGTCGGTGTACTCGACCGAGCCGCGCTCGAGGGCGTGCCCGCCCATCACCCCGACGATGTCTCGGCCGGCGACCCACGTGGCGAGCGCGCCGTCGATCGCGTGGTCGTGCAGAGCCTTGGCGAGCGCCGAGTCGCGGGACTGGCGACGTTTCGACCACGCGAACGCCCGCCCGTCGAGCGACTCGCGGTAGGTCGCGGTGCCGTACAGCTCACGCGCGGTGTACAGCGAGGTCCGGTAGTCGTCGACGGGGGAGTTCGGCAGGTCCGGGAAGACCAGAGCGCCCTCGCCACGCACGCGGGCCTCGTCGCCCGTGGCGAACCGGCAGCCCAGGAACAGCGCGCCGCCGGTGTGACACGACGCGAGGGTGGCGGAGTGCCTGGTGAGGTCGAGCCCGCGCAGCCGCCAGCCGGCGAGCGAGGTGTTGCCGGCGGCCACGCGTCGTACGAGCTCGACGGTGGTGTCGACGTCGACCACACGTCCTCGGCTGCGCCTCACCCGCGCGACGCTAGCCGATCCCACCTGTCAGAAGGCGTGCGCCATCAGGTCTGCGAACAGCTCCTGGTCGTCGACCTCCATGCCGCGTGCCCTGAACCAGTTGCACATGTTCGTGCAGTCGCGCATCAGGAAGTCCAGGCCCTGCGGGTTGCCGACCAGGTCGACGATCTGCGGAAGGTCGATGATGACGAGCCGGTCGCCGGCCACGAGCGTGTTGTACGGCGACAGGTCGCCGTGCACGATGCCCGCCTGCACCATCGTCGCGAGGGCGCCACGCAGCTGTTCGAACAGCGACCCCAGTGCGTTCGGCGACGGCCGGGTCTGGGCGAGCCGGGGCGCCGTCTCTCCGTCGTGGGTGATCCACTCCATCAGGATCTCCGTGCCGTCAATCTGCACCGGGTAGGGCACGGCCACGCCGAGCTGCCAGAGCCGGTTGAGCGCGCCCCACTCGGAGATCGCCCACTCGCCGGACGCCACCAGGCGCCCGAACGTCGACTTGCGCTTGAGGGCGCGCTCGTCGCGGGAGCGCTTCATCGAGCGCCCCTCGGTGTACGACGCGGCCCGGTGGAACGTGCGGTGGTCGGTGTCGCGGTAGCGCTTGGCCGCCATGATCACCCCCGCCTCGGGCTCGAGCGGGTCGGCGCGCTCGAGCAGGAAGACGTCGGCTTCCTTGCCGGTCTTGAGGATCCCGAGATCGGTGTCGATGGCGCCTTGCGAGGTCACCAGCCAGTCAGGGCGCGGCTCGGGGCCGCGACTGAGTGGCTCGACGCTCATCCACGTCGACCAGCGCTGGGTGGACGCATCGAGGTCGTCGTAGGAGGTGAAGTCGAAGACGAAGCTGGGGTCGAGCTCGTCAGCCGGCTCGAAGGCCGAGTCGTTCGGGGTGCGTGTCATTGCTTGATGTGCTCCGTGAGGTCGAGAGGGTCTGGTCTGCGGACAGGCCAAGAACAGTCGTCAACATGACCTGCTCCTCTCGCTCGACGGGCACACGACTGCGCCCTGCTGCGTTCATCATGGGGGCGCGGCACAGTCGCCGCAACGCAATTACGCAGCCTCCCCCCTACTGGTCTCGAGCGGCGCGTTCTCCCAGACATCGTCGACGTGTACGACGCTGCGCCCGGCCCGCTGCAGCAGGCTCGCGGCGATGCCCGCGCGGTAGCCACTGAGGCAGTGCACCCACACCTCGCCGGCGGGCAGCTCGTGCTGCCGGGTCTCGAGGTGGTGGAGCGGGATGTGGATCGCGTCGGGCAGGTGGCCATCGTCGTACTCGTCGACGTGCCGCACGTCGACGAGCACCCGGTCGGCGGGTGCGTCGGCCAGGCCGAACCACGCGGCGCGGCGCAGGGTGGGGTGGCTCGGCAGGTCGACGCCCGGGACGAGCACGCGGGCGTGTGCGCCCTCGATGCCGATGCGTTCGAGGTCACGGCGGGCTTCGGTGAGGTCGCCCGGGTCGTCAGTCAGCAGCACGATCTCGGTGTCCTCGCTGGTCAGCCAGCCGACCCACGTCGCGAACTGGGCGCCGTACTCCACGTTGACCGACCCGGACAGGTGGCCCTCAGTAAACGACTCACGCGACCGGAGGTCGATCGCCCAGCCGCCGCGGGCGAGCACGCCCAGCACTTCGTCGTGCCCGACGTCGTGTCCCACCCTGGGTGCGACAGTGCCGCGGCCGGCGCGGTTGGCCGGCGACATCCGCCGGTAGTAGGTCGGCACCGGCCCGAAGCCCGCGACCAGCTCGTCGACGAACGCGTCGCGAGGTGTGTTGAGTGCGTGGTTGCTCGCCAGCTCGCCGCCGATGCTGAGCGGGACGTCGGTGGCCGAGGTGCTCGTCGCGGCGCAGAAGCTACCGAAGCCGTGGGTGGGATGCAGCGACGTGGCGGGGTCGAGGGTGCCGAGGTGGCGGACGCTGTTCCACTGGGCGCGCGCGAGGTGGCGCGCCAGGAGCGGGTCCATCAGGTCGGTGCGCCCGACGGTGCCGGCGAGCAGGCTGCCGCCGGAGAAGAGCGCGTCGCGGCCGACGCCGTCTGTCGCGAGGAGGGCCTGGTGGTGCAGCGTGTGGCCGGGGGTGTCGATCACGTGGACGGCGAACGAGCCCACGTCGACGACGTCGCCGTCGCGCACCCCGGCCCGGTCGAAGGCCACCCGTTCGTCGACCGAGAGCAGGTAGTCGACGCCGTGCCGGCGGGCGAGTCCCAGCGCGCCCGAGACGTAGTCGTTGTGCACGTGGGTGTCCGCCACCGCCGCGATGCGTACGCCGGCCAGCTCGGCCGCCTCCTCGACGATCTCGAGGTCGCGGGGCGGGTCGATGACGAGCGCGTTCTCGCCGTCGTGGACGAGGTGGGTGCGGTTGCCGACCTGCGGCACCTCGATCGTGATCACGTCCATGGTGTCCTCCCGTAATGTCTTCAAAGTTTAGTAATTCACATATATTAAACCACGCGATAGGTTCTTCGGGTGATTCAGACCTCCACGTTGCGCCGTGTCATCAGCCCGCTCGCCGTCGTCCTCGTCACCGGCTTCCTCGGCGGAGTCGTTGGTGCCGGCGCCACCGACGTGCCCGAGCGCGCACCCGCCGCCGGCTCGAGCGGCATCGGTGACCCCTACTTCCCGGCCGATGGCAACGGCGGCATCGACGTCCAGAGCTATGCCGTGCACGACCGCTACGCGTTCGCATCCAAGAGGCTGCGCGGCACGACCCGCATCTCGTTGCGGGCGACCCAGGACCTCTCGTCGTTCAACCTCGACTTCCTGCTGGGCGTCGACAAGGTCACCGTCAACGGTGTGAAGGCCGGCCACACCAAGCCGACCGACCATGAGCTGCGCATCACCCCGGCCACTCCGCTCGTCAGCGGCGCCACGGCCGTCGTCACCGTGAAGTACGCCGGCCGCCCGGCCAGGCATCGCTATGAAGGTGAAGGCAACTGGCTGGCCGACGGGCGCGAGGTCGTGGCCATGAACGAGCCGCACATGGCGCCGTGGTGGTTCCCCTCCAACGACCACCCGCGCGACAAGGCGCTGATGGACGTCAGGATCACCGTCCCGAAGGGCCGCGAGGTCATCGCCAACGGGAAGCTCGTGAACAAGAAGGCCGGCAAGCACAACACCACGTGGCACTGGCGCGCCGACGAGCCGATGGCCACCTACCTGGCGTTCTTCGCTGCCGGTGACTTCAAGATCGACAAGGGCACCCACCAGGGCCGGCCGTGGCTGGTGGCCGCGTCGAAGGCGCTGCCGCGTCGTACTCTCAAGACCTCCATGCGCCAGCTGCGTCGCAGCCCCGCGATCGTGAAGACGCTGGAGTCCGACCTGGGTGCCTACCCGTTCTCGGTGACCGGCGGCCTCGTCACCTCGCTAGACCCCGGCTTCGCGCTCGAGAACCAGACCCGCCCGACCTATCCGGCGCTCTCCGGCAACGCCACGAGCCTGCTGGTGCACGAGCTCGCCCACCAGTGGTTCGGCGACGATGTCGCGGTCGACCAGTGGCGCGACATCTGGCTGAACGAGGGAGCTGCCAGCTTCATGGAGGTGCGGTACGACGAGACGCACGGGGGCCCGTCGGGCACGGCCTGGCTCCAGCGTGAGTACAACAGCGTCAGCGCCAGCGACGGGCTCTGGAAGACCCCGGTCGTCGACCCGGGCAAGGACGACATCTTCGCCTACGCCGTCTACTACCGGGGGTCGATGGCGATGCAGGCGCTGCGCAACCGCATCGGCGAAGACGCGTTCTGGACGCTGCTCCGCACGTGGCTCTCGACCCGCTCCGGCGGCAACGGCAGCTCGGTGCAGTTCGAGGCGCTGGCCGGGCAGATCAGCGGCCAGAACCTGACCTCGTTCTTCCAGGCCTGGCTGCGCGACACCGCCAAGCCAGCGAGAACGGCAGACAACGGGCTCTGATCCGACAACTTGTGGCCGTCGAGCGGCGTCACATGGAGGTGATGTCCGTTCGAATTATCTCCGGTGCAGTCCTCGGCGCGCTTGCGCTCGCCGGTTGCTCCGCGGGGAGTGATCCATCGCTTTCGGCCCGCCCAGTTGAGTCGCAGAGCTCGCCACCCGCCGCACAGCCGACCTCGACCGGCTCCGGTCTGTCGGTTGCCGACGTGACGCACCGCCGTACGCCGCTGGCGGCGCACCTCTTCGGCCGCAGGACCAGCGTGGCCACGCTGGGACAGCGCGGGGAGGTAGTCATCTCGCTTCTCGCAACGAAGCCGAGCTTGGAACTCGAGCAGGGGCGGTTGGCGCTTGCCTCGAGCGCTGATCGCACCGGCAATGCTCTTCTCATTCCGATGGGCCCCCGTCGCGAAGAGGCCCAGCAGGTGGCCGGGGCCGCCGTGACGCCACAACATGTGGTCTGGATGGAGACGCCCTCCACGTCCCTCGATGAGGATCCGTGGATCCTGTACGGCTTCGACCGCCGCCGCGGTGTGACCAGCGAACTGGCTCGCGCTGCCGGACTCTGGGACCGAACGCCCCCGCCCCCAGTGCCAGGCCACACGGGCGTCGTCGCCGCAGGCGGTCGGATTGCGTGGGCACAGGTGCATGGCCGGAGCAGGAGCGACTTCCGCGTCGATGTGCTCACGTGTCGCATCGACCGGTGCGTGCCGAAGACTGCGGTGAGGAACGCGGCGTACCCGCAGATCACGTCGCGAGGCATCTACGCCGTACGGCGGGACAAAGGCGCGCACGAGGCGATCGTGTTCAGGCCCCACGTGGCTTCGCAACGCACTGTGTACGAGCTCTCCGACCCCGAGGCCGTGACCACCGGGTTCGCGGCAACTGACGAGAGCTGGATCGTTACGAAGCGACTGGACCGAGCCGGGTCGAGCGAGTCGAGCGCGCTGATCTCAGCCGGCGGCGATCCGGTGGAGGTAACGGGTCGGCCGGGCGAGAACTTCGGTTATCCGGTCGCCGGCTCCGGGTTCGTTGCCTGGGCAGAGGGGAGTGGGGTCACTTCCGAGCTGGGTGGGTACGTGTACTCGTTGTCGAGTGGGCAGGTCTACGAAGCCGGTAACCGAATGGGTCTCTACGGGCTGGAGGCGGCCGGCGCCCACCTTGCGTGGCAGATGGATCGAACCCGAGGCGCCGCCGACCTCGCTGGCATCCGATGGGTGGTCGCCGAGATCGACGAATGAGGCCAGCCTTGCTCCGGCCTCAGCGCACGCCCCACGAATAGGTCTGCTTCTTCAGCTTGAGATACATGAAGGTCTCGGTGCCCTCGACCCCCTCGATGGTCCGGATCTTCGTGGACACCAGATCGAGCAGGTGTTCGTCGCTCTCGCACACGGCCTCGACGAGCAGGTCGAAGGTGCCCGCGGTGATGACGACGTAGTCGACCTCGTCGAACCCGGAGATGATGTCGGCGATCCCCTCCAGGGGGCCCCGGATCCGGATGCCGATCATGGCCTGGCGGGCGAAGCCGAGCTCGAGGGGATCGGTGACGGCGACGACCTGCATGACACCGGTGTCGGTGAGCCGCTGCACCCGCTGGCGGACAGCCGCCTCCGAGAGCCCGACGGCCTTGCCGATGGCCGCGTAGGAGCGGCGACCGTCCTGCTGGAGCTGTTCGATGATCGCCTTGGAGACGTCGTCGAGTGGTCCGCCGGGTCGAGACGCCGCATTCATGCAGGCAATGTACAAGACGAGTGAACCCTGCCGAAACATTCGCCAGGACTACAGATTTCGTTGTCAGTTCCTCGTTCTTCAACCGAATCCCTTGTGGGACGGGTCGGTGCGTGACACGATCCCCGCAACTCGCCGTACGAAGAAGGGTGTGACATGGCCTCCACGAGAGCCGGTGTGAGTCGCCGCTCGCTGCTCCGCGGCGCGGGCACGGTGGCGTTCGCCGGAGCGAGTGTCGCTGCGCTCAAGCTGCCGTTCTTCGAGGTGCCCGGAGCACAACAGGATCCGGCCACCTGCAAGACGGCCGACCTGTCGGCCTCCCAGAAGCGGCTGATCATCTCCAACTGGCCGGGCTACATCGACCCGAAGCGCAAGGCCACCTCGACGTTCCAGATGTTCCAGCAGGAGACCGGCATCACTGTCGACTACACCGATGACGTCAACGACAACGCCGAGTTCTACGCCAAGGTGCGTAACCAGCTGGGCTCGTGCGAGCCGATCGACCGCGACATGGTGATGCTGACCGACTGGATGGCCGCGCGGATGATCGGGCTGGGCTGGATGCAGCCGTTCGACAAGGCCAAGGTGCCCAACCTGCACGCCAACCTCATCGACCCGCTCCGCAACCTCCAGTGGGACCCTGACCTGACCTACCACGCACCGTGGCAGACGGGCCTCACGGGCATCGCCTACAACGCCGCCAAGACGGGCGAAGTCAAGACGTTCCAGGAGCTGCTCACCAAGCCCGAGCTCAAGGGCCGGATCACCCTGCTGTCTGAGATGCGCGACACGATGGGCTTCATGCTGCGCATCGTCGGCGCCAGACCCCAGGACTTCACCCAGGAGCAGTGGGAGAAGGCGATCGAGGAGCTCCGCAAGGCCGTCGCTGGGGGCCAGGTGCGCGCCTTCACGGGCAACGACTACACGCAGGATCTCGCGGCCGGCAACATCTTGGCCTGTGAGGCCTGGTCAGGCGACATCATCCAGCTCCAGTTCGACAACCCCGACATCAAGTTCGTCGTACCCGAAGAGGGGCTGTCGCTGTGGAGCGACAACATGATCATCCCCAACCAGGCGAGCCACCAGGCCAACGCCGAGGAGTGGGTCAACTACTACTACGACCCCGAGGTCGCGGCGAAGCTCGCGGCCTGGGTCAACTACATCTGCCCCGTCAAGGGCGCCCGCGAGGCCATGGAGAAGATCGACCCCAGCCTGGTCGACAACGCGCTGATCTTCCCCGAAGACGAGGACCTCGCCGACACGTTCGACTTCATGCCGCTCGACGACCGGCAGACGATCGCATACGAGAGGGACTGGTCTGATGTCATCGGTGGCTGAGCAGGAGGACAGCACGTCTGAAGGGGCGTCCGACTCCGCGTCGTACGACGGGTTGCGGCTGCGCGAGCTGACCAAGTCGTTCGCCTCGTTCACGGCCGTGAACGCGCTCGATCTCGACGTACCCCGTGGCTCGTTCTTCGCGCTGCTCGGCCCCTCGGGCTGCGGGAAGACGACGACGCTGAGGATGGTCGCCGGTCTGGAGGCGCCCACCTCCGGCAGCATCACTCTCGCCGGACAGGACATCACCCACACCCGGGCCCACCAGCGACCGGTCAACACGGTGTTCCAGAACTACGCGCTGTTCCCGCACCTGACGATCTTCGAGAACGTCGCGTTCGGCCTGCGGCGGCGCAAGGTGCGCGAGGTGAAGTCGAAGGTCGAGGAGATGCTCGAGCTCGTCGAGCTCTCCACGCAACGCGACAAGAAGCCGGCCCAGCTCTCCGGCGGTCAGCAGCAGCGGGTGGCGTTGGCCCGCGCCCTGATCAACGAGCCCGAGGTGCTGCTGCTCGACGAGCCGCTCGGCGCGCTCGACCTCAAGCTCCGCCGCTCGATGCAGATCGAGATCAAGCGCATCCAGACCGAGGTCGGGCTCACGTTCATCCACGTCACCCACGACCAGGAGGAGGCCATGACGATGGCCGACACGGTCGCGGTGATGAACGCCGGCGTGATCGAGCAGCTGGGTGCGCCGTCGGAGCTCTACGAGAACCCGCAGAGCACGTTCGTCGCCAACTTCCTCGGCCAGTCCAACCTGATCGAGGGCACGGTGACCTCTCGGGCGGCCGACATCCTCTCGGTCGACATGTACGGCATCCCCGTGTCGATCCCGGCAGACCGGTCGCATGCCGACGGGGAGAAGGGCTGGGTCGGCATCCGGCCCGAGAAGGTGCTGGTGGGTGCTCCCGGTGAGGTGCTCGACGCGCCGGGCAACACCATCCCGGGAGGCGTGGTCACCGACGTCAGCTTCTTCGGGGTCAGCACGACGTACCTCGTGCGGATGCCGTGGGGCCAGGAGCTGACCGTCTTCGCCCAGAACACCGGCCGCCACCGCCTCTTCCGCATCGGTGAGCAGGTCGAGCTGTCGTGGCGGCCCGAGTATGCCTTCCTCCTCGACCATGCCCAGGACGCCTCGGCCGGCGCGCAACGGGTGGATGCGGCGTGAGGCGCAGCCGGACCGGCTACATCCTGCTGCTGCCGGGGCTGCTCTGGCTGTTGCTGTTCTTCGTGGTGCCGTTCTACTCACTGCTTGCGACCAGCCTCTACGACCCGGCCGGCTCCGACTTCCGCGGCTACGAGATGACCTATCACGTCGTCAACTACGTCGACGCCGTCCGCGACTACTGGCGCCCGCTGCTGCGTTCGCTCCTGTACGGCGGCGTCGCGACGGCGTTCTGCCTCGTGCTGGGCTACGTGCTGGCCTATGCCATCGCCTTCAAGGCGGGACGCTGGAAGAACCTGATGCTGGTGCTGGTGATCGCACCCTTCTTCACGAGCTTCCTGGTGCGCACCCTCTCGTGGAAGCTGATCCTCGCCGACGACGGCTTCATCGTGAACACCCTGCAGGCGCTGCAGATCCTCGGTGACGACGGGCGGCTGCTGGCCACGCCGGTGGCTGTCGTCGCCGGGCTGACGTACAACTTCCTGCCGTTCATGGTGCTGCCGCTCTTCGCCAGCCTCGACAAGATCGACCACCGGCTGATCGAGGCATCGAGTGACCTCTACGCCCACCCGATCGTCGGGTTCTTCAAGGTGACCTGGCCGCTGTCGCTGCCCGGTGTCGTCTCCGGCACCCTGCTCACGTTCATCCCTGCTGTGGGCGACTACATCAACGCCGAGCTGCTGGGCAGCCCCAACCAGCGGATGATCGGCGGCATCATCCAGAGCCTCTTCACCGACGCCAACGACTATCCCGCGGCGGCAGCGCTGTCGGTGATCCTGATGGTGCTCATCGTGGTGATGGTGCTCTTCTACGTGCGCCGCGCGGGGACGGAGGAGCTGCTGTGAACGCCCCGATGACCTGGATCCGACGCAACCTGGTGATCGTGCTGGGCATCTTCGTGCTCGTCTACACGTTCGTGCCGATCTTCGTGGTCGTGCTGATGAGCTTCAACGCCCCGCGCAGCCGCAACGTCTACTCGTTCGACGGGTTCACGCTCGACAACTGGCTCAACCCCTGCACCGACAAGTCGATGTGCGACGCCGTCGTACGCAGTGTCGAGATCGGCCTGCTCGCCACGCTGGCGGCGACGATCCTCGGCACCCTGGCGGCGTTCGCGCTGGTCCGGCACCGGTTCGCGGGCCGGTCGGCGACCAACCTGCTGATCTTCCTGCCGATGGCGGCTCCCGAGATCGTGATGGGCTCTTCGCTGCTGGCGCTGTTCGTGTCCGCCGGGTTCGCCGGCCAGCTGGGCTTCTGGACGATCCTCATCGCGCACATCATGTTCTGCCTGTCGTTCGTGGTGGTCACCGTGAGAGCGCGTCTTGCCGGCATGGACGACAACCTCGAACAGGCGGCCCAGGACCTCTATGCGACACCGGCCCAGACGTTCTGGCGGGTGACGTTCCCGCTGGTCTTCCCGGGCATCCTCGGCGCGGCCCTGCTGAGCTTCTCGCTGTCGTTCGACGACTTCATCATCACCAACCTCAACGCCGGCACGACCACGACCTTCCCCATGTATGTCTGGGGTGTCGCGCAACGCGGGGTGCCGATGCAGGTCAACGTCATCGGCACCGTGATGTTCGTGATCTCCATCGCGATCGTGCTCGGCGCCGAGGCGCGCAACCGGCGCCAGCGAAGGGCCGCGGCATCGTGACACCCGATCAGGCGCTGGCCGGCGCCCGGCCGGCTGTCTACTGGCTCGACGACCCGGCGAACCCGCCGGCCCTGCCTTCGCTGCGTGCCGACGTGGAGGCCGACCTGGTGGTCGTCGGTGGTGGCTACTCAGGTCTCTGGACGGCGCTGCTCGCCCTCGAACGCGAACCCGGTCGCTCCGTCGTGGTGCTCGAGGCCGGCCAGTGCGGACACGAGGCCAGCGGCCGCAACGGAGGCTTCGCCGACGCCAGCCTGACCCACGGCTTCGGCAACGGGCAGGACCGCTGGCCCGACGAGATGGCTGTTCTCGACCGGCTCGGTGCCGCCAACCTGAAGAACATCGGCGAGGCGGTCGCCCGCTACGACATCGACTGCCACTGGGAGACGACTGGCGAGCTGACGGTCGCCCGGGCACCCCACGAGGTCGAGGACCTGGCCGAGGTGGCCAAGGAGATGACTGCGGCCGGTCACGACGTGCAGCTGCTCGATGCCGGTCAGACGCGCGCGCGCCTCGACTCCCCGACGTACCTCGGCGGGCTGCTCGACCTCCATGGCACCGCGCTCGTCGAGCCGGCCCGGCTGGCCTGGGGGCTGCGACAGGCCTGCCTCGACCTCGGGGCGGTGATCCACGAGGGCTCGCCGGTGGTCTCGGTCGACTCCGAGGACTCGACGGTTGCGGTTCGCACCGCACGGGGCTCTGTGCGGGCGCGGAAGGTGGCGCTCGCGACCAACGCGTTCCCTCCGCTGTTACGACGGCTGCGGCTGATGACGGTGCCGGTCTACGACCACGTGCTGATGACCGAGCCGCTCTCCGCCTCGCAGCTGGCGTCGATCGGCTGGGCCGGACGCGAGGGGGTCGGCGACGCGGCCAACCTCTTCCACTACTTCCGGCTGACGCGCGACAACCGAATCCTCTGGGGCGGGTACGACGCGGGCTACCACTTCGGCTCGAAGATCTCCCGCTCGCTCGAGCAGTCCTCGACCACCCACCTGCTGCTCGCCCGGCACTTCTTCGAGACGTTCCCGCAGCTCGAGGGTCTCCGCTTCACCCACCGCTGGGGTGGGGTGATCGACACATGCACGCGGTTCTCGGCCTTCTTCGGGACGGCACACTCCGGCCGGGTCGCCTACGCTCTCGGCTACACCGGCCTCGGGGTGGCGGCGACCCGGTTCGGCGCCGACGTCATGCTCGACCTGCTGGCGGGGGAGGAGACCGAGCGCACCGCTCTCCAGATGGTGCGCCAGAGGCCGCTGCCATTCCCGCCCGAGCCGATGCGGTACGCCGGGATCCAGGCGACGCGCTGGTCGATGGCGCGCGCGGACCGCAACGGTGGCCGGCAGAACCTGTGGCTCAAGACGCTGGACCGGCTGGGTCTCGGGTTCGACTTCTGAGTCGGGCTCAGAGCATCGACCAGGCCTTGTCGAGCACCACCCGCAGGATGCTCTCGATCTCGTCGAAGTGCTCCTGGGTGCAGATCAGCGGCGGCGACAGCTGGATCACCGGGTCGCCGCGGTCGTCGGCGCGGCAGTAGAGACCTTCGTCGTACAGCGCCTTGGAGAGGTAGCCACGCAGCAGCTTCTCGGACTCGGCGTCGTTGAAGCTCTCCTTGGTCTCCTTGTCCTTGACCAGCTCGATCCCGTAGAAGAAGCCGTCGCCGCGTACGTCGCCGACGATGGGCAGGTCGAGCAGCCGCTCGAGTGTCGCCCGGAAGGCGCCCTCGTTGTCGCGGACGTGCTCGAGGATGCCTTCGTTCTCGAACGCGTCGAGATTGGCCATGGCCACGGCGGCCGAGACCGGGTGCCCGCCGAACGTGTAGCCATGCGCGAAGGAGTTGGTGCCCTCTAGGAACGGCGCCATCAGCCGGTCGGTGGCGATCATCGCGCCGAGAGGCGCGTAGCCCGAGGTGATGCCCTTGGCACAGGTGATGATGTCGGGCTGGTAGCCGTAGCGTTCGGCGCCGAACATGTGGCCAAGACGCCCGAAAGCGCAGATGACCTCGTCGGAGACCAGCAGGACGTCGTACTCGTCGCAGATCTCGCGGACCCGCTGGAAGTAGCCGGGCGGCGGCGGGAAGCAGCCGCCGGCGTTCTGCACCGGCTCGAGGAAGACCGCGGCGACGGTGTCGGGGCCCTCGTTCTCGATCGCGACCGCGATCTGGTCGGCGGCCCAGAGGCCGAACGCCTCGAGGTCGTCGGCGCGCTCGGGGGCTCGGTAGAAGTTGGTGTTGGGTACCCGGAACGTCGAGGGCACCAGCGGCTCGAACTGCTGCTTGAGACCTGGCAGGCCCGTGATCGACAGGGCGCCGGCGGTGGTGCCGTGGTAGGCGATGGTGCGGCTGATGACCTTGTGCTTCATCGGCTTGCCGGTGAGCTTGAAGTAGTTCTTGGCCAGCTTCCACGCCGTCTCTACTGCCTCACCGCCGCCGCTGGTGAAGAACACCCGGTTGAGGTCGCCGGGCGCGTAGCCCGCGACCCGCTGGGCCAGCTCGATCGCCTTCGGGTGCGCGTAGGACCACAGCGGCATGAACGCCAGCTCGCGTGCCTGGGCGGCGGCCGCGTCGGCCAGGTCCTCGCGCCCGTGGCCGAGCTGGGAGACGAAGAGCCCAGCGAGCGCGTCGAGGTAGCGCTTGCCGTGGCTGTCCCAGATGTAGGCGCCCTCACCGCGCACGATGACCGGCACCTCGGCGTGGTCATAGGTCGAATGCCGGGTGAAGTGCATCCATAGGTGGTCCTTGGCGGCCTGCTGCAAATGGTCGTACGTTGTGTCCATGGCGACCATCCTGCGGTTCCGCACTCGTCGACGCAAGGGATTCCGTGGCCATTTCGTCCGCAGACGCACGGAATCCGTGCAGAATCGCTGATATGACTGTCGTCTTTCGCAACGGATCCGTGTTTGACGGACATGATCACGTCGGTCAGGTGGATGTCGCGGTCGATGGTGACCGGATCGTCGCGGTCGGCCCGGACCTGGACCACGCGGGCGAGGTGGTCGACCTGGCCGGCGGCATGCTCGCTCCCGGCTTCGTCGACGCCCACGTGCACGCGGTGCAGGGCGGGCTGGAACGCGTCCGCTGCGACCTCTCGGGGGTGAAGGAGGACCGGGTCGCCTACTTGGAGACCGTGCGTGACTACGCGGACACCCACCCGGACCGACCGTGGATCCTCGGTGGTGGGTGGTCGATGGCGGTGTTCCCCGGCGGGACGCCGACGGCAGCCGACCTCGACACGGCGATCTCGGGCCGGCCGGCGTTCCTGCCCAACCGTGACCACCACGGCGCCTGGCTCAACACGGCAGCGCTGCGGAGGGCCGGCATCGACCGCCACACGCCTGACCCGCGCGACGGGCGCATCGAGCGGGACGCCGCCGGAGAGCCGACCGGCACCCTGCACGAGGGCGCGATGCGCCTGGTCACCGAGGTCTTGCCCCGCACCCATGACGAGGAGTACGACGGGGCGCTCCTCGAAGGACAGCGCTTCCTGCACTCGCTCGGCGTCACCGGCTGGCAGGACGCCATCGTCGGCTCCTACGCCGGCATGGACGACCCTGGCCCGATCTACTGGCGGGCCGCTCGCCGCGGCGACCTCACGGCGTACGTCGTGGGCGCACTGTGGTGGGAGCGCAACCGGGGCATCGAGCAGCTGGCCGAGCTGCGTCGCCGGCGAGACGAGCTGACGCACGGGCGGTTCCGGGCCACCAGCGTCAAGGTCATGCAGGACGGCGTTGCCGAGAACGGCACGGCTGCGATGCTCGAGCCGTACCTCGACAAGTGCGGTCACGCGACCGACAATCGCGGTCACTCCTTCGTCGACGCGGCCGCGCTGAGCAGGACTGTCGCGGCGCTCGACCAGGACGGTTTCCAGATCCACGTCCACGCGATCGGTGACCGGGCCGTCCGCGAGACGCTCGATGCGTTCGCGGGTCTCGACGGTCTGGACCGGCGCACCGACCTGCGCCATCACCTGGCCCACCTCCAGATCGTCCACCCCGACGACGTCGCGAGGTTCGCCGACCTCGGGATCGCGGCCAACCTGCAGACGCTGTGGGCCTGCCGCGAGCCCGAGATGATCGAGCTGACCCTGCCGTTCATCGGCGAGGAGCGCGGCCGCCAGCAGTACCCCTTCGGCGACCTGCACCGCGCCGGCACCCGGCTGGTCGCCGGCAGCGACTGGCCGGTGAGCACGCCCGACCCGCTGCTCGCCATGCATACGGCCGTCAACCGCACCGCCTATGGCATGGACGGCCCGGCCGGCAACGATCCCTTCCTGCCCGAGCAGTCGATCGACCTGCAGACCGCCTTCGCGGCGTACACGTCGGGCAGTGCCTGGATCAACCACCGCGACGACGCGGGGGTCGTCCGGCCCGGCGCGGTGGCCGACCTGGTGGTGCTCGACCGCGACCCGTTTGCCGGGTCGGTCGACGAGATCGGCTCCACCAAAGTGGTCTCCACGTGGGTCGACGGCGTGAAGGTGCACGGCTGACGCAACAAACCCGGCCCACACCGAGTCACACCCGCGGAACCCAACCGGTGGGTCCGTTCGATGATCGGGGAAAGCAATGACGTTTCGGGCCATGGCGGTGTCTCTGCTCGTGGGTGGGTTGGTCGCCAGCGGAGCACAGGTCGCCCAGGCCGATCCGGGGGTGACAGAGTCGTCGTACTCCATCTCCGGGCAGGTCAGGGACCAGACGACGGGCAAACCGGTGTCCGGCATCGCGGTCACGGCCGGGCACCTGTCGGAAGTCGACGGCCTGGACCACACCGATGCCCGGGGTCGTTACCGGATCGAGCTTCCGCAGGCGAACACGTACAGCATGGACTTCTTCGATCCCAAGAAGCGCTACATCGGCATCGGCTCGTTGCCGGTGCAGATTGCCGGTCATGAGCGCTACGACAGGCGGCTCGCGCGCGGCGGCAGGATCAAGGCCCGGGTCCTCGGCGATGCCGGGCCACTCGAGGACGTCATGCTCGATCTCTTCCACCGCAACGGCAAGGGCAGCTGGGTCAGGAAAGTGCTGCCCTACTACGCCAGCACGGACGCCGCCGGTCGGATCAGCCTGCCCCTGCTGACCCCGGGCACGTTCCGGGTGAGGATCGACCCTCACCTCGCCGCGGGCAACAACGCGCCGATGTTCTGGGGCGGCACCAGCACGATCAAGGGCTCACTCCGGGTGAAGGTGCGCTCCGGTGTCACGACCAGGCTTCCCGCCGCGCGCCTGAGGACCGGCTCGACCATCTACGGGACGGTCACCCGGCCTGACGGCACTCCGGTGCAGAACGCCCAGGTCGCCGCCCTCGACCTCACCGATCCGATCCCGAACCCGAACTGGCCGACGTCGCGCCGCTTCGGGGTGGGCACGGACTCCGCGGGGAGGTTCACGATGGACTCCTTCGCCGCGCACCCCTACCAGGTCTGCGCCGTCGACAACCTGGTCACGGGATGCCTGGGCGGCGGAGCCGACCCGGTCGACTCGACGACGGTGCGCCTCTCGCGCGGTGAGAGGCGCGAGGTGCGCATCGTGATCCCCTGGCCCTGAGGTCATCAACGACCTCGCGTCGAGCGATGACGACGGAATCAGTCGAGAGTCGTGGTGAACACCTATCGAATCCGTGGGGTCAGTGGTTAAGGTCGGCCCATGTCAACAGATTCCTTCAAGAATGTCATCGGCGGAGAGCTCGTGGACGCTGCGTCCGGAGAGACCTACGACGTGGTCGACCCCAGCACGGGTGAGGTCTACGCTCGTGCACCCATGTCGCGGGCCGCTGACCTCGACCGCGCCTATGCCGCAGCCGACGCAGCGTTCGAGGGCTGGGGGAGCAGCACCCCCCAGGAACGCTCCCGCGCCCTCCTGCGGATCGCCGACGCCATCGACGAGCGCGCCGACGAGATCGTCCGCGTCGAGTCGCGCGACACCGGCAAGCCCCTCGGCCTGACCGCGAGTGAGGAGCTGCCGCCCAGCTCCGACCACTTCCGCTTCTTCGCCGGCGCCGCACGGGTGCTGGAGGGCAAGTCGGCCGGTGAGTACCTCGCCGACCACACCTCGTTCGTACGCCGCGAGCCGATCGGCGTCGTCGGGCAGGTGACGCCGTGGAACTACCCGCTGATGATGATGATCTGGAAGATCGCTCCCGCGCTGGCGGCCGGAAACACCGTCGTACTCAAGCCGAGCGACACGACTCCGGCGAGCTCGACGCTGCTGGCCGAGCTGTGCCAGGAGTTCCTCCCGCCCGGCGTGCTCAACGTGGTGTGCGGCGACCGCGACACCGGGCGGGCACTGGTCGAGCACCCCACACCGCAGATGGTCGCCATCACCGGGTCGGTGCGTGCCGGCATGCAGGTGGCCGGCTCCGCCGCAGCCGACGTGAAGCGGGTGCACCTCGAGCTCGGCGGCAAGGCGCCGGTGATCGTCTTCGACGACGCCGACGTCGAGGCCGCGGCTGCCTCCATCGCCGAGGCGGGCTACTTCAACGCCGGCCAGGACTGCACCGCCGCGACCCGGGTCCTCGCCGGACCTGGCATCCACGCCGACTTCGTGGCTGCCGTCACCGAGGCGGCCAAGGCCATCAGGACGGGCATGCCCGACGACGAGGACGTGCTGTACGGCGCCCTCAACAACGCCGACCAGCTGGCGCGGGTCACCGGCCTGGTCGACCGGCTCCCCGACCACGCGAACCTCGAGACGGGTGGCCGCAGACAGGGGGAGACGGGTTACTTCTACGAGCCCACCGTCCTCTCGGGGCTGCGCCAGGACGACGAGCAGATCCAGGACGAGATCTTCGGCCCCGTCATCACCGTGCAGCAGTTCAGCGATGAGACCGAGGCGCTGCGCTGGGCCAACGGCGTGAAGTACGGCCTGTCGTCGTCGGTGTGGACCAAGGACCACGGCCGCGCCATGCGGATGTCGCGCAAGCTCGACTTCGGCGTGGTGTGGATCAACACCCACATCCCGTTCATCTCCGAGATGCCCCACGGTGGGTTCAAGCACTCCGGCTACGGCAAGGACCTGTCGATGTACAGCCTCGAGGACTACACGCGCGTCAAGCACGTCATGAGCTACATCGGTGAGTGACTCGATGCGCATCCTCCTCGTCGGCGCCGGGGGTGTCGGCGGCGCGTTCGCCGCGATCGCGGCGAGGCGCGACTTCTTCGAGGCGATGGTGATCGGTGACTACACCGTCGCCAGCGCCGAGCGGGCGGCCGCGGTCGACGACCGCTTCACCGCCGCCGAGGTCGACGCCTCGTCGGCGTCCTCGGTCGAGGCGCTGTGCCGCGAGCACTCGATCACCCACGTGATGAACGCCGTCGACCCACGCTTCGTCATGCCGATCTTCGAGGGCGCGTACGCCGCGGGGGCCGACTACCTAGACATGGCCATGTCGCTCTCGCGACCGCATCCGGACGCGCCGTACGAGCAGACCGGGGTGAAGCTCGGCGACGAGCAGTTCGCGGTGGCGGGGGAGTGGGAGTCCGCGGGGCGCCTGGCGCTCTGCGGGATCGGTGTCGAGCCGGGGCTCTCCGACGTTTTCGCGCGGTACGCCGCGGACCACCTCTTCGGCGAGATCGACGAGCTCGGGGTGCGCGACGGCGCCAACCTGACCGTCGAGGGCCCAGATGGATCGACGTCGTTCGCTCCGACATTTTCCATCTGGACGACGATCGAGGAGTGCCTCAACCCGCCTGTGGTGTGGGAGAAGGACCGCGGCTGGTTCACCACCGCGCCGTTCAGCGAGCCGGAGGTCTTCGAGTTCCCCGAGGGCATCGGGCCGGTCGAGTGCGTCAACGTCGAGCACGAGGAGGTGCTCCTGATGCCGCGCTGGGTCGAGGCCAAGCGCGCCACCTTCAAATACGGCCTCGGCGAGGAGTTCATCGACGTGCTCAAGACGCTCCACAAGCTGGGCCTCGACTCCACCGAGATGGTGAGGGTCGGCGGCGCCGAGGTGTCACCGCGTGATGTGGTGGCCGCGTGCCTGCCCAACCCGGCCGAGCTCGGGCCGAGGATGAAGGGCAAGACCTGCGCCGGGCTCTGGGTCACCGGCAAGGACAAGGACGGCGCGCCTCGGTCGACTTACCTCTACCATGTCGTCGACAACGAGTGGTCGATGGCCGAGTACGGCCATCAGTGCGTGGTCTGGCAGACCGCGGTCAACCCCGTCGTCGCGCTCGAGCTGCTCGCCCGGGGCGTGTGGTCGGGCGCCGGTGTGCTCGGGGCGGAGGCCTTCGACGCCGTGCCCTTCCTCGACCTGCTCACCGAGTACGGCTCCCCGTGGGGACAGCAGGAGCTCGACCCGGTCGGCTGACGGGTGTTCGGGGTCGTTCGGGAACGGCCTGGGGAGCGGCGCCGCCCTACGCTGCGAGCGCGCGTCCACTGCGCACCCACGGGGATCCACGACCATGACCTCACGCGCACGCCCGACCGACGTCTCGCGCCGACCCTGCGAGCCACGGTCCTCGGCGCCGTCGTCGCCCTGCTGGCACCGCTCCTCGGCCCGACGCCGGCAGAGGCTGCTCCGGGTGACTACGAGTACGCCAGGGAGCACACCGCCGGCGTTGCTGGGCAACGTCGCGGTGATCCACTTCCACCTCGGTGACCACGACGAGTCGGCGGCGCACCACTCCCGCGCCTGGCGTGAGGCGGTGCGTGAAGGTGACCGGTCGACGGCCGCCGTCGCGATGAACAACCTGGGCGAGGTGCACTTGCTACGCCAGGACGCGGAGGGTGCCGTCGAGGCGGCCCGCGAGCCGATCGCCATGGCCACCCAGATCGGCGCGGCCGGTACCGCCAACACGCGCACACCACCCTCGGCAACGCGCTGACCGTGCTGGGTGGCACCGAGGAGGCGATGCACCACCACGAGGAGAGCCTGCGGCTGGCCCGCGAGACCGGTGACCGGAACGTCGAGGCGTCGATCCAGTGCAACGCGGGGTTCACGCTGCTGGCTGCCGGGGAGCTCGTCGGGGCCCGCGCTTGGTTCGAGCGAGGCGGCCCGCTGGCCGACGACCTGGGCAGCCGCTACGAGCTGGCCCGGAGCCAGGACGGGCTGGTGAGGATCGCGCTGGCCGAGGGCGACAGACCGGTGCGGGCGAGCTGTGGAGCCGAGCCCTGTTCAACTTCGACGAGGTCGGCTCCCCGGAGGCCGCCGACGTCCGGGCTGCCCTGGCGGCGCTGCCCTGACCCGGCGGCTGGCACCGGCAGCAGCAGGAATGCGTGCCGGCCGCAGGCTGAGCGCGGCCGCCAGCAGGTGCAGCGAGGCCTGCGCCTGCAGGGCTGGACCGAGGCCGATGCTGCCCTCGGCGAAGCCCGCGACCAGCATGCCAAGTGCTTGGGCCGCGCCCTGCACCGCGAAGAAGGTGCTCACCACGCGACCACGGCTGGCGTCGTCCGAGAGTGACTGGAGCATGGTCACCAGCGCGGTCCATGCCGCCAGCCCCGGGACTCCGACCAGCGCGAACAACACGGCGTACACGCCGGTCTCGGTGGTGACCACCGGGGCGTTCCAGATCGCCAGCGACAGTCCGGCGAAGAGGAACAGCGACCACGAGAGCATCCGCGCCGGCTGCCACCTCCCGAGCAGGCCGACCAGTGCCACGCCTCCGAGGAGTGCGCCGACAGCCTGGACGCCACGCAGCAGTCCTACGTCTGCCTGGCTGCCGTCGAGGTCTCGGAGGACGAACAGCACGAACAGCACGACGAAGGCTCCCTGGGCCACCGAGCTGACCGCGGTTACGGCCAACAAGCGGCGCAGGGCAGGGGTGTGCGCGATGACGGCGAGTCCCTCGCGCCAGTCAGCCCAAACGGCGGCCAGCCCTTGCGCCCGGTCGAGGGAGGCGTCCGATCGCGGTGTCGTTGCCGTACGCCGGCCGAGCAGGAAGACGACGGCAGTCACGGCGTACAGGGAGACCGCGACCACGACCACGCCGTTGATGCCGCAGAGTCCGAGCACCAGGCCTCCCAGCGGCGCGCCGACGAGCCGGGCGAGGCTGGAGAGCACTCCCATGGCCTGGTTGAGCGTGGCGAAGTCGTCGGGCCGGACCAGCGCGGACGCCTGCACCAGCCGAGCGGGCTCGATGACGGTGCTCAGCACCGCCTGCAAGACCACCACGACGAACAGCAGCCACAGGTCGGCCCGGCCGTCGACCGCGAGGAGCCCGAGCAGTACGGCGGCCTGGCCGCCGGCGACGGCTGCCATCAACCGCCACGGATTCATCCGGTCCACCAGGACGCCGGCGGCGGTGCCGAGGAGCACGGTCGGGGCCAGCTGCAGCGCGAACACCACGGCGGTGAGGGGAGCGGAGTCGGTGAGCTCGAGCACGAACAGCGGCAGCGCCACCATCATCAACCAGTCGCCGAGCTCGCTGAGCAGGCCTGCCGCACCCAGCCGGGTCACGCCGGGGGTCGCGGCCACCCGCTTCAGGGCGGTCAGGAGCCCTGTCCGGACTCGCGCGCGACGTCGGGGTCGAGGAAGCCGCGCAGGGTGACGTGCACGATCTCGCTGCCCTGCGGAGCGTCCGGCCGGATCGGCCGGACGTAGGGCCGGAGCACGTCGTCGATGGCTGTCATCAGCTGCTCGGCCTCCGCGGGTGTCACGCGCAGCGCGTAGTTGTTGTCGGTTGCCGCGCGCCACGGCGCGGGCAGCTCTCCGCGACGATCCAGGTAGCGCTGGTAGAGCTCGTCGGCGTGACGCGCCGAGATGCTGGTCAGCGCGGCCGCGGCGACATCTCCGGCGGGGGAGTCGTCAGCGAACGCGAACCCGGGCACAGCCGCCCGCCACGGGCGACTGCGGCCGTCCCCCTCGCGCTCAGCCGGCTCGACGAGGCCCACCTGCGCGAGGGCCCGCAGGTGCCACGAGCAGTTGCTGGCGCTCTCGCCGACGACCACGGCGCACTCGCTGGCCGTGCGCGGGCCGGCAGAGAGCAGGTGGCTGATGAGCGCGTAGCGGACCGGCACCGCCAGGGCTCCGAGCGCCTCCTGCGCGAGGTCGCGCCGGGGAGGCGGCTTACGTGAAGTCATGCCTTCATGTTTGCACAGGTCGGCGCAATGTGAAGCGACTGCTTCGCATTGTCCCGACCGGGGCACCCGGGTAACCACGAAGCGCTGGAAGGATGCCGCCATGACCGACCCGACCGCGGACCTCGCCTGGTTCCGGCGACCCTCCGCCGAGCTCCCCGGCACGCTGAACGCCTGTTACAACGCGCTCGACCGACACGTCGTGAGCGGGCTGGCCGATTCGCTTGCCCTTGCCGGCGACCGCGACTACTCCTATGCCCGGTTGCTGACCGAGGTCGGCGCCTTCGCAGGCGTGCTGACTGCGTTCGACCTGGGCATCGGGGCCGAGGTGGTGCTCTCGGACCTGCCGCCCGAGTACGCCGTGATCGCGACGCTGGCCTGTGCGCGCGTGGGCGCGGTGGTGCACGACTCCGAGCAGCCGACCCCGGCGATGCGAGTGCTCGGCACCCGTCCCGAAACGCCCGTCGGGGACGTCCCGGTCATCACGGCCGATGACACGGGCGAGCTGACGTGGGCGACCGCCATGACGGCCGGTCGCAGCAACCCCGCCGGCTGCGCCGACGTACCCGCCGACGCTCCGCTCCGCGTGGTCGTCGGCCGCGCCGTACCTCTCGGCGAGCACCTCCTGGCCGTCGCCGCCGGGGAGGTCGAGGACGACGTCTTCGGCCCCCTGCTCGCCGGAGGAACCATCCGTTTGCCGGGGTAGTCCGTGGCAAAATGCACCAGGATATGGCCGGCGAGGTGCATTTTGCCCCGGACTACCGCGCGATCTGACCTCTCAGGCGTCGACGACGAGCAGGGGAGTGGGCTCGATGCCCAGCCGCACCCGGTCGCCGGGGTTGAGCGTGATCGCGAGCGAGCTGGCGATCTGGGCCATCACGTGCTGGCCGTCGTCGATGTCGGCGTAGACCCGGGAGATCGGCCCGAGGAAGCCGACGGAGACGACGGTCGCGTTGTCGGCGCCCTCGCCACCGACGGTGATCGCCTCCGGGCGCACCATCGCCTGGCCGCTGCCCGAGGTGATCGAGCCGTCGATCGCGGGCACGGTCACGCCGAGCACGTGGGCGGTGCCGCCGTCGACCTCGGCCGCCAGCAGGTTGTTGAGTCCGACGAACTCCGCGACGAAGCGGGTGGCGGGGTGGGCGTAGAGCTCGGCGGGTGCGTCGATCTGGTCGAGGCGGCCGGCGTTCATCACGCCCACCCGGTCGGCGACGGCCAGCGCCTCCTCCTGGTCGTGCGTGACGAAGAGCGTGGTGGTGCCGACCTCGAGCTGCACGCGGCGGATCTCGTCGCGCAGCTGCGCGCGCACCTTCGCGTCGAGCGCCGACAGCGGCTCGTCGAGCAGCAGCACCGACGGCTCGATGGCCAACGCACGGGCCAGCGCCACGCGCTGCTGCTGGCCACCTGAGAGCTGGTGCGCGTAGCGGTCGGCGTGGATGCCGAGCCCGACCAGCTCGAGCATGTCGTCGGCCCGGCCTTTGCGCACGGACGAGGAGTTGCCACGCAGCTTGAGGCCGAACGCCACGTTGTCGCGCACCGTCATGTGCGGGAAGAGGCTGTAGGCCTGGAAGACCATCCCCATGTCGCGCTTGTTGGCGGGGACCGCGGTGATGTCCTTGCCGCCGACCTCGACCGTGCCGGACGACGGCCGGTCGAGGCCGGCCAGGATCCGCAGCGCGGTGGTCTTGCCACAGCCCGACGGGCCGAGCAGGGCAACCAGCTCGCCGGGCTTCAGGTGCAGGGTCAGCCCGTCGAGGGCGTGCACCGAGCCGTAGACCCGGGTCAGGTCGGTGAGCTCGACGGCCAGGCCGCGGTTGGTGGCGGGGGCGATGGTCATTCCTTGACTCCTTCGACGTCGGGAGCCCGGTTGCCGCTGAGGAACGAGAGCCCCAGCAACAGGATCGAGACGACGATGATCGATGCGAGCGAGCCAGCGACGGCGGTCGCCGCGTCGGACTTTGAGATGGCGGTCAGGGCGACCGGCATCGTGTCGAAGTGCAGTAGCGAGGCGAAGGTGTACTCACCCAGGACCAGCGCCACCGAGATGAAAGCGGCGCTGAGGACGCCGCTCACGATGTTGGGCAGCACGATCCGGACGATCACTGTCAACCAGCCTGCCCCGAGCGAGCGGGCCGCTTCGGCGAGGGTCGTGACATCGATCGCGGCCAGGCCTGCGTCGATGGAGCGGTAGGCGTAGGGCAGCACGAGTACGGCGTACGCGAACGTCAGGGTCAGGGGCGAGTCGCCGAAGAGGTAGGTCACCCAGGCGTAGACGTTGGCGATGCCGACAACGATCACCAGGGCCGGGATCGTCAGCGGCAGCAGGCACAGGAACTCGATGACCCGCGACATCCCCGGCACCTTCAGCCGCACCCAGATCATCGTGGGCACCAGCAGCACGATCATCAGGAGGACGGTGAAAAGCGCCAGTAGCAGCGAGGCGATGATCGCCTCGCGCAGGTCCTTGTTCTCGACCAGCGCCCGCCAGGCGCCCCAGTTGCGACCCTCGTCGCCGTGGCCACGCGTACTGAAGTCGAGCATCGACAGCAGGGGCAGCAGGAAGTAGACGGCGAAGACCGTGAGCATCACTCCGCGGAAGATCCGGAAGCCGAGCGACGGCGTCGTCACCTCATCCACCGCGCCGTACGACGCAGCAACAAGGCGTAGAGCGCCATCACGATCGCCACGACGATGATCATCTGCAGCGCCAGTGCGAAGCCGAGGTTGGCCTGGCCCAGCAGGATCTCGCTGGTCAGCGCCGACCGGATGAACAGGGGCGTGATCGGGTTGCCCTGGCTGACCAGCACCGCCGCGGTCGCGTACGCCGCGAAGGCGTTGGCGAAGAGCAGCAGCATCGAGCCCAGGAACGCCGGGGTGAGCAGCGGGAATCCGACCTGCCGCCAGTATTGGCTCGACGATGCGCCCAGGTTGACGGCGGCTTCTCGCCACTGCGGGCGGAGGCCCTCGAGCGCTGGGGTGAAGACGATGACCATCAGGGGGATCTGGAAGTAGATGTAGACCACGATCAGGCCGTTGAGACCGAACAGCCAGCCGGAGCCATAGATGTCCAGGCCGATCCAGGAATCCAGTGCCTGCGTCAGGACGCCGTTGATGGCGAGCAGCGAGATGAACGCGAACGCGAGCGTCACGCCGCCGAACTGTGCGAGTACGCCGCACACCGAGAGCGTGGCCCGCCGCAGGAGGCTGCGTGGACCCAGGGACAGGATGAGGTAGGAGAGCACGGCGCCCAGGACGGCGCCGATGACCGCTGTGCTGCCCGACAGCAGGATGCTCTTCCAGAGCGCGTTGAGGGCGGCGTCGGACGTCAGCGCGCGGACGTTGCCGAGCGTGAAGCCGCCGTCCTCGCCCCGGAAGGCGCCCACGATGACCGTGACCGTTGGCACGATCAAGAAGACCAGCAGGAAGCCGAGGAACGGCAGCAGCGCCAGGTAGGAGCCGAGGGAGGTACGACGACCAGCACCGATGGCGGGCGGAGTGCCCGCCACCGGTGCCGGCGTCGCGAGGTCGGAGACGCTCACGGTCAGCTGATGACCTTCGACCAGTTGTCGGCCAGGTAGGTGCCGGCCTTCTCTGTCTGCTCGTTGGTCGGGATCACCGCGTCGCCGGCGACCTCGGGCAGGGCACCCCACAGGTCGGCGTCGATAGTGCCGGCCTCAGCCATGGCGTCGCCGCGGACCGGGCGAGCGCCCCCCTTCAGCCACAGGTTCTGGCCCTCGTCGCTGTAGAGGAACTCCTGCCACAACCGGGCCGCCGCCGGGTGCGGAGCGTCGGCATTGATGGCCTGGTAGTAGTAGCCGGCCACGACTGCCCCTTCGGGCACGACCGTCTTCCAGGTGTCGACGTTGGCCGCGGCAGCTGCGCCGAGGTAGTCCCAGTCGATGACCACGGGCGTCTGGCCCGACTCGATGGTCGCGGAGTCGGGGTCGACGGGCAGGAAGTTGCCGGCCTTCTTCAGGTCGCCGAAGAAGTCCACGCCCGGCGCGATGTCGTCGGCGGAGCCGCCGTTGGAGATGGCCGCCATCATCACGCCGCTGAACGCGGCGCCGGCCTCGGTCGGGTTGCCGTTGAGCGCGACCTTGCCCTTGAACTCCGGGCCGAGCAGGTCCTCGAGCGAGGTCACGTCGGGCACCTTGGCCGAGTCGTAGCCGATCGACATGTAGCCGCCGTAGTCGTTGACCCACGTGCCGTCCGGGTCCTTGAACTCGGCCGGGATGTCATCGAAGGTCTCGACCTTGTATGGCGCGAACAGGTCGGTGTTGGCGAGTGCGACCGACTGGCCGAGGTCGAAGACGTCGGGGGCACGGTTGGTCCCCTTGAGGTCTTCCGCTGCGGTGATCTCCTCCTGGCTGGCCGCCGTCGGCTGGTCGGAGTTGACCTCGATGTCGTACTTGTCGGAGAACGTGTTGATGATCTCCTCGTAGTTGGCCCAGTCGGGCGGCAGCGCGATGACGTTGAGCTCGCCCTCGTCCTGGGCGGCCTTGACGAGGGTGTCCAGGTCACCGAAGTCGGCCAGCGAGGTCGCCTCGCCGGCGGGGGTGCCGGACTCGGTCTTCGTGTCGTTGCCCTTGTCCTCGGGCGGCGCACAGGCGGCCAGTGTCAGCACGGTGGCGGCCGCCGCCAGCAGTGCCGGAATGCGTGTCTTTCTCATGTGCTGGTGAACCTCTCGTCGGGAATGAGTTGTGTCCAGGTGTTCGCGGGTCAGCATGGGGCCTCCACGTGTACGGCGGGGGCGAGGCGGATTCCAGTCCCGAGAAGTGCAGCCGACCACACGGGGACCTGCGGGTCAACGACCCCGGGCTGGAAGGATGGGTGGCGTGCAGAGACGTGATGTCGTCATCCTCGGATCGACCGGATCCATCGGGACCCAGGCCCTCGACCTGGTGCGTGCCCACCCCGACCGGTTCCGGGTCGTCGGGCTCACCGCCGGCGGCTCGAATCCCGCCCTCTTCGAGGCCCAGGTCGCCGAGTTCGCGCCGGCCCACCACGGCCTCGGCGAGGCCGCGTCCAACGAGCTGGCGGCGGCCGAGTGCGACGTCGTACTCAACGCCATCACCGGCGCCGTCGGTCTGCGACCCACGCTCGCGGCGCTCGATGCCGGCAACACGCTCGCCCTGGCCAACAAGGAGTCGCTGATCATGGGTGGCCCGCTGGTGCTCGACCGCGCCGCACCCGGCCAGATCGTGCCCGTCGACTCCGAGCACTCCGCGCTGGCGCAGTGCCTGCGCGGTGGCACCGCCCAAGAGGTACGACGGCTCGTGCTGACCGCCTCGGGCGGACCGTTCCGCGGGCGCACCCGTGACCAGCTGGCCGACGTGACCGTCGACGAGGCGCTGGCCCACCCGACCTGGGCCATGGGCCCGGTGATCACCATCAACTCCGCGACCCTGGTCAACAAGGGGCTCGAGGTGATCGAGGCGCACCTGCTCTTCGACATCCCGTTCGACCGCATCGCGGTGGTGGTGCACCCGACGAGCGTCGTGCACTCGATGGTGGAGTTCGTCGACGGCTCGACGCTCGCCCAGGCGAGCCCGCCGACCATGCTCATCCCGATCGCGCTCGGTCTCGGCTGGCCCGACCGGGTGCCCGACGCGGCGCCCTCGGTGGACTGGACGACAGCGCAGACCTGGGAGTTCTTCCCTCTCGACGACGAGGCGTTCCCGGCGGTCGCGCTCGCGCGGGCGGCGGGTGAGCGTGGATCCACGGCGCCCGCCGTCTACAACGCCGCAAATGAGGTGTGCGTAGAGGCGTTCCGGACCGGGCGGCTGAGATTCGTCGACATCGTCGACACTGTGAACGCCGTGGTCACCGCGCACGACGTACCCTCGGAGCAACAACTCACCGTGGACGACGTCCTCGCCGCTGATGCCTGGGCGCGCGACGAGGCCGCCCGTCTCATCAGCTGAAGCACCGGGGGACCCGCACTCCATGACCGCCCTTTTCTACACACTCGGCGTCGTCACCTTCGTGGTGTCGATCCTGGTGTCGATCGGCCTGCACGAGCTGGGGCACATGATCCCGGCGAAGAAGTTCGGCGGGAAGGTCACCCAGTACTTCATCGGCTTCGGCCCCACGGTGTGGAGCAAGCAGGTCGGGGAGACCCAGTACGGCGTCAAGGCGATCCCGCTCGGTGGCTTCGTGAAGATCGTCGGCATGCTCCCGCCGGGCGCCGCCAAGCTCGCCGACTCTGTGGAGATCGACGCGGACGGCAACCGCGTCGTGAAGGTCCGCAAGTCCAACACCGGGATGTTCACCCAGCTCATCTCCGATGCGCGTGCAGCCGAGTGGGAGACCATCGGTCCCGAGGACGAGCCCCGCCTCTTCTACCGCCTCAAATGGTGGCAGAAGGTGATCGTCATGGCGGCCGGCCCGACCGTCAACATCGTCATCGCGTTCCTCATCTTCGCGCCGGTCTTCGCGACGTACGGCAATCCCAGCGACCCCGAGGTGAGCCTCACGGTCGACAACGTCGCCGCGTGCGTGGTGCCTGCGGCCGAAGACAGCCGAGCGTGCACCGAGGCCGACCCGCCGACCCCGGCCGTGATGGCCGGGCTGCAGGAGGGCGACGAGTTCCTCGCCTTCAACGGCGAGTCCGTCTCGACCTGGGCCCAGCTCTCGAAGCTCATCCGTGACAACGACGCCGGTGCCGCGACCATCACGATCCTGCGCGACGGCACCGAGATGACCGTCGACACCAACACGACCGTCGCCGCGCGACCCACGTCCCCCGATGACCCCAAGCTCGAACAGGTCGGCTTCCTCGGCGTCACGCCGACGGTCCAGCGGGCGACCGGAGGGGTCGGCTACACGCTGGGCCAGATGGGCCACATGACCGTCGAGACGGTGCAGGCGCTCGCTCACCTGCCGACCAAGGTGTGGGGTGTGGGCCGCGCGATCGTCGGCCTGCAGGAGCGGGCGATCGACAGCCCGGTCTCGATCGTGGGTGGCGGCCGCTTCGCCGGCGAGACGGTCTCCCACGACACCTTCCCGGTGAAGGAGAAGGCCGTCTTCTTGCTGATGCTGGTCGCGGGCTTCAACTTCTTCATCGGCATGTTCAACTTCGTGCCGCTGCTGCCGCTGGACGGTGGCCACATCGCCGGCGCACTGTGGGAGGCCCTGCGCCGCGGCTGGGCGAAGCTCCGGGGCCGCCCCGACCCCGGCTACGTCGACGTGGCCCGCCTGCTGCCGATCGCGTACGTCGTCGGGCTGAGCCTGCTGGTCATGGGTGTGGTGCTGATCGTCGGCGACCTCGTGGTGCCGCTCCACGTCCCGGAGTGAGCTATCACCCGCCGGTCCCTAGACTGATGTCATGACTTCCGTAGGCGCGCCCATTGGTTTGGGCATGCCCCCCATGCCGCCGCCGGTCCTCGCCCCGCGTCGCCCCACCCGCCAGATCCAGGTCGGCAAGGTCGGCGTCGGCAGCGACCACCAGATCTCGGTGCAGTCGATGACCACGACGCTCACCAGCGACGTCAACACGACGCTCCAGCAGATCGCCGAGCTCACCGCGTCGGGCTGCGACATCGTCCGGGTGGCCTGCCCGAGCCAGGACGACGCCGACGCCCTGGCCGAGATCGCCCAGCACTCGCAGATCCCGGTGATCGCCGACATCCACTTCCAGCCGAAGTACGTCTTCGCGGCCATCGACGCCGGGTGTGCCGCCGTCCGCGTGAATCCCGGCAACATCCGCAAGTTCGACGACCAAGTTCGTGAGATTGCGAGAGCGGCGAAAGACGCGGGCACCTCGATCCGCATCGGCGTCAACGCCGGCTCGCTCGACAAGCGGATCATGGACAAGTACGGCAAGGCGACGCCCGAGGCGCTCGTCGAGAGCGCGGTCTGGGAGGCCGGGCTCTTCGAGGAGCACGACTTCCACGACTTCAAGATCTCGGTCAAGCACAACGACCCGGTCATCATGGTGCGCGCCTACGAGCTGCTCGCCGAGGCCGGTGACTGGCCCCTGCACCTCGGCGTCACCGAGGCCGGGCCGGCCTTCCAGGGCACCATCAAGTCGGCCACCGCGTTCGGCGCGCTGCTCAGCCAGGGCATCGGCGACACGATCCGGGTGTCGCTGTCGGCGCCCCCGGTCGAGGAGGTCAAGGTCGGCCTCCAGATCCTCCAGTCGCTCAACCTGCGTGAGCGCAAGCTCGAGATCGTCTCGTGCCCGTCGTGCGGCCGCGCCCAGGTCGATGTCTACACGCTGGCCGAGCAGGTCACGGCCGGGCTCGAGGGCCTCGAGGTGCCCCTTCGGGTGGCCGTCATGGGATGTGTCGTCAACGGCCCCGGCGAGGCCCGCGAGGCAGACCTCGGTGTCGCCTCGGGCAACGGCAAGGGCCAGATCTTCGTCAAGGGCGAGGTCATCAAGACCGTCCCCGAGTCGCAGATCGTGGAGACCCTGATCGAAGAGGCGATGCGCATCGCCGAGGGCATGGAAGCCCTTGAGGGTGCGGAGCCGACGGTCAGCGTCAGCTGACGTTCGGCATCGCGGCCTCTGAGGACAGCTCTGGCGCCACCGCGGACGTCTCCGTCTCCTGACCCCGCGAGATACCGTCGCGGCCATGAAGAGGATTGCGGGACTCTCCACCGCCGCCCTGCTCGCTCTGCTCGTGCCCGTCTCCGCCTCGTCGGCGACCGACGCGGCTCGCGAGGAGCTGGTGCCGATCACCCAGCGCGCCATTGCCGCAGTCGCGCTCGAGCACCTCCCGACCGACACCACCAGCCGGTCGGCGATGTACACCCACCAGCGCCACCCCGACGGCCTGCTCGGCGCGGACCTCCGCTACAACGGCGACGGAGAATACGACGGCGACCTGGTGCGGGTGAGTGTCGGACCGCGCCACGAAGCGTCCTGCTCGGAGTACTCCCACTGCGCGGACCTGGCGTCCCCGCCGGGCACGACCACGACGCTGGTCTGGCAACTCGAGGAGCCGGAGGAGGACCCGGGCATCGTGCTCGTGGTCTACCGCCACGACGACGAGCAGGTCATCGCCTACTCGTCGGGCGACACCATCACCAAGGACCCGCGCCAGATGCAGCTGCAGTTCCCGGTCGACATGATCACCAGCGTCGCCCAGGACCCGCGGTTGCGGTTGCTGACCACCCAGGCGGTCGTCGACCTCGGGGCCGCGCTGGCCGACTGGGAGGGTGGCGAGCCCGACCCGCTGGCCCTGACGATCGTGCCGTCGAGCGACCGGGCCCTCGCCGCGGCGTACATACTGTCGCGGAGTGGCTTCGGTGCCTACAAGACCATGCATCCCTCGCCGCTGAAACGCCGGTTCGGCACCGGCACCCTCGGTGCTCGGCTGACGTTCAAGAAGGGCTGGGGCTACACCGGGACGCACGACGTGCTCGCGATCCCGCGGCCGCCGGATTGGATGAAGAACCCCTGCAAGAAGCGGTTCGCCGGGCACTGCGTGACGATCGAGCGGGCCAGGGGCAGGATCCGCTTCGCCTGGCGGCCGAGCCGTCCGGGCCGACCGGGGGAGACCTGGGCGATCCACGTGCGGGAGGCCGAGACGGTGGCGATCCGCACCAGCGGATACCGCGTCCCCGAGGACCGGGCCGAGGCTATGGAGGCCTCCTACTGGCACAGCATGCGCAGCCAGATCGTCCGCCGCACGCTCGGTCTGACCACCACCAAGGAGACGAGCGAGGACCGCTTCGCGACCCGCCGGTGGCCGTCCTGACCGCGCCGTCGATCCCACCGCGTCGGCCGATCTCGCGAGCCGCACGACCCCAGACCGGGGTGCGAACAACTCGGTGTCGTTCGAATGGTTGCGGAGCATGCAGATCTGCCGGGAAGTCCCGACCGCTTTCCGCGTAGGCTCGCGCCGTGCTCACGACCCGCCGGGGAGTTCGCGTGCTCGGTGCCGCGGACCTCGCCTCGTTCTCCGCGCTTGCCGCGCGCGATGCGGTCGTCAACGTCTTCGCCGACTACCGGGCTCGCACCACCAACCTCGACCCGCGCTGGCTGGGCGGGGAGATGTGGGGCTACTTCGAGGACGGCGAGCTGGCCGGCGCGTGCCACGTCGCAGCCAACATGGTGCCGGTGCAGTGCGACCAGGTCGCCGCGCAGGCCTTCGCCGAGAAGGCGGTGGCCCGGGGGCGCACCTCGTCGACCATCGTGGGTCCGTCGGCGTCGGTCGACGTGATGTGGGACGTGCTGGCGGGGGAGTGGGGGCCGCCGCGCGAGTGCCGCTGGCGCCAGCCCCACCTGGTGCTGTCCGACGACCCGCTCACCGAGCCCGACCCGCTCGTCCGGCCCACGACCCGTGAGGACCTGGCACGGCTCTACCCGGCCTGCGTCGCGATGTACACCGAGGAGGTCGGCGTCTCTCCCGAGGCCGGCGGCGGCGGGGAGTACTACCGCGCCCGCATCCTCCAGCTGATCGCCCGGGGCTGGTCGTTCGCCCGCTTCGACGACGACGGCCGGGTGCTGTTCAAGGCCGAGGTCGCCTGCGTCTCGCCGTACGCCGCGCAGGTGCAGGGTGTGTTCGTGCCGCCAGAATTTCGCGGCCGGGGCCTGGCCACGGCCGGGATGGCGGCCGTGGTTGCCGCCGTACGTCGCGAGATCGCGCCGTCGGTGTCGCTCTACGTCAACGAATGGAACGCCCCGGCCCGGGCGGCGTACGAACGGGTGGGCTTCCAGGAGTCGACGACGTTCTCGACCATCATGTTCTGAGCGACCGAGCCGCCGGTTAGGTTGTCGAGCATGACCGCACCCCTGTCCAAGGACCTCGTCGCCCTGTCGGGACTCTTCGTCCTCTCCGCGACCATCCACCTGGTGAAGCCCGAGGTCTACGAGCCGATCATGCCCGAGGCGATCCCGGCCAAGCGCGAGGTCGTCTACGCCAGCGGTGTCCTCGAGCTGCTGTGTGCGGGCGGACTGCTGCACCCGCGCACGCGCAAGGTCGCCGGCTGGGCCACTGCCGGGCTGCTGCTGGCGGTCTACCCGGCCAACTTCAAGATGGCGGCCGACGTGCAGAAGTCGAACAAGACCGCCCTCAAGGCCGGCACGCTGGCGCGGCTCCCGATGCAGATCCCGATGATCCGTACGGCGCTCAAGGCCGCCCGCGGCTGAGGGACTGCTCGTTCACGGGGTCTTCGGTCGGCTCCGGATCGGTGGCGTTCTCGCACTCGGTGACCGTGCACCTGACGACGGCGCTCTGCTTCTTGCCGTGGGACTCCAGCAGGAGAGTGTCGTCGTCCTCCCAGTCGACCCGGCCGAACCAGCCGGTGGTGGTGTATGTCGCCACCCTGGTGCCGGTCACGGTGCGCACGGTGACCTCTCTCGGGCCGATCCCGTCACTGAGGATGGGGACCGTCGAGATCAGCCTGCCGTCCGGTGAGAAGCTCTCCACCCGCTCCTTGCACGACCGCCAGCTCGGCGTCTTGGGGTCGCTGATGGAGGTGAGCAGCATGCAGCCGCCCGCGTAGACGTCAGCCGTGAAGCTCGACATCAGGTCGTGGCGGAAGTCCACCGCCCCGCTCACTCGCTTCGTCACCAACTTGATGGTGTCCTTGCGGGTGTTCCACCAGAAGGTGCCGCCCTCCTGGCTCGTGAACATCACCTTGGCGCCCTTCATGCCCACCGTGGTGGGGTAGAGGTCGAACTTTCGGCTCTGCAGCTTCTCGCCCGTCCTGGCCGAGTAGATCGTCCGGGGCTGGTTCTTGCCGCCCGTGACGCCCGTGATGACGATCTTGCGCCCGTTCTCGGAGAGGTGGACCGACGCGGCGTCGCGGACCGTGAGCACTGTGGTGACGCCTCCAGTGGGGTCGATGCGGCGCACCTTGATGTTCTTGTCCGAGACCGCCACCAGGTGGTCGGCGCCGGAGCGACCCAGCAACCAGGGGTAGCGGCCGCCCAGCTCCACCCGCACGTCGCCGTTCACGAACGTCGTGTCGTCGACGTACGCCGTGGCGACGTCCGCCCCCCGCGCAAGGGTGGCCGGGTCGGTACTCGTCTTCGGTACGGCGGCGAAGACGGGCGCTGCGATGAGCGCTCCCGCCGCGGCGACGGCGATGGCCGTGAGCTTGGTCTTCATGCTGATGGTTCCCCCTGGTGTGGTCGGGTGTCACCCGTAGAGACGAGACGAGCGGGCAGTTGGTGCCAACTGGTTCGCGACGGCCCCGCGTGCCGCCGTACCCTCTGCCCATGATCCTCCGGATGTCCCAGCTCTTCGTGCGCACACTCCGCGACGACCCCAACGACGCTGAGGTCCCGAGCCACCGGCTGTTGGTCCGCGCGGGCTACATCCGTCGCAATGCGCCGGGCATCTACACGTGGCTGCCGCTGGGCCTGAAGGTGCTGCGCCGGATCGAGGACATCATCCGCGAGGAGATGAACGCGATCGGCGCGCAGGAGATGCTCTTCCCGGCGCTGCTGCCCAAGGCCCCCTACGAGGCGACGAACCGCTGGACCGAGTACGGCGACGGCATCTTCCGCCTGCAGGACCGCAAGGGCGACGACTACCTGCTCGGGCCTACGCACGAGGAGATGTTCACCCTCGTCGTGAAGGACCTCTACTCCTCCTACAAGGACCTGCCGCTCTCGATCTACCAGATCCAGACCAAGTACCGCGACGAGGCGAGGCCCCGTGCGGGCATCCTGCGCGGCCGCGAGTTCATCATGAAGGACTCCTACTCGTTCGACATCGACGACGCCGGGCTCGAGCGCTCCTACCAGGCACACCGCGAGGCCTACATCCGGATCTTCGACCGGCTCGGCTTCGAGTACGTCATCGTCAAGGCCACCTCGGGGGCCATGGGCGGCTCGGGATCGGAGGAGTTCCTCGCCAAGGCCGAGGTCGGCGAGGACACCTACGTCCGGTGCACCCACTGCGACTACGCCGCCAACGTCGAGGCGGTCGCGGTCCGCCCGCCCGCCGCCCTGGCGTACGACGACGTGCCCGCCGCGCATGCCGAGGAGACGCCCGACACCCCCACGATCGACACGCTCGTCGCGCTCCTGAACGAGAAGTACCCGCGCGGGGACCGGCCCTGGGCTGCCGGCGACACGCTCAAGAACGTCCTGCTCGTGCTCAAGCACCCCGATGGCTCCCGGGAGCCCCTCGCCATCGGCCTGCCCGGCGACCGCGAGGTCGACCAGAAGCGGCTCGAGGGCCAGCTCGAGCCGATCGAGGTCGACGCGATGACCGAGGCGGAGCTCACGGCACACTCCGCCCTGGTCAAGGGCTACATCGGCCCCGACGCGCTGGGCGAGAAGTCGGCCTCGGGCATCCGCTACCTCGTCGACCCCCGCGTCGTCGAGGGCACCCGCTGGGTCACCGGCGCCAACCTCTCCGGCCAGCACGTCATCGACCTGGTGGCCGGTCGCGACTTCACCCCCGACGGCACCATCGAGGCCGCCGACGTCCGGGACGGCGACGATTGCCCCAACTGCACCGAGGGCACGCTGGAGTCCGCACGCGGCATCGAGATGGGCCACATCTTCCAGCTCGGTCGCAAATACGCCGACGCGCTCGACCTCAAGGTCCTCGACGAGAACGGCAAGCTCGTCACCGTCACCATGGGCTCCTACGGCGTCGGCCCCTCGCGGGCTGTTGCCGCCATCGCCGAGAACACGCTCGACGAGATCGGTCTGTGCTGGCCCCGTGAGGTCTCGCCGGCCGACGTGCACATCGTCGCGGCCGGCAAGGACCCGGCCATCTTCGAGGCCGCGGCACAGCTGGCTGACGACCTCTCGGCCCAGGGCATCGACGTGATCTACGACGACCGCACGGGCAAGGTCTCACCCGGCGTGAAGTTCAAGGACGCCGAGCTCATCGGAGTGCCGACGATCGTCACGGTCGGTCGCGGGCTGGCCGACGGCACCGTCGACATCAAGGACCGTCGTACGGGCGACAAGACCGAGGTCGCCGTGGGCGACGCGGCCGCGAGGCTGGTGGAGACAGTCCGCGGCCGACGCCACCATTCGCCGGGCTAGGGTGCTCGCCATGTCACTCGGAATCATGCGCAAGAAGCCGATCGACCAGATCATCGAGGTCGACGACGACAACGGACTCGTACGCTCGCTCGGGCTCTGGCAGCTCACCGCGATCGGTGTCGGCGGCATCATCGGCGCCGGCATCTTCTCGCTCGCCGGAGCCGTCGCCAGCGGCGCCGAGGGCGGCAAGGGAGTGGGCCCGGCGGTCGTGCTCAGCTTCCTGATCGCCGGCGTCGCCAGCGCCGCGGCGGCCTTCTCGTACGCCGAGTTCGCCGGCATGATCCCGCGTGCCGGCTCGGCCTACACCTACGGCTACGCCGTGCTCGGCGAGATCATCGGCTGGTGCATCGGCTGGGACCTGCTGCTCGAGTACGTCGCCATCGTCGCGGTCGTGGCCATCGGGATCTCCGGCTACTTCTCGTTCCTGCTCGACCAGTTCGGGCTCGACCTGCCGACGTGGATGCTCGGCGCCCCGGGCAGCGGAGACGGCCACCGAGTCGACCTCTTCGCGATGCTGCTGTGCCTGCTGATCGCCTGGCTGCTCACGCTCGGCATGAAGAACGCCGCCCGCGTCGAGACCCTGGTGGTCGGCCTCAAGGTCGCGGTCGTGCTGCTCGTCATCATCGTCGGCTTCTTCCACATCAAGTCCGACAACTACTCGCCCTTCGCGCCCGCCGGCTTCGGGGGAGCGATGACCGGTGCGGCCACGGTCTTCTTCGCCGTCTTCGGGTACGACGCGATGTCGACGGCCGCCGAGGAGTCGAAGGACGCACAGAAGCACATGCCGAAGGCGATCATGTACAGCCTGGCCATCTCGATGGTGCTCTACTTCCTGGCGTGCCTGACCCTCGTCGGCATCCAGAACTACGGTGAGATCGACCCCGACGCCGGGTTCTCCTCGGCGTTCGCGAGCGTCGGCCTCGACGGGATCGGCACGATCATCGCGATCGGCGCCATCATCGGCATCTTGACGGTGATGTTCACGTTCATGCTCGGCGTGACCCGGGTGTGGTTCGCCATGAGCCGCGATGGCCTGCTGCCCGCGTGGTTCGCCAAGACCGACGCGAAGCGGCACGTACCCGTGCGGGTCACCTGGATCGCCGGCATCCTGTCGGCCGCCATCGCCGGCCTGATGCCCATCGCCGAGGCTGCCGAGCTCACCAACATCGGCATCCTGCTGGCGTTCGTGGTCGTGTGCGCCGCCGTGATCCGGCTGCGCCAGGCCCGCCCCGAGCTGCCGCGCAGCTTCCGCTGCCCGGCCGTGCCGATCGTGCCGCTGATCGGCATCGGGTTCAGCCTCTGGCTGATCTCCTTCCTCGCGTGGGAGACCTGGCTCCGGTTCGCCGTGTGGTTCGTCCTCGGCCTCATCGTCTACTTCGCCTACTCGCGAAAGCACTCGCTGCTGGCCACGCGGGAGGTCGTCGAGAAGTGAGCGCGATCGACGCCGTCATCTTCGACTGGGGTGGCACCCTCACGAAGTGGCACGACATCGACTTCCACGCCGAGTCGCTCGCGCTCGCCCAGGCCGTGCCGGCCGTCGACGGCACGCCGCTCGACGAGGCTGCCCGGCTCGACCGTGCCGGTCTCCTGCACCGGGCAGGTGACGTCATCTGGGGCCGCAGCCGGGACCACCAGCTCAGCTCGACGATCGCCGATCTCTTCGACGAGGCCGGCCTCGCCCACGACCCCGACCTACTGAGCGGCTACTTCGAGTTCTGGGAGCCGCACACGACGACCGACCCGGACGTCGGCCCGTTGTGGCGGTCCCTGCGCGAGCGGGGCATCTCGGTCGGCGTACTCTCCAACACGATCTGGCCCCGTGCCTGGCACCGCGGCTTCTTCGAGCGCGACGGCGTCCTCGACCTCATCGACGGCGACGTCTACACCAGTGAGATCGACTGGACGAAGCCCGACGAGCGCGCCTTCCGGGCCGCGATGGACGCCGTGGGCGCGAGTGACCCGGCCCGATGTGTCTACGTCGGGGACCGGCTCTTCGACGACATCCACGGTGCGGCGAACGCCGGGATGCGCACGATCCACATCCCGCACAGCGTCATCCCGGCCAGCCAGGTCGGCCACACCGAAGGAGAGCCCGACGCCGTCGCGCACCGACTGGCAGACATCGCCGGCATCGTGGAGCGCTGGGCCTGAGCCCTTTCGAGGACGCGACTTCTGCAGGTTTGCGCACAGCGTAAATATGCAGTCGTGAAAGTCTCGCCCTTCTTGCCACTGTCCTGCATGATTTCGCATGTGAGCAGGAAGTCTCGCTCACCGGGGTGACGCTGACCAGCCCGAAACGGTCCGCGTGCTCGCCACTTTGGGGCAGATCTCGGGACTGTCCCAGAAGGCCGAGCACGCGGACCGTTGCTGTTCTCGCCCCTGCCCCCGCATGAACGAGAGGACAGCTTCGTGACCACACCCACTTTTCGTACCCTGAGCCGGGTCGCTGCCATCAGCGTCGCGCTTACCGGCACCCTGGCTCTCGGAGGAATGACCGAGAGCGCCTCGGCCCGCATCTTGGGCACCAACGACGTGGCCGCCTGCCAGACCGACGTCGGGTCGTCGGCGCGCGGTGGCTACGGCACCGACCACCGCGACGTCTCCGTCAGCGAGCAGAAGGCGATCCAGGCGCAGACCGCCCGGATCCTCCGGGACAAGACCGGGTCGGCGACGGTGGGACCCGCCCAGTTCGGCGGGTCGATCCCGGTCTACGTGCACGTGATGCGCAGCAAGACCGGTGCCGGTGACGTCACAGACACGCAGATCGCCCAGCAGATCGCCGTACTCAACACGACGTTCGGCGGTCAGGAGTCGTCGACCGCGGCCAACACGGGCTTCACGTTCACGCTGGCGGGCACCGACCGCTTCAACAACGACCAGTGGCACAAGGACCGTCAGTCGACGACCTACCGGTCGCAGACCCGCAAGGGTGGCGCGAACGCCCTCAACATCTGGCTGGTCGACTTCAGCTACCTCGGCATCGCGACGTTCCCGTGGGACTACGCGAGCCAGCCGTCGATCGACGGGATCCGCGTGCAGTACACCTCGCTGCCCGGCGGCTCGGCCACCAACTTCAACTACGGCGAGACCGCCACGCACGAGGCCGGCCACTGGTTCGGGCTCTACCACACGTTCCAGGGCGGCTGCACGGCCACCAACGACGAGGTGAGCGACACCCCGGCCCAGGGGAGCGCCTCCAGCGGCTGCCCGGCCGGCCGCGACTCCTGCTCGCTGCCCGGCCTGGACCCGATCCACAACTACATGGACTACAGCTACGACACCTGCTACACCGAGTTCACCGGTGGGCAGAGCTCGCGGATGTCGTCGATGTTCACCGCCTACCGCGCCTGACCAGACATCACTGACTGACCCGTCCGAGATCCTCGGGCGGGTCAGTTCGGCGTCGGGACCAGGTCGGGAGCGCCGGGGAATTCCTGCGGCGCGCCGCCGAGCGAGAGCTGCCGCACCGCCGCGTCGGTCAGGGCGATGATCGCCCAGCGGCGCTGGGCGCGCACGGAGTTGGCGACAAGCGAGGAGTACGTCGCGGCGCAGGACTCCTCGACACCGATCGCGCTGCGGCGTACCTGGTCGGCGTTGGCCAGCTGCGCGGGCAGCGCGTACGCCCCCGCCGCTGCGACCGGCACGCCACCGGCCTCGGTGACGTATCCCGTCAGCTGGTCGCGGTGGCCCCGATGGCGCCGGTAGCCCTCGACCAGAGCTTCGTACAGCGCGGGTTCGAGCGACTGCGAGGTCTGCGCGCCGAGGACGCCGTACAGGTAGACCGCGGCGTGCTCGCCGGCGAGCGTCGTCTGGAGGCTGTCGAGGAGGGTCATCAGGCGGCCGGCTCCTGGTCGAGTGCGGTGAGCTCCTGCTGCACCGCGGCCGACATCACTGCCAGCAGCCGGGCGAACGTGCCGCTCTCGGCGCGCTGCGCACGGCCGGCCAGCTGCCTGGCCAGGGTCGTCTCCGCGCGGCGTACGGCAGCGAGGGCCTGCGGACGCGCGGGCGCGATGACCGGGGGAGTCGCGGAGGCGGTGGGTTCGCGCAGCTCGGCCACCGCGCCGGCAAGAGCCGCCTGGTGCACGGTATGCAGGTCGCCGAAGCCGGTGAGCCGGGCTATGAGATCGGGGTGCGCGGCCGTCGTAGCTGCGACGAGCGCCGCCGCCTCCGTGGTGGCCGCGACGGTGTCTGCCAGGGCGATCAGGTCGGGGTCGGAGGGTGCTTCGGCGTCGTCCGGTCCGGCGTCGGTCGACCGCGGGTCGAGGTCGCAGGCGGCGAGCGCGAGTGCCGATCCGGAGACCGTGACGGCAAGCGCGCGCCGGGTCAGCCGGAGGTTGGTGGGGGGTACGGAGCGGAACACGCGGCCGACCCTATCTCCGCCGTCGGCCGGCCCGGGGATTGCCGCTATCGTGGTCGGACACAACAGCACAGGAGGTCGAAAACCGTGAGCTCGATCGACAGCTCTGGCGAGCGGGCAGCCAGCCCCGCCAAGGCACGACAAGACCTCGTCCGTGATCGCATCGAAGCGGAGCTCCGCGACCCCATCGCCGCCATCGGCCTCGATGTCGAGGCCGTCGACCTGTCCGTCGCCGGCAAGCGACGCATGTTGCGCGTGGCCGTCGACCAGGACGGTGGCGTCACGCTCGACGACGTCGCCGATGCCACTCGCGAGGTGTCACGGGTGCTCGACGAGTCCGACGTGATGGGCGAGCAGCCTTACACCCTCGAGGTCACCTCCCGAGGCGTCGACCGCCCGCTGACCATGCCGCGTCACTGGCGCCGCAACGCCGACCGGCTCGTGAAGATCACCCTCGTCGAGGGTGGCGAGTTCAGCGGCCGCATCCTGACGAGCACCGAGACCACGGCCACGCTCGACGTGGAGGGTGCCGAGCGCGAGGTCGCCCACGCCGACGTCGCGAAGGCTCTGGTGCAGATCGAGTTCAACCGCAAGCGAAGCTTGCCCGAAGCCGAAGAGACCGAAGAGGACGACGCCTGATGGACATCGACCTGAGCATCCTGCGGATGCTCGAACGCGAGAAGGAGATCTCCTTCGACGTCCTCGTCGAGGCGATCGAGCAGGCCCTGCTCACGGCGTACCACAAGACGCCCGGAGCGCAGGAGCAGGCGCGAGTCGTGCTCGACCGCAAGAACGGCCACGTCACCGTGCTGGCCCGGGAGGCCGGCGAGGACGGCGTCAAGGGCCCGGAGTTCGACGACACCCCCGACGGGTTCGGCCGGATCGCCGCGACGACCGCCAAGCAGATCATGCTGCAGCGGCTGCGCGACGCCGAGGACGACATCAGGTTCGGCGAGTTCTCCGGCAAGGAGGGCGACATCATCTCCGGCGTCATCCAGCAGGGGCGCAACCCCGACGACGTCATGGTCGACCTCGGCAAGCTCGAGGCACTGCTGCCCCTCGGTGAGCGGGTGCCGGGCGAGAACTACGACCACGGCACGCGCATCAAGTGCATCGTCGTGTCGGTGCGCAAGGGCATGCGTGGTCCGCAGATCACCCTGTCGCGCACCCACCCCAACCTGGTGAAGAAGCTGTTCGCCCTCGAGGTGCCCGAGATCGCCGACGGCACCGTCGAGATCCACGCGATCGCCCGAGAGGCCGGCCACCGCACCAAGATCGCCGTCCACACCACCGCGCAGGGCGTCAACGCGAAGGGCGCCTGCATCGGGCCGATGGGCCAGCGGGTGCGCAACGTGATGGCCGAGCTGCACGGCGAGAAGATCGACATCGTCGACTGGTCCGAGGACCCCGCCGAGATGGTGTCGCACGCCCTGTCACCGGCCCGGGTGACGAAGGTCGAGATCGTCGACCTCGCCGCGCGGTCGGCGCGCGTCGTCGTACCCGACTTCCAGCTCTCCCTGGCCATCGGCAAGGAGGGCCAGAACGCCCGCCTCGCCGCCCGGCTCACCGGCTGGCGCATCGACATCCGCAGCGACGAGGCACCCGACCCGGAGTGAGCTCCGCGCCCTTGTAACGCCCCGTTACTCACTCATCTGCGCCCACCGATGGGCGCGGTGGTCGTAGTAACGGCGCGTTACATGGGGGAGCGGGCGGTGACGACCCGTCGGTCGTGCAGCGTCCTCAGGTGGCGCGCTCGTACGTGACCCACCTGGTGGCGACGGCCAGGTCGTCGTACACGCGTCGGGCGGTGGCGTTGTCGCTCGCGGTGATCCAGCTCACGACCCGGTCGCCGCGGGCAGCCGCGATCTCAGTGACGGCACCGATGAGTGCCCGGGCGACTCCGTGCCCGCGGGCCTGCGGGGTCGTGAAGAGGTCGTCGAGCCAGGTGGCGTAGTCACCCTCGGACGGGCGGGTGAAGCGGCGGTAGTGGGTGAAGCCGACGATCTCGCCGTCGAGCTCGGCCACGAGTCCGTCGACCTCGTGGTCGGGATCGTGCAGCCACCGCCACACGGTCGCGTGCACGGCGGGGTCGGCCGGCATCTTGTAGAAGTTCCGATATCCGGCGAACAGCCGCTCCCAGGCTGCGCGGTCGTTCTCGGCGACGGGACGTAGGACGACAGCGGTGGTGGTCACGAGGCCATTGTTGCGGCATGCCTCGGCGAGAGGTTGACGCGGCCGGTTCGTCGTTGACGGGGTGACCCGGTAGGGTTGTTGTAGTGGTCGGCACCCGCAACACCCCTGTGCGTACGTGCATCGGATGTCGGGAGCGGGCCATCAAGAGCGAGTTGGTGCGCATCGTCATCGGCACGGACACGGTCGGGCAGCCGGCCGCCGTACCCGATCCGGCAGGCACCGCACCCGGTCGCGGAGCGCACCTGCACCCCACGATCGAGTGTTTCGAACTCGCGGTGCGACGGCGAGCATTCTCCCGGGCCCTCAGGGCGCGAGAGGGGCTGGCCACCACACCGGTGAGGGACCACCTCATGTCACTACCCACCGTGATCGACCGACCAGAAACTGGAGCAGGCAGCTCATGAGCACTCGATGAGTTCTTTCCGATGAGCCAGCACCACAACTAAGCGGTCCGAAATTCACCCCTCCTTCTGGGGCTCGGACCAGAAGGAGCAGCGTTCCAACGTGGCCAAGACCCGAGTCCACGAACTCGCCAAAGAGTTCAACGTCGAGAGCAAGTTCGTTCTCGAGAAGCTCAAGGAGATGGGGGAGTTCGTCAAGTCGGCATCGTCGACGGTCGAACCTCCCGTCGAGATGCGCTTCAAGAAGCAGTACGGCGACGAGCTGAAGGCCTCCGCGGCCTCGGCCCCGGCCGCCCCCGCCGCGGAGCCCGCCAAGCCCGCGGCCACCAAGGCGCCGGCCAAGAAGGCCGAGCCCACCCCCGAGGCCGAGACCCCCGTCGAGGCACCTGCCGCGGCGCTCACCGAGACTCCTGCCGCAGCCCCGGCTGACGTCGCCACGAGCGGCGCACCGTCCGCGCCGCGCCCCGGTCCGAAGCCCGGCCCGAAGGCAGCGCCGGTCGCTGAGCCCACCCCGGAGGCCCCGGCCGCCGAGGTCGCCGAGGCCCCGGCTCCGGAGACCCCCGCAACCGAAGGCACCGACGGCACCGACGGTGCCGCGCCGAAGACGCCGGCCCCGCGTCCGGTCGGCAAGCCCGGTGGCACCCCGCGCCCCGGCAACAACCCGTTCGCGCCCAGCCAGGGCATGGGTCGCCGTCCGGCGGCTCCGCCCGTTGCTCCGGCAGCCGGCGACGACCAGCGTCCGCCGCGCCCGCCGGCGCAGCGTGAGGGCGCTGCCCCGGCCCGCCCGGGCATGCCGCGCCCCAACCCGGCGATGATGCCCAAGTCCCCAGCCGCCTTCGGTGGCGGCCCCGGCGGGCGTGCGCCTGCCGGCCGCGGCGGCCCTGGCGGTGCTCCCGGTCGCGGTGGCCCCGGTGGTGCTCCCGGTCGCGGTGGCCCCGGTGGTGCTCCCGGTCGCGGTGGCCCCGGCGGCGCCCCCGGTGGTGCTCCCGGTCGTCCCGGCGGCTTCGGCCCCAGCGGTGGCGGTCGCCCCGGTGGCGGTCGTCCCGGCCAGCGTGGCCAGACCCAGGGCGCCTTCGGTCGCCCCGGTGGCCCGTCGCGTCGAGGACGCAAGTCGAAGCGTGCCCGTCGTCAGGAGTTCGAGGCCATGCAGGCCCCGACGATCGGTGGCGTGCGTGTCCGCAAGGGCGACGGCGAGACGATCAAGCTGGCTCGTGGCTCGTCCCTGACCGACTTCGCCGACAAGATCGGCGTCGACGCGGCTGCCCTGGTCCAGATGCTGTTCAGCCTGGGCGAGATGGTGACCGCGACCGAGTCGGTCAACGACGAGACGTTCGAGCTGCTCGGCGAGGAGCTCAACTACGTCGTCGAGGTCGTCTCCCCGGAGGACGAGGACCGCGAGCTGCTCGAGTCGTTCGACATCGACTTCGGCACCGACGAGGGCGAAGAGGGTGACCTGGCCATCAGGCCCCCGGTCGTCACCGTCATGGGTCACGTCGACCACGGAAAGACCAAGCTCCTCGACGCGCTGCGTGACGCCAACGTGGTCGACAAGGAAGCCGGCGGCATCACCCAGCACATCGGTGCCTACCAGGTCCGCACCGACGTCGACGGCACCGAACGTCGCATCACCTTCATCGACACCCCGGGTCACGAGGCGTTCACCGCCATGCGTGCGCGTGGTGCACAGGCGACCGACATCGCGATCCTCGTGGTGGCGGCCGACGACGGTGTGATGCCGCAGACCGTCGAGGCGTTGAACCACGCCAAGGCGGCCGGTGTGCCGATCGTGGTCGCGGTCAACAAGATCGACAAGGAAGACGCCGACCCGACCAAGGTGCGCGGTCAGCTGACCGAGTACGGCCTCATCCCCGAGGAGTACGGCGGCGACGCGATGTTCGTCGACGTCTCGGCCAAGGCCGGGCTCAACCTCGACAAGCTGCTCGAGGCCGTCGTACTGACCGCCGACGCGTCGCTCGACCTGCGGGCCAACCCCGACCAGGACGCCCAGGGTCTCGTCATCGAAGGCCACCTGGACCGCGGTCGCGGTCCGGTCGCCACGGTGCTGGTCCAGCGCGGCACCCTGCGCGTGGGTGACTCGATCGTCGCCGGTGCCGGCTACGGCCGGGTGCGCGCCATGCTCGACGAGCACGGCGACAACATCACCGAGGCCGACCCGTCGCGTCCGGCGATGGTCCTGGGTCTCACCGCCGTACCGGGTGCCGGCCAGACCTTCATCGTGGTCGACGACGACCGGATGGCTCGCCAGATCGCCGAGAAGCGTGAGGCCCGCGAGCGTGCAGCCATGCAGGCCAAGCGCCGCGTGCGTCGTACTCTCGAGGACTTCATGGCCTCCATGGAGAAGGGCGAGAGCCAGGAGCTCAACCTCATCCTCAAGGGCGACGTGTCCGGTTCGGTCGAGGCCCTCGAGGACTCGCTGGCCCAGATCGACGTCGGCGAAGAGGTCAGCCTCCGGGTCATCGACCGCGGTGTCGGTGCGATCACCGAGACCAACGTCGACCTCGCTGCCGCCTCCGACGCCATCATCATCGGCTTCAACGTCCGGCCTCAGGGCAAGGCGGGCCAGATGGCGGACAAGGAAGGTGTCGAGATTCGCTACTACTCGGTCATCTACCAGGCGATCGAGGAGATCGAGGCAGCACTCAAGGGCATGCTCAAGCCCGAGTACGAGGAGTCGACCCTGGGTCAGGCGGAGATCCGCGAGATCTTCCGCTCGTCCAAGTCCGGCAACATCGCGGGCTGCATGGTCACCACGGGTGTCATCCGCCGCAACGCCAAGGTGCGCGTGCTGCGTGATGGCGCGGTCGTGGCCGACAACCTCGACCTCTCGTCGCTGCGCCGCGAGAAGGACGACGCGTCGGAGGTCCGCGAGGGCTTCGAGTGTGGTCTGGTCCTGAAGAACTTCCAGGACATCAAGATCGGCGACTTCGTGGAGTCGTTCGAGATGCGCGAGATCCCGCGAGCATGATTCGCTGATGGCCTCCCGAGCGGGGGCGGGCGGCCTACCAACCGTTCCGCTCGTCCCTCGCTCCACGGGTGCCAGACCCAACCACGGCCGCCCGCCCCCGCCCGTGCGGCCAGCACGGACCGAGGGCGGGATCCGTGCATCTGCAGGAGGAAAGAGATATGGCTAGCCCTCGTGTTCGCAAGATCGCCGACCGGATCCAGGTGATCGTGGCGGAGATGCTCGAGCGACGGATCAAGGATCCGCGGCTGGGGTTCGTGACCATCACCGACGTCCGGGTCACCGGTGACTCCCAGCAGGCGAGCGTTTTCTACACCGTCCTGGGCGAGGAGTCGTCGCGGGAGGAGAGTGCTGCGGCGCTCGAGTCGGCCAAGGGACTGATCCGGTCCGAGGTCGCCAAGCAGCTCGGCATGCGGCACGCGCCGTCGCTGGAGTTCATCCCCGACGCGCTGCCCGAGAACGCTCGCCACCTCGACGACATCCTGGCGGCGGCCCGCGCCGCAGACGAGCTGGTGGCGGCTCAGCGGGCCAAGGCGTCGTACGCAGGAGAGATCGACCCGTACAAGAAGCCGCGCGAGCTCGAGGCCGACGACGCTGACCTGCCTGCCGAGGACGAAGCCGACGACGAGTCGGGTCCTCAAGACAAGTGAGCGAAGCGCCCAACGGCCTCGTCGTCGTCGACAAGCCCGGCGGGCTGACCTCGCACGACGTGGTCGCCCGCGTACGACGTCTGGCCGGGACCCGCAAGGTCGGCCACGCCGGCACCCTCGATCCGATGGCCACCGGCGTGCTGGTGCTCGGTGTCGGCCGAGCCACCCGGCTGCTCGGTCACCTGATGCTGACCGAGAAGGCGTACGACGCCACGATTCGGCTCGGGGTGACCACGACGACCGACGACGCCGAGGGCGAGGTGGTCGCGCAGGCGCCGGCCGGCCAGGTCGACGAGACGCGGGTGCGTTCCGCGCTCGCGGAGTTCGTCGGCGACATCGAGCAGCGGCCCAGCGCCGTGTCGGCGATCAAGGTTGACGGCAAGCGGGCCTACCAGCGGGTGCGCGACGGTGAGGACGTCGAGCTGCCGGCCCGGCCGGTCACCATCCACGAGCTCGTCGTCCACGAGGTCTCGACCGTGCCTGGCGAGCCGTGCACCGACGTGACGATCTCGGTGCGATGCAGCAGCGGCACCTACATCCGCGCCATCGCGCGAGACCTGGGGGAGCGGCTCGCGGTCGGCGGCCACCTGACGGCGCTGCGGCGTACTGCCGTCGGCGGGTTCGACCTCTCGGTGGCACACACGCTCGAAGAGCTCGCCGAGTCCTTTGCGGTCGTGCCGCTCGAGGACGCCGCCCGGGCAACCTTCCCGTGCGTCGTGCTCGACGACGCCGAAGCGGCCGATGTGCGCGTCGGCCGGTCGCTGGACCGAAAGCTGCCCGACCTGTGTGCGGTCTTCGCGCCCGACGGCGAGTTCCTGGCGCTCTACGAACCTGCTGGTGACCGGGCCAAGGCCGTCGCGGTCTTCGTCGCCTAGGCTGCACGCCGTGAGTCCTCGTCTTCCTGTCTGGCGATCCCTCGACGAGATCCCCGCTGACCTCGGCGCCACTACCGTCGTCATCGGCAACTTCGACGGTCTGCACCGGGGGCACCGCGTGGTTCTCGGCCGGGCGCGCGCGAAGGCCGACGAGATCGGGCTGCCGTTGGTGGCCGTCACGTTCGACCCGCACCCGATGTCGGTGCTGCGTCCCGAGCACGCGCCCCAGCAGCTCACTAGCATCGAGACGCGTGTCGACCTGCTGGCCGAGGTCGGTGTCGACGGGGTGCTCGTGCTGCCGTTCGACCGCGAGATGGCGGCATGGTCACCGCAGGAGTTCATCGACCGGGTCCTGGTGCAGGCACTCGGCGTACGCGCGGTCGTCGTCGGCGCCAACTTCCGGTTCGGGGCGCGGGCGTCAGGAGACGTCGCACTACTGCGCGAGACCGGTGCGGAGCGCGGCTTCGAGGCGGTCGGTGTCGAGCTCGACGGGGGACCGCAGGTCTGGTCGTCCACCTACGTGCGCACCTGTCTCGCGACCGGTGACGTGGCCGGCGCCGCGGAGGCGCTCGGCCGTCCCTACACCGTGACGGGCGTCGTGGTCGAGGGCGACAAGCGCGGCCGAGAGCTCGGCTTCCCGACCGCCAACGTGCCCACGTCGGTCGTCGAGGCTGGGCCGATCGACGGCGTCTACGCCGGCTGGCTGACCCGCCGCGACACCGGTGAGCGCTACCCGGCGGCCATCTCGGTCGGCACCAACCCCACCTTCGACGGCGAGCGCGCCCGCCGCGTCGAGTCCTACGTGCTCGACCGCGACGACCTCGAGCTCTACGGCGTCGAGGTCGAGGTCGCGTTCGTCGAGCGGCTGCGCGGCATGGTGAAGTTCGAGGGCGTCGAGGCCCTCGTCGAGACGATGCACGACGACGTACGCCGAGCCCGCGAGATCCTGGGTGACTGAGCGGGATGCCGGGGCGCGCCGCCCCGAGGCCGCCGACCTGCTGGCTGCGGAGGAGTGGTTCGCGGACAACGGTCTGCCCTACTTCGTCGATAAGGTCCGTGAAGAGGTCGCCAGCCGACTGACGCGGTCGCGGCTCATTCTCGTCGGCGCCGCCGGCCTGGTCGTCTCGGTGGGCAGCGGCATCCTCGCCGGCCAGCTGTCCCACGACGTCTCCTACGGCATCTCCACGGGGGCGCAGGTCCTGCTCGTGCTCGCCCTCGCCTACGGGCTGCTGGCGCTGCGCGGTGGCCCGATCGCGCTCTGGGCGGGGCGCCGTACGTTCCGGAGCCTCGGGATGCTGTTCCAACTGGCCACCCGGGCGCTGCCGCTGCTGCTGCTCTTCGTGACGTTCCTGTTCATCAACACCGAGGTGTGGATGGTGGCCGAAACGCTGGACGGGGGAGTGATGGGGCTGACGGTCCTGCTCTTCGGTGCGGTGGCGACGATCTTTCTGCTCGTCCGGCTGCCCGAGGAGGTCGGCCGCATCGACGACCGCCTCGACGGCGAGCGGGTCGGCAGCGCGTGCACCGGCACGCCGCTCGAGCCCTGGACCGACCTCGACGACGGCCCGGGCATCGACGAGCCGATGGTGCGACTCGAGCGCGGCAACCTGGTGCTGGTGCTGCTGGTCAGCCAGGTGATCCAGGTGCTGTTGCTGTCACTGACTGTGTTCGGCTTCTTCCTGGTGTTCGGCGCGGTGATCATGGATCCCGAGGTCATCCAGTCCTGGGTCGGTGACCCCCCGACCCCGTTCCTTGGACAGCTGCTCATCCCGCGCGAGCTGGTGCAGGTCGCGACGTTCCTCTCGGCGTTCTCCGGCCTCTACTTCACCGTCTACGCCGTGACCGACGAGACGTACCGCAAGCAGTTCTTCACCGGGATCGTCGACGAGCTCGAGCGGGCCGTGGGTGCCCGGGAGGTCTGCCGCGCCATGCAGCGCGCGCAGTAGCCCGAGTCAGGCGTCGAGGTCCTTCTCGACCAGCGCGGCGATCGCGTCGACCGCGGCCTGGTCGTCACCCGAGACCTCGACGGAGTCACCGTTGCCGGCACCCAGTGTCATGATCATCAGCGACGAGCTGGCGTCGACCGACTCCTCACCGGGTACGGCGAGGAAGACGTCGGAGTCGAGCTCGCCTGCCGCCGCCGCGATGAGCGCGGCGGGGCGGGCGTGGAGTCCGACGGCGGAGCCGACGACAACGGTCTTGCTGGGCATGCGATCTCCTTGGGTGGTGTTCGGTCGGGTCAGACGGTGACGAGGTCGGTGTTGTTGGCCTTGTTGAGCGTCTTGAGGGCGATCACCGCGGCGCACGCCACGAGCACGCCGGCCACCAGGGAGACGAGGAACCCGAGGATGCCGTCGACGGCGAAGAGCACGAAGATGCCGCCGTGCGGTGCCCGCAGGGACACGTCGAAGGCCTGCGAGAGAGCACCTGTCACCGCACTGCCGAGCATGATCGAGGGGATAACGCGGAGCGGGTCCGCGGCCGCGAACGGGATGGCCCCCTCGGTGATGAACGACGCCCCCAGCGCCCAGCCGGCCTTGCCGTTCTCGCGCTCGGGGATGCTGAACAGGCCGGGCCGCACCACGGTGGCCAGGGCCAGCGCGATCGGCGGCACCATGCCGGCGAGCATCACCGACGCCATGATCTTGAGCTCGGGTGCGTCGGTAGCGGTTGCGGCGGCACCCAGGCCCGCCGTGGCGAACGCGTAGGCGGTCTTGTTGAGCGGTCCACCCATGTCGAACGCCATCATCAGGCCGAGGACGGCGCCGAGCACGATGGCCAGGCCCGGGTCGTCGGCCATGTTGTTGAGCCCGTCGCTGAGCGCCTCGGTGAGGTGGCTCAGCGGTCGGCCGAGCAGGACCACCATCACGAAACCCACGGCGAGCGTGGTCAGCAGCGGGATCACGAGCACCGGCATCAGGCCGCGTGCCCAGGTCGGGACCTTCCACCTCGCGATCCAGTGGGCGACAAGACCAGCGAGTACGCCGCCGGCGATGCCGCCGAGGAAGCCGGTGTTGAGGGTGACCGCGATCGCGCCCATCACGAAGCCCGGCGCGATGCCCGGACGGTCGGCGATGGCGTAGGCGATGTAGCCCGACAGGGCCGGCACGAGGAACCCGAACGCCGCGCCACCGAGCGTGAGCAGCAGGGCGCCGAGGTAGGTCAGCAGCGCGCCGTTCGGAAGCGTCGCGTCACCGGCCAGGTCGAAGCTCGAGGCGTCGGGCAGGTTGAGCAGTGTCGAGTCGGCCACGATCTGGCCGGCCGCGCCGGCACCGTCCTCGGTGTTCAGCGCGATCTCGTAGCCACCCAGCAGGAAGGCCAGCGCGATCAGGAGGCCGCCGGCCGCGACGAACGGGATCATGTAGGAGACGCCGGTCATCAGCACCCGGCGCACCGTGGCGCCGAACGAGTCGCTGGCCCCGCCGCCGTCACCGGCCTGGGCGGAACCCTCGACGCGGGGGGCGTGCGGGTCGTCGGCGTAGCGCAGCGCTTCGGCGATCATCGCGTCGGCGTCGTCGATGGGCCGCTTCACGCCGGAGGACACCATCGGCTTGCCGCCGAAGCGGCCCCGGTCGCGCACGCCGACGTCGACGGCGAAGATGACGGCGGAGGCGTTGGCGATGACCTGCGGGTCGAGAGGCGTCGAGCCGGCCGAGCCCTGCGTCTCGACCTGGAGCGCCACGCCGGCACGCTCGGCTGCGGCCTCGAGTGCCTCGGCGGCCATGTAGGTGTGCGCGATGCCGGTCGGGCAGGCGGTGACGGCGACCAGGCTGTGCTTCTCGGTCGGGGCGACCGGCGCCGCTTCGGCAGCCGGAGCTGCCGCGCGTGCGGGTGTGGCGGCCGCGGGGTCGGGTGCCGGCGTGCCGACGACTTCGGAGATCAGCTCGACGACCTCCTCCGGCGTCTCCGCAGCGCGCAGCGAGTCCGTGAAGACAGGCTTGACCAAGGCCCGCGCCAGCTTGGTGAGCAGCTGGAGGTGGGTCTGGTCGCCTCCGGCCGGCGCGGTGATGAGGAAGGCGAGGTCGGCCGGGCCGTCCTTGGCTCCGAAGTCGACCGGCGGGGAGAGGCGCGCGAACGCCAGGGTGGGTTCGCTGACTCCTCCGGTGCGGCAGTGTGGGATCGCGATGCCGCCGGGCAGGCCGGTGGCCGAGGTCTCCTCGCGGGCCAGGGCGTCCTTGACGATCTCGTCGACGTCGTCGGCCCGGCCGGCCCGGGCGACCATGCCGGCCAGGCCACGGATGGTGGCGATCTTGTCGGCGCCCAGGTCGGCATCGAGCCGGACGAGCGCCGTGGTGATCAGTTCGGTCATGTGAGTTCCCTTGCGATGAGGTCGAGCTGGCGTACGGCGACCAGGGCGGGTCGTACGTCGTCCGGACCGGGGATGGTGGTGCCGGGCAGTGCTGCGGCGGCGCTGCCGTAGGCGACTGCGAGTGCGAGGCGTTCGGGCGGAGTGAGGCCGCGGATGTCGCCGAGGATGTAGCCGAACAGGCTGGAGTCGCCGGCACCGACGGTGCTGACGACGGTCGTGGGCGGAGGCGTCGCGTGCCAGGCGCCATCGGCGGTGACGAGTACGGCGCCGCCGGCGCCGAGGGTGGCCAGCACCGCGCCGACGCCGCGGTCGATCAGGGTGCGCGCGGCAGCAGCCGTGGCGGCCGGGTCGGACTCGAGGGTGTCGGCGTCGGCGCCGCTGAACGACGCGAGCTCTTCACCGTTGGGCTTCATCAGGTCGGGCGCCGAGGCGGGCAGCGCGTCGACCAGGGCAGCAAGCGGTCGATCGCTGGTGTCGACGGCGACCTTGCTCGGGCAGTCGTGGAGGCGGCGTACGAGATCGGCGTAGAAGTCGTCGGGGGTGCCGTCCGCGAGAGACCCGGCGAGCACGGTCCAGTCGCTGGTGGCCGCGCGGGCCAGCAGCGTCGAGGTCATGGCGTCGAGGTGCTGGCGGCCCACGGTGGCGCCGGGGGAGTTGAGCTTGGTCGTGGTGCCGTCGGGCTCGGTGATCGTGAGGTTGGTGCGCAGGCCGCCGGCCGGAAGCACCGGCTTGCAGTCGATGCCGGCGGTCAGCAGCTCGATGACGAACGGGTCGTCCTTCCCCGCAGGGAGCACGGCCACGGTCGGGATGCCCGCGGCAACGGAAGCCCGGGAGATGTTGACGCCCTTGCCGCCGCCCTGGGCGGTGACCGACGCGACGCGCTGCACCTGGCCGCGCGCCAGCTCACCGGCCAGGGCGATGGTGCGGTCGATACTCGGGTTGGGCGTGAGTGTGAGGATCATGCGACCACCACCTCGACGCCGGCCCGCTCGATGAGCGTGCGGTCGGCCGACGAGATGCCGGCGTCGGTGACGAGCGTGTCGATGTCGCTCAGCGTGGCGAACCGCAGCGGAGCCTCGACGCCGATCTTGCTGGAGTCGGTGACGACGATCGTGCGGCGCGCGGCGGCCACGATGGCGCGCTTGGTGGCCGCCTCGTCGCGATCGGGGGTGGTCAGGCCGTGGTCGCTGAGGCCGTTGGTGGCGACGTAGGCGACATCGGCACGGAGGTCGGCCAGCGCGGCGACGGTGTCGGCGCCGACTGCCGCGTGCGTGGTCGGGCGCACCCGGCCCGGCAGCACGTAGAGCTCGATGTGCGGCAGCCCGGCCAGTCGGGTGGCGATGGTGACTGCATGGGTCACGACGGTCAGCCGGTGGTCGCGGGGGAGGACGGAGGCCAGCCGGGCCGTCGTCGTACCGGCATCGATGATCACCATCGACCCGGGCGGCGGCAGGAGGGCCACGGCCGCGGCCGCGATGGCGTCCTTGGCGGACGTGTTGGCCTGGTCGCGCTCGCCGAGGCCTGACTCGATCGCGGTGACCGCGCTCATCGGCACCGCGCCGCCGTGGACCCTGCGGACCAGGCCGATGCGATCGAGCGCGGAGAGGTCGCGGCGGACGGTCTCGGTGGTCACCCCGAACTTGTCCGCGAGCTCTGCCACGGAAAGCCGACCCTGCTGGCCGACCAGCTGGGCAATGGACTGCTGTCGCTCTTCGGCGTACACGGCGCGATGCCTCCCGATCGAAAATCTGTGTATGTGTTGTTTTATAGCCGAATGTGTTGATTGTCAAGCATTGAGTGGAATACGGTGTGTCGCATGACTGTGTCCTCGAGCAGAGCAGCCGACGCCATCCTGCGCGGCACCCCGGTCGTTCCCGGCGTGGGGGCCGGACCCGCCCTCCTCGTGCGTGGCGAGGTCTCGCCCGAGGCCATCACCCGCTTCGGCAGCGGTGATTTCGCCGACGACGACGCGGCCCTCGCGGCGTACGACGTCGCGGCCGGCCGGGTGGCCGACGAGTTCACCCGCAAGGCGGAGCAGGCGACCGGTGTGGCGGCCGAGGTGCTGTCGGCCAGCGCCGGTCTGGCCCGCGACAAGGGGTTGCGCAGTGCGGTGCGCAAGGACATCGCCGGCGGCACCGACCTGGTGGCGGCCGTCCAGGCAGCCATCGAGAAGTTCGTCGGCGTCTTCACCACGATGGGCGGGCTGATGGCCGAGCGGGTCACCGACCTGCGAGACATCGAGCGCCGCCTGGTCGCCGACATCGTCGGCGAGCACGCACCCGGTGTGCCCGACCCGTCCGAGCCGTCGGTGCTCGTCGCCGAGGACCTCGCACCCTCCGACACCGCGGGCCTCGACCCCGAGCTGGTCGTCGCCCTCGTCACCGAGCGTGGCGGCGCCACCAGCCACACCGCGATCATCGCCCGGCAGCTCGGCATCCCTTGCGTCGTGGGGGTTTCCGGTGCCGCCGACCTCGTGACCGGCACCTTCCTGGTCGTCGACGGGGAGACCGGAGAGATCGAGCTCGGCGCCGATCCCGACCAGGCTGCCGGTCGAGTGGAGGCGAGCCGCCAGGCTCGGGCGGCGCAGGCTGCCTGGGCCGGTCCCGCGGCCACGTCCGACGGCATGCCCGTCAAGCTGCTCGCCAACGTCGCGGACGGCCCCACGGCCGCCCAGGCCGGCACCGAGCCGGTCCAGGGTGTCGGCCTCTTCCGCACCGAGCTCTGCTTCCTCAACCGCAAGGACGAGCCCGGTGCCGAGGAGCAGGCCGACATCTACTCCGACGTGCTCTCGCCGTACGCCGATGGTCGTGTCGTCGTCGTACGCACCCTCGACGCAGGTTCCGACAAGCCGATCGCGTTCGCGACCCACGACGGCGAGGAGAACCCTGCTCTCGGGGTGCGCGGGCTGCGGCTGTCGTTCGACAACCCCGGCCTGATGGACCGCCAGCTCGACGGCATCAAGATCGCCGCCGAGCGCACCGGCACCGAGACGTGGGTGATGGCGCCGATGGTGGCCACCGTTGCAGAGGCGTCCGACTTCGCCGAGAAGGTGCGCGCCCGCGGCCTCAAGCCGGGTGTGATGGTCGAGATCCCCAGCGCCGCGCTGCTCGCCCACCGGATGCTCGAGGTGGTCGACTTCCTGTCGATCGGCACCAACGACCTCACCCAGTACACGATGGCCGCAGACCGGATGGCCACCGATCTCGCTCACCTGACCGACCCCTGGCAACCCGCCGTGCTCCAGCTCATCGCCATCACCGCCGAGGCGGGCAAGCAGGCCGGCAAGCCGGTCGGAGTGTGTGGCGAGGCCGCTGCCGACCCGTTGCTGGCGGTGGCGCTGATCGGCATGGGCGTGACGTCGCTGTCGATGGCCGCGCGCGCCGTACGTCCCGTGGGGGCCCAGATCTCGAACGTCACCTCGGACACCTGCGAAGCTGCCGCCGAGGTCGCCCTGGCCGCCAGCGACCCGATGGCCGCGCGCGCCGCGGTGCGGGAGTTGCTGAGCGGCTGAGCCAGCGGCCCCCGCCCGGGCGGGTCACGGCTCGACCTCTACTCACCGCTCGTCGCGGCTCTGGCCGGTGGGTCTCGAGGCTCGCGGTCCAGTCCCTCCTTCGTCGGGTCTGGACGGCTCGCGCCTCGACCTCCCCGTCGCTTGCAGGGCTTCCTCCGTCAGCCCTACGGCTCGACGGTGACCTTGATGGCTTCGCCGTTCTTGACGATCGAGAACGCACTCAGCACGTCGTCGAGCGGGATGTGGCGGGTGATCAGGTCCTTGACCGGCACCTGACCGCTGGAGATGTACTCCAGCGCACGCTTGTTGTGCTCGGGTGCGGAGCCGTTGGCGCCGTGGATGTGCAGCTGGCGGTAGTGCACGACGTTGGAGTCGCACTTGATGAACGGGTCGGTCTTGGGCAGGCCGCCGAAGAACGAGATCCGCCCGTTGCGTGCGGCCATCGAGATGGCCTGCTCCTGGGTGATGTTGGCCGCGGTGGCGGTGATGATGACGTCGGCACCACGGCCGCCGGTGAGCTCCATGACCCGCTCGACCACGTCGACCTTCGAGCCGTCGATGACCTCGTCGGGCTGGACGGCGTCGGCCGACATCTTCAGCCGGTCGGCGTTGACGTCGACCAGGTAGACCGGGCCGGCCTGGTGGACGCCGCGGGCGATGCGGATGTGCATGCACCCGATCGGCCCCGCGCCGAAGACGACCACGGTGTCACCGGCCTCGATGCCGAGGAGCTCCTGGGCGTTGATGGCACACGCGAACGGCTCCGCGGCCGACGCCTCGTCGTACCCCACATTGTCGGGGATCTTGTTGAGCCCGTCGACCTTGAGCACCTGGCGCGGCACGATCATGTACTCGGCGAAGCCGCCGTCGTACTGGTAGCCGACCGAGGTCTGGTTCTGGCAGACCGCCATCCAGCCCTTCTCGCACTCGTAGCAATCACCGCAGGGCACGGCGGCGATGACCTGGGCGCGGTCGCCGACCGACCAGTCGCCCGTGACGTCGGCGCCGATCTCGACGACCTCGCCGGCGATCTCGTGACCGATGGTGCGCGGGGGAGTGAGGTTCTGGTGGCCGTTGTGGAAGATCTTCACGTCGGTGCCGCAGGTGGAGCAGTTCTTGACCTTGAGCTTGATCTCGTCGGGCCCGCACTCAGGCTCGGGCACTTCCTCCAGCCGGACGTCCTCGGGGGCGTAGAAGCGCAGTGCCTTCATCGGTTGTTCCTCTCGAGTCGACGGTCGTGCGACTGGTGCGGAGGCCACGCTAGCGGGAAAGCTGGAGAGAAATCCACACTAACGGGCATGAATCCTGCCCGAGTGCTTGGCAATAGGCCCGAATGTGCGGTTTACTGCGAGGCAAGTTCTTGTGACGAGAGTCACGGGGACGCTCATTCGGTCCCTTTGTCGGAGGAAGCACATGTCCACAACCACCGGCGCACCCCGCGCGGGGATGCGCGTCCACGTGCAGAAGTTCGGCACGTTCCTTTCCAACATGGTCCTGCCCAACATCGGCGCGTTCATCGCCTGGGGCCTGATCACTGCCCTGTTCATCGAGACCGGCTGGATCACCCTGATCGGTGACTGGATCGGCTACGACGGCGGCTACGGCCCGATCTCCCACCTCGGTGGGTGGGGCGACTACGCCGGCGGCGGCATCGTCGACCCGATGATCACCTACCTGCTGCCGCTGCTGATCGGCTACACCGGCGGCCGGATGAGCTACGACGACAACATGCGTGGTGGCGTCGTCGGCGCCATCGCCACGATGGGCGCCATCGCCGGCGCCGGCGTGCCGATGTTCCTCGGCGCGATGGTGATGGGCCCGCTCGGCGGCTGGTCCATGAAGCGCCTCGACGCGCTCTGGTCGCACAGGATCCGGCCCGGCCTGGAGATGCTGGTCAACAACTTCTCGGCCGGCATCTGGGGTGGCTTCCTCGCGGTCGTCGGGTTCTTCCTCGCCGGCCCGTTCGTCGAGCGGTTCAGCGACCTGGCGTCAAACGTCGTCGACACGCTCGTCGAGAACAACCTGCTGCCGCTCACGTCCATCTTCATCGAGCCGGCCAAGATCCTGTTCCTCAACAACGCGATCAACCAGGGCATCCTGACCCCGCTCGGCACCGCAGAGGCCGTCGACAAGGGCAAGTCGATCCTGTTCCTGCTCGAGGCCAACCCCGGCCCCGGCCTGGGTCTGCTGCTCGCCTTCATGTTCTTCGGCAAGGGTGCCGCGAAGGCGTCCGCGCCCGGCGCCATCTTGATCCAGTTCATCGGCGGCATCCACGAGATCTACTTCCCGTACGTGCTGATGAAGCCCAAGCTGGTGCTCGCTGTCATGGCTGGCGGCATGTCCGGTGTGGCCACCAACGTGGCCTTCGGCTCCGGCCTTCGCTCGCCGGCCTCGCCGGGCTCCATCATCGCCGTGTGGACCGCTTCGCCTCCCGGCAGCCTCCTCGGCGTGACCACCTCCGTCATAGTCGCTGCTGGCGTGTCGTTCCTCGTCGCGTCGTTCCTGCTCAAGATCGACCGGACCGCTGACGAGGGCGACCTCTCCGCTGCCACGGCCGACATGGAGGCCCGCAAGGGCAAGCAGTCGGCTGTTGGCGCACTGCTCGGAGCGGGTGCCGCAGCGCCCGGGCAGCCCATCCGCAACATCGTCTTCGCCTGCGACGCCGGCATGGGATCGTCCGCGATGGGTGCCTCTGTGCTGCGCAAGAAGATCCAGGCGGCCGGCTTCGACGAAGTGACGGTGGTCAACAAGGCGATCTCGAGCCTGAACGACGACTGGGACGTGGTGGTCACCCACCAGGACCTCACCGACCGCGCCCGACAGCGAGCGGGCTCGGCGGTCCACGTGTCCGTCGACAACTTCATGGGCAGTCCCCGGTACGACGAGATCGTCGAGCTGGTGCGTCAGACCAACGGGTCCGAGACAGCAGCTCCGGCTGCCGCACCCGCCGCGGTCGCCGACGACGAGCCGGGCACTGACGGCAGCGTGCTCGCCGACGAGGCCATCGTCTTGTCGGGTTCGGCCACGACGCGCGACGAAGCCATCACCGAGGCGGGCCAGCTGCTCGTCGCGTCGGGTGCGGTCGCCCCGTCGTACGTCGATGCGATGCACGAGCGGGAGAAGTCCGTGTCGACGCACATGGGCAACCTGCTTGCCATCCCGCACGGCACCAACGAGGCCAAGGGCGACATCCGTCGTACGGCGATCTCGTTCGTGCGCTACCCCGACGGGATCGACTGGAACGGCAAGCCGGCCGAGTTCGTCGTCGGCATTGCCGGTGCCGGCAACGACCACCTCGCGCTGCTGTCGAAGCTCGCGTCGGTGTTCGTCGACGCCGACCAGGTCGAGCGGCTCCGCTCGGCGCCGTCGGCCGAGGAGGTGCGCGGCATCCTGGACGGGGTCCGTGCCTGACCGGCCTGCCTCAACACGCCTGGACCGTGACCGGCACGCCGCTCAACGCGGCGTTGCCGGACACGTCCAGGCGTTCGGGGTCGGTGAGGTCGTTGATCGATACGCCGGGTACGTCGGCCGCCCGGCGCATGCCCGTGGCGGTGCCGCCGCGCTGGTGGCCGTAGCCGTGGGGAAGGCTCACCACTCCCGGCATCATGTCGTCGGTCGCAGCGACCTCGACCCGGACCGTGCCGACGCGTGACGTGACGGCGACCGTCGCTCCGTCCAGCAACGACCGGGACGCAAGGTCGTCGGGGTGCATCAGCAGCTGGTGGCGCCCCTTGCCCCGCACGAGCCGGTCGGAGTTGTGCATCCACGAGTTGTTGTCGCGCTGGTGCCGCCGGCCGATCAGCAACAGCTCGTCGGCAGTCGGGGCGGGGGCGGCGGCGAGGCGGGCGAGGTCGTCGAGCACCAGCCGAGGAGCCAGATCGAGCCGCTTGTCGCGGGTCTGCAGACGCTCAGGCATCAACCCGGGCCGCAGTGGGCCGAGGTCGATGCCCTCGGGGCGGTCGCGCAGCTTCTTGAGAGTGACGCCGGTGCGCGTGCGCCGCAGCAGCAGCGCGACCAGACGGGTGGGACTGGTGCTCATGCGTGCGAACAGGAGGGCGCGGTTGCGCAGGGACGGCTTGGTGGGCAGTCGCTTGATCGTGCGCAGGGCGATCTCGCGGTAGATCTGCCAGTCGTGGCGGGCGTCCTTGTCCTTGGCGAACACGGCCGGTGTGAACCGTGCCGTGTTGCGCACCGCGAAGGTCTGGAAGATCAGGTCGTAGTGGTCGCGCTCGAGCGCCGTCGTTCGGCGGCAGGATCACGTCGGCGTGCCGGGTGGTCTCGTTGACGTAGATGTCGACGGCCGCCATGAAGTCGAGCGACGCCAGCGCCCCGTCGAGGCGGACGCCGTCGGGAGTCGACAGCACCGGGTTGCCCGAGAGCGTCAGCATCGCCCGGATCTGGCCGGGTCCCGGAGTCTCGATCTCCTCGCTGAGCACCGCCACCGGGAGCTCGCCGGCGGTCTCGGGCAGGCCGCGGACCCTGGAGTGCCAGGCGCCGTGGTGGCCGCGACCGATCAGGCCGGTGCCGACGGCATCGATCGCCGGAGACGTGAACATTGCGCCGCCGATGCGGTCGAAGTTGCCGGTGAGGATGTTGAGCAGGTTGACCGCCCACTGGCACACGGAGCCGAACTCGTGGGTGGAGACGCCGACCCGGCCGTAGGCCACGGCGCTCTCGGCGTCGGCGAAGTCGCGCGCCACCCGGACGATCTCGTCGGCAGGCACTCCGCTCATCGCGGCCGCCCTCTCGGGTGTGAAGTCGCGCAGTGCGTCCTCGACGGCGCCCAGCCGGTCGGCGTACGACGGGGGAGTGGCGATGCCGTCGGCGAACAGCACGTTGAGCATCGCGAGCAACACCCAGGCGTCGGCGCCCGGCCGCACGAAATGGTGCTCGGTGGAGACCTTCGCGGTCTCCGTGCGGCGCGGGTCGAAGACGACCATCTGGCCGCCGCGCCTCTTGAGCTCGCGCAGCCGGTTGGGGAAGTCGGGCGCCGTCATCAGCGAGCCGTTGGACGCCATCGGGTTGGCGCCGAAGACCAGGAAGTACGACGTGCGGTCGATGTCGGGGATGGGCAGCAGCAGCTGGTGGCCGAACATCAGGTGTGCCAGCAGCTGGTGGGGCAGCTGGTCGACCGACGTGGCGCTGAACGTGTTGCGCGAGCGCAGTGCCTTAACCATGCCGATGCCGTGCGTCATCGAGCCCAGGCTGTGCACGTTGGGGTTGCCCAGGTAGAAGCCGAGCGAGTCACGGCCGTGCTCGCCGATGATGCGCGCGAGGTTGTCGGCGACCAGGTCGAACGCCTCGTCCCAGCCGATCTCCACCCAGTCGTCGCCGACCCGCTTGACCGGACGGCGCAGCCGGTCGGGGTCGGTGTAGACGTCCGCGATCGCCACGCCCTTGGGGCAGATGTGGCCGCGGGAGAGTGGGTCGGCGTCGTTGCCCCGGACCGAGGTCACCACACCGTCGTCGATGGTGAGCTCGAGGCCGCAGATGGCCTCGCAGAGGTTGCAGACGCCGATGCGCTTCTCGACCATGGGCCGATCGTCGCACGGCCCGACACGCCAGAGGAGCGGCGCACCGCACACTATTACGGTTCGCGCAGTAGTGTGCGCTGCATGGATACCACCCAGCTCCTCAAGGGGGTGCTCGACCTCGCGGTGCTCGCGGTCGTCGACGCTGAGGACGGCTACGGCTACGACGTCGTACGCCGCCTGCGCGCCGGCGGGCTAGACGACGTGGGGGACGCCTCGGTCTACGGCACGCTGCGCCGGCTCTACGCCTCCGGCGCCCTCACGTCATATGTCGTCCCGTCCGACGAAGGTCCGCACCGCAAGTACTACGGCATCACGCCCATCGGCCGCTCGCAGCTGAAGAGCCAGACCGACGACTGGGCCCACTTCTCGGCCACCGTGTCCGGCATCCTGCAAGGAGTCCCCGCATGAACACCGCATCCATCGCACCGGAGGTCGCGCAGTTCGCCGAGGCGGTCCGGGCCAGGCTGGCCGACCTCACCTCCGACGAGCGCGAGGAGCTGGCCGGTGGCCTCGAGGCCGACCTGACCGACCTGGTCGAGGAGCGCGGTGTCGAGGCGCTCGGCGACCCGGTCGTCTACGCCGAGGAGCTGCGCACCGCTGCCGGACTCAGCCCGGCCATGGGCCAGGTCCGGATCAAGAAGGCGGCGGGGGAGACCGTGGCCGGCTGGCTCGACGCGGCCCACGATCGGTGGGACCGGGCGGTCACGGGGCTGCCCGGTTCCCCCTGGGAGTTCGTCGTCTCGTTGCAACCGGCTTGGTGGGTGCTACGCGCCTATGTCGCGGTCCAGTCGATCGACCTCCTCATGGTCGGGTCGTGGCAGATGGGCTGGGTGCCGACCCTCGACGGACTCGGTGTCCCGCTGCTGCTCCTCGCGGTGGCGCTGAGTGTGCAGATCGGCCGGAGCAAGCTCTGGCCAGGCAGCCCGGGAGTCGTTGCGAGAGTGGTGCTCCTCGGCCTCAACCTGTTCGCGGTCTGCATGGTGTTTCCCGTGTTCGGGTCCCTTCCCAACGCGACCTGGGCGCAGATCGACAGTGGCTACACCGACACCGCGTACAGCACCGGCATCACCAGCAATGGCAGCGACGTCAGCAACATCTATCCCTACGACGCCGACGGTCAGCCCCTCACCGGCATCCAGCTCTTCGACCAGTACGGCGCGCCGCTCAAGGTCGACGAGTACGCCGCGCCGTGGACCTACCCGTGGTCCAACGTCAACGGCGAGGTGTGGAACACCTTCCCCATGCCACAGGGCGCCGGCGACGAGGGCGGTGAACGCCAGTCCTCGCCCTGGACCTCCGACACCCCGCCAACCTTCGCGTTGCCGCCCCACGACCGGGTGCCGTCGGTGACCATCCCGGACGCGGCGTACGGCGAGAGCCAGGTGCAGGAAACCACGCCCGAGATGACGCCCGAGAAGACGCCGGAGAAGAAGAAGAGCCAGAAGTCGGGTCGATGATGGCTTTGCGGGACGCCCCGGCTTAGTCTCGCCGCATCATCCTCGATGAACTGGAGAATCCATGGGTTACGGACTCGGTGTCTTCCTGCTCGCTGTCGGCCTGATCCTGGCGTTCGCCGTCCAGGACGCGGTCGAGGCGATCGACCTCACCATGATCGGCTGGATCCTGGCTGCGGCCGGGGTCCTGGTCATCGCTATCACCGCGATGCAGACCAACGCCCGCCGTCGGCAGAGCACGGTGGCGCGGACCACCCACTCCGACGGTTCGCAGACCGTGCAGGAGCGTCAGTCCGACGGCAACAACCCGCCGCCGGCTGTCTGATTCCCGCATGTGAGCAGCCCGTGACACACCCCGTCGGCTAGGCCGGCGGGGTGTTGTCGCGATTGGGCCGGACCGGAGGCCCGCTGCTAGTCTTTTCCGGTTGCCCAGCCCGTACGGCGGGAGGCGACACGCCGTCATGACGGCCGCGGATCCCAGTGCTCGGACCAGTCAGGGTCCGGTGCGCCGCGCAACGAGACCGGAAGGAACCCCCATGTCGATCGGTACCGACGCGGAGACCAAGAAGAAGATCATCGCCGAGCACGCCACGACCGAGGGCGACACCGGTTCGCCCGAGGTGCAGGTTGCTCTGCTGAGCCACCGCATCAGCCACCTCACCGAACACCTCAAGACCCACAAGCACGACCACCACAGCCGTCGTGGTCTGCTGCTGCTCGTGGGCCAGCGTCGTCGTCTGCTCAACTACCTGCAGAAGACCGAGATCGAGCGCTACCGCTCGATCGTCGAGAAGCTCGGCCTGCGTCGATGACATCCGGAGCGGTCGCCCCAGCTGGGGTGGCCGCTCCTGCTGCATCACCCCGCTCCGCCAGCGAATCACCCGCAGCTGACCAGTAGGGTCGACTGCGACAACTGAACACTCACCACTCCAGGAGCGACCCGCCAACGCCGCCCGGTCCTCGGTAGTGGCTTTCAGGACGAATCCGTCCTGCGGGCCTCGATCGAAGACCGGCACATTCCAGCAGAACAAGCTGAGCCGCAGGTCAGGCGCGTGGTCGCTCCGCGTACAAGAAAGGGACCACCTTCGTGGAACCAGAAATTTCTGCTGTAGAGACCGTGCTCGACAACGGCAAGTACGGCACCCGCACCGTCAAGTTCGAGACGGGCCTTCTCGCCCGCCAGGCCGCCGGATCGGTGACCGCCTACCTCGATGACGAGACCATGCTGCTCTCGGCCACCACGGCCGGCAAGCAGCCCAAGGACCACTTCGACTTCTTCCCCCTGACGATCGACGTCGAGGAGCGGATGTACGCCGTGGGCCAGATCCCCGGCTCCTTCTTCCGGTCCGAGGGTCGTCCCGGCGAGGACGCCATCCTCACCTGCCGCCTGATCGACCGCCCGCTGCGCCCGACGTTCAAGAAGGGCCTCCGCAACGAGGTCCAGGTCGTCATCACCGTGCTGGCGCTCGACCCCGACCAGCCCTACGACGTGCTGGCCATCAACGCCGCGTCGCTCTCCACCCAGCTCTCCGGGCTGCCGTTCTCCGGCCCGGTCGGTGGCGTCCGCGTCGCCCTCATCGAGGGCCAGTGGGTCGCCTTCCCGTCGCACTCGCAGCTCGAGGACGCCGTGTTCGACATGGTCGTCGCGGGTCGCGTCACCGACACCGGTGACGTCGCGATCATGATGGTCGAGGCCGAGGCCACCGAGACGACCTTCGACAAGGTCGAGAGCGGCGCCCAGGCCCCGACCGAGTCGGTCGTCGCCCAGGGTCTCGACGCGGCCAAGCCGTTCATCAAGCAGCTGTGCGAGGCGCAGGTCGAGCTGGCCAACGTCGCCGCCAAGCCGGTCCAGGACTTCCCGGTCTTCCTCGAGTTCGAGGACGACGTCTACGCCGCCGTCGAGTCCGCCGTGAAGGCGCCCACCGCCGAGGCCATGACCATCTCCGGCAAGGCCGAGCGCGAAGACAAGCTCGACGAGATCAAGGCCGGTCTGCTCGACTCCCTCGCCGACAAGTTCGAGGGTCGCGAGAAGGAGATCGGTGCGGCGTTCCGCTCGCTCAACAAGTCGCTCGTCCGCGAGCGCGTGCTGCGCGACAAGGTCCGCATCGACGGCCGAGGCCCGGCTGACATCCGTCCGCTGCACGCCGAGGTCGGCCTGATCCCGCGCGTCCACGGCTCGGCGCTGTTCGAGCGCGGGGAGACCCAGATCCTGGGTGTCACCACGCTGAACATGCTCACCCTGGAGCAGAAGCTCGACACCCTCTCCCCGGAGAAGTCGCGCCGCTACATGCACAAGTACGTCTTCCCGCCGTTCTCCACCGGTGAGACGGGCCGCGTCGGTTCGCCGAAGCGTCGCGAGGTCGGTCACGGTGCGCTGGCTCGACGCGCGCTGCTGCCCGTGCTCCCCAACCGCGAGACGTTCCCCTACGCGATCCGCCAGCTCTCCGAGGCCATGAGCTCCAACGGCTCCACCTCGATGGGCTCGGTCTGCGCCTCGACGATGTCGCTGCTGCAGGCAGGCGTGCCCCTCAAGGCGGCCGTCGCCGGCATCGCGATGGGCCTCATCTCGGCCGAGATCGACGGCAAGACCGAGTACATCGCGCTCACCGACATCCTCGGTGCCGAGGACGCGTTCGGCGACATGGACTTCAAGGTCGCCGGCACCAAGGACTTCGTCACGGCTCTCCAGCTCGACACGAAGCTCGACGGCATCCCGGCCGAGGTGCTCGCCGCGGCGCTCAACCAGGCCAAGGATGCCCGCCTCGCGATCCTCGAGGTCATGAACGAGGCCATCGACGCTCCCGAGGAGATGTCGGTCCACGCGCCGCGCATCATCAGTGTGCGCGTGCCGGTCGACAAGATCGGTGAGGTCATCGGGCCCAAGGGCAAGGTCATCAACCAGATCCAGGACGACACGGGCGCGTCGCTGTCCATCGAGGACGACGGCACGGTCTACATCGGTGCGACCAACGGTGAAGCGGCAGAGGCCGCCCGTGCCATGGTCAACGCGATCGCCAACCCGACGATGCCCGAGGTCGGCGAGCGCTACCTCGGCACCGTCGTCAAGACGACGAACTTCGGTGCGTTCGTCTCGCTGATGCCCGGCAAGGACGGCCTGCTGCACATCAGCAAGCTGCGTGGCCTGGCCGGTGGCAAGCGGGTCGACAACGTCGAGGACGTCGTCTCGGTCGGTCAGAAGATCCAGGTCGAGATCGGCGAGATCGACGACCGCGGCAAGCTGTCGCTGATCCCGGTCGTCGACGAGTCCTCGTCCGACGCCGAGGGCGACGACGAGACCGTCGAGTCGACTGACGCCGAGTGACCACTCGCTCCAACAGCGGTACGACCGGCCAGCAGGTTTCTGCTGGCCGGTCGGCCGTTTCCCAGCCGGTCGGCTCCACCCGCACCCTCCAGACGGTGAAGGGCTGCGACGGCCAGATCACCTCGCGCGTACGCCGTACGCTCCTGCCTGGCGGTCTGCGGGTGATCACCGAGCACATGGCCGGAGTGCGCTCCGCCAGCATCGGAGTGTGGGTCGGCGTGGGTTCGCGCGACGAGACCCCGGCGCTCCACGGCGCCTCCCACTTCCTCGAGCACCTGCTCTTCAAGGGCACCCGCGAGCGCACCGCGCTCGACATCTCGGTGGCCCTCGACGAGGTGGGCGGTGAGTTCAACGCCTTCACCGCCAAGGAGTACACCTGCTTCCACGCCCGGGTGCTAGACGAGGACCTGCCGCTGACCGTCGACGTGCTCGGCGACATGATCACCAACTCGCTGCTCAGCACCCAGGACGTCGACGCAGAACGCGAGGTGATCCTTGATGAGATCGCCATGCATGACGACGACCCGGACGACGTGGTGCACAACCTCTTCGCGCAGCAGGCCTGGGGCGACTCTCCCCTGGGCCGGCCGATCGCGGGCAGCGTCGAGTCGATCGCGAGCCTGACCCGCGACCAGATCGCGCGCTTCCACCGCAAGCACTACCGCCCGGCCAACATGGTGGTGGCAGTGGCCGGCAACCTCGACCACGCCAGCGTGGTCCGGCAGGTCCGCAAGGCCTTCTCCCGTCAGGGCTTCCTTGATCGCGACGAGACGCCGGTGCCGCCGCGCCGCGGTCTCCGCGCACGCCGGGTGCACCCCGGCACGGCTTCCACGACCAAGCCCTTCGAGCAGGTCAACCTCGTGCTCGGGGTCGGTGGCCTGACGCGCCGCGACGATCGGCGCTTCGCCCTCGGCGTACTCAACACGGCGCTGGGTGGCGGCACCTCGTCACGACTGTTCCAGGAGGTCCGAGAGCGTCGCGGCCTGGCCTACTCGATCTACTCGTTCGCTAGCCACCACGCCGACGCCGGCGTCGTGGGCGTCTCGGTGGGCTGCCTGCCCGGCAAGGTCGACGACGTGCTGGCCGTGGTGCGCGACGAGCTGGCCAAGGTCGCGGCCGAGGGCATCACCGCCCAGGAGCTCGAGCGCGGCCAGGGCCAGCTGCGAGGCGGGCTGGTGCTCGGCCTCGAGGACTCCGGCTCGCGGATGTCACGACTCGGCAAGGCCGAGCTCATCCACGACGAGCTGTTGACGCTCGACGAGGTGCTCGCCCGCATCGAGGGCGTCACCCTCGACGAGGTGCGCGAGCTGGCCGCCGAGCTGTTCACGCAGCCCGAGATCCTCGCCGTCGTCGGCCCCTGAATCTCGATCGGGTTACCTCTCCGCGGGCTCGATCGCGCGGTATGCTCGAGACGCAGGCCCCGGACCCCGGCATGCGGTGGAGCACAGCTACTGCATTGCAGGACTCTGGGATTGCGATCGTGGCCGCGGTCGACGCTCGTGATCTCACGGAGCGAAGGGGGCGAGCCGAGTGTCGATTGCGTCGACCGATGGTCCGCAGCGTCTCGATGACTGGTTCGCGTCGGTGCCGGCGTTGGCCCTCGCGCACTTCGGCTGCGATCGGGCCGGGGTCGCGCTCAGAGGTGCGGATGGCGCGGTGATCACGCTCGCGGCCAGCGATGCCGTGGTCGGCGTGATCGACTGGTTCCAGTCGCAGCACGCCGACGGACCAGCCGTGAGCCCGGCCTGGTGCGCGCCCCAGGTGGCGGTGAGTGATCTCACGCAGTGCCGCACCTGGCCAGTGTGGGCGTCGGCCATCGCCGAGCTGGGCGTCGTGAGCGTCCTCGCCACACAAATCCTCACGCCTGAGGGGTCGACCGGGTCGCTCACGCTCTACTACACCCGTCGTGTCGCCTTCACCGATCACGAGCTCGCCCTGGCCAGGGTCCTCGCGCAGCACGCTGGTAGCGCGCTCGGTCATGCGCGCACGGCCGCCCACCTGATGACCGCGGTAGGTGGTCGGGCCCGGATCGGTCAGGCCCAGGGCATCCTGATGGAGCGTTTCGGACTCGCGGCCGAGGATGCCTTCGCGGTCATGATCCGACACTCCCAGGACACGAACACCACACTCCAGGACATTGCCGAATGCCTGATCGCGACGCATGCCCTCGACGACTGTCCCACCGGTGAGCACCCATGACCGGGCTCGGCCGGAGGCAGTCCGGCGAGGTGACGCGACGCGAGCCGTGTGCCGTGGGGCTCTTCGACACGCATGCGCATGACCTGCTGGCGTTGGCGATCCTGCTCCTCGACGACCAGCGCGAGGCTGAGGTGATCGTGGGGCAGGTACTCCGCGAAGCATGCCCCCGACACCGCTCCGCCGACGACCATGGCGACCGCCTGATCCTGGCGGACGAGGTGCACCGTCGCTCGTTCATCTCGCGATCGGGCCAGAGCAAGGTGTTGTTCCGGATGGTGAGTGAAACGGATTCCTCGCCAATCGTTGAGGCACTGCCGACACTGTCCGACCAGCAACGAGCGGTGATCGGCCTATGTCTGTTCGGCGACCACACCAACTCCGAAGCCGCCCAGTTCCTGGCGCTGCCGGTCTGCGTGGTCGACGAGCTGCTGAGGTCGGGGCTCCATCGCCTGGAGGTGGTCACCTAGATGGTGACGGTCACCGAGATCCTCTCCTCGATCATGGACGGGAACCCAGGCCCGACTACGCTGCCCGAGCTGCTCTGCGCCAAGTGCTCCAGTCACCTCGAAGTCACGGGCGTGGGAATGGCGCTGATGTCGGATGCCGGTCATCAGGGCGTGGTCGGGGCCACCGACGGAACCGCACGGGTCATGGAGGACCTGCAGTTCACGCTCGGGGAAGGGCCTTGCATCGACTCGTCCACCGAGGGTCGGCCGGTGCTGCAACCCGACCTGGCCATGACAGCGATGACCCGTTGGCCGGCGTTCGGCCCGGCCGTGATGGATGCGGGGGTGGCAGCCATCTTCGCCTTTCCGCTCCAGGTCGGAGGGATCAAGCTCGGCGTGCTCGATCTCTATCGCGACACCACCGGCAACCTCGGCGCCGCCGCGTTCACTGACGCGCTCGTGTACGCCGACGCCGCCGTGGTACTGCTGCTCCATCTCCAGGAACAGATGAAGCCCGGGGACGGCCTGCACCCGCAGCTGGCCAACTCCGTCGGCAACCGATCCGAGGTCCACCAGGCAACCGGCATGATCTCTGTTCAGGCGGCGGTCGGGCTGGCCGAGGCGCTGCTCCTGATGCGCGCCCATGCCTTCGCCGTCGACCGCTCGATCCTGAAGATTGCCATGGACGTGATCAATCGACGACTGCGTTTCGATCTGGACAGGGATGACAATGTGTAGTGCGCTGGGCGTTGCCCGTGATGGGGCAGGAACGGAGACATCTCGATGAGCCGGGAACAACTGCTGACGGCCACCTTCGTGGAGCTGGCTGACACGCTGGTGGCGGAGTTCGATGCGCTGGACTTCCTCCACCTGCTCACCGAACGTGCCGTCGAGCTGCTGGACGCTGACGCCGCCGGGTTGATCCTGATCGACCAGCGAGGGGATCTGCAGGCGGTGGCGTCGACGAGCCACGCGGTCAAGGTGCTGGAGCTCTTCCAGCTCCAGAGCGAAGACGGCCCGTGCCTCGAGTGCGTCCGGTCGGGCCGGCCGTTGGTGAACCTCGGCTTTGCCGAGATGGAAGACCGCTGGCCGACGTTCAGGAAGGCGGCGTCCGAGGCGGGGTTCCAGTCCGCGCACGCCATCCCGATGCGCTTGCGTGACCAGGTGATCGGCGCGCTGAACCTCTTCTGCACGGGGCAGGCGAGCATGAGCGACTCGGACGTCGCCGTCGGTCAGGCGCTGGCCGACGTGGCCACGATCGGGCTGCTCCAGGAGCGTGTGATCCGGCAACGGGAGCTCGTCTCGGAACAGCTGCAGACCGCGCTGAACAGCCGGATCCTGATCGAGCAGGCGAAGGGTGTCCTGGCCGAGCGGGCGAACCTCGACATCGAGGAGGCCTTCGATCTGATTCGCAGCTTTAGCCGGCGCACGCAGCAGTCGCTCGTTCAGGTCGCCAAGGAGCTCATCGAAGGCGACGTGGATGTGGAGGCGCTGCGCGGCGGCGTGTGACTCCGGTGCGTCAGCGACGACCGACGATGCCGATGACCGGCGGCGCCTTCTGCTCGACGATCGAGATGCGGAAGCCGGCCTTCGCCAGCGTGGCGGACGCCTTCTCGACGATGCGCGGCACCAGCTCGGGGCGGGCGGCTTCGTAGAACAGGTAGACCGCGCCACCGGGCACCACACGTTCGTGGAGCAGGGCCACCTCGTCGTCGCAGGCGCGCACCCAGAACAGGTTGACGTTGAAGGCGAAGACCTTGTTGAGCCGCTTGACCGGCACCCGCAGGGTGGCCAGGTCGATCTGGCGTACGACGAGCCGTCCGGCGTCGACGTACCGCGCGTTGCGGCGCTTGGTGCGGTCGACCCCCGACTCCGAACGGTCGATCGCGAAGAGCTTGCCGGTCTCGAGCCGCGAGCAGATGAGCTCCGCCGCGGCGCCCGCTCCGCACCCGATCTCGAGCACCTGGTCACTGGGCTGGACGTCGGTCACGTCCACTGCCCACTTGATCCGGGGCGGAATCGTCTGCAGAGCCATGGCCCCAGCCTGCCATGTACGACGCCCGGCCGTCAGGCATGGGTCTCGCCGCAGCGCCGTACCCGCGGAAGAAGACCGCCCGGACGCTAGGTTGACCCCGTGAGCGAGACGATCAAGGTCGGCGTCCTGGGCGCCCTGGGCAAGGTGGGTTCCGAGGTCTGCCGGGCGGTCGACGGGGTCCCCGACACCGAGCTCGTGGCCCGTGTCGACGCCGGTGACTCCCTTGATGTGCTGACATCCTCGGGAGCCGAGGCGGTGGTCGACTTCACCCATCCCGACGTGGTGATGGACAACCTCCGCTTCTGCATCGAGCACGGCATTCACGCTGTCGTCGGCACCACAGGGTTCGATGACGAGCGCCTTGACACGCTGCGCGGCTGGCTGGCCGACGCGCCGTCGGTCGGCGTGCTGATCGCGCCCAACTTCTCCATCGGCGCGATCCTGATGATGCGCTTCGCGGCCACCGCGGCACCGTTCTTCGAGTCCGTCGAGGTGGTCGAGCTGCACCACCCCGACAAGGCCGATGCGCCGTCCGGCACGGCCCGGCGTACGGCGGAGCTCATCGCCGCCGCCCGCCGCGAAGCCGGCAGCCCGCCGATGCCCGATGCCACCTCCACCTCGCTCCAAGGCGCCCGCGGGGCCGACGTCGACGGTGTGCGCGTGCACGGGCTGCGCGTGCGCGGCCTGGTCGCCCATCAGGAGGTCATCCTCGGCGGGCTGGGGGAGACGCTGACGATCCGCCACGACTCCCTCGACCGGGCCTCCTTCACTCCCGGCGTCCTCGCCGGCCTGCGCGCCATCGGCGCACACGCCGGTTTGACGGTCGGCCTCGAGCACTTCCTCGACCTGTAGGACGCGCAGGTTCTCGCGGTGCGAGAAGCCGCAGGCGGCTCCGCCGGCGCCGCACCATCGGCTGGTCCTGGCGCCGACGTGCTGGCCGCCCCGGCCGCCCACCCGAGTGCTGCTCGTGCCACCGACGGGCAGGAGTTCGTCGTACGACGCTCCGTCACCGATGCCGACGGCACCCCACGTGCGGATGGACGCACCAACAACGGCCTGCGCGTGCTGAGGGTGACGTCGTCGTCCACCAGGGTGCGGCCGACCAGCTGAAGGGCCGCTTCTGGATCAGGGCACCATCCAGCTGAGCACCGCAGTCGACTGCAGCGCGACGAGGATGCACATCAGCAGCAACAGGCCCAGGCTCCAGCCGATGACCTTGCGGAAGATGTCGCCTTCCCGGCCGGCCATACCCACGGCGGCAGCCGCGATCGCGAGGTTCTGCGGGCTGACCATCTTGCCGAGCACGCCGCCGGAGCTGTTGGCCGCGGCCATCAGCACCGGGTCGAGCCCTGCCGAGGCGGCGGTCTGGACCTGGAGTGCACCGAAGAGTGCGTTGGCCGACGTGTCCGAGCCGGTCACCGCGACGCCGAGCCAGCCCAGGATCGGCGAGAGGATCGCGAAGGCAGCGCCCGTGCCGGCGAGCCAGGCGCCGAGTGACCCGGTCTGGCCGGACAGGTTCATCACGTAGGCCAGCCCCAGCACCGCCATCACGGTGATGATCGCGGACTTCAGCTCGACGTAGGTGCGGCCGTAGGTGCGCAGCGCATCACCCGGGGAGACCTTGAGGATCAGCATCGTGATGATGCCGGCGAGGATCATCAGCGTGCCGGCGGCGGGGATCCAGTTGAACGCGAAGATCGTCGTGGCCACGGCGTCACCGTTGGGGTTGAGGACATCGAGGCCCGGCCACTCGAAGGAGTAGGTGAACGGCTTCTCGGCCAGGAACTCCTTGACCGCGGGGATGTTGACGATCGAGAAGATCGCGATGATGACGAGGTACGGCGCGTAGGCCTTGGCCACCTCGGCTCCACTGTCGGAGACCGGCGCATCGGACGCCTTTCCGGAGCCGACCGCGCGGCCGGTCGACGACGTCACCGAGGTGGAGACACCGTCGGGCCGGCGACGGGCTGACCGGCTGGAGCCGGAGTGCTCGTGCGCCTCTTCCTCGGCCACGGCCTGGTCGGCGGTCAGCACGTCGGACGGGGTCCACACGCGCAGCAGCGCCACGACGGAGGCAGCAGCCACGAGGGCCGCGACGATGTCGGCCAGCGGCACGGAGATGTAGTTGCTGGCAACGAACTGGGCGAGGCCGAAGGTCACGCCGCACACGATGGCGGGCAGCCACGTCTGGCGGACGCCGCGCTTGCCGTCGACGACGAAGACGAGCACCAGCGGGACGATGATCGCGAGGATCGGCGTCTGGCGTCCGACCATGGCGCCCAGGGTGTCGAGGTTGAGGCGCGGGTCGTCGCTGGCGCCGGAGGACACGGTGGCCAGGGTGACGATCGGGGTGGCGAGCGCGCCGAAGGCGACGGGTGCTGTGTTGGCGATCAGGGCCACCGCGGCGGCCTTGATCGGGCGGAAGCCCAGGGCCATCAGCATGACGACCGTGATCGCGACCGGGGTGCCGAAGCCGGCCAGTGCCTCGAGCAGGGCACCGAAGCAGAACGCGATGATCACTGCCTGGATCCGCTGGTCGGGACTGACCTTCTCGAACGAACGCCGCAACACGTCGAAGTGCCCGGAGGCGACGGTGAGGTTGTAGACCCAGATCGCGTTGATCACGATCCACAGGATCGGGAAGAAGCCGAACGCCGCGCCCTCGGTGCCGGCGAGGAGGGCCTGACCGACGGGCATCTCGAACAGCGCGATCGCGACCACGAGAGCCACCCCGAGCGAGATCAGGCCGGCCACCCACGCCTTGACGCGGAGACCCCCGAGGAGCACGAAGAGCGTCACCAGGGGGATGGCGGCGCACAGGGCGGACAGGGCCAGCGAGTCGCCGACCGGTGAGAAATTCTGTTGGAACATGACTTCTCCCGATGGTGGGTGAGTGGGGCTAGGCGGTGGTGAACGTGCTGGCGGGGGCGCCCTGGATCGAGGCGTCGAGCACCTCGATCGTGTGGGCCATCCCCATCGGGTGGCCTCCCTGAGACTTGGCGTGGCGCTGGATCGCCGAGGTCACCTGCATCAGGCAGCCGGGGTTGGCGGTGACCAGCACCTGGGCCCCGGTGGCGACGATGTTTCGTGCCTTGCGGTCCCCGAGCTCGCGGGCGGGCTCGGGGTTGGTGATGTTGTAGATGCCGGCCGAGCCGCAGCACAGCTCGGCCTCGGCGATCTCCTTCAGCTCGAGGCCGGGGATGGCCTCGAGCAGCCGTCGTGGTTCCGCGCGCACGCCCTGGGCATGCGCGAGGTGGCAGGCGTCGTGGTAGGCGATGGTCATCTCCAGGGGATGGCGCGGGGCGACCGGGCCGAGCTCGTCGAGGATCTCGGAGATGTCGCGGACCTTCTCGGCGAAGGCCTTCGCGCGCTCGGCGTACGCCGGGTCGTCGGCCAGCAGGGCGGCGTACTCCTTCATCGAGGAGCCGCACCCGGCGGCGTTGACCACGATGCGCCCGACGCCGCTGGCGTCGAATGAGTCGATGAGGGCGCGAGCGAACTTCTGCGCCTCCTGCTCGCGGCCGTTGTGCACCGACAGCGCGCCGCAGCAGCCCTGCGACTTCGGTACGACGACGTCACAGCCCTCGGCGCGCAGCACCCGCGCGGTCGCGGAGTTCACCCCGGGGAAGAACGCGCCCTGGACGCACCCGGTCAGCAGGCCCACGACCATGCGGCGGGCGCCGGTGGCGTGGATGTACGCCGGCAGTGGTTCGGGACGGCCGAGTCGGGGAGCCAGGCTCTCCATCGCGGCCAGCTGGGGTGCGAACCGGTCGAGCAGTCCGGTGCGTCGCATCGCGCTGTCCAGGCCGGTGGCCTGCAGCGCCCGGAGTGGTCCGCGCAGCAGCCTCAGCCGCTTCGGGTGCGGGAAGAGCGAGAAGATCAAGCCCCGCAGTGCCTTGTCCCGGGGCGACCGGTCGTAGTTGCGCTCGACCTGGGCGCGCGTCTGCTCGATGAGGGTGTCGTACTGCACGCCGGACGGGCACGCGGTGACGCACGCCATGCAGCCAAGGCAGGCGTCGAAGTGGCCGACCATCGAGTCGGTCATCGCCTCGCCCTCGAGGCCTTCCTTCATCAGGTAGATCCGGCCGCGCGGGGAGTCCATCTCCTCGCCCCACAGCACGTACGTCGGGCAGGTCGGCAGGCAGAAACCGCAGTGCACGCAGTCGCCGATGAGGGCGGCGTCGGGCGGGTTGTGGTCGTCGAAGGCGCCGTGGGGCGCGGGGGTGCCCCAGTCGACGGGCTCGATGACGCCGCCCATCTCGCCGAGCGTGCCGTCGGTGTCGTGCTCGGTGGTGCTCATCAGATGCCTCCCACGAAGCGGCCCGGCGCGAGCCGGTAGTCGGGGTCGAACTGGTCCTTGACGCGGCGCATCAGGTCGAGCGCCGGGATCGGTCCCCACGCGTCGACCGCGGACTTCACCGCAGCGGGTGCGTCGACCACGACGGTCGTGCCGCCCTGGGCAGTGCAGGCGTTGCGCAGGCGTTCGAGCGCGATGCTCACGTCGCCGACGGCGGTGTCCGGGTCCAACGCGGCGTACACGACACCGGAGCCGGCGGAGCCGCGCAGCGTGGCGCCGGTGTCGGCGGCCGCGGCGAGCACGTCGGCGAGACCCGAGAGCACGAAGGTCAGCTTGAGCGCCGTGCTGCGGCGGTCAGCGGTGGCCGTCACGTCCCAGGGGTACGTCGCCCCATCGGCCGGCGCGTCCTCCGACTCGGTCGCCTCGGCACCGAGCAGCGAGCGCAGCGCCTCGGCCCGGCCGGCCACGCCGTCGACATGCCCCTCGAGCAGCACGTGGAGAGTGCCGGTGCCGTCGGCCCACTCGACCTCGATGGCAGTCGGGACGACCTGTGAGTGCACGGCCGCCTGCGCGACGGTCAGCGCCCGGGCCGGGTCGGCGACGGGCACGCTGACCCAGCGGTGTGCGGCCGGCACGGGGTGGAGCCGGAAGGTCGCGTCGGTGATCACGCCAAGCGTGCCGCGCGACCCGATCATCAGCTTGCCGATGTCGTAGCCCGCGACGTTCTTGACCACGCGTCCACCGGCCTTGGCCACGACCCCGTCGGCACGCACCATCGTGATGCCGATGAGCAGGTCGCGTGCCGTGCCGGTCGCCGTACGGCGTGGGCCGCTCGTGTTGGCGCCAAGCACTCCGCCGATCGTGGAGCCCGGGACGGTTTCGTCGAGCGCGAGCCGCTGGCCGGCCTCACCGACGACCTGCTGCACGTCGTGGAGCAGGGCACCGGCCTGGGCGGCGACGATCAGGTCGCCGGCCGCGTGATCGAGCACCTGGTCGAGGGCACTGAGGTCGAGCAGCACGTCAGCGCTGGTGGGGGCGAGGCCCCAGGAGAGCTTGGTGCCGCGGCCGCGGGGCACGACGGTCAGATCGTGGGCCGCACAAGCCTTCATGACCTCCGAGACCTGCCCGGTGTCGGCGGGCCGGGCGACCAGCCCGGGGCGTACGCCGTCGACGTCGTCAGTCTGCTCAGCGTCGCGCACGTCCGCGCAGGCGGAGGTGACCGCCTCGCGGGCGGCGGCCTCGATCGTGTCGGTCGTCATCAGAAGACCTCCGCGACGCCGGCCTCCTGCAGAGGGTGGGCGCCCTTGTGTCGTCCGGGCACCTCCCCGCAGAGACGCGGTGTTGGGAAGACCTTGCCGGGGTTGGAGATGTTCTGCGGGTCGAAGGCGCACCGCACCAGCTGCATCGTGTCGAGGTCCTCGTCGGTGTACATCCGGGGCATGTACTTGGCCTTGTCCATCCCGACGCCGTGCTCGCCGGTGATGGAGCCACCGTGCTCGATGCACAGGTCGAGGATCGCGCCGCTGACCGTCTCGGCCGCGTCGCCTGCGCCCTCGACCTCGTCGTCGAAGAGCACCAGTGGGTGCAGGTTGCCGTCACCGGCGTGGAAGACGTTGGCCACCCGCACGCCCGAGGAGGCCGACAGGTCGGCGATCGCCTTGAGCACCTCCGGCAGGGCCGTGCGTGGGATGACCCCGTCCTGGACGATGTAGTCGGGGCTGATCCGCCCGACTGCGGCGAACGCCGACTTGCGGCCCTTCCAGATCAGCTGCCTCTCGGCGGGGTCGGTGGCCAGCCGCTGCTCGAAGGCGCCGTTGTCGTTGCACAGCCGCTCGACCTCGGCGTACTCCTGCTCGACCTCGATGGCAGCGCCGTCGAGCTCGATCACCAGGACTGCTCCCGCGCCGTCGGGGTAGTTGCAGTGCACCGCAGCCTCCGCCGCCTCGATGGCCAGCGCGTCCATCATCTCGATCGCCGCGGGCACGATGCCCGCGGAGATGATCGCCGACGTGGCCGCACCAGCCTGGTCGGTGGTCTTGAAGCCGACGAGGATCGTGCGCACCTCCTCGGGCAGCCGGACCAGCCGGACCGTGGCCGAGGTGACGATGCCGAGGGTGCCCTCCGACCCAACGACGGCGCCGAGCAGGTCGTAGCCGGGAGAGTCCGGGGCCGCGCCGCCGAGCGTCACCGTGTCGCCGTCCGGGGTGACGAAGTCGGCGCCGATCACGTGGTTGGTGGTGAAGCCGTATTTGAGGCAGTGGGCGCCGCCGGAGTTCTCCGCGACGTTGCCGCCGATCGAGCAGATCTGCTGGCTCGACGGGTCCGGCGCATAGTAGTAGCCGTACGGGGTGGCGGCCCTCGTGACGTCGAGGTTGATCACTCCCGGCTCGACCACCGCGCGCTGGTCGTCACGGCGAACCTCCCGGATCGCGCGCATCCGCGAGGTCACGATCAAGATCCCCTCCGCGTGCGGCAGGGCTCCTCCCGACAGCCCGGTGCCGGAGCCACGGGCCACGAACGGCACCGCGTGCTCGGCGCAGGCCTTCACCAGGCCGGCCAGTTGCGCGGCGTCCTCGGGGATGACGACGAGCGCCGGGGTCACCCGGTAGTGCGCCAGGCCGTCGCACTCGTAGGTCCGCAGCCGCGCGCGGTCGGTGATCACGCCCGCCTCGGGCAGCAACCGGCGCGCCACGTCGGTGACGTTGGAGATGCCCGCGCTGCTGTCGCTCGCCATCGCCGGCACGCCTCAGTCGGGCTGGGCAGTCAGGTCGGCGCTCTCGATGCCGGCCACCGCCGCGGCCTCGTCGTTGTCGGAGGTGTCACCGGTGACGCCCACCGCGCCGACCAGATCGCCACCCGCATCCCGGACGAGGACCCCACCAGGCACGGGGACCAGCGAGCCGCCCACGGCGGAGGCGACTGCCGCGATGAAGTAGGGCTGCTGCTCGGCGCGGCCCATGATGGAGCGCGACCCCATGCCGAGCGACAGGGCGCCATACGCCTTGCCGAAGCCGATCTCGAAGCGCTTCATCGACGAGCCGTCCTCCCGCTCGACGGCCACGACGTGGCCCCCGGTATCGAGGACGACGACGGTCAGTGGTTTGAAACCGGCCGAGGTCGCGTGGGCGCGGGCCCCGGCGATGATCGTGCGGGCGGTCTCCAGGTCGAGCGACGTCACTGGGTGGTCCTCTCTGCTGAGTTCTCGGATGTGGACTTCTGGTGAGCACGACGGCTGTGCAGGATCGGCTCGGTGTAGCCACTGGGCTGCTCGAGCCCCTCGAAGACCAGGGCCCGGGCTGCCGCGAAGGCATCGCCGTCGAAGTCCGGCGCCATCGGGGAGTACGACGCGTCGCCGGCGTTCTGCTCGTCGACGACGGCCGCCATCCGGCGCAGCGTCTCGTCGACCTGGGCTTCGGTGACCACGCCGTGGTGGAGCCAGTTGCTGACGTGCTGGGCGGAGATCCGACAGGTCGCCCGGTCCTCCATCAGGGCCTCACCGGTGATGTCGGGCACCTTGGAGCAGCCGACACCCGCGTCGACCCAGCGGACGACGTACCCGAGCAGGCTCTGCAGGTTGTTGTCGATCTCGGCCTGCCGGTCGTCGGCCGACCAGGAGTCCGGGTCGCCGAGCGGCACCCGCAGCAGCAGGTCGCGCTCGGTGCGCCGACCGCCCTGCTGGAGCTCCTCCTGCCGGGCGTGCACGTCGACCCGGTGGTAGTGCAGCGCATGCACGGTCGCGGCCGTGGGGGAGGGCACCCAGGCACAGCTGGCCCCGGCCTTCGGGTGACCGATCTTGGTCTCGTACATGTCGGCGAGGCTGTCGGGCGCGGCCCACATGCCCTTGCCGATCTGGGCCCGGCCGAGCAGGCCGCACTCGAGACCGACGTCGACGTTGAGGTCCTCGTAGGCCTTGATCCAGGTCTCGCCCTTCATGTCGTTCTTGCGTACGACCGCGCCCGCCTGCATGGAGGTGTGGATCTCGTCGCCCGTGCGGTCGAGGAAGCCGGTGTTGATGAACGCGACCCGCTCGCGGGCCTCGTTGATGCAGGCCTTGAGGTTCAGCGACGTACGCCGCTCCTCGTCCATGATCCCGACCTTGATGGTCAGCCGTGGCAGTCCGAGCAGCTCCTCCACCCGGCCGAAGAGCTCGACGGCGAAGGCGACCTCGTCGGGGCCGTGCATCTTCGGTTTCACGACATACATCGAGCCGGTGCGCGAGTTGGCAAGCTGCGACGGCCCGCCCAGGTCCTTGAGACTGCCGAGCGCGGTCATGATCGCGTCGAGGATGCCCTCGGGCACCTCGTTGCCGTCGCGGTCGAGCACCGCGTCGGTGGTCATCAGGTGACCGACCTGGCGGATGAACAGCAGCGACCGGCCGCGCAGCGTGACGTCCGCGCCGGAGGTCGTGGAGTAGGTGCGGTCGGGGTTCATCGAGCGGGTGAAGGTCTTCCCGCCCTTGGTGACCTCCTCGGAGAGCGTTCCGTCGTTGAGGTGCAGCCAGTTGCGATAGCCGAGCACCTTGTCGTGGGCGTCGACGGCGGCCACGGAGTCCTCGAGGTCCATGATCGTGGAGACGGCCGACTCGAGCAGGAGGTCCTTGACCCCGGCAGCGTCGGTGGACCCGACCGCGTCGTCGTGGTCGACCTGGATCTCGACGTGCAGGTGATGGTGCACCAGCAGCACGGCCTCGGGCGCCTCGGCAGTGCCGCGGAAGCCGACCAGCTGCGAAGGGTCGGCGAGCCGCACGACGTCGTCCTTGACGGTCACGGCCAGCCCGTCGTCGTCGACGGCGTACGACGCGGCGTCGGCGTGCGAGCCGGAGGCCAGCGAGAAGTGCTCGTCGAGGAAGGCCCTCGCGCGGGCGATGACCTCGTCACCGCGGACCTTGTTGTAACCCTCGCCGGGGGCGAGGTCGCCCTCCTGCGAGATGACGTCGGTGCCGTAGAGCGCGTCGTACAGCGAGCCCCACCGGGCGTTGACGGCGTTGGTCGCGAAGCGGGCGTTGAGCAGGGGGACCACCAGCTGGGGGCCGGCGATGGAGGCCACCTCGTCGTCCACGTCGGCGGTGGTGACGGCCACGTCGGCGGGCTCGTCGAGGAGGTAGCCGATCTCGCGCAGGAACGCGGCGTACGCCTCGGTGTCCGGCGTGCCGGGGTGCTCACGGTGCCAGTCGTCGATCCGGGACTGGAGCTCCTGGCGGCGACCCAGCAGCTCGCCGTTGCGCGGCGCCAGGTCGTGAACGATCGCTGCGGCGCCGTCCCAGAACGCCTGCGGGTCGACACCCGACCCGGGCAGGGCCTCCTCTTCCACGAACCGGTGGAGGCTCTCGGCGACGCTGAGTCCGCCGGTCTGTATACGCTCTTCCATGCCACTCCCTGACGAAGAACCCTGCCGGAGTTTCCGCAATGTGGAAACATCGTAAGTCAATATTGGAAAGTATGGAACACGCGCTCCGGTGTCAAACCGTCGCCGGGCCGCACCGAGCAGTCATGGGGGCCTCATGTCCGAGCGGGACCACACCGTGCATCGCCCCAGTGGTGGGGTGCAGTCGGTGCCGGGCCTCGACCTGCTCGAGGTCGTCGCTGCCCGTGGCGGCGCGCTGACGATCGGTGAGATCGCTGTCGCGGCCGACGCACCCCTGCCAACCGCCCACCGGCTGCTCCGCACGCTCGTCGACCGGGGTTACATGCGGCAGACGCCCAACCGCCGGTACGCCCTCGGGTTCCGGCTCGTGCCGCTCGGCGCCTCGGCCAACTCGATGGTCGGTGCCGGTGCCGGTGCCGAGCGGGTGCTCGGCCGGGTCGCCGACGCCCTCGGCGAGACCGCCAACCTGGCCATGCTCGACGGTGATCGGGTCGCCTACGTCGCGCAGGTGCCGGGAAGGCACTCGATGCGGATGTTCACCGAGGTCGGGCGACGGGTGCACCCGCACTGCACCGCGGTCGGCAAGGCGCTGCTCTCGGTGTCATCGGAGGACGACGTACGCGCACTGTTGGCCCGCACCGGCCTGCCCCGGCACACATCGCACACGCTGACCACCGTCGACGAGTTCCTCGCCCAGCTGGTCCGGGTCCGCGAGCGCGGCTACGCCCTCGACGAGGGCGAGCAGGAGGTCTGAGCCCTGATGCCACCGACACGGCGCCGAACGAGACGCCGTACGCACCGGTGGCGAGGCCGACCGCGAGCGAGTCCCGGACGATCCCGCGCCGCGTGGCGGGGGAGAGGGAGGCGGGCGCGGCAGACACGGTCCGGACGCTAACAGCGCCCGTTGGCCACACGCGTGCGGGCTCTCAGTGACGCGGCTGGTGGAGCAGCGCGTACGACGCCACGACGCCGACGAGCGCGCCGCCGAGCATGCCGGTGCCGATGAGGAACGGGAGCGACGGGCTGGCGCCGAGCCAGGCGCCGGCAGCGGAGCAGATCAGCAGCATCGCCACGACGATCACGATGCGGTAGAGCCTGGGCAGCGGTCCGGCCATGTCGTCCATGGTTGCCGGTTGCCCGCGAAAATCAAGCGAGAGCGGTGTGCAGGCGGACCTGCTTGACGGTGGTGATGCCACTGCCGTCGAGGTCGAGCTCGCGGTGCGCAGAGTCGGGGGCCCAGCCGGCGTCGGTGAGGAACTTCCGTACGGCGTCATCGCTGGCGACGACCCACGACGTGGCTCTGGTGAACCGGTCGGCGACGAGGGTGTCGACCGCCGCCTGCAGAAGCCGCGAGCCGTGGCCCTTGCCGCGCTCGGTGGGCTCGACGGTGATCTCCGAAAGCTCGCCGTCGGAGATCGGGTTGCAGTCGGGGTCGCTCGCGGGGGAGGTGAGCACGAAGCCCAGCACGCGGTTGCGCTCCAGGGCGACGAGCACGCGGTTGCGGGCATCGGCCGGCTTGGCCAGGGCATCGCGCCACGCGGCGGCCAGTGGCTCGAGGTCGGTCGGCATCGCCTCGGCCGGCACGAGGCCGGCGTACATCTCGGGCCACGCGCGCAGCTGTACGGCGGCGATCGCGGCCGCGTCGTCGGCCCACGCGACTCGCACCGAGACGTCGGGGCCGGGAGTAGTCATGACGACCATCCTGCCCTGCCCACCCGAGCATTACAGAACGGCGTCGCAACTACGCATCTCTGTCACAAACTGGTATCTTCTTGGTGTGTATGGAAATGACTTCGGCACCCCGTCCGATGATCCGGGCCGGGGAGCTGCGACAGACGCTCCTGAGGGCTTCGACGAGCTCCTCGCCACCGAAGGCCGGGTCGAGCCGCGCGACGCCATGCCGGAGGCCTACCGCAAGACCCTGATCCGCCAGATCGCCCAGCACGCGCACTCCGAGATCATCGGCATGCAGCCCGAGGGCAACTGGATCAGCCGCGCGCCGAGCCTGCGCCGCAAGGCCATCCTGATGGCCAAGGTGCAGGACGAGGCCGGCCACGGTCTCTACCTGTACGCCGCGGCCGAGACGCTCGGCGTCGACCGCGCCGACCTGCTCGACCAGCTGCACGACGGTCGCCAGAAGTACTCCTCGATTTTCAACTACCCGACGCTCACCTGGGCCGACATGGGCGCGATCGGCTGGCTCGTCGACGGTGCCGCGATCGTCAACCAGGTGCCGCTGTGCCGCTGCTCCTACGGCCCCTACGCCCGCGCCATGGTGCGGGTCTGCAAGGAGGAGTCGTTCCACCAGCGGCAGGGCTTCGAGATCCTGCACACGCTCTCCAACGGCACCGAGGCGCAGAAGGCGATGGCGCAGGACGCCGTCGACCGCTACTGGCTGCCCAGCCTGATGATGTTCGGCCCGCCCGACGACGACTCGCCCAACTCCGCGCAGTCGATGGCGTGGGGCATCAAGCGGTTCTCCAACGACGACCTGCGCCAGCGGTTTGTGGACATGACCGTGCCGCAGGCCGAGGTCCTCGGGCTTTCGCTGCCCGACGACGCCATCGCGTGGAACGACGAGACCGGCCACTACGACTTCTCGCCGATCGACTTCACCGAGCTGTTCGAGGTCATCAAGGGCAACGGCCCGTGCAACCAGCAGCGGATGGCCCACCGCACCGGCGCCCACAACGACGGCGCGTGGGCCCGCGAGGCTGCCTCGGCCTACGCCGCCAAGCAGGCTGCCCGCCTGGTGGCCGTGGCATGAGCGACTGGCCCCTCTGGGAGGTCTTCGTGCGCGCCCGCCGGGGCGTCTCCCACGTCCACGTCGGCTCGCTGCACGCACCCGACGCCGAGATGGCGCTGCGCAACGCCCGCGACCTCTACACCCGCCGCCAGGAAGGCGTCTCGGTGTGGGTCGTGCCGGCGTCGGCGATCTCCGCGTCGAGCCCCGACGAGCGCGACTCGTTCTTCGACCCGGCGGCCGACAAGGTCTACCGGCACCCGACGTTCTATGACGTCCCCGAAGGAGTCGAGCACCTATGAGCACCCCACGGGATTCTTCACCTACTCCGCTGCGCTCCTCCGGCGAACAATCCGGCGGGGGCCCCGTTCCTTCGGCCGACGTCCTGACCGGGCGACTCTTCGACTACGTCGTCGCCCTCGCTGACGACGCGCTCGTCAACGCCCAGCGGCTCGGCTGGTGGATCAGCCGGGCCCCGCAGCTCGAGGAGGACGTCGCCCTGGCCAACATCGGCCTCGACCAGCTCGGCCAGGCGCGGTCCCTGCTCGCCTACGCCGGTGAGGTCGAGGGCGCCGGCCGCTCCGAGGACGACCTCGCCTACTTCCGCGACGAGCGCTCCTTCCGCAACACCCTCCTCGTTGAGCGCTCGCAGGAAGACTTCGGCGTCGCCATGGCTCGGTTGCTCATCGTTTCGGCCTGGCAGTCCCACCTGTACGCCGCGTTGCGCGGCAGCACCGACGCGACCCTCGCGGCGGTGTCGGCGAAAGCCGTCAAGGAGGTGGCCTACCACCTCGACCACGCCGGCCGCTGGGTCGTGCGCCTCGGCGACGGCACCGACGAGTCGCATGCCCGCATGCAGGCCGCGCTCGATGCCGAGTGGCCGTTCCTCGAGGAGCTCTTCGACGGCTCGTTCATCGACCCGACGCTGATCGGCGACGGGGTGGCTGTCGATCCGGCGACCCTGCGCGACGCCGTACTCTCCACGATCGGCGCGGTCGTCGACGAGGCCACGCTCACGGTGCCCGACGTACGTCCCGCGCTCGGTGGCGGCCGATCGGGCCGGCACACCGAGCAGATGGGCTTCCTGCTCGCCGAGATGCAGCACCTCACCCGCTCCCACCCGGGGGCGACGTGGTGACCACGCGCACGCGGGCCTGGGCCGTCGCGGCCGGCGTGCCCGACCCCGAGATCCCGGTGGTCACCATCGAGGACCTCGGCATCCTGCGCGACGTCACCGAGGACGACATGGGCCGGGTGCACGTGCAGATCACTCCGACCTACTCCGGCTGCCCGGCCATGGAGGCGATCCGGCAGGACCTTGTCGAGCAGCTCAGCGACGCCGGCTACCGCCAGGTGGAGGTCGAGTTCGTGCTCGCGCCCGCCTGGACCACCGACTGGATGACCGACGAGGGCCGCGCCAAGCTCGAGGCGTACGGCGTCGCGCCTCCCGGCCCGCGTGCCGACCAGGTCACCGCGCTCACCCTCTCGGTGCGCTGCCCGCAGTGCGGGTCACCCGACACCCGCGAGTCGAGCCGCTTCGGATCCACGGCGTGCAAGTCGCTGTGGATCTGCAACGCGTGCCGCGAGCCCTTCGACCACTTCAAGGCGATCTGATGACGACCACCCCGGTGCGCCACCATGCGCTGTTCCATCCCCTCGCGGTGCGCAGCGTCGAGCCGCTCACCGACGACTCCGTCGCGATCACCTTCGACGTGCCCGACGACCTGCGCGACGAGTACGCCTTCACCGCCGGCCAGCACCTGACGATCCGCGGTGACGACGACGTACGCCGCAGCTTCTCCATCTGTACGTCGCCCTCCTCGGGCCTGCTGCGCATCGGGGTCAAGCGACTGCCGGGCGGTGTCTTCAGCGACGGCGTCGTCGGCGGCCTGAAGCCCGGCGACCAGCTCGACGTGATGACGCCCGCGGGTCGCTTCACCGTGACCCCAGACCCTGCCGTCGGCAAGCGCTACGTCGCCATCGCGGCGGGCTCCGGCATCACCCCGATGCTGTCGATCGTGGCTGCGCTGCTCGAGGGCGAGCCCGACTCCTTCGTGACGCTCATCTACGCCAACCGCACGGCTCGGTCGGTGATGTTCCTCGACGAGGTTCACGACCTCAAGGACGCCGACCCCATGCGCTTCCAGATCCTCCACGTCTTCAGCCGCGAGGAGACCGACGTCGAGCTGTTGTCGGGCCGTCTCGACGGCGAGCGGCTGCGCAGGATCCTCGACGCTTTCGTCCCGGTGGCCGACGTCGACGACTGGTTCGTCTGCGGCCCGCAGCCGATGGTCGACGAGCTGCGCACGGTGCTGAGCGACGTCGGCGTCACCCGCGTCCACACCGAGCTCTTCCACGCGGACACAGCCCCGACCCGGGCTGCGGTCACCGAGCTCAGCGGCACCGACGACGGCGCGGCCAGGGTCACCATCCGGCTCGACGGCAGGATCACCGACCTGTCGCTGCGCCCCGACGGCCCCAGCGTGCTCGAGGCGGCCACGACAGTGCGCAGCGACGTGCCGTTCGCGTGCAAGGGCGGCGTCTGCGGCACCTGCCGCGCCAAGGTCATCGAGGGCAGTGTCGCGATGGACGTCAACTACGCCCTCGAGCCCGAGGAGCTCGAACGCGGCTACGTGCTGACCTGCCAGTCTCACCCCACCTCCGAGCGGGTCGTGCTCGACTACGACGCCTGATCGCGCGACAGCAGCAGGCTGCCCACCGTGGCCAGCAGCAGCCCCACTGCGATGGCCGCACCCCACCCGTCGCGCACGCCGTCGCCGAGCCACGCGAGCCCGGCCAGCGCCGGCACGAACGTCTGCGCGGTGATCATCGGCGCGCTGGCCGTCGAGACCAGTGACCGGTCGAGGGCAAGCGAGTAGAGCCAGAACGCCAGCACGCCGAACGCCGGCACGGTGAGCGCCGCGGCCACGATCGCCGGCGAGAGCGGCACGTCGACGCCACGCACCGCCAGCGCGGATCCGGCGTAGCCGAGACCGGCCAGCCAGCCGAGCGTGAGGGCGCCGGCCCTGCGGGCCACCAGGCCGACGCCGAGGAGCAGGACCAGCCCGACCACCAGCCCCACGGCGTACGCCGTGCCGGTGATCGTGTCGCCGGCCGGCCCGGCGCCAACGGCCAGCAGCACCAGACCCGCAGTCACCGCGGCGACGGCGAGCCACCCTCGGCCCGAGAGCAGTTCGGAGAGCCGCGCGGACGCGAACGCCGTCACGGGCAGCGACAACGCGATGCTGGCCTGCGCGAGGTAGAGGGGGAGCAGCCAGATGGCCACGGCGTGCAGCAGGAAGCCCACGAGATACGCCGCGATGACCGCCAGCATCCACGGGTTGCGCGCGGCCCAGACGACGAACCCGGCCAGGCCCTGCGCGTTGCTCGAGTCGCGTCGTACGGCGTGGGCCTGGGCGACCGCCGCGAGCCCGAACAGGACCGCAGCAGCGACCCCGGCGAGCAGGCCGCCCGCCATGTCGGAGGTCACGATCAGCGGTAGTGCTCGGGCAGCGTCTGACCGATTTTGACCTGGGCTTTCGGCATCCGCATGAACTTCATCTGCAGCGCCCGCATGACGGCGTAGTAGGTGGTGCCCTTCAACGGGGCGTCGGGGAAGCGTCGGGTGAGCTCGCGGCGCAGCCGCATGCGCAGGAAGATCAGGTCGAGGATGACCAGCACCAGGGTGCCGAGCAGGATGACGTTGCCGATGCTGGCGAGGTAGAGGCTGCCGGAGTAGCCCAGCACCAGGGTCACCAACATCATCGGGATGAGCAGCTCGACGATGGAGAACCGGGCGTCGATGTAGTCGCGGATGAACCGTCGCTCGGGGCCCTTGTCACGCGTCGGGAGGTAGCGCTCGTCGCCCGACTTCATCGCCGCGCGCATCTTCTGGCTCGACTCCGACCGGTTGGCACGCTGGGCGGCGGCCACCTCCTTGCGGGTGCGCGGTGTCTTGGCCCGCGCCCTCCTGGCGGCCTCGGCTTCCTTCCGGGTGGGCGTTGGGCGACCCTTCGCACCGCGGCTCGAAGAGTCGGCCGGTGAGGTGCTGGCGGCGGGGGCAGAGTCGGACTTGGAGCGACGGAACAACGCAGGCCTCACGGTGGGTACGAACGAGTTGGACGACAGGAGTCGAATCGGCCCCTCAGCCTACCGGTCCGTCCTGTTCGCTCCCGCTTGCGTTTGGTCCTAGGGTGAGAACACGACCAGGAGTGACCGGCCCAGCCGATGGACGGCACCACGAAACAGGAGGGTCGCCACCTCATGAGCCTCATGCAACGCATCAGCCTGATCTTCCGCTCGAAGGCCAACAAGGCCCTCGACCGCGCGGAAGATCCCCGCGAGACGCTCGACTACAGCTACCAGCGCCAGCTCGACCTGCTGTCGAAGGTACGCCGCGGCGTTGCCGACGTCGCGACGAGCCGCAAGCGCGTGGAGCTCCAGGTCAACCAGCTCGAGGCACAGAGCGCGAAGCTCTCCGGCCAGGCCGAGAAGGCCATCGGGATGAACCGCGAGGACCTCGCCCGCGAGGCCCTGACCCGCAAGTCCGGGCTGACCAACCAGATCAACGACCTCAAGGCACAGCACGCCCAGCTCCAGCGCGAGGAGGAGAAGCTCACCCTCGCGCAGCAGCGCCTGCAGGCGAAGGTCGAGTCGTTTCGCACCCGCAAGGAGACGATCAAGGCGACCTACACCGCCGCCGAGGCCCAGACGCGCATCGGCGAGGCGATGTCGGGCATCGGTGAGGAGATGGGCGACGTCGGCATGGCCATCCAGCGGGCCGAGGACAAGACCGCCCAGATGCAGGCCCGCGCCGGCGCCATCGACGAGCTGATCGCCTCCGGCGCCCTCGACGACGCCTCCCAGGCCAACTCCGGCGACGACATCGCCCGCGAGCTCGAGTCGATGAGCTCGCAGGGCGATGTCGAGTCCGAGCTGGCCCGGCTGAAGGCGAAGTCGGCCCCGCAGGCCATCGAGGCGGGCGACGGCGACATCCTCAAGGACGAGGAGAAGCAGGTGGAGCGCGAGACCAGCGAAGGGGGCCCGGCATGATCGTCCGGATCCTCGGCGAGGGCCAGTTCGACCTCGCAGATGTTGCCCTCGAGCGTCTCAACAAGCTCGACTCAGCCGTAGAAGCAGCTGTCGAGTCCGGTGACGAGGAGTCGTTCCGCACGGCTTTGGACGCGCTGCTCGACGGCGTACGCACTGCCGGTGTGCCGCACGAAGCCGAGAGCCTCGACGAGTCCGACCTGATCCTGCCGCCGTCCGACGCCACCATCGACGAGGTCCGCCAGCTCCTCTCCGACGACGGCCTGATCCCCGGCTGAAATGGCAAGAACCCGTTTCATCAAGGATGCCGGGCTCACCTTCCGGATGACGGCGGTGATGTTCCTGCTCGGTGCGCTGTTCGTCGGCCTCGTCGTGGTCTTGATGTACCAGTTCTCGAGCGCTGCCCTCTTCATCGGCCTCGCCGGCATCGGCGTGGCTTTCTACCAGTGGTGGAGCTCCGACAAGGTCGCCATGCGAGCGATGCGCGCCCGCGAGGTGACCCCCGAGGAGGCGCCCGAGCTGCACGCCGTGATCGACCGGCTCTGTGCTCTGGCCGACATGCCCAAGCCGCGGGTGGGCGTCGCAGACATGGAGCTCCCCAACGCGTTCGCGACCGGCCGATCTCCCCAGCGCGCCGTTGTCTGCGTCACCACCGGCATCCTCGGCAAGCTCAACGCCGAGGAGCTGGAGGCCGTGCTTGCCCATGAGCTCTCGCACGTCGCCCACCGCGACGTACTCGTCATGACGGTGGCCTCCTCGGCCGGCATCGTCGCGGGCATGCTCACCCGTGGTGCGCAGTTCGGCGGCTTCGGGGTGGCCCGTCGCGGCAACAACAACAGCGGTGCCCCGGCGTTCATCATCGCCCTGGTCATCAGCCTCGTCGTGTACGCCGTGAGCTTCGTGCTGATGCGGATGCTCTCGCGCTACCGCGAGCTGTGCGCCGACAGGTCCGCGGCGTACCTCACGATGAAGCCATCGGCCCTGGCCTCGGCGCTGCAGAAGATCACCGGCGAGATCTCGACCATCCCGCAGAAGGATCTGCGTTCGAGCGCCGCGATGAACGCGTTCTTCATCGCCCCCGCGATCAGCGGTGTCAGCTGGAAGGCGATCACGTCCACCCACCCGTCGCTCGAGCAGCGCCTCGAGCAGCTCGCCAAGATCGAGGCCGAGCTCGGCCGCACGACGGGCTGATTCGTGCGCCTGTGGGACGCGGTGACCGGTCGGCACCGGATCAAGGGTCCCAACCTCGACTCGTTGTTCCTCATCCCGAGTGCGGCGATCACCCTGCAGACCGCTGCCGGCTTCATGCCCGCCGGGAGCGGGGCCGTGTGCTACCGCGCGGCCACGGGAGCGGCGTTTGCCCAGGCGCAGGCCGAGGTGGTCGCCCTCATCGACGAGGACTCCGAAGCACCCACGGTTACGACCACCACCGACTCGTTCGGCTTCACCTGGCTCGAGGTCACCGGTGCTGCCGACGACATGGCCGGTTTGTGCACCGACCTCCATGCCGTCAACTCGACCGTCGAGGCGCAGGGGTTCGGGGGCGGCCTGCTCTGCACGCTGGTGCCGTTTCGCGATGCGGCCGGCCGCACGTTCGGGCTGGTCTACCTCTACAAGCAGGGGACGTTCTACGCCTTCGCGCCGGTGCCCGGGCTGTCGGCGGGGGAGCAGCGGCGCGACAACCTGCTCGAGATCACCGTGCGTGACCACCTCCAGGCGGAGCTGCCTTTCGAGAAGGACCTGCACAGGTGGCTTGCCGTGTGGGATGCTCCGGGTTTGTGACCAAGGGGCATCAACGCAGCGCTGCCGTGGAGGAGTATCACCTCCTGCAGCAGCCCAAGCGAGCGGAGCTGAACGCGCTTGCCGAGCTGGCCGCGCGGATCTGTGGAGTGCCGATGGCGGCCATCACTGTGCTCACCGACGCCGGGCCCTACGGCGTTGCGTCGTTCGGGCTCGACGATGTGCAGGAGGCTGCGGCCGGCGCCGTACTGACGTCATCCCTCCTGGACGAGGGCCCGTTCGTAACCCCCGACACGGCTGCCGATCCCCGCTTCGCGACGAGCGTGTTCGTCAACGGCGAGCGTGCCGCCATCCGTTTCAGCGCGGCCCATCCACTGACCACGCCTGACGGCGTGCGGTTCGGCGTGCTGTGCGTCTTCGACGAGCAACCGCACGAGGTCGACCGGCAGGCCGACGACCTGGACCTCCTGGCCGATCGGGTGGTCGGCGTGTTCGAGCTCGAGCTTGCGTCGCGCCGGCTCTTCGAGGCGACCGAGGCGCTGGCTGTCGCGCAGGATGGCCTGGCCGACTTCGCCGGCACCGTCAGCCACGACCTCAAGAACCCGCTCGCCGCCGTCGCGATGTCGCTCGAGATCGCGCAGGACAACATCGACCCCGATGACGCACTGCTCATCTCGATGGTCTCCCGCGCCGAGCGCGGCGCCCAGCGGATGAAGGACATGATCGACGACCTGCTGTCCTTCGCGCGCCAGGGCAGCACGCCCGCCAAGCGCGATGTCGCGGTGGCTCATCTGGTCGAGGTCGCCCTCGGCGTACTCCCCGAGTCGGTCGACCGGTCGCTCGTCGAGATCGGCACGCTGCCGACCGTGATCGCCGACCCAGACCAGCTCCAGGTGGCGGTGGCCAACCTCCTCGACAACGCCGTGAAGTTCGTCCATCCAGACCGCCCCGTACGGGTGGTCGTCTCCGCCTCCGAGGACGCCGACGCCTGGACGATCTCCGTCGCCGACTCGGGTGTCGGCGTTCCCGAGGCCGAACGCGCCCGCGTCTTCGAACCGCTCGCCCGTCTCGACAAGTCGGTGCCCGGCACCGGACTCGGCCTCACCACGGCCCGACGCATCGTCAAGGCACACCAGGGCCGGATCTGGCTCGACGAGACCCCCGGCGGAGGCGCCACCGTGCACTTCACCCTGCCCCGCCCCTGACTCCCCGCGCAACGTCATACGAACCGTGGACCCGCTTCCACGATTCGGATGACCTCCTGACGTTTGGTCTTCCACAGGTCGCGAGGGTGGGGTGGTACGGCGCAGCGGGAACGGCCACGGTGAGTGCATGCCTGGCTCACCCGACCTCGACGACGCCCGCTTCGTGGCCGCTCGAGCGCTGGCGCAGGCGCAGGGGTCGATCGTGTCGCGGCGACAGCTCTACGCGCTGGGCATCACCAGGTGGGGGGTGGCCGGTCAGCTGCGGGCCAGACGATGGCAACGCGCGGGAGACCGGTCGGTGGCCCTGCACAACGCGGTCGTCGACGCGGTCGGCCACAGGTGGGTGGCCGTGTTTCAGGGTGGCCCGCGTGCCTGCCTGGACGGTGAGTCAGCACTCGTCGCCAGTGGGCTCGGGCGCTATGAGGAGCGGCGGGTCCGGGTGAGCGTGCCTCGCGGCGCACGCATCCGTCGTGACCGGCGCTACGACATCCGGCAGACGCGGCGGTGGGCGAGATCGACCTCGCCGGCGAACTTCGCCGACGGGGGCTGCCGGCTCCTGCACGGCAGGTGCTGCGCCGAGACCACCGGCATCGCTACTACCTCGACCTCTACTGGCCGGCGTACCGGGTGGTCGTCGAGGTCGACGGCATTCATCATGCCTGGGCGGAGAACGTCGTGGGCGATGCGCTGCGCCAGAACGCGCTGGCGATCGACGGTGACACGGTGCTGCGCCTGCCGCTCCTCGGCCTCCGTCTCCAGCCCGACGACTTCTTCGCCCAGATCGAGGCCGCGCTGCGAGCGGGCGGTCTTTCCGGTGCGGCCTGAGCCCAGGCGCCCGACGACGTCATACGGACCGTCGACCCCCTTCCACGATCCGGATGACGTCCCGGGCGGGCGGCTTGTCTCATCCCCTCCGCCCTAGGATTGGGACATGACCACCGTCGACCTCCCGCTGCTCCCGCTGGGCCGCGGCCGCGACCTCTCCGCCGAGCGTGGCGTCGAGTGCCCCGGCGACCTGCCTTCTGCCTCCGACCCCGACCTGGTCGCGCGGGCGCGCGCGGCCAAGGCGGCGCTGGGGGAGCGGGTGTTCGTGCTCGGCCACCACTACCAGCGCGACGAGGTCATCGAGTTCGCCGACGTCACCGGCGACTCCTTCAAGCTCGCGCGCGACGCGGCCGACCGGCCCGAGGCCGAGTTCATCGTGTTCTGCGGCGTGCACTTCATGGCCGAGTCGGCCGACATCCTCACCGGGCCGGAGCAGAAGGTCGTGCTGCCCGACCTCGCCGCCGGCTGCTCGATGGCCGACATGGCCCGCCTCGGCCAGGTCGAGGACGCCTGGGACGCGCTGGCCGACGCAGGCGTGCAGGACAGCGTCGTGCCCGTCACCTACATGAACTCCTCGGCCGACATCAAGGCGTTCTGCGGCCGCAACGGCGGTGTCGTGTGTACGTCGTCCAATGCCGACGTCGCCCTCGAGTGGGCCTTCGACCAGAAGGACGGCGCGAAGGTGCTCTTCTTCCCCGACCAGCACCTCGGCCGCAACACCGCCGTCCTCAAGATGGGCATTGCCCTGGAGAGCTGCGTCGTCTGGGACCCCCACCAGCCGTCGGGCGGACTCACGCCCGACCAGTTGCGCGCGGCGAAGATGATCCTCTGGAAGGGCCACTGCTCGGTGCACGGCCGCTTCTCGCCCGACGTCGTCGACCAGCTGCGCGAAAAGCATCCGGGCATCAACATCCTCGTTCACCCCGAGTGCACCCACGAGGTCGTGCTCAAGGCTGACCTGGTCGGGTCGACCGAGTTCATCATCAAGACCATCGAGGCAGCCGAGCCGGGCACCACCTGGGCGATCGGCACCGAGCTCAACCTCGTCAAGCGGCTGGCTGACGCGCACCCCGACAAGTCCATCGTCTTCCTCGACCGCAACGTCTGCTACTGCTCGACGATGAACCGCATCGACCTGCCGCACTTTGTGTGGGCGATGGAGTCACTGGTCGCCGGCAACATCGTCAACGTCATCGAGGTCGACCCGCAGACCGAGGTCGACGCAAAGGTCGCGCTCCAGCGGATGCTGGACCTGCCGGGCAAGTCACACCGCGACTGAACTGATCTACAGCAGCGAGCCATGGTGGATGTACGGCGCGGGCGGCTTCATGCCGCGCACGCCGAGGAAGCCGCGGGTGCGCAGCGACAGGCCGGCCGTCATGCCGACGTCGATGGCCCACTGGTTGGCGGCGGTGACGTGGTGGATCGACGTCTCGCCATCGGTCTCCGCGAGCGCCGCCCACAGTAGGTCGGTGGCGGTGCCGCGCGTTGTCGCCGCCAGCAGCGCGAGCCCGCGGTCGTCGAAATACGCGTAGCCCTCACCCATCCGGTGGTCGACGATGATCGCCCGGCACGTCTCCATGAGGTACTCGTGGTCCGACCCGTGCGCGGCACCGCGAGTCGCGCGGTCGACCGAGTCCATCATCGAGATGTCGCCGGGCGTCGCGTCGCGCACGCGCTCGACGGCCGGCAGGACATGGCGGTCGACCTCACCGGAGAGGTACATCTGCGGGTGCAGGTCGAAGCCGGCGAGCCGGTAGCGGCGGACGGCACGCGGGTCGTCGGACGCGCTGAGCATGCCGCGCAGCGAACCGCGGCTGTGGTCGAGTGCGATCGCGAGGAGCGCCTTGCCGAGGCCCTGGCCCTGCAGGTCGGTCCGGACGGCGTACGTCGCGAGGAACCAGGTGGTGTCCCGACGGAACGACGTCGCAAAACCGAGGACCTCGCCATCACGCTCGGCCACCCAGCAGCCCGCAGCGTCGGTCTCCAGGAACCGCAGCGTGCGGGTCACCCACAGCTCGCCGCGCGACTCCGAGCGCAGCTCCGGCGGGCCGGTGTCCGGCCGCGGGTTCGCGAGATCGACGGCGAGGAACGCCTCGGCGGAGAGCCGCTCGGCGACCGGCACGTCGGCCGCCGTCATCGGCCGGATCATCACGCCGGTGGGCACATCGGCCCTGATCGAGGGCTTGCTCATCGTCGGGTGCGTCATCGTGGTGGAAGCCTATGCGGGCCGGTGAGCGGGCGCATCTGAATCGTCAGGGAGGATGGGTGGATGCGAGTGCTGATCGCCCCCGACAAGTTCGCCGGCACGCTGACCGCGCGCGAAGCCGCCACCGCGATCGCGGCGGGGTGGGCGCGACGAGCGCCGGACGACGACCTCGACCTCGCGCCGATGTCCGACGGCGGGCCTGGTTTCGTCGACGTCCTGCACACGTCGATGGACGGGGAGCTCACCGCGGTGACGGTCCGCGGGCCGTACGCCGACCCCGTGCCCGCGACCGTGCTGGTCGTCGGCGACACGGCGTACGTCGAGAGCGCCCAGGCCTGCGGTCTCCACCTCACGAAGGAGGCTGGCGACCCCGAAGGCGCTTCGACGTACGGCGTGGGCGAACTGCTGCTGGCCGCCCGCGACGCCGGCGCGTCGACGATCATCGTCGGGCTCGGTGGCTCTGGCACGACCGACGGCGGCGCCGGCCTGCTCGCGGCCCTCGGGGCGACCGCCGACCGGCCGCTCGACGGGGGCTGCGCCGGTCTGAAGGGCGTGTCGGAGGTCGACCTGGCGCCCGCTCGCGCGGCTGTCGAGGGCCTGACGCTGGTGGCGGCCAGCGACGTCGACAACCCACTCACCGGCCTGTTCGGCGCGGCCAAGATCTACGGCCCACAGAAGGGCCTCCCCGAGGAGCGGCTCCCCGCGGTCGACGGCGTGCTGGAGGAGTGGGCGGCCGCGACCGACCGTCGTACGGCGCTCGGGAAAGGCGCCGGTGCTGCAGGCGGACTCGGCTTCGGGCTGCTCCTGCTGGGGGCCACGCGCGAGCCGGGCATCGGCATGGTCGTCGAGCGGGTCGGCCTGGCCGACCGCGCCCGCACCGCCGACCTGGTGATCACCGGCGAGGGCGCGTTCGACTTCTCCAGCGGCTCCGGCAAGGTGCCGTACGGCGTCGCCGAGGTCGCCGGTGCTGCGCTCCGGCCGTGCATCGCCCTCGCCGGCCAGGTCTCCGTCGGCTCCCGCGAGATGCGGACGCTGGGCGTCGAGTCGGCCTACGGCATGATCGACCTGGTGGGGGAGGAGCGCTCGTTCGCCGACCCGCACGGCGCCCTGGCCGACCTCGCCGAGCGGGTCGCCCGCACCTGGTCGCCCCGGTCGCCCGCGTAGTCCGGTCGACTCGGGGAATAACCCCACATGTGCGACCATTGGAACCTGTAACACCGCACCACCCTCAGACCACCCAGGGAGATCACATGACCGAGCAGCTCGAGACCACTGAAGAGCGTCGCACCGACCAGATCAACCTGAGCCCGGTGGCCGCAGACAAGGTCCAGAGCCTTCTCGCGCAGGAGGGTCGTGACGACCTCGCACTGCGCATCTCGGTGCAGCCCGGCGGCTGCTCCGGTCTGCGCTACCAGCTCTTCTTCGACGAGCGCACCCTCGACGGCGACGTCGTGACCGACTTCGACGGCGTGTCCGTGGTCGTCGACCGGATGAGCACCCCCTACCTCAACGGCGCCATGATCGACTTCGTCGACACCATCGAGAAGCAGGGCTTCACCATCGACAATCCCAACGCCGGCGGCTCCTGCGCCTGCGGTGACTCGTTCCACTGACGAGGACGCGCCAGCGGACTCGTCGATGGTGGTCGAGCGAGCGCCGCGACTGAGCTTGCGAAGTCGCGAATGCGCGTGTCGAGACCCGGTGAGGCGACAAGCGGCGTCCTCACAGCAAAGAGCCCCCGACCAGCAGGTCGGGGGCTCTCGTGCGTCGTGGGCGTCAGTCGAGGTGAAGGTGCAGCGCGTTGGCAAGCCGGGTGGCAGCCTTGCTGACCGAGATCTCGCGCTTGGCGATGTCGCGCGGGAAGTCCTCGAAGCGCAGGCTCGGCGGCTGCTGGGTGGCGGCCCTGGCGGCGCGCTCGAGGCGCAGGTTGGAGACGACGACCCGGGCGTCGTCGCGCATCTGGGCGGGCGTCGACAGCTCGTCGTACACGCGTGAGGTGCGGGGGGTGGGGGTCGCCATGTCCTCGACGGTAGGCGTTACCGATTGGTACTCCTAGCAGTCCCCGCAGGTAGGGTCTCGGCACATGTCGCTGCTCATCGCGGGATCCATCGCCACAGACCACCTGATGTCCTTTGCGGGCAAGTTCTCCGACTCGCTGGTCGTCGACCAGCTCGACAAGCTGTCGGTCTCCTTCCTCGTCGACGATCTCGACGTACGCCGCGGCGGCTGCGCCGCCAACATCTGCTTCGGCCTCGGCAACCTGGGCCTCAATCCGGTGCTCGTCGGCGCCGTCGGCGAGGACTTCGCTGAATACCGCGCCTGGCTCGAGCGGCACAACGTCGACTGCGACTCGGTGCACGTCTCCGAGACCAAGCACACCGCCCGCTTCGTGTGCACCAACGACCAGTCGATGGCGCAGATCGCGTCGTTCTACCCCGGCGCGATGAGCGAGTCCCGCCAGATCGAGCTCAAGCCGATCATCGACCGTGTCGGTCCCAGCGACTTCGTGCTGATCGGCCCCGACGACCCCGACGGCATGCTCCGTCACACCGACGAGTGCCGTGCGCGCGGCTACCGCTTCGTGGCCGACCCGTCCCAGCAGCTCGCCTTCGGCGACGGCGCCCTCATCCGTCAGCTCATCGACGGTGCCGACATCTTGTTCTCCAACGAGTACGAGGCTTCGCTGATCACGCAGAAGACCGGCTGGAGCGCCGACGAGGTGCTCGACCGCGTCGGCACCTGGGTCGTGACGCTCGGCCCCGACGGTGTGCGCATCGACGCCCGCGGCCGCGATTCGATCAGCGTGGGCGCCGTGCCCGAGATCGAGAAGGTCGAGCCGACCGGTGTCGGAGACGCCTTCAGGGCAGGCTTCCTTGCTGCGCTCGCCTGGGGCCTCGACCACGAACGCGCCGCCCAGCTCGGCTGCCTCGTTGCCGTCTACGTCGTCGAGCAGGTCGGCACACAGGAGTACGTCCTGTCCCGCGCGGACCTGCTCAAGCGCTGCGCCGACACGTACGGCGAGAAGGTCGCGGCCGACTTCGAGCCGCACCTCAAGACGATCCACGCCTAAGCGCTGCGTCGCACCACGTAGCGCGGTTCGCCGTCGCTTGCGGCATCCTCGCCGACGTACTCGTGACCGCGCATGCGACACCACGCCGGCACGTCGATGCGGGCCGCCGGGTCGCGGGTCACGACGGCGATCACTGCGCCTACCTCCACGTCGGTGATGTGGCGCGCGAGCTCGATGACGGGCATCGGGCACAAGAGGCCTCGGCAGTCGAGCTCGACATCGGGCGTCACAGCCCGACCCGCGCCCGTAGCTCGGTGACGACGTCGGGCAGGGCTGCCAGGAACGCCGACACGTCGTCGTCGGTGGTGCTGCGACCCACGGCGAGGCGGACGTTGCCGTGGGTGAGCACGCCCATCGCTGCAAGGACGTGCGACGGCTCCAGCGTGGAGGCCGTGCAGGCCGACCCGCTGGCGACCCCGAAGCCGCGTCGGTCGAGCTCGTGCACGAGCGCCTCGCCGTCGACGTACAGGCAGGAGAACGTGACGAGGTGGGGGAGCCGCAGGACCGGGTCGCCGACCACCTCCACGTCGGGCAGCCGGGCGACGGCGTGCCGGATGCGCTCGACCATCGCGAACTCGCGGGCGCCGCGCTCGGCGCTCTCCTCGACCACGGCCTGTAGCGCGGCGGCGGCGGCCAGCGCGGCCGGCACGTTCTCGAAGCCGCTGCTGCGCTCGTCGACCCGGTCGTCCGCGGGGAAGGCGTTGCGCCAGCGCGCGCCGGTGCGCACCAGCAGCACGCCGACCCCGGCCGGCCCACCCCATTTGTGTGCCGAAGCGGCCGCGACCGCCCAGCCGTCGGGCAGGGGCAGCCGACCCGTCGACGCGCACGCGTCGACGAACATCGGGATGTCAGTGGCCGCGGCGATCTCGGCGACCGGCTGCACGGTGCCGACCTCGTGGTTGGCGTGCTGCACCGCGAGCACGCCGACCGGCTCGTCGCCGGCGGAAAGTGCCTCCTGCACTGCCTCGGGTGTGATCAATCCGTGCGTCGTCACGCGAACGGCGAGGGTGGGCGCCTGCGCCCAGCGAGCCGCGTGCAGCACCGCCGAGTGCTCGACGGCCGAGTGCACGAGGGTGTGGCCCGCTCGTTCACGACCGCGCATCAGGCCCAGCAGCCCGCGGTGCACGGCGTCGGTGCCGCTGGACGTGAACGTCACCTCGCCCGTGCGTACGCCGAGGCTCGAGGCCACGACCTCGCGAGCATTGTCGAGGAGCAGCCGGGCCGTCCGGGCGCCGTGGTGGAGGCGACGCGGATCGGCGTACCCCTGGTCGATCGCCGACATCAGCACCTCGCGCGCGGCCGGGTGCATGGGCTCCGACGACGCGGCATCCAGATCGGCGTACGCCGGTCCCGCGGTGGGGGAGTTCGCGTCCCGGGCGGGAAAGGTCACACGCCGAACCTACCGGGCCACCCGCCCGCCATCGGCGGTGCCGATTCGGATAGTCTTCAAGCCATACGTGTTGGACCGAGAGAGAGGCTCGTTCGTGGGTCTGCAACTCCCGCAGCGTGCAGGAACGGCCCGTAAGAGGGCCGCGACTGCGACAGTGCTCGGACTCGCCCTGATGACCCTCACCAGTTGCGGCGACGCGTTCGACCGTGACCAGTGGGCCAACCTGGCGATGCCCGATCCGGCGACCGAGCAGGCGCCCTACACGCTCGAGCTCTGGCAGTGGTCGTGGGTGGCCGCGATGGCCACCGGCATCATCGTCTGGGGGCTGATCTTCTACACCGTCTGGCGCTTCCGTCGCCGCCACGCCGACGAGGTCCCGGTGCAGACGCGCTACAACCTGCCGCTCGAGATCTTCTACACGATCGCGCCGATCATGATGGTCGTCGTGTTCTTCTACTGGACCGTCGACGTCCAGAACAAGCTGGTCGCACTCGACCCCGACCCCGACCTCACCGTCGACGTCGTGGGCCAGAAGTGGTCGTGGACCTTCAACTACACCGAGCAGGGCGCGGACGGCCGCACGCCCTACACCGCCGGCACCGCGAGCTACATCCCGACGCTGGTGCTGCCCGTCGACCAGACCGTGCAGTTCAACCTGCAGTCGCCCGACGTGAACCACGACTTCGGCGTCGACGCCTTCTTGTTCAAGATGGACGTCATCCCGGGCCGCATCAACCAGTTCCAGGTGACGCCCAACAAGATCGGCGACTACCAGGGCAGGTGCTACGAGCTGTGCGGCACCTATCACTCGAAGATGCTCTTCGACGTCAAGGTGGTCAGCGAGGCTGACTACGCCAGCTACCTGGACGGCCTGGCCGACAAGGGATTCATCGCTGACCAGCCGCTGCTCGGTGGCGCCGACGCGCGCACCCAGGCTGGCCTCGACGACGCAGAAGGAGGCAGCGAGTGACCACCACAGACGCCCGCGTGGGCACTGGTGCCCCCGCCCGCAAGCCGCTCGGCCAGCAGGTGGTTCGCCTGCTCACCACGACCGACCACAAGCTGATCGGCAAGCTCTACCTCGGTACGTCGTTCGCCTGGTTCCTCGCGGCCGGCCTGATGGCCATGCTGATCCGCTCCGAGCTGGCCTTCCCGGGCCAGCAGGTCGTCAACGACGAGCTCTACAACCAGCTCTTCACCATGCACGGCACGATCATGCTGCTGCTCTTCGCGACGCCGCTGTTCTTCGGTTTCGGCAACGCGATCATGCCGCTGCAGATCGGCGCGCCCGACGTGGCGTTCCCGCGGCTGAACATGCTCAGCTACTGGCTGTTCCTCTTCGGCGGGCTGATCGCCGGCTCCGGCTTCCTCACCCCCACGGGCGCGGCGAGCTTCGGCTGGTTCGCCTACACACCGCTCTCCGGTGCCGTGCACTCGCCGGGCGTCGGTGGTGACCTCTGGATCATGGGTCTGTGGATGGCCGGCCTCGGCACCATCCTCGGCGCGGTCAACTTCATCACCACGATCATCTGCATGCGCGCGCCCGGCATGACCATGTTCCGGATGCCGATTTTCGTCTGGAACACCCTGGTCACCAGCCTGCTCGTGCTGATCGCGTTCCCGATCCTCGCCGGCGCGCTGCTCTCGCTGGAGGCCGACCGGCTGTTCGGCGCCCACGTCTTCGACACCGCCACTGGCGGCCCGATCCTGTGGCAGCACCTGTTTTGGTTCTTCGGTCACCCGGAGGTCTACATCATCGCGCTGCCGTTCTTCGGCATCGTCTCCGAGATCCTGCCTGTCTTCAGCCGCAAGCCGATCTTCGGCTACGTCGGCCTGGTCGGCGCCACGCTCGGCATCGCGATCCTCTCGATCGCCGTGTGGGCCCACCACATGTTCGTCACCGGTGCCGTCGACCTGCCGTTCTTCTCCGGCATGACCTTCCTGATCGCCGTACCCACCGGTGTCAAGTTCTTCAACTGGATAGGCACGATGTGGGGGGGATCTCTGTCCTTCGACACCCCCATGCTGTGGTCGATCGGCTTCCTGACGACGTTCCTCTTCGGTGGCCTGACCGGCGTCATCCTGGCCAGCCCGCCGCTCGACTTCCACGTCTCCGACTCCTACTTCGTGGTCGCGCACTTCCACTACGTCGTGTTCGGCACGGTGGTGTTCGCGATGTTCGCCGGCTTCTACTTCTGGTGGCCGAAGATGACCGGGCGGATGCTCGACGAGCGCCTCGGCAAGGTGCACTTCTGGCTGCTGTTCGTCGGCTTCCACACCACGTTCCTCGTGCAGCACTGGCTGGGCGTCGAGGGCATGCCGCGACGTATCGCCGACTACCTGCCCGCCGACGGCTTCACCACGCTCAACCAGGTCTCCACGATCGGTGCGTTCCTGCTGGGTGCCTCCACGTTGCCGTTCCTCTACAACGTCTACCAGTCGCGCAACTCGCCACTGGTCAATGTCGATGACCCGTGGGGCTGGGGTCGCTCACTCGAGTGGGCCACGTCCAGCCCGCCGCCGCGCCACAACTTCGTGACGCTGCCGCGGATCCGATCCGAGTCACCGGCCTTCGACCTGCACCACCCCGAGGTGGCGCTCATGGAGCTCGACGTCAACGACGCCGAGCGGCAGGGCCGTCCGGCCGACGCCCCAGACGTCGACGGGCGCAGGGAGATGCTCGAGGAACGCACCGAGCGCGACATCGACACCGACAACGGGGAGGGGCGCGCCTGATGAAGGTGGAAGCCTGGATCTTCATCATCACGACCATCTTCTTGGTGCTGGTCAGCCCGTCCTACTGGGTGATCACCGGCGACTGGACCGGCACGTCCGCGCTCACGATGGCGACGCTGCTGACCCTGATGGTCTCGCTCTACCTCGGCTTCCACGCCGCGAAGATGGAGCCGCGTCCCGAGGACCGCAAGGACGCCGAGATCTCCGATGGCGCCGGCGAGCTGGGCTTCTTCCCGCCGTACTCCTGGTGGCCGTTGTGGTGCGGGCTGACGCTTGCCGTGGTCGTCTTCGGCACCGCCATGAGCGCGTGGTGGATGGTCATCCTCGGCTTCACGCTGGGCGCCGTCGCACTGAGTGGCTGGATTTTCGAGTACTACCGCGGCGAGCACGCCCACTGAGCCCGTACGCCGTCCCTGCGGCGTGTGCGACCCCACGGCCGCGGATCAGGGGGATCGTGGGGTGCCGGGTTACTCTGGCATCGATTCGCGATCGCCTTCTGGGGGGAACCACACGCATGTCCGCATCCGTCTCGCGCCGCCGCCGTCTCGTGGTGGCAGTGATCGCCCTCGCCACAGCGACGGGTCTTGCCGCCTGCGACGCGGCCGACACGTTGACGGGCAGCGAGCCCGACGACTCGTCATCCTCGTCGGCACCCTCGACTCCAGCTGCGCCGAAGGTGAAGCTCGCCGCCGCCCAGAAGACCGGGCTGGCCATCGACCAGGGTCTCGTCTTCACCGCCGAGCAGGGCACCCTGCGCAAGCTCAAGGTCTCCTCGCCCGACGGGCCGCTCGAGGGCCAGGTCGGCGCGGACGGCCTGTCCTGGACAGCCACCGGTCGCCTCGAGCCAGGCACCACCTACACCGCGACCGGCCTCGCTGAGCGCGGCGACGGCTCCACCCAAAAGGTGCGCGCCACCGCTGCCACCCAGGAGCTGACACTCGACCAGCAGACCTACCCGTCGGTCGCGCCCCTGCAGGGCGAGACGGTCGGCGTCGGCATGCCCGTGATCATCACCTTCGACGTCGCGGTGACCGACAAGGCCGCGTTCGAGAAGCACATGTCGGTCAAGAGCACCCCCGCACAGCCTGGTGCCTGGCACTGGCTGAGCGACCAGGAGGTGCACTGGCGCCCGCGCACCTACTGGCAGGCCGGCACCGACGTCACCGTCGATGTCGACGTCAACAGCGTGCCGGCAGGCGGCGGTGTCTACGGCCAGGAGAGCCGCCAGGTCGGCTTCACCGTCGGCGACGCGGTGATCAGCAAGGTCAACGCGCAGACCCACCAGATGCAGACCTTCATCAACGGCGCGCTGGCCAAGACAACGCCGATCACCACCGGCAAGGCGGGGTTCACGACCCGTTCCGGCGTCAAGGTGATCATGGAGAAGTTCCGCAGCCGCCGGATGAACTCCGAGACCATCGGCATCGCCAACGACAGCGCCGAGGGCTACGACCTCGACGACGTCGAGTACGCCATGCGGGTGACCTACTCCGGCGAGTTCCTGCACGCCGCCCCGTGGTCGGTGGGCTCGCAGGGTCAGGCCAACGTCAGCCACGGCTGCACCGGCATGAGCACCGCCGACGCGAAGTGGCTCTACGACCGCTCCAAGCGCGGCGACGTGGTCGAGTACACCGGCACCGACCGCCCGATGACGCTGACCAACGGTTACGGTGACTGGAACGCGACGTTCCCCGACTGGAAGGCCGGCTCGGCCCTCTCCTGAGCCAAAGGTCAGGCCTCGAGCAGCTCGCGGACGCGTGGGATGACCTCGTCGCCGTACAGCGCGATGGCGTGCATCAGCTGCTCGTGCGGGAGCGGGCCGTTGCTGTACTTCAGATCGAAGCGTGAGAGGCCGAGGGTGCGCACGGTGTCGTCGATCTTGGCGGCGACCGTTTCGGGTGCGCCCACGAACAGCGCGCCGTGGTCGGCCTCGGCCTCGAAGTCCTCGCGGGTGGCCGGCGGCCAGCCGCGCTCACGCCCGATGCGGTCTCGGTTGACCTTGAAGTGCGGGAAGAGTCGCTCGCGTGCCTCGGCGTCGGTGTCGGCGACGAAGCCGGGGGAGTGCACGGCGACCGGCAGCACCTCCTTGCCGAGCTCGGTGAGCGCCCGCCGGTAGAGATCGGCGTACGGCGCGAAGCGGCCGGGCTCGCCACCGATGATCGCGAGCATCATCGGGATGCCGTACCTGGCCGCACGCACCACCGACTCCGGGGACCCGCCCACACCGATCCAGGTCGAGAGCCGGCCGGAGTCCGTCTTCGGGTAGACGTCGGCGTCGACCAGGGGCGGTCGGGTGCGTCCCGACCACGAGACCGGGGTCTCGGCCAGGAGGGCGTGGAGCAGGTCGAGCTTCTCCTCGAAGAGCACCTCGTAGTCGGCCAGGTCGAAACCGAACAACGGGAACGACTCGGTGAACGAGCCGCGACCCAGGGTGATCTCGGCCCGGCCCGACGAGATGGCGTCGAGGGTGGCGAACTTCTCGAAGACCCGCACCGGGTCGTCGGAGGAGAGCACAGTGACCGCGGTGCCGAGCAGGATCCGCTCGGTGCGCGACGCGGCGGCCGCCAGCACGATCTCCGGCGCGGAGACCGCGTAGTCGTCACGGTGGTGCTCACCGACGCCGAACGCGTCGACGCCCACCGAGTCGGCCAGCACGGCCTGCTCGACGGTGTTGCGCAGCACCTGCGCGTGGGAGAGCCGGTCGCCGCGCTGGTCGACGGTGACGTCGCCGAAGGTGTCGAGACCGAAGCTAACCGTGCTCAGTGGATCCTCCTCGACAGATCAGGGCCCGGCCATCGCTGGTCCGGGCCCTGATCTGGGTTGCGTGGTGTCTCGTGCCGCTCAGTGCGAGCGGAGCTCCTCGCCGTCGACGGCGTGGTGGCCGTCGAACTGGTGGCCGTCGACCGCGTGGTCGAGGCCGGCCTGGAGCTCGTGCTCGTGATCGGCGTGGTGGTGCGCCTCGTCGAGCTCCTCGGCCGTCGGCTTCTGCACGTTGTCGGAGTACATCGCCTTCGACAGCTTGGCGCGCAGGGCGTTGGCACGGGTGCCGGGTGCGGCCACGCCGTTGGCGTCGACGTCGGACTCGAGCTCGTAGATCTCGTCGCGCTCCCGGGCGGTGAGCGTGTAGGCACGCTCCTCGCTGATCGGCAGGTGCCGCTCGGAGTAGCCACCGTCTGCCGACCGCATGATGATGCCGGACTCGTAGCCGTGGAGCAGCGTGTCGTTGTCGTGACGCTGGAGCGAGATGCACCAGCGGCGCGTGATGATGAACGCGATCAGGGGACCGATGAAGACGGCACCGCGCATGAAGTAGGTGATCTGGTTGATGCTCAGATCGAGCTTGATGGCGATGATGTCGTTGCCGCCGGCGGCCCAGGCGAGGCCGTAGAAGGTCATCAGCGAGACCATGACGGCCGTGCGGGTCGGGGCGTTGCGCGGGCGCTGGAGCAGGTGGTGCTCGCGCTTGTCACCGGTGATCCAGGCCTCGACGAACGGCAGCACGATCAGGATCGTGAGCATCAGCGGGGGCAGGATCAGGATCGGGATCATGACGTTCCACGAGATCGTGAAGCCGAAGATCACCGACTCGATGCCCGGCATGATGCGCAGCAGCCCGTCGGGCCAGCCCATGTACCAGTCGGGCTGGGAGCCGGCCGTGACCTTGGTCGGGTCGTAGGGGCCGAACTTCCACACCGGGTTGATCGTGAGCAGCGCGCCCATGACCGCGACCATGCCGAAGACGATGAAGAAGAACCCGCCCGCCTTGGCGGCGTAGACCGGCAGCATCGGGAAGCCGACGACGTTCTTCTCGGTGCGTCCGGGCCCGGGCCACTGCGTGTGCTTGTGGTAGACGAGCAGCAGCATGTGGGCGGCGATCAGGGCCAGCAGGATGCCGGGGATCAGCAGCACATGGATGGTGAACAGGCGCGGGATGATCGCGTCACCCGGGAACTCGCCACCGAAGAGGAAGAACGACATGTAGCTGCCCACGACGGGGGTGGCTTTCAGGAAGCCGTCAGCGGCCCGGATGCCCGTGCCGGAGAGCAGGTCGTCGGGCAGCGAGTAGCCGGTGAAGCCCTCGAGCGTGCCGAGGAGGAGCAGCAGGCAGCCGATGACCCAGTTGAGCTCACGCGGTTTGCGGAAGGCACCGGTGAAGGCCACGCGCAGCAGGTGCACCATCATCGCGGCGACGAAGAGCATGGCCGCCCAGTGGTGCATCTGACGCATCAGCAGGCCGCCGCGGACGTCGAAGGAGATGTCGAGCGTGGAGGCCATCGCCTCGGACATGTGGATGCCGCGGAGTTGGTCGTAGGAGCCGTTGTACTGGACCTCGCCCATGCTGGGGGTGAACCACAGCGTCAGGAACACGCCGGTCAGCAGCAGGACGACGAAGCTCCACAGCGCGATCTCGCCGAGCATGAACGACCAGTGGTCGGGGAAGACCTTGCGCAGGTTCTTCTTGGCGAGGGTGGCCAGGCCCAGGCGCTCGTCGGCCCAGGTCGCGATGCTGCCGGCCCGGCCGCTGCTGCTCTTGGGCGTTGCGGGCTTGCCGGCGTTGGTCGTGGCCACCTTGCTGGTGTCGACGCTCATTGCCTCTCACGCTCCCAGTAACTGGCCCCGATGGGCTCCTTGAAGCCGCTCTGTGCAACAAGATACCCCTCGTCATCGACAGCCAAGGGCAGCTGCGGAAGGGGACGGGCGGCAGGGCCGAAGATGACCCGCGCCGAGTCGGCGAGGTCAAAGGTTGATTGATGGCACGGGCACAGCACGTGGTGCGTGGTGCGCTCGTACAAGGAGATCGGGCAGCCCACATGGGTGCAGATCTTGGAGTAGCAGATGATCCCGTCGATCGACCAGTTGTCGCGGCCGCGGCCGGGCAAGATGTCGTCAGGCTCCATCCGCACGATGATGATCGCGCCCTTGGCCTTCTCGACCTGCAGCTCGACGCCCTCGATCTCGTCGTAGCCGTTCTCCTCGGTGGGGAACAACGCCTCCGGAGCGGCGTTGATCAGGTCGCCGACCTCGATCTCGGACGCCTTGATCGGCGTACCGACGACGTCGCGGACCAGGCGCATGCCCGGCTCCCAGATCGTCTGGGAGAGCTTCTTGCCGGGGAGTGGACCCAGGTCACGCAGGAGTACGACGGCAGGCAGGCCGAGCAGGCCGACAGCACCGAGCAGCGAGTTACGCACCAGCGGACGCCGCCCGATGCCGGACTCCTGGAGACCGGCGTCGAGAGCCTCGAGCGTGGTCTTGCGGTCGTCGTCGGAGGAACCGGCGGGGTGGCGCATCTCGATGATCTCGTGGTCACTCATCAGCTTGCGGGCCCACTGGATGATGCCGATGCCGATCAGGAGCAGGGCGCCACCGAGCGAGAGCCCGAGGGCAAGCGTGGACGCACCCAGACCGGCGAACGTGTCGACGCTGTCGCCGATGTCGAGGGTGACGTAGGCGACGACGAACAGCACCGCGCACACCATCGAGAGGAAGAACAGCGACGCGATCTGGCGCTCGGCGCGCTTGTCGGCACGCTCATCGACGTCGGTCGGACGCCACACGTGTGCCGGCAGACCGGGGTCGGCGATGGGTTCCTGCCTGGTGGCGGGCACTGCACTGTCGTCTGAGCCGACTGCAGGCACGGATTCGTGCTTGTCGCTCATGCTTCCACCTTCTCCTTGGTGCTACGCGTGGTGTGCGCCGCGATCCAGACGGCGAAGCCGACGAGGCCGCCGATGCCGAACAGCCAGGCGAACAGGCCCTCCGAGACGGGGCCGAGGCCACCGAGGCCGAACCCGCCGTACTCGGGGGTCTCCTCGATGCTGCCGAGGTAGGCGATCACGTCGCGCTTCTCGTCGGGTGAGAGGTTGCCGTTGCTGAAGGTCGGCATGTTCTGCGGGCCGGTCAGCAGCGCCTCGTAGATGTAGCGGGGCTCGACGCCGTGCAGCGACGGGGCGTAGCCGCCGCGGGGCATGGCGCCACCGGAGCCGTTGAAGTTGTGGCACGCCGTGCAGTTGGTGAGGAAGATCTGGCCGCCACGGACGATGGCTGCCTGTCGCTCCTCGTCGGTGAGGCCGTCGATGCTGTAGTCGCCAGACGTGGGGACCGCCGGGCCGGGGGCCAGCGACGCGACGTACGCCGCAAGGGCGTCGACCTCCTCGTCGGAGTAGGTGACCTTCTTGCGCGGGACCTGGGCGCCGGGCTGGGCCATCGGCATCCGGCCGGTGCCGACCTGGAAGTCGACGGCGGCAGCGCCGACGCCGACGAGCGAGGGACCGATCTGCTTGCCGTCACGGACGGTGGGGATGCCCTCGCCGTTCTGGCCGTGGCAGAAGGAGCAGCCCACGAGGAACAGCTCACGGCCCTGGGCGGCGAGCTCGGCATCGCTCTCCTGGTCCTGCGCCTGGGCAGGGGAGAAGGCGGTATAGAGACCGCCGGTGAGCAGGAGGCCGAGGAGCAGGAGCACGACACCGGCGAGGGGGCCTCGGCGGTGCCGGGAGAGACGGCCTGCGGTTCGGTTCAGGAGACGCACATCAAGTCCTTGTCAGATCCGGATCCGGGCACTTACTGGATGAGGTAGATCGTGGCGAACAGGCCGATCCACACCACGTCGACGAAGTGCCAGTAGTAGGACACGACGATGGCGCTGACTGCCTGCTCGTGGGTGAACTTGCGAGCCAGATAGGTGCGGCCGAGGACGAACAGGAACGCGACCAGTCCACCGGTGACGTGCAGGCCGTGGAAGCCGGTGGTGAGATAGAACATCGTGCCGTAGGCCGAGTCGGGGATCGTCACGCCCTCGTGGATCAGGTCGGTGTACTCGAGCGCCTGGCCGCCGATGAAAACGGCACCCATCGCGTAGGTGAGGATGAACCACTCGCGCAGGCCCCAGCCGCTCATCTTGAAGATCGAGCCCTTGCGGCCGACCTGACCTCGCTCAGCGGCGAAGACGCCCAACTGGCAGGCCAGCGACGACAGCACCAGGATCACGGTGTTGACCGAGGAGAACGGGACGTTGAGCTTCTCGGTCTCCTGGGCCCACAGCTCGGTGCTCACTGCGCGGATCGTGAAGTACGACGCGAACAGGGCCGCGAAGAACATCAGCTCGCTGGAGAGCCAGATGATCGTGCCCACGCTGACCATGCTGGGTCGGTCGTGGTGCCCGTGCAGTCGGGATGCCGGAATCGTCGTCGCGGTGGCCACGTGCTCATTATGTCGGTAGTCGTTGCGTCGGCCACCTTGGCCCCCTCCCGATTCGCCGTCATATTGTTCACAGTGTGTTGACGACCCTCTCGACTACTCCGGCAGACCTCCCGGAGCTCACGCTCGGACGGGTGTTCACCGACTGGGGGATCGACCCCGTTCCGTTCGTGATCACGGTGTGGGTGGCAGGGCTCTACCTCCTCGGCGTACACGTGCTGCGCCGCCGCGGAGACCGCTGGCCGCTGGGACGCACGGTGGCCTTCGTCGGGGTCGGCATGGGCGCGTTCCTGGTCGCCACGGCCTCCGGGCTGGCGCGCTACGACACGACGCTGCTGTCGGCGCACATGGTCCAGCACATGATCTTGTCGATGATCGTGCCGCTGTTCCTGGCACTGGGCGCCCCGGTGACGCTGGCGCTGCGCACGCTGCCCGCGCGACCTCGGCGCTGGCTGCTGGTCGCGTTGCACTCCCGGGTCGCGAAGGTGCTGTCCTTCGCCCCGCTCGCGTTCCTTCTGTACGTCGTCTCGCCGTGGGCCCTCTACTTCTCACCGTGGTACGACGCGAGCCTGCGGTCGGCGTACGTCCATGAGCTCATGCACGTGCACCTGGTGCTGGTCGGGTCGCTGTTCTTCTGGCCGCTGATGGGTCTCGACCCGGTGCCGGGGCGGGTGCGCTGGCCGTTCCGGCTGCTGCTCGTGATGATGACGCTGCCCTTCCACGCCTTCCTCGGCGTGACGATCATGGGGCAGTCGACGCTGATCTCCGGCGAGTGGTACCTCGCCCTGCGCGAGGGCCCGATGGGCGCCTGGTTGCCGGATGCGATGGCCGACCAGCACCGGGCCGGCGGCATCCTGTGGGCGTCGGGCGACCTGATCGGGCTGGTCTTCTTCGGCGTCCTGTTCGTCCAGTGGGTGCGCTCGTCGATGGCCGAGGGCAGGCGTGAGGACCGGCGTCTGGACCTGCTCGAGGCACGAGCGGCCGCCGACGCCGCCCGGGCCCCGGACCGGTAGCATCGGCGCCGTGACCGACACCGCCGCCGCCCCGACCGCACCGTTGAGGGTGCTGGTCTACTCCGACGACATCGACACGCGTCAGCAGGTCATCCTCGCGCTGGGTCGTCGTCCGCACCCCGACCTGCCCGAGCTGCAGTACGTCGAGGTCGCGACCGAGCCGGTCGTCATCTCGAACATGGACGCCGGCGGCATCGCGCTGGTCATCCTCGACGGCGAGGCCGTCCCGGCCGGTGGCATGGGCATCGCCAAGCAGCTCAAGGATGAGATCTTCCAGTGCCCCCCGGTGCTCGTGCTGACCGGCCGCCCCCAGGACGCCTGGCTGGCGACCTGGTCGCGCGCCGAGGCCGCCGTATCTCACCCGATCGACCCGGTGGCGCTGGCTGAGGCGGTCATCTCGCTGCTCAAGTCGCGGGTGCCGGCGACAGCCTGAGCCGGCCATGACGACCACCTGGGCCGACGTGCTCTCCGGCCTCGTCGAGGGTCGCGACCTGTCATCGCAGCAGACCGCGTGGGCGATGGGGCAGGTGCTCGAGGGTGCCGCGACCCCTGCGCAGATTGCCGGCTTCGCGGTGGCTCTGCGCGCCAAGGGCGAGACCGTCGACGAGGTCATCGGACTCTCCGACGCGATGCTCGCGGCCGGCAACCGCATCTCGGTGCCCGGCCGGCTGCTCGACGTCGTCGGCACCGGCATGGACCGCTCGATGTCGGTCAACATCTCGACCATGGCCGCCATCGTCGCGGCCGGTGCGGGGGCGCGGGTCGTCAAGCACGGCTCTCGCTCGGCGTCGTCGACGTCGGGGTCCGCTGACGTGCTCGAGGCCCTCGGCATCCGCCTCGACCTGCCCGTCTCACGCGTCGCGGAGGTGGCCGAGGAAGCCGGCATCACGTTCTGCTTCGCGGCCGCGTTCCACCCGGCGATGCGGCACGCCGCCGCGCCCCGGCGCGAGCTGGGCATCGGCACGACGTTCAACTTCCTCGGCCCGCTCTCCAACCCGGTGCGGCCGGCAGCCCAGGCGATCGGCTGCGCCGACCTGCGGATGGCGCCGATCATGGCCGAGGTGTTCGCCCGCCGCGGTGTCGACGCCTGGGTCTTCCGCGGCGACGACGGGCTCGATGAGCTCACCGTCTCGACGACGTCGACGGTCTGGGCGGTGCGCGCCGGCGAGGTCATCCGCTCGGTGCTCGACCCGGCCGACCACGGCATCGCCCGCAACCCCGTCGAGTCGCTGCGCGGCGGCGACTCCGTGCACAACGCCGAGGTCGTACGCCGCCTGCTGGCCGGCGAGACCGGGGCAGTGCGCGACGCCGTACTCCTCAATGCGGGGGCCGCCCTGGCCATCTACGACGCACGTGAAGGAGCGCTCGGCGAGCAGCTGCAGGCAGGCCTCGACCGGGCGACCGAGTCTATCGACTCCGGTGCGGCGGCGGCGACGCTCGAACGCTGGGTCGCTGCGTCAGGCCGCTGACGGCAGGTCGAGCACGAACGACTCGCCCTCGCGGCGGAACCCGAGATTGTCGTAGTAGGCCCCGACCATGCGCGGCGGCGTCACGACGCGGCGGATGCCGAGGCCGGTGAGCAGGCCGCTCTTGCGCCAGACGAACTCGCCGGGGGAGAAGTCGCGGTAGCGCGGCGTGACGTAGTCGAGCAGGACCCGCGCGGTGTCGCCATCGGCGTGCAGGAGTACGACGCCGACGGTCTCGTCGCCACGCTGCACGAGGTGGGCGAACTGGCCGGCAGCCTCGGCGTCCCACGTGAAGTCGGGCTGGAAGGTGAGGATGTCGTCGCCGCGCACCCGAAGGACGTGGCGGAGGTACTCGGCGTCCGGTCGCACCTGCAGCACCTCGAACGCCGCCTCGTCGTGCCGCTTGCGCAGCAGCTTCACGATGAACCACACGTTGATCGCAGACAGCACGATGTTCATGCCGACCATCGGCCACACCGCCAGGCCGGCGTTGAAGACGACGAGCAGCACGCAGGCCGCGAGGTTGAGCACGCGAAAGCGGAGCACCCGCGACTGGAGCAGGGAGTACACCAGGAGTGCACTGCCGCCCCAGCCGAGGATGTCGAGCCAGAAGTCCTCGAGCCAGGTCACGGCCGGAGGCTAGCGGATCAACGCTTGACGACCAGCTTCACGCCTGTCGCGATCCTCTGCTCGTTCGTGCTGCCCCGTCGCGCCGGCCTGCCGCATGGCCAGGAGAAGCAGGCCGGGACCTGTCACCGCGAGGCCGCTCACGAGGAGGGGATGTGGGGGAGTCCAGCCGTTGAGGACGCCACCGCTCAGTGCCGAGAGGGTGTTGGCGAGGTCGAGGGCGGTGACCGTGAAGCCGGCGGCCATGGCGGTTCCGATCATCACCGAGATCGCGCCAGCGCCGCGAGTGCGTGTGGTCGAACGGTCGAGCATCCAGCCGGCGAGAGCCAGCCAGCCAACGACGTACGGCCAAGCATAGCGACCCTGCCAGGCGTAGCCGAGCTGCGCGAATGACAACACGGTTATCGAGATCGCCATCAGGGAGACGATCACGAAGATGGCCACAGTCGCGAGACGGGCCCGACCCGGCGCAGCGCGGAGCGCGAGGACAAGGAGCAATGCCCACGCAGCGATGACGAGGGCATAGACGATGATCGGCGCGTCGTTATTGCGGCTCGGCACAGCGGCCACCTGCTGAAGGACCCAGGCGATCCAGTTGCTGAACATCTTCGGCCACGGGCTTGCGGTCATGTGCGGACCGGTCTCGGTCGACGGGTCGTTGGTGCCGGACGTGAGAGTCCAGGCGACGCCAGCACCCACCGCAATGCCGGCGACGACGAGGGACGGGCGGAAGCGACGACTTCGTGATGCCCTCAGGAAGCCCGGGACGCCCATGGCCAAGGCAGCGGTGCCGAGGATCAGTGCCAGCCACAACGGACCAAGCGAGCGCAGGACGGCAATGTGCGCCGCGGCCACCGTGCCGGCGACGACGACCCAGCGCGGCGGATGAGCACCGTCGACGCTGCCGTACAGCAGCGCACACCACAACAACAGGCCGGCTGCCATCTCGGGGCCGTTGGGTGCGCCGATGATGGTCGAGTAGAGCATCGTCGGGGTGCATGCTGCGACCAGCGCCGCGGTTGGCCAGCTGGTGCGCGCCGTACGGCGGACGACGGCGAACGCCAGCGCCATCAGCGCCGCGCACCACACGGCTGTGGTGATCCGCATGGCCTGCGCGGCGGCGACCCCGTGGAACGGCCGTGCGACCGTTCCCGTCACCGCGTAGAAGGCCGGGTTGTAGCGAGCTGCGGCGCTGCCGACCAGCACTCGCCCGTCGGCCAGCTCTGCGCTGGGTCTGCAGTCGTCGCGCCCGGTGTAGCTGAGCGCCTCACACACCGGCCGGGCGCCTTCGACGATGTCGCGGGGTACGGCGAGCAGCTCACCGCGTCCGCTCGCCACCTGCTGGTGGGTGCGGCTCCAGTCGCCGCGCGCAACTGCCGCGGCCTTGAACACGTGGTCGTGCTCGTCGATGCCCTGGAAGGGCGGGACGACCAGGAGCCAGACGGCCTGCAGCAGCATGAGTCCGACGAAGGCCGTCGTCCAGGTGCGGAGCAGCGAAGGCATGTCAGGCGCCGATCCCGTGTCGCAAGAGGTCGCGCACGGCAGACCAGTCACGATCGGCCACGGCACCAGGTGCGGTGGGCCTGTGCGCCGGTGTCGTCGCGGGAACCGTCGTCGACGCACTCGACGTGGTCGAAGTCGATGCGCAGCCGCGTGATCACGTCGAAGAGCACGCTGCCCTCGTTGTACGCGGGCACCACACCCACGCGTCCCGGATCCCCATGGCTACCTCCACCTGTCCGCAGCAGCGTAAGGAAGGTAAAGACCTCGCCGGCGTCAAACGAGGGGAAATGGCCGACCGTCGGTCGGTCTAGTCACAACGGGCCATACCGCGAGACCAACGTCAGTCGAGACCGAGCGAGAACGCCGACTCGAGGTCGTGGCGGGAGTAGGCACGGAACGCGATGTGGGTCTCGGTGGCGGTGACCCCGTCGACCTTGTTGAGCTTGTCGGCCACGACGGCGGCGACGTCGTCGTGGTTGGTGACCCGCACCAGGGCGATCAGGTCGATCTGGCCGGTGACGGAGTAGACCTCGCTCACGCCGTCGAGGGCGGCGATGGCCTCGGCCACCTCGGGGATGCGCGCGACGTCGGCCTTCACGAAGACGATGGCGGTGATCATGGGGACACGCTAGCGGGCCGGGCGGTGCACCGGGCTCGGCAGGCGCTGCTCGTCGAACGGCACCAGAGAGAGCCGTGCCTGGGTGGCCGCGTCGTACAAGGGCAGGTGGCGGGTGGCACCCGCCACCGGACAGACCCAGTCACCGTCGACGTCGATGAGGCGGATGCCAGGCGCCTCGAGCCAGCGCAGCACCTTCTCGGTCTCCTCTGCGGTGGCCGCCGGCACGGGGCCGGGCGCGTTGCGCACGGACTCGGCGCTGGCGCGCAGCTCTGCGACGTAGTGCAGGGCGTCGGCACCGGAAGGGATGACTCCCGCGGCGGCCAGTCGACCGTGCCGGACCACGTGGACGGCCCAGCGGCCGTCGTCCTCCCTGCGGCCGGCCACCACCTCGGGGCACCGGGTGAGGGCGGAGAGGCGCTGGGTGCGGGCAGCGGCACGCACGAACGACGACAGCCGGTCGCGGTGGACGCCGGCCTCCTCGAAGCGCTCGAGCCCGGCGAGCGAGCTCATCCGCTGGTTGATCGCCTCGACCACCTCGTCGGGGCGTCGCAGCAAGGTGTCGCGCAGCTGCCCGACCAGAGCGGCGTACGTCGAGGCGTCGACGCTGCCGTCACACGGAGACAGGCAGCGACCCATCTCGGCCAGCACGCAGGCCGACCGGGTGGCGGGGGTCGGGGTGTGTGGCAGCTTGTCGGAGCACTGGCGCACCGGGAACGTCTCGTGCAGCGCGGCCAGGCACTTCTCTGCGGTCTTGCGGGAGGAGAAGGGGCCGAGGTAGTCGGCGTCGTCGTCGAGCACCCGGCGCACCAGCGACAGCCTGGGCCAGGCCTCGCGGGTGAGCTTGACGAAGTGGACCTTCTCGGGAAACCGCGAGCGGCGGTTGTATCTCGGCTTGTGCTCGGCGATACCGCAGCTCACGCACCTCGGCCTCGAGCGGGGTCGCGCACTCGATGCCGGTGACGGTGGAAGCGAGGTTGACCATCTCGCCCATCCGCGAGCGGGTCTCGGAGGCGGTGAAGTAGGTGCGGACGCGGCTGCGCAGGTCGCGGGAGGTGCCGATGTAGAGGACCCGGGACCGGTCGTCCTTGAAGAGGTAGACGCCGGGGGAGTGCGGCAGTGACTCGGCGAGGTGCCGCTTCTTGCGCTGGGAGGCGCTGACCCGTGAGCTGAAGGTCTGGAGCTCCTCGAGGGTGTGCACCCCCAGCCCGCCCAGCCGCTCCATCAGCCCGTGCAGGACATCGACCGTGGCGCGGGCGTCGGACAGGGCACGGTGGTTGGGGGTGGTCGTGGAGTTGAAGACGCGGGCCAGCGAGGAGAGCTTGCAGTTGGGCGCGTCGTCGCGGGTGATGACGCGGCGCGCGAGCTTGGCGGTGTCGAGCACCTCGAACCGTGGCCAGGCTCGGCCCTGCTCGCGGTTGAAGTGCTGGAGGAAACCGACGTCGAACGGCGCGTTGTGGGCCACCAGCACCGTGCCGGCCGCGAACTCGAGGAACGCCGGCAGCGCGGACTCGATCGACGGCGCGTCGCTGACCATGGCGTTGGTGATGCCGGTGAGGACGGCGATGAACGGCGGGATCTCGGCGCGTGGGTTGACCAGGGTCTGGAACTCGCCCAGCACCTCACCGGAGCGCACCTTGACGGCCCCGATCTCGGTGATCATCGAGCCGCCCGCGGCCGAGCCGCCGGTCGTCTCGAGGTCGACGACGGTGAACGTGATGTCGCGCAAGGGCCGGCCCAGCTCGTCGAAACTGCGTTGCGCCTCCCATCGGGAGGCCGCACCCTGAACGGCAGTGCTCATGTCGGCGACGCTAGACGTGGGCACCGACAAAGCCGGGACGCCCCGCGGACTACGCTGACCGGGATCGCCGTACCGACGGTTCGCACGCTCGACAGGAGACACCTCGTGACCACCGCCCTTCCCGACGCGTCGCAGCGCTGGCGCTGCGCGGGCTGCGGCAACCTGACCCGCTTCGACGTCAGCCGCAGCCGCCGGACCACCGAGTTCTGGCACTTCGACCTGGCCGGCGACCACGTCGTCGAGGAGGAGCAGGTCAAGGACGAGGCACTGGAGTCGGTGACCTGCCGCTGGTGCGGTCGCGCCGACGCCATCGAGCTGGTCGACCGCAACGAAGCAGCGCTCGCGGACGACCCGTCCGTCGACGGTCCGGCGGCCGGTCAGCGCTAGGTCGGGGTGACTGCCTCGTGACGACTCCATGAGCGTCGATCCCGAAACGTCCGGGCCGTTGCTGGGGGAGCTGTCCGACGTCGTCCGGCAGCGCGTGCTGTCGCTGGCCTCCGATGCCCTGCCCTCGGTGACGAACATCCCCGCGCCACTGCGCCGGGTGGTGCTGTTCGCGCCACAGCGGCGCGCCCGCCTGGGTGGGGCGGCCATTGCCGCGGCGATGGCCGACGAAAACTTCCGGGCTGCCGTGGGTGTACAGGTCGCGGCCGGTGCCGCCCCGTCGGGTGACGACGCCGCAGCCTCGGCGGCCTGGGCCTGGCTCACCCGACCTCACGACTGGCAGGCGGCGTACGACGACGCGCTCGGCCGACTGATCCCCACCGGGACCCCCGATGCCAGCGCTGCGGAGACCGAGCGCCTGCGTCAGCGCGTCGACGCCCTGGAGACCCAGGCGCGCGAGGCAAAGGCGACCCACCGGCAGCGGCTCGACGACCTGCGCACCGAGAACATGACCCTGCGCCGCAAGCTCGGTGACACCCGGGCCAGCCAGCGGGCCACCGAGGCCGCGCTCGACGAGGCTCGCGAGGCGGTGGCGTCGGCCGAGGGCGCGGCCAGCCAGGTCGCAGCTCGCGCTGAGACCGAGCTGCGGCGGCTACGAGCCCAGATCGACGAGCTCTCGGCCGGGGCACGCACCGAGCGCAAGGAGGCACGCGCGCAGCGCGACGACGCCACTCTGCGCGCCCGCCTCCTGCTCGACACGGTGCTCGACGCGGCCAGCGGTCTGCGGCGCGAGCTGGCCCTGCCCCCGGTGGACGGGGCTCCCGGCGACCGGCTGGAGGCCGAGATCGAGGCCGCGGGGGCGCCCCTGGCGGCGCGACCCGGCCCACCCGAGGGGCCGGCCCTGCTCGAACAGCTGCTCTCGTTGCCGCGAGCCCGCCTGATCGTCGACGGCTACAACGTCAGCAAGACGGCCTGGGAGCGTTCGTCACTGGAGGCGCAGCGGGTGCGCCTGATCGGTGGGCTCGCCTCGGTGGTCGCCCGCACGGGCGCCGAGACCACGGTGGTGTTCGACGCCGCCGCTTCGACCACCCGGCCCGTCGTGCCGACCCCCCGAGGGGTCAAGGTGCTGTTCAGCCCGCTGGGCGTCATCGCCGACGACGTGATCCGCGACCTGGTCGCGGTCGAGCCCTCGGGGCGCCCGCTGGTCGTCGTGACGAGTGACCAGGCCCTCGGCTCCGACGTGGCTGGCGGTGGTGCCCGGGTGATCTCCGCGGCGAGCCTCGTGGCTCTCCTGACACCGTGACGCCGGGCGCGAACCCGGGCCCGACACGCCGCTGACGGCCGGCCCGGCCGGGAATGTCGGTGCCGGCTGTTTCAGTCCGGAGCATGACGACACGGATCGACTGCGACACCTGCCTGGTGCGGGGGTTGGCCTGCCACGACTGCGTGGTGACGGTGCTCCTGGGCCCGCCCCCCGAACTCACCTTCGACGACGACGAACGCGCAGCGCTCGACGTCCTGGCTGCCAGTGGGCTGGTGCCACCGCTGCGGCTGGTGCGGCCGGTTGCCGGTCCGGAGGTCGAGTCCGCATGAGGCAGGTGTGACAGGTGTGACTCGGATCTCACGATGAGACCCGAAACGCGGCGCGACATCCGGTTGAAAGTTTGGCTCAGCCACACCTGCGCCGTTAGTCTCGGACGTTCTGGCTCCCGTGGCAGCGGATCATCAGGATCTGTGCGGGGGCCGCGCCGAGTCTTTGGTCACGGGCAACCGTGACCTGGAGCCGGGGAACCATTCCCTCTGGGGTGAATCGCCGTCAAGGCGGCCGCACTTGTGTGGCCGAGGAGTCGGTGTAGGGCATGTCGTGCCCGAATCCGTCAGCTCACCCGGTAGGCGTACGACACACAAGGGAGACCGCCCGCTCGTGATCCACGACCGGCTGCGACTCAGCACTGCCGTCATCGGCCTGACTGCGATCGCCTTCACCGGCTTCATCGCGGCCACTCCGGCGCAGGCCGAGCCCGAGATCAAGGACGTGCAAGCGCGCGTCGACCGCCTCTACCACCAGGCCGAGCAGGCGCAGGAGCGTTACCACGACGCCCAGCTGCAGCTCGATGACCTGACCGAAGACCTCGGCACGCTCGAGTCCGACGAGCGCCGTCAGGACGCCCGCCTCGACGTGGTCCGCGACCAGGTCCGCGAGTCCGTTCTCCGCCAGTACCAGGGCGAGGGCATCTCCACGGTCGGCCAGGTCGTCGTCTCCGAGGACCCCGGCGCCTTCCTGGGCCAGCTCTCGACGATGTCGGCGTTCAACGACCTCCAGTCCGACCTGTTCTCCTCCTACTCCACCGAGCTCGACGCCCTCGACCTGCGCCACGAGGCGACGACCGAGCGCTCGAGCGAGATCGCCGACGTCACCGCGCAGCTCTCCGACGAGAAGAAGGAGGTCGACGCCAAGCTCGCCGAGGCCAAGACCTTGCTCTCCGAGCTGAAGGACGAGGAGCGCACCCGTCTGCTCGCCTTGTCCCGCGGTGGCAGCACCACCCGCCTGCCCTCCGACGTACCCGCGTCAGGCCGGGCCGCGGCCGCCGTCGGCTACGCGATGGCGCAGGTCGGCGACTCCTACGTCTACGGCGCTGCCGGCCCGAGCGCGTTCGACTGCTCCGGTCTGACGATGATGGCCTGGGCCCAGGCCGGTGTGGGTCTCCCGCACTCGTCCAGCGCCCAGTACGGCTCCGGCCCGCACATCGCGGCCAGCGACCTCCAGCCCGGCGACCTGGTCTTCTACTACAGCCCGATCAGCCACGTCGGCATGTACATCGGCAACGGCCTGATCGTGCACGCCGCCAACCCGGGCACGGGCGTGGCAGTCTCCGGCCTCTACTCGATGCCCTATGTCGGAGCGGTTCGCCCCGGCTGATGGAGCCCCACAGATGACCTCGAGGACCGGTCGCCCACGTTGGTGGGTGGCCGGTCTTTCGTTGTGCGTCGTGGCGGCCCTGGTCGTCGTTGTCGTCGTGGTGTTCCGCGACGACACTTACCGCGTCGAGCCAGGCGCCACGCCGGGGGAGCGGCCGAGTGCACAGCCCGCGCTGGCGGCATCTGCCCTGCACACCCTGGAACACGCCGTGGAGTCGGGCGACGGCTCCGCACTGGAGGCCCTCGCTCCCGACGAGGCGTCGCGCACCCTGCTGGCCGACGTGGTGGCCAACAGCCGTGACCTCGACGTCGAGGACTTCTCGATGCGGTACGTCGACGAGGTCGGCGCCGTGGCTGCCGACGGCTCCTGGCAGGCAGCGGTCGACCTCACCTGGGCCTTCGGCGGGTTCGACAGCTTCCCGGCCGCCACCGAGGTGGTGGTCGGTTTCGCACCGGTGGCAGACACAGTGGGCATCACGTCCTTCGGAGACCCGTTCGGAAGCCGTCGCTCACCCGTGTGGCTCGGCCAGCGCGTGCACGTCGTACGCGGCAAGGGGCTACTGGTTCTCGCCGCCGAGTCGCGCCGCGTCGCCCGCACGTACGCCGACCGCCTCCGCGCCGCCTACCCGGCAGTGCGCGCCGTGCTGTCGCGGTGGCGGCCGTCGGTCGTGGTGGAGGTGCCGGCGTCCGCGGCCGGCCTCAACGCGGCCCTGGGCTCGGCCCCGGGCAGCTACGACGCGGTCGCGGCCGTGACGACCACGGTGGACGGATCCCAGGACGAGCAGGCGCCCGTGCACGTGTTCGTCAACCCGGACGTCTCGCGCCGGCTGCGCAGCGAGGGCGCGCAGATCGTGATGACCCACGAGGTCGTGCACATCGCCACCGACGCCGCGCTCAGCCCGATGCCGCTGTGGCTGCTCGAGGGTTTCGCCGACTACGTCGCCCTGCTCAAGGTCCGCCTGCCGCTCTCGGTCACCGCCGCCCGCATTGCGGGCCAGGTGCGACGTGACGGGCCACCCGACCGGCTGCCCGGAGCCGAGGAGTTCGACCCGTCGGCCGATGGGCTCGAGGCGGTCTACGAGTCAGCCTGGCTCGCTTGCCTGGTGCTCTCTCAGCAGATCGGCCAGGACGGCCTCGAGAAGGTCTACCGGGCCGCCGACGCGGGCATCGCTGTCGAGGATGCGTTGGGAGAGGCTGGCATCAGCCAGCAGCGGCTGGTCCGGCTGTGGCGGGACCGCCTGCAAGACTTGGCCTCGTGACCGACACCACCACGCCGGGAGATCGTCGCATCGCGTGGTGGGTGACCGCCGTGGGTGGCCTCGCGTTCGTCGTGCTCGCTGCACTCGTCGTGCCCTGGCACCCCGTGCCCGGAGGTCGCGTGACGCCCGTCGACCCCGGGTCGGTGTTCACGACGTTGCAGCTCGCGCGGGCCGACGATTTCGCCCGGTGGGCCCGGATCTGGAGCTGGGGGTCGCTCGCCGTGGCGTTGGTCGTGGCCGCCGCGCTGGGCTTCACGCGACTCGGCCGGAGCCTGATGCAGCGGCTGCCCGGACCCTGGTGGGTCAGGATCGTGCTCGGCGTCGCCGCCTGCGACTTGATCGGCCGGCTGGTCACCCTGCCCTTCGCCATCATGTTGCGACGCCTTCAGCGAGCCAACGACCTGACGCGCCAGTCGTGGGGTGGCTACGTAATCGACACCGTCAAGGGCGAAGTGCTCGACATCGTGGTGACCAGCATCGCGCTGGTCATGTTGATCGGGCTGGCCCGACGGTGGCGCAGAGTCTGGCCGGTGGTCGCGGCAGGCCTGCTGGCGGCCCTGATCGTGCTCGGGTCGTTCGTCTACCCGTTGCTCGTCGAGCCAGTGTTCAACAACTTCACGTCGCTGCCCGACGGCGACCTGCGCACCGGCATCTTCGAGCTCGCCGGCAAGGAGGGCGTGCCGGTCGACGACGTGCTGGTGGCCGACGCCTCGCGTCGTACGACGACGCTCAATGCCTATGTCAGCGGCTTCGGCGGCACCAGGCGGGTCGTGCTCTACGACAATCTGGTCGACGACCTGCCGCGCGACGAGGCGCTGTCGGTGGTCGCCCACGAGCTGGCCCACGCACGACATCGCGACGTGGTCGTGGGCACCGCGCTGGGCGCGACCGGTGCGGTGATGGGTGTCGGTCTGCTCGCGCTTGTCGTCGGCTGGTCACGGCGCCGGTCGGGCCACGGGAGCGACGGGATGGCCGACGTGGCGGTGGTGCCGCTGGTGCTGGCGCTGATGGCGTTCGGGACGGTGCTGTCGGCGCCGGTGCAGAACGGCATCAGCCGGCAGATCGAGACGCGGGCCGATGTCGACGCGCTCAGGACTACCGGGGAGCGGGCGCCGTTCGTGGAGCTGCAGCGTCAACTGGCGCTGCGGTCGATGGCCGACTCGACACCACCGGCGTGGTCACAGTGGTGGTTCGGGTCGCACCCGGGAGTGCTGATGCGGATCGCTGTCGCCGACCGGCTGATCGACTGAACCCGATGCGTCAGGAGCAGGAGCCGCTGCTGGCACCCGTCTCGATCCTGATGGTGTCGCAGGTCCCGGTGAACATCTCGCCGGTGACCCCGCCGAACAGGTAGACGGCAACCGCGATGACCGCGGCGATGCCCGAGACGAGCAGGCCGTACTCGACGGCGCTGGCGCCCCGTTCATCCCGCAATGGCTTCTGCCTCACGTCACTACGTCCTTCACAGTGTCTTGATGGGACAGATGGCCGCGAGCTGGCTGCCCACGGCCATCCCCGATCACGCTTGAGCGCAGGTCAGGTTGAGCAGGTGGCAGTGGTGGTGGTGCTGCTTCTGATGGCAGTGCAGGTGTCCGAGAAGGCTTCCTTGACGACCGGGCCGAGGGCCATGACGGCAACGACGATGATGGCCGCGATGCCGGCGATGAGCAGGCCGTACTCGACGGCGGAGGCGCCGCGCTCGTCCATCTTCGCCCTGTGGCCCTGGAGGAGAATGGTCATGTACTGGATCATGGTGAGTCCTTCCGATGTGGATGCTGGGACCGGAGGCGCTCGCCTGGCCCGATGACGCAATCTTCACCGCAATCGCGGCGTGATGCGGTCCACACATCAGTCGAGGATGCATAGCCCGAACGGGCTATCACGGGGGTGACCCGGGCGCGCGGTCAACGCACGTTCGGGGAGATGCTCGACAGCAGCCCGCTCCGCATCGCGGTCACCAGGGCCTGCGCGCGGTTGGTGGCGCCGAGCTTCTGGTAGATCCGCGCGATGTGGGACTTGGCCGTGGACTCGCTCATGTAGAGCTGGCCAGCGATCTGGCCGGCACCGAGTCCGTCGGCGAGCAGCAGCAGCACCTCGTGCTCGCGGTCGGAGAGCCGGGTCGACTCACCAGTGGTGCGCCGGATCATCGCCGACGAGAGACCGGCGCACAAAAAGGTGCGGGGGGACACGGCGGCGTGCTTGGCGGCTTTGACCACCTCGGTGGAGGGCGAGTCCTTGCCGACGAAGGCCGAGGCGCCGGCCTCCATGGCAGCAAAGATCTGCTCGTCGCCCGAGTGCATGGTCAGCACGACCAGGCCTGCGTCGGGAGCCTCGCGACGTACGGCGCGGACGACGTCGAGACCCGTGCCGTCGGGCAGCTGCAGGTCGGTGACCACCACGGCCGGCCGCTGCTCCTGCCACGCAGCCAGGGCCTGCGCGACGGTGCCGGCCTGGCCGACGATGCGCAGCGAGGAGTCGAGGGAGAAGGCAGTGGCCAGGCCGTGCCGGATCAGCTCATGGTCATCGACCAGCAGGACGGTCGTCGGGCTGGCTGGGGCGGAAGCATTCATGCGTCGATGCGATCCTTGGGTGAGGGGTTGTCGTCAGGGTGCACTCGTACCGAATCTCCCACACGGACGGACACCCGCGTACCACCGCCCTCGGCCGGACCCACGTCGAGCACGCCGCCGATGAGGGCGGCGCGCTCTCGCATGATGGACAGGCCATGGGAGTCGCGTCGGCCGGGCTGGAGCCCGCGGCCGTCGTCGGTGACGACGATCTCGGCGGACGGGGCGTGGACGCGGCAGTGCACGTTGATCACCGTAGCCCTCGAGTGCCTCACGGCATTGTTCATCGCCTCCTGGGCGATGCGCAGCAGCTCCGCCTCCACCTCGTGGCGGAGGCGACTGGTCCGTTCGTCGGCGGTCACCGAGATCGGCATGCCGCTCACGTCGCTCAGATGGCGGGCCAAGGCCGCGATCGCGGCCCCGAGACTCTCGCTCGACCCGGCCTGGGTGCGCAGCGTCATCACGGAGTGACGGACCTCCCCGACCACTGAGGTGATCATCGAACGCAGCTGGTGGAGCGCGGCTTCGTGCTCGGGCGTGGGCGCCGCGCTGATCAGGGCGTCGACGATGTAGCCCATCGACGCGATGTCCTGGGCCACACCGTCGTGCATCTCCCTGGCCAGCCGGCGTCGCTCGTCGGAGGTCGCGGAGTCGCGGAACTCCGCGAACAGCTGTGCGGTGTCGAGGCGTAGCGCGATCGGCTCGAGCCTGGTCGCGAGCGAGCGCAGCTGCTTGGTCAGACCCAGCAGCTCGGGGTCGAGACCGGCAGCGAGTCGCCCGCTGACGACGGCGATCGTCACGCCGGACGTCGTCAGTGGGAAGGCGAAGTCGTGACCGACCACCTGCACCGAACCCTCCGACCAGGCCGTTTCGGCCAGCTCGTCGATGTTCGACGGCTCGGGCTCCTCGGACGACGAGTGGCTGGCGAGGGCGATCAGGACGTCGTCGCGGCTCACGTGGAGCACCGCACGCTGCACCGGCAGCTCCGAGCCGACCTCCTCGAGGATCGACCCCGCCATGCTGGTGGGGTCGAGTCCGCCGCTGAGTCGGCCGGAGAGGTCGAGCAGCTCGCGGATGAGCAGCCTGGCCTCGCGGTACGGCGCCGAGCTGTCGGGTTCTTCGTCGGCCAGTGAGCCCAGAAAGCTGGCTACCAGGCCGAGCCCGAACCCCGTGACCAGCCAGGTGAAGACGTCCGCCATCTGGTCGGCCGTCGGCGCCGCCTGTCCCAGTCCCATGACGACCACGAGTCCGATGGCCTCGGCGGAGAGAGACGCGGCCACTCCGCGGGCCCCGCGCCACAGACCGTGCGCGAACGGTGGCACGGCGAGCGCCGCCAGGAGCGCCGGCGCCTGCGCGAAGGCGATGCCGCAGATGAGTCCGACGGCGAGAGCCTCGGCCAGGCAGATCAGCGCCAGCGAGAGCCGGGTGCGCACCGCCAGTGAGACCGCCAGCCAGACACCGATGAGGGCCAGCAGACCCAGCACCCCGTAGACCTCGCGAGCCCACAGCACGGGAGCACCGAGCGCGAGCAGGACGAACGCTCTCGCGCCGTCGACGAGTCCGGAGTGAGGGTGCTGGGCCTGGGCGGCCATCACCCGAAGTTGTCCATGATGTTGATGGCTGCCGGCCCGAGGACGGCGATGAACAGGCAGGGCAGGATGCAGAAGATCAGGGGGATCGTCATCTTCACCGGCACCTGCTGGGCCTTCTCCTCGGCACGCTGTCGTCTCTTGACACGCATCTCCGACGACTGTACGCGCAGCACCTGCGCGATGGGGATGCCGAACGCGTCGGCCTGCACCAGCGAGCCGATGAATCCGCGGAACTCCGGCAGGTTGGTGCGGTCGGCCATGCCGCGCAGGGCGTCGGAGCGGCCGGAGCCGATCTGCATCTCGCGCAGCGCCCTGGAGAACTCGTCGGACAGCGGTCCCTCGGTGTTGCGGGACACCTGCTGCACGGCGGCGTCGAAGGCCAGGCCCGACTCGACGCTGATCGTGAGCAGGTCGATCGCGTCAGGCAGGTCCTTCTGCAGCTGCTTCTGGCGGTCGTAGCCCTTCTGGTACAGGTAGAAGTTCACGGCGAAGAAACCGAGCACGGCGCCTGCGCCGACCACGACGATGCGGGTGGTGAGCGAGAGGTCGAGCACTAGGAACGCCACCGCTGCCGCTATCACGGGGCCGACGACCAGCCCGACGACCTTGAGGGCAACCACCCGGTCGACGGTCCAGCCGACCGGGCTGCCGGCGAGATCGAGCTTGTGCCGGATGCGCTCCGAGGAGTCGGCGCCGGTGAACGTCCGGCCGATCGCAAGGGCACGGCGCTGGAGCGGGTCGAGCACGCGCTCCTTGAACGGCCGGTCGAGCTCGGCGGTGAGCTCGCGCGGTGCGCCACCCATCGCCTCGAGGGCGGCCAGTGCCCGGGCAACGCTGGCGCTCTCGTGCTGCGCGGTGCGACTGGCCATCGACACGAGGTAGATCGCGAGCAGGACCAGAAGCAGGCCCAGGATCAGCAGCATCGTCATGTCAGACCTCCACCTTCACGAGACGGCTCATCCAGAAGGCGCCCACGCACAACATGGCTGCCGCGAACCCGATCATCAGCCAGCCCCGGGGGTCGCTGAGCATCACCCCGAAGTAGTCGGGCTGGGTGAGGAACAGGTACAGCCCGAAGAGCGGAGGCAGCAACCCCAGCACCCACGCGGACAACCTGCCCTCGGCAGAGAGCGTCGACACCTGACGACGGAGGTACTCCCGCTCGCGGATGGTCCCGGCCACGGTGTTCAGCAGCTCACCGAGATTGCCGCCGACCTGGCGCTGGATCTTGATGGCCATCACGACCCAGGCGAAGTCCTTGCTGTCGAACCGCTCGGTGATGCCCTCGAGCGCGTCCTCGAGCGGGACACCGAGGCGGGTCTCGACGAGCACCCGCTTGAACTCCGAGCGCATCGGCTCGTTGCCCTCGCGCACGATCGTGTCCACCGACTGGGCCAGCGAGAGCCCGGCCGACAACGAGCCGGACATCAGCTGAAGAGTGTCGGGCAGAAGCGCGCCGAAGGCCTTGAGGCGGCGCTTGCGCTTGAAGCCGAGCCACAGCCACGGCAGCACCAGGCCGAGCATCAGGAACAGCATGCCCTTGACCAGGCTTCCGCCACCGATGAGCAGGCCGAGCAGGCCGGCAGCGACGACGATGCCGCCGTGCAGCAGCAACCACTCGGCAGGCTTGAAGTCGCTGCCCGCCGCGTCGAGCCGCCGGGCGATCCGGACCTCGAGCGACTTGTTGCGGCTGAGCATCTGGGCAGCGACGTCCTTGGCCTGGGACAGGGCCTGGTCCGGACCCTTCTCGTCGGTCAGGCTCGGTGCGCGGCCCCGGCCGTCGGCGTACTGGACGATGCGTGCTTCGGGAGTGAGGTCGGGGGAGCGGGTCATCGAGAGGGTCAGGATCCACAGGAAGCCCAGCAGGCCGACACCGAGCAGCCCGACGCCGCCGTAGACGGCCCACATCGGGATCTCGAGCGCCTTGTCGGCCAGCGCCGTGCGCGGCACCGCAGGGCCCTGGGTGTCGTCACTGCGGGAGCGGATCGGCGCGAAGATGTCGGCCGTCAGGGTCTGGCCGCCGGCCACCAGGGAGATCGCCACGGTGGCATCGCTGCCGGTCACCGACGCGGGTACGGCGCCCTGCACCAGCACCTGGCGGGCAAGGACGTCGGCCTCGGCCGAGAACGCCTCGGCGAGCTGCTCGGACTCGGCGCTGATGACGGTGCCGTCACCGGCCGCGGCCATCTGCTGGAGCGGCTCGACTGCTCCTGCCTGCTCGAGGGAGACCACGTCGGTCAGGACTTGGGCATCCTCGATCGCCTGAGTGACCACGGAGAGCTCGGTGCCACTCGTGTCGGCGCCGTCGGAGAGGATCAGCAGCTGTCGCTGACCCTCGGTGCCGGCCATCTCGACGCCGGCGAGCACGCCGTCGTACAGCCGGGTCTTGAGCCGCAGGCTCAGCTGGTCGATCACGGCCTGGGCGGCAGCGCGGTCGAGGGTCGGCTGGAGCGGGGTCGCCACCTCGCTGTCGAACGTGACGATGCCGACATAGACGTCGTCGGGTACGACGTCGAGGAAGGCGGTGGCGGCCGTCTTCGCCGCCGTGAACCGCTGGCCCTTCATGGAGTTGCTCGTATCGATCGCGAGAACCGTCGTGCGTCGGACCGTCGTGGTGGCGGCGGCCAGTTCGGCGCTGGCGTCGGTGTCGACACCGCCGATCGACAGGGTCGCGGAGTCGAGGTCGGGCTCCACGTCAACGGGCACCGAGACGAGCACACTGAGGGTGCCGTCGGCGTTCTCGACGTGGGCGATGGTGAGCTCGTCGGCGGCCTGGGCGGCGGGGGCCCCGACCGTGCCGAGGGCGACAACCGCGAGGGCGAGCGCGAGCAGAGTCCTGCGCATCACTGCCCGTCCATCGCGAAGAGCATCGGGTCGACGGTGACGTTGGCATACTGCATCTTCTCCAGGAAGTGCGGGCGGAGCCCGGTGGCGCGCAGTCGGCCCAAGGTGTTGCCCGAAGCGTCGAAGCCGGCGGAGTGGTCGTAGGCGAAGACGTCCTGGAGGGTGATGATGTCGCCCTCCATGCGCTCGACCTCGGTGAGGTGGGTGATCCGGCGGGTGCCGTCCTTGAAGCGGGTCTGGTGCACGATCAGGTCCACCGCAGAGGCCACCTGCTCGCGGATGGCGCGCACCGGCAGGTCCATGCCCGCCATCAGCACCATCGTCTCGAGGCGGGCCAGGGTGTCGCGTGGCCCGTTGCTGTGGAGCGTGCAGATGGACCCGTCGTGACCGGTGTTCATCGCTTGAAGCATGTCGAGCGCCGAGGAGTCACGGACCTCACCGACGATGATCCGGTCGGGCCGCATGCGCAGGCTGTTCTTGACCAGGTCGCGGATGGAGACCTCACCGCGCCCTTCGATGTTGGACGGGCGCGACTCGAGTCGGACCACGTGCTCCTGCTTGAGCTGGAGCTCCGCGGCGTCCTCGATGGTGAGGATGCGTTCGTCGCCGGGGATGAACGACGACAGCACGTTCAGGGTCGTGGTCTTGCCGGCGCCGGTGCTGCCCGAGACGATGATGTTGAGCCGGCCGCGCACGCAGGCGTCGAGGAAGGAGGCCGTGCGGTCGCTCAGCGAGCCGAAGCGGATCAGGTCCGCCACGGTCAACGGGTCGGCGGCGAACTTGCGGATGGTCAGCGCCGAGCCGTCGATGGCCAGTGGGGGGACGACCGCGTTGACGCGGCTGCCGTCGGGCAGGCGGGCGTCGACCATCGGGCTGGACTCGTCGACACGACGACCGATGCGCGACACGATCTTGTCGATCGTGCGCCGTAGGTGGGCCTCGTCGGTGAAGGTCGCCTCGGCCGGCACCAACTTGCCCGAACGCTCCAGCCAGATGTTGTCGGGCCCGTTGACCATGACCTCGGAGACCTCGGGGTCGCGCAGGTATGGCTCGATCGGGCCGTAGCCGAGGATGTCGTCGCTGATCTCGGTGGTGACACGGGTGCGCTCGACCGCGCTGAGGGGCTTGTCCTGGGCGGACAGCACGTCCTGCAGCGCGGCGCGGACCTTCTGGTCCAGCTCGTTCTGGTCGAGGTTCGAGGCGTACAGCGTCGGACCGAGCTGGCGGAGCAGCTCGGTGTGCACGCTCGACTTGATCTCATCGATCCGGTCGGTCTGCTGCGGCAGCGCCCGGCGGCCGGAACCGCGGTTGGCGCTCTCGACCTCCGCGCCCGTGGCGGCGCGCCGCTTGCCGAGCGTCGTCGGGACCGCAGCAGGGGCCGGCGGCGCAGCAGGCGCGGCGATCGTGGCGGAGGCGGGGCCGCCGATGATGAGCTCGGCGAGCTCATCGTCGCTGGCCTCGAAGTCACCCTCGGAGTCGGACTCGTCGGACCCGAGGCCACCGTCCTGACGCTTGCGAGCCGCGTTGAGGCGGTCGGCGAGACTGCTCATCTGGTCACCTCCTCTTCCTGAAGCGGCGCGAACCGCCGGACGGCACGTCGTCCGTGGACGTCATCACTTCGCCCGTCAGTCGCGTGGCCAGGGCGCGGACGACCCGGGACGACTGGTGGTCGGGAGATGAGAGGACGATCGGCAGGCCGGCGTTTGTCGCCGCGGCGATGTCGATCGAGGACGGCACCTGGGCGGCGATCTCCATGCCGAGGATCGACTCCACCTTGTCGGCGCCGAGGCCGACCTGGTCGTCGGCCCGGTTGAGCAGCAGGTGCCGGTGGTCGACGGCGATGCTGAGCATGTCGAGCGTGTCGAGGGCCACGCGGACGTTCTTGAGCGTGGGTACGTCGAGAGTGGCCACGATGACGCACTCGTCGGTGCCGTCGAGGGCGGTCAGGGTCTGCTCGTCGAACGTAGGTGCGCTGTCGACCACGATGTAGTCGAACTGCTCCTGGAGGACCTTGAGCAGCCGGCTGACTAGCGCGCCGGTCACCCGGTCGCGGGCGTCGGGCAGGCTGGGCGCGGCGAGCACCATCAGCCCGGACTCGTGCTTGGTGAGCATGCTCTCGACGAGCGGGAAGTCGAGGGAGTCCTCGCTGCCGATCAGGTGCTCGACCGAGTGCGTCGGGAAGAGTTGCAGGGTGATGGCGACATCGCCGAACGCCAGATCCATGTCGACCAGGCAGACCTTGCGGAACCCGTCCCCGGCCAGGGCAAGGGCAAGGTTGACCGACATCGTGGTCTTGCCGACACCGCCCTTGGGCGAGAACACCGTGAGCACCTTGCCGAGGCGACCCGCGGGGGCGTCGCCGCGCAGCGCGATGGACACCTCCTGGGCGCGATCGAGGGCGTAGCCGATGGCGGCCATGTCACCGTCGGCGACGACTTCGCGGACGCCCGAGTGCATGGCTCGCGTGAGCACCTCGGTGTCGACGACCTCGCGGACCAGGACGACGTAGATCATGGGCCGCTGGATGCGCATCGTGTCGGCGAGGGAGAGGGCCTCTTCCAGGGGCACGTTCGGTCCCAGTACGAGGGCGTACTCCTCGGCACGCTGGTCGAGCCACGACACGACGCGATCGGTGGTGTCCACGGCGTTGCCACCCGGAGGCAGGGACTTGAGCAGCTCGGAGAGCTTGCTCGGCTCAGGATCGACGGCGAGTGGCATCGCTGATCACCCGAACAGGTTCTCTGCGGTCACGCCCGTGTCCTTGGCGACGGTGCTGGTGGAGTTGCGCAGGGCGAACGTCAGCTCGCCGTTGGAGGTGGCGAACATGACCCGCTGAGCTTCCACCTGGTCGAGCGCCAGGGTGAGCAGCGTGGCCGGCAGCTGCTCGACCGGAGCCTGGTCCCCCTCGGCGACCACCGGGGTGGGCGTCGTGGAACCGACCGCGATGACGGTGGCGTCGGGGAGCAAGAGCCGCGTGAACGGCTCTCCGCTTGTGGCCTCGACGCCGTTGAGGAACACGGCCACCTGCGAGCCGGCCTTCACGAAGCCAGCCACTCGGGACGTGTCGGTCAGCTGGACCGAGATGGCGACCTTGCCGTCGGGGATCGGGAGCAGCGACGCGTCGCCGGCCTCGCCGAACTTGTCGCCCAGGATCTGCTCGCCCGGGAAGATTCGGGTGTTGGCCGACTCACCGGCGATCGTGTCGATGCTGGTGACGGCACCGGGCAGCGCCATCGTCTTGGGGACCGGCTCCAGCTGGAGCTTGCCCGAGGCGGCAGCAGCGTCAATGGTCTCGCCGGGTTCGATCACGGCGACGGCGCGGAGCACCTCGACGTTGTCGAACTTCGCTACGGCGCGACTCTCGGCACCCTGGACGTACAGGAACACCAGTGCGGTGCCCAGTGCAGCCACCAGCGTGGCCACCACGAGCAACAGCTTTCGTCGGTCCATCTGCGTGCGGCCTCTCGTTCAGGAGGACCTGTGGGGCCCGTCCCGGCGGTTCGTTCGGTAGGTGCACCGGCCGCTTCGAACCTTGCGGTTCGGCGAGAACTGGTGCGCGAACAAACGCTAACGGCCGAGGAGGCTGCGTGTAGTGGTTTTGCTCAAGGAAGGTAAAGGGCCTCGACGTCGTCGCGGAACTCCCGCAGGACGACGTTGCGCTTGAGCTTGAGGCTCGGGGTGAGCTGGCCGCCCTCCTCGGACCACGTCACCGGCAGGATCGTGAACTTGCGGATCGACTCGGCCTTGGACACCGCCTTGTTGGCGTCGTCGACGGCGTCCTCGACCGCGGCACGCAGATCGGGGTCGTCGACCAGTTCGGAGATGCTGCCGCTCTTGCCGTGCTGCTCGGCCCAGGCCGGGAACGACTCCTCGTCGATCGTGACCAGGGCCGCGATGTACGGCTGGCCGTCGCCGACGACGATGCACTGGTCGACCAGGGCATGGGCCCGGAGGCGGTCCTCGAGGACAGCCGGGGCGACGTTCTTGCCGCCGGCGGTCACCAGGATCTCCTTCTTGCGGCCGGTGATCTTGACGAAGCCCTCGTCGTCGACCTCGCCCACGTCGCCCGTGTGGAACCAGCCGTCGCGCTCCAGGGCCTCGGCGGTGCCCTCCTCGTTGTGCCAGTAACCGGAGAAGACCTGGCCGCCGCGGAAGAGCAGCTCGCCGTCGTCGGCCACCCGCACTGCGGTGCCGGGCAGCGGACGGCCGACCGAGCCGACCTTCTGTGCGTCGGGCAGGTTGACGGTGAGGGCGGCGGTGGTCTCGGTCAGCCCGTAGCCCTCGAGGATCGTCAGCCCGATGCCACGGTAGAAGTGGCCCAAGCGGTCGCCGAGCGGGGCGCCGCCGGAGACGGCGTACTCGCACCTGCCGCCGAGGGCGGCCAGCAGCTTGCCGTAGACGAGGCGCTTGAAAACGGCGTGCCGGGCACGTACGGCGACGCCGGGGCGGCCCCTGTCGAGGCCGCGGCTGTAGGCGATGGCGGTGTCGGCGGCACGGTTGAAGATCGCGCCCTTGCCGTCGGCGGTGGCCCGCTGGGAGGCCGTGTTGAAGACCTTCTCGAAGACGCGCGGCACCGCGAGGATGAACGTTGGCTGGAAGACCTGGAGATCGGCCAGCAGATTCTTGATGTCGGCGCTGTGGCCCATCTTCACCCGGGCCTTGACGCAACCCACCTGGATGATGCGGGCGAAGACGTGGGCGAGCGGCAGGAAGAGCAGGGTGGACGAGCCCTCGACGAAGAGCTTGTCGAGCTCCTCGACGGCCACGCCGAGCTCGAACATGAAGTTGCCGTGGGTGAGCATGCAGCCCTTGGGCAGGCCGGTCGTGCCGGAGGTGTAGATCAGGGTGGCGATGTCGAGCGGAGTCGCGGTGGTACGCCGCGCCTCGAGCTCGTCGTCGGAGATGTCCTCGGCCAGGCCGGCCAGCACGCCGACGGCGTTGTCGGTGATCGACCAGACGTGGTGCAGGTCGTCGAGGTCGGCACGCACCTCCGAGATCCGGGCGATGTGGTCGGTCGCCTCGGCGACCACGGCGCGGGCCCCGGAGTCGCGCAGGATGTGGCGGACCTGTTCGGCCGAAGAGGTCTCGTAGATCGGCACGGTGACGGCGCCGGCGAACCAGATCGCGTAGTCGAAGAGCGTCCACTCGTAGCGGGTCCTGGAGATCAGCGCGACCCGGTCGCCGGCCTCGATGCCCGCGGCCATCAGCCCCTTCGCCACTGACTGCACCTCGGCCAGGAACTCGGCGGAGGTGACGTCCCGCCACTCCTCACCCGTCGCGCGGCTGAAGACGACGGCATCGCCGGCCTCGCGTGCGTTGGTGACAACGTCGTCGGTGAGATTCCCGGTGGCCGGGATCTCGACGTTCAGGGGCGTGGAGAACTCACGCACGGGGGTGCCTCCTGCGAGTGTGGCTGGCGAACTGCGCACGTTACCGCCGGGTTGCGGGGACAGCCCATGGGGGCGTAGTCCTGGCCGATCCGGCGGGTCCGGATCCGGTAAGGTCGCAGATCCCAGCCCACCCCGTCGGTCACCCGCACCGACTCGCACCCTCAGGGGTATCGATGGCCGAACAGACCACCTCCTCGATCGTCATCGACGCCTCCCCAGCTGACGTGATGGCGGTCATCGCCGACTTTCCGGCTTATCCCGAGTGGGCGAAGGGCGTGAAGACAGCCGACGTCGTGCGCGAGGGCGCCGGCGGTCGGGCGGACGAGGTCTTCTTCTCGCTCGACGTCTCGCCGATCAAGGACGAGTACACGCTGAGCTACGACTGGTCGGGCAACGAGCAGGTCACCTGGACCCTGGTGGAGGGAAAGATGCTCAAGGCACTCGACGGCGCCTACGTGCTCCGTGACCTCGGCGCCGGCTCGACCGAGGTGACCTACCGGCTCGCGCTCGACGTCTCGATCCCGCTGATCGGCATGCTCAAGCGCAAGGGCGAGAAGATCCTCATCGACACCGCGCTCAAGGGTCTCAAGAAGCGCGTCGAGTCGCTCTGACGTTGCGAATCCTGCTCTTCACCGGCAAGGGCGGCGTCGGCAAGTCGACCGTTGCCGCCGGCACCGCGGCCCTCGCTGCCGCTGCGGGTCACCGCACCCTGGTGCTCTCGACTGATGCCGCACACTCGCTCGCCGATGCCTTCGCGACCACGATCGGCGCCGAGCCCACGCAGATCGCCGAGTCGCTGTATGCCCAGCAGGTCGACGCGCAGCTGAGGTTCGAGCAGAGCTGGGCCGACATCCAGCACTACCTGCTGCGGGTGCTCGACGTCGCGGGCGTCGACCCGGTGGCCGCTGCGGAGCTGACGGTCATCCCCGGCGCGGAGGAGGTGCTCGCCCTGCTCGAGCTGCGCCTGCACGCGCTCGCCGGCGGGTGGGACGTCATCATCGTCGACTGCGCGCCGACCGCCGAGACCCTCCGGCTGCTCGCGCTGCCGGAGGCCCTCGGCTGGTACATGCAGCGCGTGCTGCCGGTCGAGCGTCGCGTGGTCAAGGCCTTGCGGCCCGTGCTCTCGAAGGCCGCCGGGGTGCCGATGCCCGAGGACACCGTCTTCGACGCGGTCGAGAGGCTGCACGCCGAGCTGGAGGAGGTGCGCGCGCTGCTGTCCGGTCCGCAGGCCAGCGTGCGGCTGGTGATGACGCCCGAGAGCGTGGTGCTGGCCGAGGCTCGCCGGTCCTACACGACCCTGTCGCTGTTCGGCTACCGCGTCGACGGGGTGGTTGCCAACAGGATCTTCCCCGACGACGCCGGCGACGAGTGGCGCGCGGGCTGGGTCGCCGCACAGGACACCGTGCTCGCCGAAGCAGGTGCATCCTTTCCCGGACTGCCGTTCTGGCGCTCGGTCTATCGCGCGGCCGAGCCGGTCGGCGTCGAAGCGCTCGTCGAGCTCGCCCGAGACGTGTACGGCGACTCCGACCCGCTCGCGACACCCGCCCGCGGCGGACCGTTCAAGGTGGTGCGCACCTCGCGGGGCGCCGTACTCTCCCTGCGGCTGCCGGGTGTGACGAGCGCCGACGTCGATCTCGCGAGGAACGGCGACGAGCTCGTCGTGACCGTGGGGTCGTATCGTCGTCTCCTCACGCTGCCTGCCGGGCTCACCCGCTACCGGGTTGCCGGGGCACGTGTCCAGGACGGTGAGCTGCAGGTGCGGATGGAGGACGGGACGTCGTGACCCAGTCAGGGACCCACTCGGGTGACGGCGGCGAGCCCGATGTGGGCAGCCTCGCCGAGGAGGCCGCGAAGCTGATGGGCGCCCTGTCGGGCTGGGCCCGCGACCACGGCGACCTGGCCCCGCATGTCGGCGACCTGGCTTCGCGCGCGACCGACGCCCTGCGCGACGTCGACGCCCATGTGGCCACCGGCGCTGCCGAGTGCACCTGGTGCCCGGTCTGCCGCACGGTGCACGCCGTGCGATCGCTGAACCCCGAGGTGCGCAACCACCTGGCCTCTGCCGCCACGTCGCTCATGCACGCGGTCGCCGGAGTGCTCGCGACCGGCGTACCAGATCAGGGGCGCTCGCGCGACGTCGAGCACATCGACCTCGACGGTGACGACTGGGAGGACGAGGAATGAGCCTGTCGTGCGGGATCGACGTGGGCGGCACCAAGATCGCCGGCGGTGTCGTGGACGCCGAGGGCAAGGTGATCGAGGAGCTCCAGGTGGAGTCGCCGGCCACGGACGTCGAGCAGATGGAGGACGCGATCGTCGGGCTTGTCGGTGAGCTGCGGTCGCGCCACGAGATCGTCGCCGTGGGCGTCGGTGCCGCGGGGTACGTCGACCGCGACCGCGCGACGGTGCTGTTCGCGCCGAACATCGCCTGGCGTGACGTCGACCTGCGGGCCGAGCTGGAGGAGCGCGTCGACCTGCCGTTCGTGATCGAGAACGACGCCAACGCCGCTGCGTGGGGCGAGTTCCGCTTCGGCGCCGGCGAGGACGTCGACGACCTGCTGCTCGTCACCGTCGGCACCGGCATCGGTGGCGGCATCGTCCTCGACGGTCGACTGCACCGTGGCGCCTTCGGGGTGGCCGCCGAGATCGGTCACCTCCGGCTGGTGCCGGGCGGCCATTTGTGCGGCTGCGGCAACCGCGGCTGCTTCGAGGTCTACGGCAGTGGCACCGCGTTGGTGCGCGAGACCCGGGCTGCGGTAGCGGCCGGCTCGCTCCCGGCCAGGTCGTTGCTCGACCGTGCCGGCGGCCGGATCGAGGACATCGACGGACCGCTCATCTCGGCTGCGGCGGCCGACGGCGACCGGTTCGCCATCGAGCAGCTCGCCGACCTGGGCCGCTGGCTGGGTGAGGGCATCGCCTCGCTTGCGGCGGTGCTCGACCCGGCTGTCGCGGTGATAGGCGGCGGCGTGAGCGCCGCCGGCGACCTGCTGCTCGACCCGATCAGGTCGGCGTTCGAGTCGTCGCTCCCGGGCCGTGGCTACCACCCGGCCCTCGAGATCCGGGCGGCCACCCTCGGCAACACCGCAGGGCTGATCGGCGCCGCCGACCTGGCCCGCGTCCGTGACTGACGTATCGGCGCCGGTCTGGATCGGCGTCGACGTCGGCGGCACCAAGGTGCTCGCTGGCGTCGTCTCCGACGAGGGCACGGTGCTGCGCACCGCTCGCGCCGCAACGCCCGGTCGCCGGGTCGACGCCGCACTCATCGAGGACGCCCTGACCGACGCCGTACACGCGGTGGCGGGGGAGTCACCGATCGCCGGTGTGGGCCTCGCCGCGGCTGGATTCGTGGAGGCGACGGGGGAGCGGGTGATGTTCGCCCCGCACCTGCCGTGGCAGGACGAGCCGGTCCGGGCCCGGCTGTCCGGGCGCTGGCAGGTGCCGGTCGCCCTCGACAACGACGCCAACTGCGCGGCCATCGCCGAGTGGGAGTACGGCGCGGCGCGAGGCGCCGGGTCGGCGCTGGTCGTGACGATGGGCACCGGCATCGGCGGTGGCCTGGTCCTCGGCGGTCACGTGGTGCGCGGCGCGAACGGGATGGCCGGCGAGTTCGGCCACATGCAGGTCGTGCCCGACGGGCAGCCGTGCGAGTGCGGACTGCGCGGCTGCTGGGAGCAGTACTCGTCGGGGAACGCGCTGGTGCGCTACGCCCGCGAACGCCTCGGCCACGAGCCGACGATGCTCGAGGAGTCGTGCGACGGCCACCCCGAGCGGCTGACCGGCCCCATGGTCACCGAGGCGGCCGAGGCGGGCGACCTGCTGGCACGGGCGGCCTTCGCGTCAGTCGGCGACTGGCTGGGCATGGGTGTGGCCAACCTGGTGGCGGCCTTCGACCCGGAGTGTGTGGTCATCGGGGGCGGCGTCTCGGCGGCCGGTGACCGGTTGCTCGACCCGGCACGGGTGGCGCTGGAACGGTCGCTGGTGGGCGCCCGGCACCGCGTCGTACCTCCTGTGCTGGCTGCGCACCTCGGCCCGCAGGCGGGCCTCGTCGGAGCCGCCGTACTGGTGCGGTCGCTCTAGCTGCGGCGGTAGCCCGGCACCAGCTCGAGCGCGAGCTGCTCGAGGAACAGGCCGACGTCGGTCACGATGCCGCGGGCCTGCGAGGAGCCGCGGTCGGCGAGCTTGGTCACGGTTGCGGGGTTGATGTCGACGCACACGAGCGGGATCGACGCCGGCAGGATGTTGCCGGTCGCGACCGAGTGCAGCATCGTCGCCACCATCAGGCAGAAGCCGACGTCCTTGATCTCGGCACGCATCGCGCGCTGGCCCTCGATCACGTCGGTGTAGACGTCGGGCAGCGGACCGTCGTCGCGCACGGAGCCGACGAGCACGAACTTCTTCTCGTGCTTGACCATCGCGTGCATGATGCCGCCGGTGAGGATGCCGCTCTCGACGGCCGCGTGGATCGAGCCCTGCTTGCGGATCGTGTTGAGCGCGCGGATGTGGTGCTCGTGGCCGTGCTCGACGCCGCGGCCCTGGGCCAGGTCGACGCCCAGCGAGGTGCCGTAGAGGCTCGACTCGATGTCGTGGGTGGCCAGCGCGTTACCGGCGAAGAGTACGTCGACGAAGCCCGCGTCGACCATCGAGACCATGGCCGGGGCGGCGCCGGTGTGGACGACGCCGGGGCCGCCGACCCACAGCACCTTCTTGCCCGCTGCCTTGGCCTCGCGCATGCCCTCCGCGACCTGGCGCACGAGGACCGCCTGCGGCTTCTCCGACGACACGTCGGACTCCATGAAGCCGAACGACTCCTGGCTCTTGTCGACCACCGGGACCGTGACCTTGATCCCGGACGCGCCACACACGACGAGCATGCCGGTGCGTACGTCGGACATCGGCAGCGTGTAGATGCGGTTGCCACCCTCGCGGGGCTCGACGATCAGGCCGCAGTCCATCTCGGGGTTCTCGACGTCGAACCAGCGGCCATCGAGCCGGATCTTCGTCTCGAGGTTGGTCGTGGAGTAGAAGCCGTCCGGGAAGACGCCGTCGCGCTCGGCCTCGACCACGGCCGCCTCGCCGGGGTCGACCTGGTTGACGCCACGGGTCTGCAGCCGCATCAACAGCCGCTGCAGCGACTCGTCGTCCTCGGCGGTGACGGTGATGGTCGCCCGCGAGGTGTCGTTGGCCTCGTGGCCCACGTCGAACCGGTCGATGGCGTAGTCGCCGCCGTACTCGCGGATGTCGTCAAGGATGCGCGACAAGATGCCGCTGTCCATCAGGTGGCCGGTGACTTCGACGCTCTCGCTCACACTCACGGCGCCACCCTAACCGCGGTCAGTGACTCACTCAGATCCGGGCACCGTCGTCACCGGGGTCGCGCGGACCGCGCGGCATCATCACCACCAGATAACCGAAGCCGCCCAGGAACGCCAACACCAGCGCGTAGGACATCAGCAGCGGCAGGTGCCAGCCCATCACGGTGAAGACGAGCAGGATCAGGGGCGAGGCGAACAGTCCGATCCAGGCCGCTTGGCGGCGAGGCTCGGGCCGGGGGAGCGGGGGCGGCGGAGGAGGGACGAAGCGCTCCTCGTCGTCGTACTGCTCGTACACCGGCGGCGTGCTCGCCACCGCTTCGGGCTCGGGCGCGACGGGAGGTGCGGTGTCGGCCTCGACCTCGGCGCGCTCGCCGTAGTGTTCGACGATGTCCTGCCAGGCGCGGTCGACATCGCGCTCCCGCCCGGGTTCGTCCTTGCTGGTCACTCCAAGAGCGTAGACGCCTGGGCATCTGCCTGGTTCGGATGACTTCATTGGAACGGTCAGGGAGCATGTGTTCGTGTTCGGCGAAGACAAGGCGCAGCGGCGACGCAACGCCCGTGACCTCGAGCGCCGGATGCGTGAGCTCGACGAGCTCGACCGCCGGTTCGGCCTGGGAGCACTTCCGGCGACGACGGGGCCGCGCGAGGTCCGGCGTACGCGTCATGGCGTGCGGAACTTCTGGGTTGTCGTCCTCACCATGGCGCTGCTCGGGGTCGTGATCGCGATCCACCCGAGCAGCACCGCCGCCCAGATCCGGGGCGTGGTGGCCACCGGACTGTCCCGGCTGGGCGTGATCGCGCCGTCGGCCGGCGACGGGACCTACGCGTTCATCGCCACGCAGCGCGGCGGGCGGGAGCCGGTCGGCTACGACCCGTGCTCCGAGATCAGGGTCGAGGTCAACGCCGTCGGTGCACCGGCGAACTGGAAGTCACTCGTGGCCCGGGCGATCGACCACGTCGGGTCCGCCTCGGGACTGAAGCTCGTCTATGCCGGGGAGACCGACAACCGCGACGTCGAGCAGGTGGGCGAACCGGGGAATGCCACGGTGCTCGTCATGTGGGCGACCGAGGAGGACTTCCCGGTCCTCGAGGGACAGGTGGCGGGAGTCGGCGGCAGCTCTGCCGTCGAACGGCGCTCGGGGCACCGTGAGTTCGTCAGCGGCAGGATCGTCCTGGACCGCGACGCGTTCGAGGCGTACGACGGCGGCGACCTGCAGATCGCCGTCGACCAGGCGATCGTCGACCACGAGTTCGGTCACGTCGTGGGGCTGGATCACGTGGACGACCCCGGAGAGCTGATGGCTCCCGAGACCGATGGCCGCCAGCTGAGTTGGGGGCCCGGGGACAGGGAAGGCCTCGAGCTGCTGGGCGCCATTGACTGCCACTGAGTGACGTCCTTGGTCTCGAGGCTCGCTGCGCTGGCCCTCAACCAGCGGGCGAGGCGGTCACCTTGGCGATGAAGTCGGCGGACTCGGAGTAGATCGCGTCGGCGTCGTTGTCGAGGGTGGCGACGTGGTAGCTGTTCTCGAGGGCGCGCACGGTGAAGTCGGTCGAGGACACCCCCGACCGGATCAGCTCCATCGAGAGCGGGTCGACGACATGGTCCTCGGTCGACTTGAAGAACAGGATCGGCGCGGTGACCCTGGCCAGGTCGGCGCGCAGCGGCTTCCAGTTCTGCATCATCGAGTGGGCGGCCCTGAGCGGCGTCCTGATGTAGCCGTACTCCTGCCCGCCGGGCTTCTTGATGTCGTTGGCGATGCCGGGGAACGACGGCACGACCCACTTGAGCACAGGCAGGGCCAGCACGTCCTTGCGCATCGTCGCGACCGCGGCGTTGACGAGCACCAGCCCGGCGACCCGGTCGGGGTGGTCGGCGGCCAGTCGCAGCGCCAGCCCGCCACCCATGGAGAGCCCGCCGACCACGACCGATTCGTTGTCGCCCGCGAGCTTCTCGAACGACCGTGACACCTCGGCGTACCAGTGGGCCCACGTGGTGGTGTTCATGTCCTGCCACGTGGTGCCGTGGCCGGGCAGCCGTGGCACCTCCACGGCGTACCCGCGCTCGGCGAGCGACTCACCCCACGGCCGCATCGAGGCGGGAGAGCCGGTGAAGCCGTGGCTCAGGAGTACGCCGATCGAGCGGCCGCCGGTGAGCTCGGGACGCGCGGGCGCCGAGAACGGGGCGGCGGTGGGCAGCGCGGATGACATGCCGGCATCGTGTCAGAGGCGACGCGCTCTTGGGAGCGCCACCGACCGGCGGGACGGGCTAGAGTCCGATCGTGCTGTATTGGTTCCTGAAGTGGATCGCCCTCGGGCCCGTCCTGCGACTCATCTTCCGCCCTCAGGCGTCCGGCGTGGACAACGTTCCCGACGAGGGTCCGGCCATCCTCGCGAGCAACCACCTGTCGTACGCCGACTGGTTGTTCATGCCGCTGACGCTCTCGCGCCGGGTCACGTTCGTGGCCAAGGCGGAGTACTTCACCACGCCCGGAGTGAAGGGCTGGTTCCAGAAGAAGTTCTTCTCCGGCGCCGGCCAGGTGCCGATCGACCGCGGCGGTGCGTCGGCGGCCGAGGGCGCGCTGAAGTCGGCCAAGGGCATCCTCGCGAAGGGCGAGCTCTTCGGCATCTACCCCGAGGGCACGCGCTCCCACGACGGCAAGCTCTACCGCGGCAAGACCGGCGTCGCGCGGCTGGCGCTCGAGACCGGTGCACCGGTCATCCCAGTCGCCGTCGTCGGCACCGACGTCGTCGCCCCGCCCGGCAAGAAGTTCGGCTCGTTCACGCGGCCGATCGTCCGCTTCGGCAAGCCGCTCGACTTCTCGCGCTACGAGGGCATGGAGAACGACCGCTACATCCTGCGCTCCATCACCGACGAGATCATGTACGAAGTGATGCGCCTGTCCGACCAGGAGTACGTCGACGTGTACGCCGGTGTCGCCAAGGACCTCTCGAAGAAGAGCGACGACGAGGCCAAACGGGCCGAGCGGGCCGAGCGCGAGGCCGCTGCCGAGGACAAGAAGGCGTCCTGACCGGCCTGGCCGATGGCGTGGCTCCGCGGCGGTCGTCCGCCGCAGCGGTCGCCGTCGAGGACCGCCTGTACGCCGCCCTCGCGGTGCTGCGCGTCATCGTCACCCTCAACCTCCTCCTGCTGACCTGGTGGCGTCGCGACAACTTCGACCGGCCAACGGCCGCCGCGGTGCTTGTGCTCCTCCTCGTGCTGTGGACGGGCTTCGCGCTGTGGGCCTACTCGTCCTCCGCGCGCCGTACGCCGCCACTCCTGCTCGTCGACCTCGCGGTGGCGATCGCCGCACTGCTCGCGACGCCGTGGCTCAAGGGCGACGACTTCCGCGCGACGCTGCCGGGCTTCTGGATCATGGGCGTACTCCTCGCGTGGGCCGTCCACTGGCGGTGGCAGGGCGGACTGGTGGCCGGCACGGCGCTGTCGGTGATCGACCTGGTGATCAGGTCCGACGTCAGCCAGGCCACCTACGGCAACACGTTCCTGCTGATGATCGGTGGCCCGATCGTGGGCTACATGTGCCAGTCGCTGCAGGAGATGGCGGCCGAACGAGACTTCGCCCAGCGGGCCGCGGCCTCGGCCGGCGAACGCGCCCGGCTCGCCCGCGCCGTACACGACGGAGTGCTGCAGGTGCTTGCCCTCGTGCAGCGCCGGGGCACGGAGCTCGGGGGAGAGTTCGCCGACCTCGGCCGCCTCGCTGGCGAGCAGGAGTCGTCGCTCCGGTCGCTGATCCGGCAGCAGGACACCCTCGTCAGCGAGTCCGCTTCCACCGACCTCGCCGTCGCGCTCGAAGCGCTCGGCGGACCACTCGTCACCGTCGTGACGCCCGGCACAGCCGTGCCTCTCCCGGCGTACGTCGTGTCCGAGGTGGTCGCAGCGACCCGTGCCTGTCTCGACAACGTGACCGTGCATGTCGGACCGCAGGCACCGGCCTGGGTGATGCTCGATGCCGCCGACGACCAGGTCGTGGTGTCTGTGCGTGACGAGGGCCAAGGCATCGCGGCCGACCGACTCGCCACGGCCGAGACCGAGGGCCGGCTCGGAGTGGTGGCCTCGATCCGCGGCCGGCTCGAGGACCTCGGTGGCACCGCCGAGCTGTCGACCGGCTCCTGGGGCACGGAGTGGGAGCTGGCCGTGCCACGACCGGGAGGACCGACGTGACGATCCACAGCGAGCACCCGTTCCTCGATCCCGACCCCGACCAGGCCCGCCGGTTGCGCGGCCGGCTGGGCGGCCAGGTGTCCCTCTGGACCGCCGGCTCCGGTGCCGAACGCGTCGGGCTCACCGTCTCCTCCCTGCTCGTGGCGCCGAGCGAACGGCCCCTCGTCATCGGGTTGCTCGACCCCGACTCCGACCTGGCCACGCGGCTGACGTCCGGTGACGACGCCCGCTGCGTCGTACAGATGCTGGAGTGGCAGCACCGCGACCTCGCCGAGCAGTTCGCCGGTCAGATGCCCGCTCCCGGTGGGGCCTTCGCGCAGGCCGAGTGGGTGCAGACCGACGCCGGGCCGCGACTCGCCGACGTGACCACGTGGGCCGAGGTCGTCGTCCGCGACACCCGCGACGTCGGGTGGTCGGTCGAGGTCACGGCCCGGATCGACGGTCTGGTCGTCGGCGACGACAACGAGCCGCTCATCCATCGCCGTGGGCGCTACTCCCACTAGGTTGGTGCGCATGACCGACGGGGCAGCCAACGAGGCCATCAGGGTGATGGTGGTCGACGACCACCCGATGTGGCGCGACGCGGTCGAACGTGACCTGGAGGTCGCGGGGTTCGAGGTCGTCGGGGTGGCCGCCACCGGCAGGGAAGCCGTGGCTCGGTTCCCGGCAGCGCGACCGCACGTCGTCGTACTCGACCTGCAGATCCCCGAGCCCAACGGCGTCGAGGTGACGCGCACGGTGCTCGAGCACGACCCGTCGGCGCGGGTGCTGATCCTCTCCGCGTCCGGCGAGCAGGCCGACGTGCTGGAGGCCGTGAAGGCCGGTGCTACGGGCTATCTCGTGAAGTCGGCATCGCGTGAGGAGCTCATCTCTGCCGTACGACGCGTGGCCGCCGGCGACACCGTGTTCACGCCGGGGCTGGCCGGTCTGGTGCTGGGGGAGTTCCGCCGGATGTCCGGGCCAGCGCAGCCGGACCCCAGCACCCCGGAGCTCACCGAGCGCGAGACCGAGGTGCTCAAGATGGTGGCGAAGGGCATGTCCTACAAGCAGATCGCCGACCGGCTCGTGATCTCGCACCGGACCGTGCAGAACCACGTGCAGAACACCCTGCGCAAGCTGCAGATGCACAATCGTGTCGAGCTGACCAGATATGCGATCGAACAGGGCCTCGACGACGATGAGTGAGCTCGCCGCGGAGTACGTCGCGCGGCTTGGCTACACGGACCCGCCACCGACGCTCGACACGATGGCTGCGTTGCACCGGGCGCATCTCGAACAACTGCCCTACAACAACCTCGACATCGTGCTGGGCTCGCCGCAGCCGGTCGACGAGGAGAGCTGCCTGCGTCAGGTCGTCGAGACCGGGCGGTCGGGCTACTGCTTCCACCAGAACGGCGCGCTCGCGGCCGGGCTGCGGCATCTCGGCTACACCGTCGAGCGGCAGCACGGGCACGTCTGGACCGATGCCGAGATGCGCGCCAGCACCGACCTCAACCACCTGGTGCTGGTGGTCTCCGGGCTGCCCAGCGACGCCAACCCGGGCGGTCGCTGGTGGCCGGACGTCGGGCTGGGTGAGGGGTTCGTCGAGCCGGTGCCGCTCGTCGTGGGCGTGGTCGCTGACGGGCTGCTGGACGTCGAGATCACCTCGTTGGACGATCGGGGCTGGTCATTCCGCAACGACCATCGCGGCACGTTCACCGGCATGGAGGCGCGGTCGCTGCCGATGGACGTTTCCGGCGCCCACGTCGTGCTGTCCACGCCGCCCGATGGTCGGTTCGCGAGGATGCTGGTCGTCCAGCGGCGCACTGCTGGAACCGTGGACACGGTGCGGGCCTGCGTGCACACCAGGCTGGACGGTGCGGGCGCCACGACGCGCGACCTCACGACGTACGACGACTGGCGTGGCGCGCTCGTCTCGCTCGGTCTCAGTCTCACCGGGATCTCCGACGAGCGGCTGCGCGCGCTGTGGGAGTCCTCGTGGCAGAGCCACCTGGCGTGGGACGCGGCGGGCCGGCCGTGACGTTCGTGTGGCGCCGTGCCGGGGCTGACGATGCCGTGGCGCTGATGATGGCCGAGCGGGCCACCAACCTGGTCGCGCTGGCGCACGTCTTCCCGCCGGACGTCTATCCCTATCCAGACGCGGATGTGCTGGCGCGCTGGGCGCTGATCCTCGACGACCCGGGTGTCACGGTCGAGGTGGTCGACGGTGACGCCGGCGTGATCGCCTTCGCTGCCTGGGACGTCCGCACGCTTCGGCATCTCGGCGTCCATCCCGACCACTGGGGTTCGGGGCTTGCCCGGGCCGGGGTCGAGCGCGCGGTCTCGGCGATCCGCGAAGGCGGTGAGACGCCGTACCTGAAGTGCCTGGTCGAGAATCATCAGGCGCGGGGGCTCTACGACCACCTCGGCTGGGTGCCGACCGGAGTGCGTGGGGAGGCGGAGTTCCCGCCGCATCCGGAGGAGATGGAGTACGTGCTGCGGGGGTGACTACGCCGGATCCCGCGCGGGGTGCGGGCGATCGCCCTCGGGCGAGGCATCGACGAGGTCGTGCTGGACGCCGTACCGCGACCGCAGCCGGACATCCTGCTTGACCCGGTAGCGCTCGCCGAGTGCAGCCCGCACCGGGAGTGAGAACGGCACCCGGTCGAGGCCGGCGTTGACCACACCGAGGACGAGCCCGACGAAGCGGATGACGTGCTTGAGCCGGGTGTCGGGCACCGCCAACTCGTCGGCGATCTCGTCGCCGAGGAAGATCCGTTCGAGGGCCTGCACGATCGGCGGAGCCGCGCGGTGCAGGGCGCGGGGCAGGATCTCCTCGATCTCGGGAACGAGGAACTCGGCGTTGATCGACCCGACGAGGTCGCGGCAGAAGTCGTCGACCACCGGGCGGCTGAGCAGGTAGATCGCCTCGAGCGCTTCCTGGTCGGCCTCGTCGACGGGCAGCAGGTCCGGCGAGATGCCGAGCAGGTGGCCGACATAGCGCCAGCGCGCGTAGTAGGCGTCGGCCTCGTGCGGCAGGAACGGCGCGCCGACCGCACGCATGCCGCGCAACGGGATCAGGCAGAACTCCACCAGCGTGTAGGCGAGGTAGGCCTGGCAGATCGGTACGCCCCAGGCAGCGGAGTCCCACTCGTCGGAGCTGACGAGGGACTGGCGCACGAGCGCATGGATGATCCGGACCCGCACGGTGAGCTCGAAGCCGGGGGAGTGGCGGCGCAGCCCGTCGTGCGCCAGCACCTCGACCAGCCATGAGCCGACCTCGATGGTGCGCGCGCCGGCGCTCTCGACGTACCGGCCGGTGAGCTGCAACGGTCGCGACGCCGCGGAGTTGGCATAGCCACTCACCAGCGATGCGGCGCCGAGCACGATGCCCGCCTGCCGGGTGTAGCGCCCGATGTGGCGGCCGCCATGGTTGAGCACCTCGAAGTCGACCCAGTCGGGCACGTCGTCGAGCTCGGCGAAGAGTGCGCGCAGCGAGTCGGGTGGGTCGTCGACGGCGTCGATGCCCTGAGTACAGGCCTGTCGCAGCATCCGCATGCCGCGGCCGTGACCGATGGTGGCGAAGTCGGCCACGAACGCGTCGGCCAGCGGATCACCGATCCACATGCCGTCGAAGTACGGCGCGGCGAGGTCCCCGAAGCGGCGCACCGCCTCGTCGTGCCGACGGATCGTGGTGGGAATGTCGGGAGCATCCAGGGGGCGCTGCGCGGCCGTCGACATGGCCTCAGCCTATGCTCGCGGCGTGTCCATCGACCCGCTGCTGGCCATTGCCGACGAGCTCTATGCGCTGGCTGTGTCCGACTTCACGGCGGTGCGGGATGCCCGCGCGAAGGAGCTGAAGGCCACCGACAAGCCGCTGTCCGCGCGCGTCAAGACTCTCAAGCGGCCGTCTGTCGCGGCGTGGGCGGTCAACCTGTTCGTCCGCCGGGAGACAGCTCAGGTCGAGCAGGTCATCGCTGTCGGCGTGGCGTTGCGGGAGGCACAGGCCAACCTCGACGGCAACGAGCTGCGCGCGCTCACGCGACAACGCAGGCAGCTCACCGCGGCCGTGACAACGCGGGCCAGGGCATGCGCAGCCGAAGAGGGCCAGCGGTTGAGCGACTCCGTGGCCGACCAGGTGGAGGCCACCCTGACTGCGGCGATGCTCGACGAAGGCGCCGCTGCTGCTGTCCGCAGCGGGCTGCTCACCGCGTCGCTCGCCGCGACCGGGGTGGACGCGGTCGACGTCGCTGCCTCGGTGGCCGCTCCCGAGGCACTGGGCTTCACGGCGTCTGCGCGGGAGGCTGAGGAGGAGCCGCCGTCGCGGCCCGAGCTGCACGTCGTACCCGACCCGGAGGCGGACCAGAAGAAGCGCAAGGCCGCACAGGAGAAGCTCGACCTCGCCGAGGCGGAGGTGACGCAGACCCAGGAGGCGTACGACGCAGCCGCAGCCGAGGTCGGTCAGCTCGAGGCGCGCAGCATGCAGGTGCAGGCGGAGATCGACGAGCTGCGCCGCAAGATCGCCGAGCTGGAGACCGCCGCCGAGGAGATCGACGACGAGCTCTCGGACGCCGAGGACGTGCGCGCCGAGGCCGAGGAGACGCTGGCCGCGGCGATCCGCGACCGAGAGGCTGCTACGGCGATCCTGGCGAAGCTCAGGTAGCCGCCCAGCCCCCTTGCACCGCTCGACCACCTCGCTCCAGCGGGCGCGCTTGCCCCGGGGAGCGAAGCTCCGGTCGAGCTGCCAGGTGTCGCGGAGCTCGTCGGTCGACCTCCACCCACCGGTGCCGAGCCCGGCGGGGAAGGTCGCGCCCAGCGCCGTGGTCTCGACGATCTACGGTCGCTCGAGGACGACCGCGGTCACACGGTGGTGCTGGCGTCGATCGCGAGGATGCGCGCGTCAAAGGCCCGCCTCATCGCGGGCCTGATGCGGTCGGCGGTCGGCGGACGGCTGGAGAGGCTGGGCTAGGGTCTCGGCCATGCGCGACACCCAAGGTGAGGAATATGCCCGCCGTCTGCAGCGCAAAGAAGGCGCCCGCTGGAAGCAGGTGCTGAAGGTCCAGGCGCCGTACCAGTGGAACCTGCGTCGCCAGGAGCTGGGGCGCACGCTCGACATCGGTTGCGGCATCGGCCGCAACCTGGACTCACTACCTGCTGGGTCCGTGGGCGTCGACCACAACCCGGTCTCCGTCGAGATCGCCAGGCAACGTGGCTTCACGGCTGTCACCACCGTGGAGTGGGAGGAGTCAGAGCTTCGCGTCGCCGAGTCCTTCGACGGGTTCCTGGTCGCGCACGTGATCGAGCACCTGCCGCCCGAGGAGGGCGAGGCCATAATGCGCTCCTACCTCCCCTACCTGCGACCGGGTGGCAAGGTGCTGTTCATCTGCCCGCAGGAGCGCGGTTACGCCTCCGACCCCACTCACGTCCGCTGGACCACCGGCGAGCACCTGCAGGACCTGTCGAGGTCGCTGGGGCTGCAGCCCCAGCCGTGGCGCAGTTTCCCGTTCCCCCTCGTGGCCGGGAGAGCGTTCACCTACAACGAGTTCAACGTGCTGGCGACCAAGCCCACCGCCTGATCACTGGTCCCGCAGGATCGCCAGCACCAGCTGGTCTATCCAGGTGCCGTCGTGGGAGACCCGCATCTCGTAGTTCTCCGCACCGGTCCAGGCGGTCAGGTCGGGATACCCCGCCCTCTTCACGAGGTTATCGATCTCGTCGGCCAGCGCGGCGTCGATCTCGACCTTCTCGTCGTCGGTGGAGGCAGTGAGGTAGAGGTCGCTGAGGTCGAGCAGCCGAGCCAGCTCGGTGAGCGGCTCGGGGTGGTCGTCGACCCGCAGGTCGACGGCGATGTCGTCGAGGCCGTCGTACCCCGCCTCATCGCGTACGACGAGCAGCGCGGCCGACTGCCGCCCCCTGCGGTCGCCGCCGGCCCGGTCGCCGGCCCGCATGGCGGCCAGCAGCCGCCGCTCGAGGGGTTCACCGGCCGAGCCCTCCCAGGCGGCTCGCATCTCGTCGACCACCTCGGGGCCGGTGAGGATGTTGCCCTGGATCGCGAACCCGTCGCCCGTGACGCCGCCAGCCCAGTCGAAGCACGCCGGTCCCGTGTGCGAGACCGCGTTGCCCTCCACGTCGACGATGCCGACCTGGCGGTGGTCGCGCCCGTCGTCCTCCTCGAGCAGCCGTTGCAGGGCGACGCTGGCGGTCGCGCCCTCGTCGAGGTGGGCGAGCGCGAGGCCCTTGTAGGCCACGTTGGCCGACGCCTGGGTGGCGATGGCGCCCACGCCGGCGACAGCCGCCGGCACCGCGGAGCCGACCGCCAGGAACTTCGAGGCGACGGCGACACCCCAGGACTCACCGTCTTCGGACCGGGCCACGATTGAGAACGTCATGCCGCAACGCTAGTGCTTGTCCGATACCCGCTTGCGCAAATGTCGGTGGTCACCGGAAGGATGAGCAGGTGCTCTCCCGCCTCGGCTTTCCTCCCATCGGCCCCCACCGGCGCTTCGTCACGGCCATCGCCGTCGACGCGCTGGGCAGCGGCGTCTTCATGCCGCTCACGATGCTCTACTTCCTGGCGGTCACACCTCTGAGCCTGCTCCAGGTCGGCGCGGCCATCTCGATCGCCTCGGCGGTGTCGCTGCCCGCGGGGCCGGCCATCGGCGCGCTGGTCGATCGCTTCGGCGCCAAGCAGATCCTGCTGGCCGGCAACGCCCTTCAGGCAGTGGGTTTCGTGGCCTACCTGGTGACCGACTCGTTCGCGGCGGTCCTGCTGTGGACCATCGTCGTCACCGTCGGCCGCACCGCCTTCTGGGGCTCCTACGGCAACATCGTGGCCGCCATCTCGCAGCCGGGTGAGCGCGAGCGCTGGTTCGGCTTCCTCGGTGCCCTGCGCAACGTCGGTTTCGCAGTGGGCGGTGTGGCTTCCGGCATCGCTCTGGCCATCGGCTCCGACCTGGCGTTCCAGGCCGTGGTCGCGGCCAACGCCGCGACGTACGTCGTCGCGTTCGGGCTGCTGCTGGCGGTGCCCGCCACCGTGCGCGGTGGGCAGCAGTCGCTGCCCGGCTCGTGGCGGACGGTGCTTTCCGACCGGCCGTACCGGCTGCTCGTGGTCGCCCAGGTGGGCTACTCGATGCCGATGATGATCCTGAACTTCGCGCTGCCGGTCTACGTCGTGACCGTGCTCGAGCTGCCGGGCTGGATCACCGGCGTCATCTTCACCGTCAACTGCATCATGGTCGGCCTCGGGCAGGGACTGGTGGTCAACGCCATGACCGGCCGGGTGCGCTATCGCGTGCTGTTGCTGACCCAGGTCGTCTTCGCCTCGTCGTTCGTGGTGTTCCTGGTGTGCGGCTGGCTGCCTCCGGCCGTGGCGACGGGCCTGGTCGTGTTCGGCAGCATCGTCTACACGCTGGCCGAGCTCTCCGGAGGCCCGGTGCTCGCCGCGCTGTCGGCCGAGGCGTCACCGGACCACCTGCGCGGGCGCTACCTGTCGTTGATCCAGCTCGCGTGGAACCTCAGCGGCACCATCGCGCCCGTGCTGTTCGCCTGGCTGCTCGAGCGCGGGCCCGAGCCGCTGTGGGTGGTGATGATCGCGCTGGCCGTGGTGATGGTGTTCGTGGTCGGCCGGCTCGCGTCGGTGATGCCGGCCGCGGCAGCCGAGGTCACCAACGCAGCGGAGCCGGTCACCACCTGACGCGGCTCAGGGCTGCTCGCCGCGCTCCATGCGGTCGACGGCGGCCTTGGCGTCGGCGAGCCTGGCGCCGGTCACCTCGCGGTAGGTCTTGATCGCCGCGATCTTGTTGCCCTGCGCGAGCTGCTCGTGCACTCCACGCAGCCCGGCCGCCTCGACCGTGATGCCCGCGTGGTCGGCCAGCGCGTCGAGCTTGCTCTCCAGCCGGCGCAGGCGGAACTGGATGTCCTTGACGTCACGGCTGCCGCTGAACGGACCCATCAGCAAGAAGATGGCCGAGATGGCGAAGACGATGAGGACGACGTCGGCGGTGTTCACGGGGCGAGAGTAACGCTCGCCAACGACGCCCCGCGGTCGCTACCCTCGCGGAGGTTGTGAACGATCCAATTCCCAGATCTGCGGAGGTTCCATGCGTGTCGGAGTGCTCACCGGAGGCGGGGACTGTCCCGGCCTCAACGCCGTCATCCGCGCCGTCGTGCGCAAGGGCGTGCACACGCACGGCTTCGAGTTTGTCGGCTACCGCGACGGCTGGAAGGGTCCCCTCGAGGGTCTGACGATGCCGCTCGGCATCGAGCAGTGCCGCGGCATCCTGCCGCGCGGCGGCACGATCCTGGGCTCTTCGCGCACCAACCCGTTCAAGCTCGACAACGGGGTGGAGCGCATCAAGGCCAACCTCGAGAAGGACGGCGTCGAGGCGCTCGTCGCCATCGGCGGCGAGGACACGCTCGGGGTGGCCACCAAGCTCGCCGACCTCGGCGTCAACGTCGTCGGGGTGCCGAAGACGATCGACAACGACCTGTCGGGCACCGACTTCACGTTCGGCTTCGACACCGCGGTCAACGTCGCCACCGAGGCCATCGACCGGCTGCACACCACCGCCGAGTCGCACCACCGCGTGCTGGTGGTCGAGGTGATGGGTCGGCACGCCGGCTGGATCGCCCTGCATGCCGGCCTCGCGGGCGGCGCCAGCATGGTGCTGATCCCCGAGCAGCCCTTCGACATCGACGAGGTCTGCGCTCACGTCCAGACGCGGTTCAAGAGCCAGTACGCCCCGATCGTCGTGGTCTCCGAGGGAGCCGTCCCGCGGGAAGGCGGCGACATGACGCTCGTGTCGGGGGAGAAGGACGCCTTCGGACATGTCCGTCTCGGCGGCATCGGTGACCGGCTGGCCAGCGAGATCGAGCACCGCACCGGCAAGGAGGCGCGCGCCGTCGTACTCGGGCACATCCAGCGGGGTGGCACCCCCACCGCGTTCGACCGGTGGCTGGCCACCCGCTTCGGGCTCCACGCGATCGACGCGGTCGCCGACGGCGAGTTCGGCACGATGATGGCGCTGCGCGGCACCGACATCGTGCGGCTGCCCCTCATCGAGGGCACCGGCGAGCTCAAGCTCGTCAGCGAGAAGGAGTACGCCGAGGCGCAGGTCTTCTTCGGCTGACCGGCGCCGGGCGGGGTCCGCTTGTTGAGTGGGTAGTCCGGGGCAAAATGCACCTCCCCTGGCGGAATCAGGTACGGATTGCCCCGGACTATCCCGTCGCGCGACGCGAGTCCCGTCAGCGGTGCTGGAACTTCGAAGTGATCTGGGCCACCATGGGCGGCAGCCGGGACCTGCTGCCCGGCCATCGGAGGGAGCAGCCCGTGAGTGCCAGCGAGACCCCGACCACTGATGTGAACGGTCCCGAGCCCGACCTCAAGCGCGTCATGGGCCCCCGGCTCTTGCTGCTGTTCATCGTTGGCGACATCCTCGGAGCCGGTATCTACGCCGTGGTAGGCGAGATGGCGCTCGAGGTCGGAGGAGTCGTCTGGCTGCCGTTCCTGGTCGCGTTCGCGGTCGCCACCATGACGGCGTACTCCTATCTCGAACTCGTCACGAAGTACCCGCAGGCGGCCGGTGCCGCGCTCTACACGCACAAGGCCTTCGGGCTCCACTTCGTAACGTTCCTGGTGGCCTTCGCCGTGGTCTGCTCGGGTATCACCAGTGCCTCGACCTCGTCCAACCTCCTGGCCACCAACCTGCTCACCGGCCTCAATGCGCTGGGGTTCGACGTCTCTGAAGGCAACACCGCGATCACAGTTGTGGCTCTGGCCTTCATGGTCTTCCTCGCCGGGGTGAACCTGCGCGGGGTCGGCGAGAGCGTCAAGTTCAACGTGGTGCTCACCCTGGTCGAGATGGCGGCGCTGGTCATCGTGATCGGCATCGGCTTCTTCGTGATGGCGAAGGGAGACGCGGACCTCGGCCGGATCGTCGTCTTCGAATCGGGCTCGGACCGTGGCCTGTTCCTCGCGGTCACGGTGGCTACCGCGATCGCCTTCTTCGCGATGGTCGGCTTCGAGGACTCCGTGAACATGGTCGAGGAGGTCCACAACCCACAGCAGGTCTTCCCGCGGATCATGCTGACTGGTCTCGGGATCGCAGTCGTGTTCTACATCTTGGTCGCCATCTCGGTGATCGCGGTGATCCCTGAGGGTGACATCGAGGGTGTCGTGAGCAACGAGGGCAAGGTGCTCCTCGAGGTTGTCAGCCGCGGCGCGCCAGGCATCCCGGTCGACAAGATCTTCCCGTTCCTGACCGTCTTCGCGGTCGCCAACACCGCCCTGATCAACATGCTCATGGCCAGCCGGCTGCTCTATGGCCTCGCCAACCAGGACGTGTTGCCTCGCACCCTCGGCAAAGTCCTCCCGAACCGCCGCACCCCATGGGTCAGCATCGCCTTCTCAACGCTGCTCGCCCTGGGTCTGATCATCTTGGTGACCTTCGCGGCAGACACCAGCGTGATCACCGCGTTGTCCGGCACTACCGCGCTCCTCTTGCTTTGCGTCTTCAGCGTCGTCAACGTGGCGTGCGTCGTACTGCGTCGCGACGCCTCGCCCGAGGACGGGTTCAAGGCGCCAACCTGGGTGCCGTACGTCGGCGCGGTGGCCTGCCTGTTCCTTGTCGGCCCCTGGGCGCGTGACGCCGAGGACTACATCCAGTACAAGATCGCGGCCGGCCTGCTCGGACTCGGCATCGTGCTCTGGGCGCTCACCTGGCTCACCAACCGCGGCGTCCGCGCGAAGAAGACCGGCTTCCGCGACATCGAGCACATGGAGGACATGGACGACCGCTGAGGGTCCACTCGCCCTCTCGCCCAGTGGCCACGAATCGGTCGGCCTCGGCCGGTCGCCGTACGCTGGATGTCGTGAGCACCGTCCCCTCCCTCGAGCACCTGCACGCCATGGGCGCGAAGCAGCAGCCGTCCTACCCCGACCGCGACGCTGTCGACGCGGCAGTCGCCCGCCTGCGCAGGGTGCCGCCGCTGGTGTTTGCCGGTGAGTGCGACGAGCTGAAGGCCAAGATCGCGGCCGTCACTCGGGGCGAGTCGTTCCTCCTGCAGGGCGGGGACTGCGCCGAGACGTTCGACGGCGTCACCGCCGACAACGTGCGCAACAAGCTGCGCGTGCTGCTGCAGATGGCGGTCGTGCTGACGTACGCCGCGTCCGTGCCGGTGGTCAAGCTCGGCCGGCTCGCGGGCCAGTACGCCAAGCCGCGCTCCTCCAATGACGAGACCCGCGACGGCATCACCCTGCCGGCCTACCGCGGCGACGCCGTCAACGGCTTCGACTTCACCCCCGAGTCGCGGATCCCCGACCCGCAGCGGCTCGTCGACGTCTACAACTCCTCGGCCGCCACCCTCAACCTGGTGCGCGCGTTCGTCACCGGTGGGTACGCCGACCTGCGCCAGGTGCACACCTGGAACACCGACTTCGTCCGCGACTCGATCGCCGGTCAGCGCTACGAGCTGGTCGCCGCCGAGATCGACCGGGCGCTGACCTTCATGCAGGCGATCGGCGCCGACCCCGACGAGTTCCACCGCGTCGATTTCCACTCCAGCCACGAGGCGCTGGTGCTGGAGTACGAACACTCCATGACCCGCACCGACAGCCGCACCCAGACGCCGTACGACGTCTCGGCGCACTTCGTCTGGATCGGCGAGCGCACCCGCCAGCTCGACGGCGCGCACGTCGAGCTGCTCAGCCACATCAAGAACCCCATCGGCGTGAAGCTCGGCCCGACCACGTCGCCCGACGACGCCATCGCGCTCGCCGGCAAGCTCAACCCCGAGAACGAGGCCGGCCGGCTTACCTTCATCACCCGCTTCGGCGCCGGCAAGATCCGCGACGGCCTGCCGACGCTGGTCGAGAAGGTCAGCGCGGCCGGGCTCAACGTCGCGTGGGTCTGCGACCCGATGCACGGCAACACCTTCGAGGCTTCGTCCGGCTACAAGACCCGTCGTTTCGACGATGTCATCGAAGAGGTCCAGGGTTTCTTCGACGTGCACCGCGCGGTCGGCACCTGGCCCGGCGGCGTCCACGTCGAGCTCACCGGTGACGACGTCACCGAGTGCGTCGGCGGTGGCGAGGAGCTCGACGAGGCCGGCCTGGCTGACCGCTACGAGTCGGTCTGCGACCCGCGGCTCAACCGGGTCCAGTCGCTCGAGCTCTCGTTCCTCGTGGCGGAGATGCTGCGGAAGGCCTGAGGCCAGCAGACCGCAAGCTTTGCGAGCGAGCTGGGTCGGCCGAAGGGGTTGAGCAAGCCCCGCGTCGAAACACGAGGTGCGTCGCTCGGACATCGACCACGACGGTAGGTTCGGCCCCGTGATCGACCTCCGCTCCGACACCCTCACCAAGCCCACCGACGCGATGCGGGCGACGATGGCTGCCGCGCCGGTCGGCGACGACGTGTACGGCGAGGACCCCACCGTCCGCGAGCTCGAGGACCGCGTGGCGGGGATGTTCGGCCACGAGGCCGCTCTGTTCACGCCCACCGGGTCGATGGCAAACGTGCTCGCGGTGCGGCTCGGCGCGGGGCCGGGCACCGAGGTGCTGTGCGAGTCGTCGGCGCACATCGCCCGCGCCGAGCTGGGCGCGCACGGCGCCTACAGCGGCGTCACCATGCGCACCTGGACTCATCCGCGCGGCGGCATCGACGTGGCCGCCGTCGAGGCGATGTGGGCTCCCGACATGGGGCCGTTCTTCGTGCAGACGCGGATGGTCTCGATCGAGAACACGCACAACTTCGCCGGTGGCACGGTCCTGCGCGCCGACGACATCAAGCCACTCCTCGCGCTCGTCGATGAGCACAACGCCTGGCTGCACATCGACGGCGCCCGCATCTGGAACGCCCACGTGGCCACCGGCACCCCGCTGCTCGAGTACGGCGCGTGCGCCGCCGTGCTGAGTGTCTGCCTGTCGAAGGGGCTCGGCGCCCCCGTCGGCTCACTGGTCGTCGGGGGCCGCGAGGCGATCGCCGAGTCGCGCATCTGGCGCAAGCGCATGGGCGGTGGCATGCGGCAGACCGGCATCCTCGCCGCCGCCGGCCTGTACGCCCTCGACCACCACATCGAACGGCTGGCCGACGACCACGAGCACGCCCGGCTGCTGGCCGAGGCCTGCGGTGTCGATCCGACCGGAGTCGACACCAACATCGTGGTGGTGCCGCGCGCCGACGCGGCGGCGTTCGTGGCCGCTGCCGCGGACGAGGGAGTCCGCATCTCCGCGGTCGGGCCGCGCGCCGTACGCATCGTCACGCATCTCGACGTCACCCGCGCAGACGCCGCGCGCGCCGCCGCGATCCTCGCCCGGCTGGCCTAGCTGGCTGCCGAGCCGATCAGCCGGACGTCACTGACCGGCGTGAAGTCGCGGCCGTCGTCGTCGCCCGGCGCCGAGACGCTGGTCAGGGTGAGCGTGACCGATGAGGTGACCACGCCGCCGTCGACACCGATCGTCTGCAGGGCCGGGTTGTCGATGAGGTCCTGGCGCAGCGTGCTGCCGTCGTCGAACCCCCAGGTGACCGAGTCGATGCGGCGGTTGCGTGGGTACCAGTTGACCGAGCCGTCGATCTTGGCATACCCGTTGACCAGGCCCACCGACACGAGTCGGGTCGCCTCGGGCAGGGTGAACGTGAGCACGACGCCGGTGCCGTCGCCCGACATCCGCCACGCGGTCGACGGGTTGCCGTCGAGCATGTGCACGGCGTCGTACGTGACCGCATTTCCGTCGATGTCCTGGTTGGGCGGGGCCGTGTCGGGAGCGGTGGCCGTTGCCGCCTCGGTGATGTCGGCTGCGTCGGCGGGGAGCTCGGCCGGGGCCGGCGACTCGGGTGCACCGTCACCGGTGCTGCCGGACGCGCCGTTCGAGCCGGCTGCCTCGTCGTTGGCAGGTCCGCCGCTGCCGTAGGTCCAGCCGATCATCGCCGCGATCACGGCCAGCAGCAGCCAGCCGAGCAGCCACGGCAGCCAGCGCGGGACCTCGCGGGGCGTGCGCGTGGCGCGGGCGGGATCGGGCTCAGGAGCGAGGGCGACGGGCTGGACCGGCTCCGGGGCCGGCGGCGGCAGGAACGCCGAGCCGCTCTCGCGGTCGCGCACCATCGTGTCGTTGCGCCAGTCGTGCTCGGTCGTCGCGGCAGCGTCCTCGGGCAGCGCCGCTCCACAGTTGGTGCAGAAGCGGCCGAGGCCCAGCTCGTGGCCACAGGCGGCACAGGTCGTCATCGGCAGATCCTCCAGGCGTCCAGGACGCTCGACAGACTAGGCAGGCGGCGCCGGGTTTGCCCAACCGGTCCGCCAGACGGCGTCACACGGCGATGTGGGTGACTTCGCCCTCGATCTTGCGCCGGGGCGCCAGCTCTACTACCAGCATCGCCCCGAACACCATCAGCCCGCCGACCATCAGCCGGCCGGTCACCGACTCGCTGCCGAGCAGCACCGCGAAGAACGCGGCGAAGACCGGCTCCATGCTCATGATGATCGCGCTGCGGGTCGGCGGCAGGTGCGCCTGCGCCCACGTCTGCGCCACCAGCGCCAGCGCACCGGCGAAGACCGCCATGTAGATCACCGACAGCCAGTCGCGGCCGGTGCTGGGCAGCACGATGCCGTCGGGGATCGTGGCGACGAAGCAGACCACCGTGATCACCATGATCTGCACGATCGTCATGCCGACCGCCTCGCCCGCCCGCGACCATGCGCCGAGCCCGACGATGTGCAGCGCGTAGAGGATGGCGGCCAGCAGCGTCAGCGCCTCGCCGTACCCCACGGAGAGGCCCTGCAGCGTCAGCACCCCCAGTCCGGCGGTGGCCAGCGCGACGGCCAGCCAGGTCATCAGGGTGATCTTGCTGCGCAGCAGTACGGCGGCCAGCAGGGGCGTGAACACGACGTACATGCCCGTGATGAAGCCGCTGACACTGGCTGCCGTGTGCGCGAGCCCGGCGGTCTGGAGGATCTGCGCGACGCCGTACAGCAGGCCCAGCACGAGCGCGTGCTTCCGCGACTCGGACGAGAGCCGGCCCAGCGCCTTCGGGAAGCCGACCACCAGCGCGACCGAGGCGATCGCGAACCGGACCGCCAGGAAGTCGAGCGTCGGCACCCGGTCGAGCAGATCCTTGATGAGGAAGAACGTCGAGCCCCAGCACGCCGTCGTGGCCAGCAGTGCCAGCATCGCGAGCACCGTCGTACGACGTGACTCGTCGTGGCAGACGGGGTCGACGGGTGCGCTGCTGCTCATGCCCGGAACCCTAATGACAGGGGAGGATTCCCGACGAAACGCTAAATCAGGTACAGCGTGACCGTGGAGCCCTTGGGCACCAGCTCGCCGGCATCGGGATCGGAGCTGAAGACGAACCCGACACCGATGTAGTTGTCGGAGTTCTCGACGTCGACCTCGAAGCCCAGCGCCTCCAACCGTTCGGTGGCCGCCTCGACGCCCATCGCCACCACTTGCGGGACCTCGACCAGCTCAGGCCCCTTCGACACGACGATGGTGACGGTCTCGCCCTTGAAGAGGGTGCCGCTGGTGGGGTTCTGGCCGATGACGAGACCGGCGGGCACGGTGTCGCTGTACTCCTCCTGGTCGCGGTCGACGACCAGACCACGCTTCTCCATCACCTGCTCGGCACGGTCGGCGCTCTTGCCGGTGAAGTCCTTGAGGTTCAGTGGCTTGCGGCCCAAGCTGACGACGAGGTTGACCGCCGCGTCGGGCTTGAGCGAGGTGCCGGCGACGGGGTCGCTCGCGATCACGACACCCTCTGGCGCCGTCTCGCTGAACGTCTCGATCGCCTTGCCGAACGCAAGGTTGCTCCTGAGCAGCGCGTCCTGTGCCTGGTCCAGCGTCTGGCCGGTCACCTCCGGCACGGCATAGCGCTCAGGCCCGGCCGACAGCACCAGGGTGACGGTGCCGGCGTCGAGCACGCGGTCGCCGGGCTCTGGATCGGTGGAGAGCACGAGCCCGGCTGCGACGCTCTCGGAGTACGCCGGGTCGCCGACGTCGCTCTCGAGGCCGGCCTTGGTCAGCTCGGCCTCGGCAGTCGCCTGCTCGACACCGAGTACGCCGGGCGTCGTGGTGTAGCGAGCCGACCCGAACCACCAGGCACCACCGGCGAGGGCGGCCACCAACAACACGGCCAGGAGGAGCGTGATCGGGCCGCGGCGCGAGCGCCGGGGCCGCGCAGCCACCGGCCCGGAGTCGGCACGGGGAACGGGCAGCCGGTCGATGCCACCGCGCGGAGCGGGCACCACCGACGCGGGCAGCACCGGGACGGCCGTGGTGCGGTGCTCGACCGGCTCGTGACGCACCTCAGCGAGGTCGCTGGTGTCGAGCCACTCGGGCCCGTCGTCGAGGTCGGGCAGGTCGACCACGTCGGCGCGTATTGGCATCAGGTCGGCGACGAGCTCGGGGTCCTCGGGCACGCCGGCGCCGAGCGCCTGGCTGACCCGGTGCAGCTGGTGCAGGAGTACGGCGGCGTCGGCGGGCCGCTGGCCACGATCGCGAGCCGTGGCCCGCGCGACCAGCGCGTCGACGTACGCCGGGAGGCCGGGGACGATCGCCGACGGCGGCGGGACGTCCTCGTGCACGTGCTTGTAGGCCACCTGGATCGGCGACTCGCCCTCGTGCGGCTTGTGGCCGGTGAGCAGCTCGTACATCACCACGCCGGCGGCATAGACGTCGGCGCGGGCGTCGGAGCGGCCGTCGATGACCAGCTCGGGTGCAAGGTAGGAGACGGTGCCGATGAGTACGCCGCCCGTCGCGGTGTGCTGGGTGTCGGTGCTGACCGCCTTGGCCAGTCCGAAGTCGGCCACCTTGACCCGGCCGTCGTCGGCGATGAGCACGTTCTCGGGCTTGATGTCGCGGTGGATCAGGCCGGCGCGGTGGGCGGCGGCAAGGGCCGAGAGCACGGGCTCCATCAGCGCCAGCGCCCGCGACGGGGACATCGGCGCCTCCTTGCGGATGACGTCGCGCAGCGTGTGGCCGGGGACGAGCTCCATCGCCAGGAAGACGACGCCGTCCTCCTCGCCCTGGTCGAAGACGCCGACCACGTTGGGGTGCGAGAGCTTCGCTGCCGCGCGCGCCTCGCGCACGAAGCGAGCGGCGAACTCGTCGTCGTCACCGAGTCCGGGGTGCATGACCTTGATGGCCACGACGCGGTCGAGCCGGATGTCGGTGGCTTCGTAGACGCTGGCCATGCCGCCGCGGGCGATGCGCGGTCCGATGCGGTATCTGCGGTCCAGCAGACGACCCACCAAGGGGTCGCCGGATGAGGCGCGGACAGTGCGGGCGCGCTCGTCTGGCTCCACGGCTGGACCTCCGTCTGCCGGATGGGGAAGGATCCGGGAGCTCAATCGTACGGATGAGCGTCGCTCGTGGGCCAACGCGCCGGGTTGCGGCGTGGCGTGAGGGGTCGCTCAGGCCGACGGCTGGCCGGTGGACACCGACGTGCTCGTGCTCGGCGGCGACCGTGAGGCGACCGATCTCGTGCAGGCGCTGGCCGACGCCATCCCGGGCATTCGCGGGGTCTTCGCCGCCCGGCTGCGAAACCCCACCAGGTCGAGGCACTGAGCGTCAACCTGATCAGCATCAACCGCCGTTACCAGGCTCACGCAGGTGTGAAGCTCTCGGATGTCCGATGAGACGGCCAGCAGTGGCAGAGTTGTCCCCATGAGTGAAGAGCCCGACCTGTCCGTGCTGGTGCCCGAGTGGATCGACTGGGCCGAGACCGGCCGCCGGCTCGGCGTCTCGGTCAGCCGGGTCCGCACGATGATCCGCGAGCACGAGCTCGCCGCCGCCGTACCCTCACCGGGTGCCGGGCAGCAGGTGCCCGCCGACTTCGTGCAGGACGGCCTCGTCGTCAAGGGCCTGCCCGGACTGCTCACCGTGCTCCACGACGGTGGGTACGACGACCGCGAGAGCATCGCCTGGCTGTTCACCGACCTCGAGCTGCCCGGCCGGCCGATCGACGCGCTGCGCGAGAACCGCGGCGCCGAGGTCAAGCGCCGCGCCCAGTCGATGGCCTTCTGACCGTCGTGGCCGCCGTCCGGGACCACTAGGGTCGCTGGACATGAGCAACAAGCGGGCGCTGCTCGGACTGCTCGTCGCCGTCGCGGTGCTCGGGATCATCTGGTCGGCCAGCGGTGACACCGAGCCTGAGCCGGCGAGCGCCGGCAACGACTCCGTCAGCGGGTTGCCGGTCGTCCAGCTCTCGACGCTGCCGCCCGAGGCGGCCGAGGCCGTCGCGTTGATCGACGCCGGCGGGCCGTTCCCGTACCCGGAGCAGGACGGCTCGAGGTTCGGCAACTTCGAGGGCCTGCTGCCCGGCGAGATCGACGGCTACTACCGGGAGTACACCGTGCCCACGCCCGACTCCGACGACCGCGGCGCCCGCCGCATCATCGCCGGCGAGCAGGACGAGCTCTACTGGACCGAGGACCACTACAGCAGCTTCGAGAGGATCGCTCGATGAGTGGACTGGCGGCACTGCTGGCCGGGCACACCCCCGCCGGCATCTACACCTGGCACGGCGCCTTCCCGGCCGCCGACGTGCAGCACACCGTCGAGCACGCGGGCTGGCGCTTCGCCCGCCTCGACGGCGTCGGCACCGAGTCGAAGCAGGAGTTCCTCGAGGGCATCGGTCAGGCGCTCGGTTTCCCCGACTACTACGGCCAGAACTTCGACGCCCTCGCCGACCTGCTCTCCGACGTCGACGGCGGCGACCAGGACGGCGTCGTACTCCTCTGGGAGGGTTGGGCCCCCTTCGCCCGCGCCGACGAACGCGCCTTCAGCGTCGCCCTCAGCGTGCTCGGCACCCGCGTCAACGCCGAGCGCGGCGGACCGTTCTCCGTGCTGCTGCGCGGCGAGGGCCCGGACGTGCCAGGCGTTTCCAGCCTCGACTGATCCGCGAGTCAGCGGGTGAGCTCCGCCATCGCGTCGAGCCGGGTCAGCTTGTGCGGGTTGAAGATCGCGTAGATCCGACTGATCCGGCCGTCCTCGATGACCAGGTTGATCGCGCCCTTGAGCTCGCCGTCGAGGTCGATCCGCGCGGCGCGGGCCCCGTTGACCCACACCGTGTCGACGACGGCGCCCGGCGCGTACTGGCCGAACCTGGTGAGCAACTGGGCAACCCGCAGGGCACCCTCGATCGGGTGCCGCGACGCGTTCACCACGCCGCCGCCATCGGCCCGGACCACGACGTCAGGGGCGAGCACGTCGAGCAGCTCCTGCAGCTCGCCACCCTGCAGGGCGGCGAGGAAGCGCTCGACGACGGACTCCTGCTCGGCCCGGTCCACCTGCATCCGCGGCCGCCGCGCGGCGACGTGGTCGCGGGCGCGCCGCGCGATCTGCCGCACCGCGGCCGGCGACTTGCCGACCGCGTCCGCGATCTCGTCGTACGGCGTCTCGAACACCTCACGGAGCACGAACACCGCCCGCTCGGCCGGCCCGAGCGTCTCGAGCACGGTCAGCATCGCGATCGAGATGCTATCGGCGAGCTCGACGTCGTCGGCGACATCGGGGCTGGTCAGCAGCGGCTCCGGCAGCCACGGGCCGACGTAGTCCTCGCGACGCCGCGCGAGCGTGCGCAGCCGGTTGAGCGCCTGCCGGGTCACGATCCGCACCAGGTAGGCCCGCCCGTCCCGGACGTCGGCCCGGGCCGCGTCGCCCAGGTCGGCCCAGCGCAGCCAGGTCTCCTGTACGACGTCCTCGGCGTCGGCCGCCGACCCGAGCATCTCGTAGGCGACCGTGAAGAGCAGGCTCCGGTGGGTGACGAAGGGGTCGTCGCTCATGCCTGCGACGCTACGCCGATTCGCGCCTCCGGCGCCGCGCCGCTCGGCTCCGCGAGAGGCGCCAGCCCGCACGCAGTCGCGTAGCCCTGACCCTCGATGCCGAGGGCGACGTTGGTCCGCGCCATCTGGTTCGCGATGGAGATCCACACGGTGAGCTCGACCAGCCCGGGGGCCCCGAGCTGCTCGAGCAGGCGGGCGGAGAGCTCGTCGGTCACGGTGGGCGGGGTCTGCGACGCAGCCTCGGCGTACTCGAGGACGTCTCGCTCCAGCGGCGAGAAGGCGCCGGACTCCCGCCACCGCGGCACCTCGCGCGCCTTAGCGACGTCGAGCCCCTCGTTGTGTGCCTGGAAGTAGCCCAGGTCGAGGCAGAACGAGCAGCCGATCAGAGCGGCCACGGCCATGTGGGCGTAGGACTTCAGGTCCTTCTCGCACTCGTGCCACGAGGCGGCCTTTCGGCCGAGGGTCATGCCGGCCTTGAGCGAGGCGGGGTGCTGCCACATCACGCCGAGGGGCTCGGGCACCGTGCCGAACATCTTCTTGCTGAACCTCTTCACGAGAGCGCCGTAGACGCCGGTGATCTCCGTGCTGGGGACTCGGGTGTTGCTCGTCATGTCTCCTCCAGGTGTCGTTGTCTGGACATGAAGACACCGGCCGAGGCCGGCTTGTGACAGAACTGGTCGATATCGGCTCAGACGACGCGCTGGGTGGCGGCCGCGGCCAGCTCCCGGAGTACGCCGCGGGCGACCTCGTCGATCACCGCACCGTCGAGCGTGGTCAGCGCTCGGTCGGCGAGCGCCCCGATGACCTCCTCGACCTGCGCATGCGCACCCGAGGTGTCGATCACCTCGCGCAGCCGGTCGACGTCGCCGGTGGAGAGCGCGGTGCCGAGCGACGCGTCGAGCAGGGCGGCGTCATCGCGGCCCGCTGCGTCGAGCGCCAGTGCGACGAGCACTGTGCGTTTGCCCTCGACCAGGTCGTCGCCGGCGGGCTTGCCGGTGACCTGGGGGTCGCCGAAGACACCGAGCAGGTCGTCGCGCAGCTGGAATGCCTCGCCGAGCGGCAGCCCGAACCCGCCCAGCACGGCCATGGTCGCGTCGTCCGCCCCGGCCAGCGCGGCACCGATGTGGAGGGGCCGCTGGATGGAGTACTTCGCCGACTTGAACCGCAGCACGGTCATCGCGGTGTCTACATCGGCCCGCCCGCGAGCCTGCACCGACACGTCGAGGAACTGGCCGGCGATCACCTCGCTGCGACACAGGTCGAACAGGTGCAGCGCGCGGGTCACGTCCTCGGCGGGGAGTCCGCAACGGCGCAGCATCTCGTCGGACCAGGCCAGGAGCAGGTCGCCGAGCAGGATCGCCGCGGACGCGCCGTACTGCTCGGGGTTGCCGCGCCATCCGGCCGCGCGGTGCTCGGCCTCGAAGGTGCGGTGCGTGGCGGGTCGTCCACGCCGGGTGTCGCTCGCGTCCATGTAGTCGTCGTGCACGAGCGCGCTCGCGTGCAGCAGCTCGAGGGCGGCGCAGGCGCGGACGAGCGCGGCCTCGTCGACCGGCTCCCGCACGGCACGGTAGCCCCAATTGCAGAAGGCCGCCCGGAAGCGCTTGCCGCCGCTGACGATCGCGCGGGCCTCGGTCAACAGGCGTGCGGCGTCCGCTCCGAGAGGCTCGAGTCGTTCGGTCTGGTCGTCGAGGAACGCGTCCAGAGCGCCCTGCACGGAGGATCGGAAGCCTTCGGCGTCCCAACCGGAAGAGGGGGACGGGGCACTCACCCGGCTGAGACTAGCCAGTGGACGATGCCAGGTCGGGGGCCGCCCCCTGCCTAGGATTGCGTCATGAGCAACAACCGGTCCCGCAGCATCGGCGACCTCGTGCGCGAGGGCGGGCGGTCGTTCTCGTTCGAGTTCTTCCCGCCGAAGGACGACGAGGGTGAGCAGATCCTGTGGCGCTCGATCAGCGAGCTCGAGCCGCTCGGTCCGACGTTCGTCTCCGTGACGTACGGCGCCGGGGGAAGCACCCGTGAGCGCACCGTGGCGATCACCGAGCGCATCGCGCGCGAGACCTCGATGCTCCCGATGGCGCACCTGACCTGCGTCGGCCACACCACCGACGAGATCGCCGGGATCCTCGCCGAGCTCGAGAGCGCCGGCGTACGCAATGTGCTGGCGCTGCGCGGCGACCCGCCCGATGGGCCCGGCACCCCGTGGGTGCCGACCGACGGCGGGCTCACCTACGCCGCCGACCTGGTCGCCTTCATCAAGGAGACCGCACACCTGACGGTGGGCGTCGCAGCCTTCCCGGAGGGTCACCGCGACGCCGAGAGCCTCGACGCCGACGCGCAGGCACTCAAGGCGAAGTACGACGCGGGCGCGGAGTTCGCCGTCACCGAGATGGTGCTGCGGGCCAGCGACTACGTCGGCCTGGTCGAGCGCGCTGCGGCCCTGGGTGTGGCCTTCCCGATCATCCCCGGCGTGATGCCGATCCTGAACCTCGCCTCAATGAAGCGCATGGTGCACATGTCGGGTCGCGAGATGCCCGCCGAGACACTCGCGCGCATCATGCCGCTCGCCGACGACCCCGCTGCGCTGCGCACGGAGGGCATCACCATCGCCACCGAGCTCTGCGACGCGCTGCTCGACGCCGGCGCTCCGGGCCTGCACTTCTACACGCTGAACCGGTCGAAGGCGACGCGCGAGATCTTCGCCGCCCTCCGCATCCCCGTCTGAGAGGCGCGCTAACGTCGGCTGCATGCGCACCGTCACCGTCACGGGCCAGGGCTCGACCCGGGTCGCCCCCGACTCCGCGGTGGTCCGCGTTGCCGCCGTCCAGCGCGCGACCGGGGTGGCCGAGGCCTTCGCCGCGGTGTCCGCCTCGGTGGCCCGCATCGGCGAGATCGCCCGCACCCACACCGAGTCCCGTCACATCGCCTCGCAGGGCATCAACGTCTGGACCTGGCACGACAACCAGGGCGAGGCACGGGGCTTCGAGGCCAGGCATGGGCTGGCGATCGGCTGCCCCGACCTCACCGCCGCCGGTGCCCTGCTGGCCGAGCTCACAGCGCAGATCGGCGATGCCCTCCAGCTCGACGGCGTCTCGCTGGAGGTGTCCGACCCGGTGGCCGCGCAGGGCCGGGCCCGGGAGGCGGCGTACGTCGATGCCCGTGAGCGCGCCGAGCACCTCGCCGCCCTCAGCGACGCCACATTGGGCGTCGTACAGCAGATCGTGGAAGGCGGGGGAGCGCAGCCGATGGAGTCCGGGGGCTTCGCCCGGGCCGCCGCCATGGACCTGGCGAAGATCGAGCCGGGCGAGACCCAGATCGGCGCCGGGGTGACGGTGACGTTTGAGCTGCTCTGAGCTCAGGTCGCCGGGCCGATCGCCTGCGCGACCAGAGCCGCCGAGAGGCCGACGTACGGCAACCCTGAGCCTGGTGTGGCATGGGCGCCCGCGGCGTACACGCCGGCGACCGGCGTGGTCGGGCCCAGCCGCTTCGTCACCGTCGACCGGCCCTGCCACAGGACGCCGAGCGGCGAGCCGCCCCAGTCGTCGACGAGGTCACGCGGACTCAGGTCGAGGCGGGTGACGAGCCGCTGGCGTACGTCGATCCCGCGGCGCGCGAGCGCGACCAGCACGTCCTCCGCCAGCCGGCCGCGGCCGAGCACGGTCCATGCCTGCATCCCGTCGGGAGCGGTGCCGCCGGACCGCACCACCAGCACCGGCTCCTTGACCGGGTCGTTGCCGTGCAGCACGACCTCACCTGGGAGGTCCGGAGCGTCGCCGTTGAGGCCGACGTGTGCGATGACGGGCGGGATGGCGGGCATCGTCGCTCGCACGTACGGCGCCAGCGCGGGCAGCCGCCGAGGATCGATTGCGCACACCACGGCATCGGCGTCGAGCTGGCCGGCAGCTGTGGTCACCGCGACGGCCCGGTCCTCGCGGAGCACGAGGTCGAGGGCCTGCGTGGACGTCAGCACCTCCACGCCGCGGGTCTTGAGACGAGAGGCAAGCGCGACGCCCAGCGCGGCCATCCCGCCCGGCACCCGCCACGCGCCAAACTTCTGCTCGAGGTAGGTGACGACGCCGGCCCAGGCTGGCACGTTGCGCAGGTCGTGGCCGTCGGTGAGGAACGGGTGCCCGGCCACCAGGCGCAGGCGTTCGTCGGAGAAGGACTTCCGCAGCCGTTTGTGCAGCACCTCGCGACTGGAGAGGAGCGTCGACAGCTCCTTCGGTGCCACCGCGGGGTCCCACGGGCGCTCGAGGTAGTCGCGCCGCAGCACCTCCCAGTCGTCGCCGAGCCGGTCGACGTACGCCGTCCACTCCTTGCCGAGTCCGGCCTCGAGCCCGTCGAACGCCGCGGTCTGGGCAGCCCGGGAGCCACTCGGCAGCGCCAGCGTCGAGCCGTCGGCGAACCGGTGCTCGCGGATCGGGTCGACCGGCCCGAGCTCGAGCTCGCGCTCAAGGGGCCGACCGGTCTTGCGGAACAGGTCGCGGATCACCGCCGGGATCAGGGTCGTGTTCGGGCCGGCGTCCCACGAGAAGCCGTCCTGCGTGCGGGTGCCCAGCGCGCCGCCGAGAGTCGCCGACTGCTCGACCAGGGTGACCTGGTGGCCGATCTTGGCCAGCCGGGCCGCCGAGGCCAGGCCGCCGAAGCCGCCGCCGATCACCACGATGCGCATGGCGGTCACCCTAGGCGGGCGCGGGGTCTCGCTTCTTCCACCGCCGCCACCCACGTCGTACGGCGCGGCCGATGACCACCAGCAGTACCAACCCGGCCAGCAGCAGCACGCCAGCGATCGCCGCCGCGGCCTGCGGGTTGTCGATGGCGAACGCGATGACTCCGAAGACCGCGACGTCCTCGGCGAGGCTCGCGCCGATGTTGGACACGGGTTCGGGAGAGGCGTTGATGGCCAGCCGTCCGCCGGCCTTCACCAGGTGCGAGAGCAGGGCGGTGCCGCCGCCGACCGTGCCGGCGACCGCCTGGTCGAGCGAGGTGGCGTCACCCGCGAGGAGCACGCCGATCACGGCGCCGACCGTGGGCCGGATCGCAGTGGAGATGACGTCCCACGTCGAGTCGACGTACGGGATCTTGTCGGCGACGAACTCCATCGCGTAGAGGAAGCTTGCCGCGGCCAGCACGTCCCAGCGGTGCAGGACGTCCGGGATCTGGCTCACGTCGTGCAGCCGGTCGGAGACACCGAGCACCAGCACCACGAGGTAGGCGTTGATGCCGCTCGCCCAACCGCTCGAGAACACCAGAGGAAGTGAGTCCACGCCCACAGTCTAGGAACGCTGGTCACTCGACGATCGGATCTCGGTCCACGTCGCAGCTGACATCCCCCATCGCCTTGGTCGGCATCGTCCACTGGGAGCAGCCGTTCGCACCGCGTGGTGGCGTGGGCATCACCAGCGCCGGGTCGAGGCCGACGGTCGCGAGGTCGCCGGTGGGTACGACGAGTCGCTCGCGGGCAGTCGCGAGGTCGGGGGCCTGCACAGCCTCGCTGGTGTAGGTCACGAACGTCTCGGACTTGATGACCTTGACGTCGCTGGAGAACCACAGCCGGGCGGGATCGATGGTGTCGAGCTCGTCGTCGGTCACGCCCATGAAGTCGGCGCTCCAGGCCTGCAGGCCGGCGCTGCCGCGCATGGGCCTCATGGCACTCAGGGTGGTGATCACGACGTCGCCGTCGGGGGTGCGGGTGACCGAGCACTCGAGGTAGTAGCCGGCGTCGAGACCGTCGCTGCAGAAGGCGTCGGGGTCACCCTCGGCCTCGCCGCGGGAGTGGCTGAGGTTGATCGAGAGCCGGTGCTCCGAGTCGGTGCCGTAGCCAGTGAAGAGGCCGCTGGCCTTGTCCCAGTAACGCTCCGGCAACTCCTGGCTCTGCGAGTCGAACGCCACGAACCTCGCCGGCCCGAGGTCGGGCACCGAGGTGCTGAAGACCGACCGCGCATGGTCGTCGATGATCCGCGGCATCTGTGCCGCGTCGTACGTGTCGAGGGCCTGGCTGATCGCCGGGTCGATGACGCGCTCCTTGCTCGGCTCGTCGGAACGCAGCTGCGGCAGCGCGACCGCAGCGAGGGTCAGCACCGCGACACCGGCGAGGCCGGCAAGGCCGCGACGTCGGCGGACGACGGCGCGGCCGCGGCTGATCACGTCGGCGTCGGTGTGGTGGAAGGCGGGCTCGTCGGACGACACGTGGTCGCGGACCAGGGTGGCGAGGTCGTGCTCGGTCATCAGGACTCCTCGATCATGGACTGGGGCTTGTCTCGCTGACGCAGCGTCGGCAAGGCACTGGACGGGACAAGCCCTATTGAGGGCAGGTGGGTGCGGAGAGTCGCCAGCGCCTTGGCGGTCTGGCTCTTGACTGTGCCCTCGGTGATGGCGAGAGCGTGGGCGACGTCGGCCACCGAGAGGTCGTCGAGGAAGCGCAGCGCGATGATCGCCCGCTGCCGTGGCGCCAGCAGGTCGAGCGCCACTCCGACGTCGAGAGGCGACGCTTCGTCTGGCACGAGCGCCCGGTCGGGCAGGTCTTGGACGGGTACGTCGCGGCGCCTGCGCAGGTGGCTGAGGCACTCGTTGACGACGACCTTGCGGGCGAACGCGTCGGCCGAGAGCGAGCGCACCCGCGGCCACGCGGCGTACACCTTGACCATCGCCTGCTGGACGAGGTCCTCGGCGGTGTGCCAGTCGCGGACGATGAGGTACGCCGTCCGGCGCAGGGCCGCGCGCCGGGCGAGGTAGAACTCCGTGAAGTCCGCTTCGCGTTGGTCTCGACGCATCGAGGGTGTGCTCCTTGTCGACCGGTGGGTGTCACCCCTCCTACGCCGTGGCCGGGCCTCCGGGTTGCCCCGCCTCGTGAGAAATGATCTGCGCGAGCGTCTCGGCATCACGGGCGACGACGGTCGTGCCGTCGGCCGCAGTGATGATCGGCCGCTGGATGGCGATTGGGTGCGCGGCCAGCGCCACGAGCCAGGCGTCGCGGTGGGCCGGCTCGCGGGGCAGGTCGATGCCCGCGTCACGGGCCTCCTTGTCGCGGGCGATGTGCCAGGGCTCGACATCGAGGCGGGCCACGACGTCGGCGAGCTCGTCGACGGTCGGCACGTCGTCGAGGTAACGGCGCACGGTGTGCTCGACCCCGGCCTCGTCGAGCGCGGCCACGGCGGTGCGGCACTTGCTGCATGCGGGGTTGAGCCAGATCTCCATGGGCTGATCCTTCACTCGACGTCGATTTCGGTCGCGCCGGTCATCGAGACGAGCTCGGTGAACGTGGTCGAGAAGACCGCAGCCGGGTGGCCGGCGGCGGCCCACACGACGTCGTACCGGCGCAGCCAGGAGTCGATCCACGTCGGCACCGCTGCGGGATGGGCGATGGGGGAGACCCCGCCGATGACCTGGCCCGTGTGGGCGCGCACGAAATCGGCGCTCGCGCGCTTGAGTGGCGGGGCGCCGATCGCGGGCGCGACCTTGTGGGTGTCGACGCGGTGGGCGCCGGACGTGAGGATCAGGACCGGGGCGCCACCCGCGTCGAAGAGCAGGCTGTTGGCGATGGCGCCGACCTCGCAACCGAGTGCCTGGGCCGCGAGTGCGGCGGTGTGGACGCTGTCAGGGAGAATGACCACGTCGCCGGCACCGCCGCGACGTGCATGCTCGGCCCGGAAAGAGGTGATGGAGGAGTGTTCGCTAGCCATGCTGCGACCCTAGTCACTGGTTCCGACACTGGTTCCTGCAACCTGCCGGGCATCGCTGCCTGCTCCACCTTGTCGATCATTCGGGGGAATGCATGACCACCGCGCCCAACCAGCCAGCCGGCGAGCCGACCGGCGCGCCCGCGTCTGCGCGGCCGATGTCGGTGACCAACGCCGTCCGGGTGCTGCTCGCGCTGGTCGTCGTCACCGGGCTCGCCGCCCTGCTGGTCTGGCTGCGTCAGGACGAGGTCATCCGCACCTGGGCCGAGGGCAACATCGCCGCCCGCAAGCTGCTCCTCGAGGGCGGGGTACAGGCGGTCAAGGGCAGCCCCATCGCGCCATCGTTCGTGCCGCTCGCGATCGTGTTCTTCGCCGTCTTCGCGCTGCTGGTGCTGGTGCTCATCGCCTTCTTCGTCGAGGGCCACGAGTGGGCCCGGCTGTCGCTGGCGGCCACCGCCGTGTTCGGCATCCTCGCGGCCACCGTGGTCGTGCGGCTCGGTCTGCCGGCGCTCTTCGCGGTGCTCTCGATCGTCGCGATCCTGCTGTGCCTGCTGCTGCTCTTCCTGCTCTGGCACAAGGACACGAACCGGTATTTCCGCTCGTTCTGAAGCACTCGCTGCCAGACCATTGACGGACTGTCGGTGGGCCGGTGTACCTTGGCGTTGTTCGAACAACTGTTCGATGCAGCCTCGGTGGCGGTGACCTCGACCCCCACCGTCACCGGGGTTGGCCGGGGTCGACCACGCTGACAGGAGAGCCAGATGAGGCGGTACGACGACCCCGTTGAGGTCCGCAGGGGACGCATCGGTGGAGAGCCCGACACGGCCGAGGAGGGGCCCGAGCAGTTCCTGTGGCGCGGCCGGTTGTGGAAGGTCCGCTCGGTGGTGGCGCACTGGGTGGAGACCGCGCCCTGGTGGCAGTCAGCGGGGGTGCGCGCCGTGGTCGGCACCGACGACGGGCCCGGCATCGACGCTGGCGACACGGTCATCGACCGAGGTGCCGACGACCTGCTCATCGAGCGCGAGCTGTGGCGCGTGCATGCCGGCCGGGGCAGTGCCACCTCCGACGGCGGCGGCGTCTTCGACCTCTCCTTCGACTGGTCCGACGGCCGCTGGTCACTCGTCGGCTGTGTCGACTGATGTCGGCGAGCGACGTGAACCCCTACCTGCTCCCAGCCACCACTCACTCCTACCTCGCCCGCTCGGCCGAGTCGCTGCAGGAGTCGATCACCGCGGCCGACGTGCCGACTCGCTACGCCTGCGCCCACGTGGCAGCACTGCGGGCCACGGCCGCGCTGCTCGCGGCCCGCGCCCATCCGTCGCCCGGGCGACGGAGGCAGAAGAACGCCTGGGTGCTGCTGGCCGACGTCGCCCCCGAGCTGGCCGAGTGGGCGACCTTCTTCGCCGCCGGCGCGAGCAAGCGCGCGGCCGCCGAGGCCGGCTCCACCCGCGCGGTCACCGAGCGCGAGGCCGACGACCTGGTCCGTGACGCCGACCGGTTCCTCGGCATCATCGAGTCGGCGCTCGGCCTGGTGCCGCACGCGCCGCTCGAGAAGCGGCTGGTCGTCACCGGCGGACGCGCCGGAGTCGCCTGATCGGGCGCTAGTCTCTGCCCACCGGTCATGGGCTTCATCGGGGAGCCCCGGCCAGCTGTGCACCAACCTCTCGGGACGCACCGCGCGCGCACCGCGCCCGCGATCGCCACCCTTCTCGTCACGATGCTGGCGGCCCTGGCTGCCGTCGTACCCCTCACGCAGTCGGCGCAGGCCGTGCCGGCGCCGAGGTCGGCCACGGCCCTCACCGCTGCGGCACCGCTGAGCGTTGCCCAGGCGCGAGCCACGCAGAACGGCTCGGTCGCGACGGTTCCGGCTAGGCGCTGGCGCTGGCCGACAGTGCTGGGGGCGTACTTCTCCCACCCGGGCCTGACCGGTGCCAGCGCCTTCGCGTTCGCGTCGGGCACCGACCCGGGTGACCCGGGCGACCACGACGACTACTACGCAGCGGCACTGGGCAAGACCGGCCCGCAGCTGGAGTCTGCCCTGCACTCGATCATCTCCTCAGGCGTGACCAAGCTGTCCTACGACAGTGTCTGGAACGCCCTGAAGGCCACCGACCAGGACCCCGTCAACGCCAACAACATCAAGACCCTCTACAGCGGCAAGTCGATGCCCAAGTCGGCCAACGGTGGAGGTGTCGACGACTGAATCGCGAGCACGTCTGGGCCAAGTCGCACGGAGACTTCGGTACGGCGACCGGTCCGGGCACCAACATCCACTACCGACGGCCCGAGGACGTGACGGTCAACGGCGCGCGCGGCAACCTCGACTTCGACGCGGGCGGCACCCAGAACGCCGAGGCGCCCGGCAACTACGCCGACGGCGACTCCTGGGAGCCGCGCGACGCGGTCAAGGGTGTCGCGCGGATGATCTTCTACATCTCGGTGCGCTACGAGGGCGACGACGGCTTCGCCGACCTCGAGGTCGACGACCTGACCAGGCAACGGTTCAGCGCCCCACATCGGCAAGCTCTCGCTCATGCTCCAGTGGAGCCAGCAGGACCCGCCCGACGCGGGGGAGATGTGACGCAACGACATCATCTTCGGCACCTACCAGCACGACCGGAACCCGTTCATCGATCACCCCCAGTGGGCGGCCGCGATCTGGAGCTGAACGGCTTGCGACCTCCCTGTCGCGGGGGTTAGAGTGATGGAGTTATCGAACACCTGTTCGATCACTCCATCACGGTGCTGGGGTCGACACAGTCCGCGAGGCAGGCTCATGTCCGACCCGTTCGTCCATCTCCACGTGGCCTCCGGCTACTCCCTGCAGTACGGCGCCTCGCACCCGCACACGCTGGTCGAACGGGCCGCCGAGCAGGAGATGGACACCCTCGCGCTGACCGACCGAGACGGCACCTACGGCGCGGTGAAGTTCGCCAAGGCGTGCAGCCGGGCGGGCATCCGTCCGGTGCTGGGGGTCGACCTCGCCGTGCTGCCGGTCGCCGCCTCAGCTGGTCGAACGCAGTCGAGACCACTCCGTACTCCCGTGCGCGGCGGAGCGTTCCGCGACGAGGAGTCCCTGCCCCGGGTCACCCTGCTGGCTCAGGGCCGGGCCGGCTGGGCGGCGATCTGCCGGCTGGTCTCGGCCACCCACCTCACCGGTGAGCGGGGGCGTCCGGTGGCCGACCTCGACCTGCTCGCGCCGCACCTGGTGGGGGGCGGCGTGCTCGTCCTGCTCGGACCGGCCTCCGAGCTCGGGGCCGCGGTGACCCGGCACCGCGACGACGAGGCGCTGGCGATCCTCGACGCGTGGCGTGGTGCCCTGCCACCTGAGAATCTCGTGGTCGAGCTGGTCTCCCACCGACTGGCCGCCGGCACCCGGGCGACCTGGGGTCCCGGCACCACCCCGCACGCCGCCCGGATGGCCGGCCTGGCCCGCGCCGCCGGAGTGAGTGCCGTGCTGACCAACGCGGTGCGCTACGCCGACCGGCTCGACGCACCGACCATCGACGTCCTCGACGCGGCCCGCCGGCTGGTCCCGCTGGGCTCCGCCCAGTTTCGTCACCCCGGATCTGCTGATTTTCGGGGCAATGCCGAGGGCTTCCTCAAGTCCGGCAAGCAGATGCACGAGGTGGCCGACGAGATCTGCCGGCTCGCCGGCCTCGGCCCGCGCGACGCCCGGTCGCTGCTGGCCGCGACCCGCACGATCGGTGACCGCTGTGCCCTGGACCCGCGGGGCGACCTGGGCATCGGGGAGGTGCACTTCCCGGAGTTCGAGCTCTCCAGACCGGTGGTCACTGGCGCTTCAGCTGGCGGTGGCGTCCCGGGAACCCCCGACGGGAGGCGTCAGGGGGGTGCGGTAGACCGCCGCATCATCTCGACCCCCGGCGTCTCCGAGGCCGACGCGCTGCTGCGCGCCCGCTGCGAGGGCGGCATCGGCTGGCGCTACGGCGCCGCACCCCGCCAACGCATCTGGAAGCGGCTCGACGACGAGCTCGAGATCATCCGCGAGCTCGGCTACGCGTCGTACTTCCTCACCGTCGGTGACGTTACCGACCTGATCAAGAAGATGGGGGTGCGCAGCGCTGCCCGCGGGTCGGGCGCGGGCAGCCTGGTCAACTACCTGCTCGGCGTCTCCGGGGTCGACCCGATCCGTCACAACCTCCTGATGGAGCGGTTCCTCTCGCCGCTGCGGCAGTCGTTGCCCGACATCGACGTCGACGTCGAGTCTGCCCGGCGGCTGGAGGTCTACGAGGCGATCCTCGACCGCTACGGCGGCGAGCGGTGCGTGTGCGTCTCGATGATGGACACCTACCGCGTCCGGCACGCCGTCCGCGACGTCGGCGCCGCGCTGGGCATGCCGCCGGGCGAGATCGACGCGATCGCCAAGGCGTTCCCGCACATCCGGGCCCGGGACGCCCGGGTGGCGCTGCGCGAGCTGCCCGAGCTGCGGGCCAGCGGGCTGGGGGAGGAGCGACTCGACTTGATGTTCCGGCTGGTCGAGCGGCTCGACGGGCTGCCGCGCCACATCGCCGTACACCCCTGCGGGGTGTTGCTCTCCGACGCGACCCTGCTCGACCGCACGCCCGTCGAGGCCAGCTATGCGGGCTTCCCGATGAGCCAGTTCGACAAGGACGACGTCGAGGACCTCGGCCTGCTCAAGCTCGACGTGCTCGGCATCCGCATGCAGTCGGCGATGGCGCACGCGGTGGCCGAGATCGCCAGGGTCGATGGTGTCGACGTGGACCTGGACGACGAAGCGCAGGTGCCGTTCGACGACGACACAACCTTCGACATGATCAGCGCCGCCAAGACCCTGGGCGTCTTCCAGATCGAGTCGCCCGGTCAGCGCGAGCTGGTTGGCAAGTCCGGCATCGACTCCTTCGACGACATCATCACCGACATCTCGCTGTTCCGGCCGGGCCCGGTCAAGAGCGACATGATCACCCCCTACCTCGAGGTCAAGCAGGGCTGGAGGACCTCCTCCTACCTGCACGACGACCTGATCCCGATCCTGGCGCCCACCCACGGCGTGGTCGTCTTCCACGAGCAGGTCATCGAGATGATCGCCCAGTTCGCCGGGGTCGGTTATGCCGAGGCCGACGAGAAGCGCCGGGCCCTGGGCGACGTCGAGGGGATGGCCGAGACGCGGGCCTGGTTCATGCCGCGATCCCTGGGCCGGGGCTACTCCGAGGCGGTCACCGAGCAGATCTGGAAGGTGCTGGAGGCCTTCGCGTCGTTCGGCTTCTGCAAGGCCCACGCGGCGGCGTTCGCCCTCCCGACCTATCAGTCCGCCTGGCTCAAGGCGCACTGGCCGGCGCACTTCCTGTCCGGGGTGCTCACCCACGACCCGGGCATGTACCCCAAGCGCCTCATCCTCGACGACGCCCGCCACTTCGGCATCGGCGTGCACGGCCTCGACGTCAACGCCAGCGCCAAGGAGTACGTCGTCGAGCCGGCGGCCGAGGAGGTCGCCGGCTACGCCATCCGCCTCGCCCTCGCCGAGGTGAAGGGCATCAACGCGGGCGAGGTCGACCGCATCGTCGCGGCCCGGCCCTACCACTCGCTCACCGACTTCTGGCACCGCGCGGCGGTGTCCCGGCCGGTCGTGGAGCGGCTGGTGCTGACCGGCGGGTTCGACTCGATCTACCGCATCGGCGCCTCAGGCGACTCCGACGTACGCCGTCGCGGCCGGCTGACCCGCCGCGACCTGCTCCTTCAGGTGGCCGAGCTCGACCGCCATGCCCGCGCCCTCGACCGGGCCGCCCGGGCCGGTCGCGGTCGCGGGCTCGCCTCCGGACGCCGTCCGCTGCCGGCCACCCAGCGGGCCACCGACGCAGCGACCCGCAACAGCAGTGACCCGGTCACCCGAGACGCGGAACCAGTGATCCGGGGTGGCGTGTGGGGACAGGCCGCGGCCCAGTCCCGCGCCACGGCTGCCCCCCGCCCCGTCGACTCGGTGCAGCTCACCCTCGCCCTGGGCGACGAGCCCGCCGAGGGCGAGGTCACCGGGCTCCCCGAGCTGACCGGCGAGGAACGCATGAAGGCAGAGCTGGAGATCCTCGGGCTCGACGTCAGCAGGCACGTCATCGACGGCTACGCCGACTTCCTCGACGCCCTCGGGGTGACCCGCAGCCGCGACCTGCTCGCGCGCCGCAGCAAGGCCGAGCTGCTGGTGGCCGGGGTGAAGGTGGCCACCCAGACCCCGCCGATCCGCACCGGCCGTCGCGTCATCTTCCTGACCCTCGACGACGCCACCGGTCCGGTCGACGCGACGTTCTTCGAGGACGCGCAAGGTCCGTACGCCGCCACTGTGTTCGGGTCGTGGCTGCTCCTCGTCCGCGGCGAGCTGCGTCGTACCGGACGACGCGGGGTCTCGTTGCGGGCCACCGGTGCCTGGTCGTTGCCCGACCTGATGGCCAGGTGGCAGCAGGCACCGACCTCGGCCGACGGGCTGGCCGAGGTCCGGGAGGCGATGCGCACCGTGCCGGCCGGCTTCGGCGATCCGGCGGCCCCGGAGCAGCGGCGCGTGCTGGTCCACACCAGCGGCTTCCAGATGTCTCCCTACTCCGACATCAAGCCGGCAGGCGAGAACACCCGCGACGTGGCTCGAAAACTGTGGCACCGGTCGCCGGGGAGCCCGGGGTGATGCAGCCACTAGTGTTTCCGCCATGTCCGAAAGCGCCCGCCGAGGCACCGCCCGCACTGCTGTCGTGTGGGATGCCCTGCAGGAGGCACTCGACGCGCCGGGAGCCTTCTACGAGGAACGTGCGCGCATCGTCGACATCGGTGGCGGCACCGGCGGGTTCGCGGTCCGGCTGGCCCAGCTCGGCCACACCGTCACTGTGGTCGACCCGAGCCCCGACGCGCTGGCCGCGCTGGCACGGCGCGCCGCCGAGAGCGACGTCCTCGACCGCGTCACCGGTCTCCAGGGCGATGTCGACGGACTCCTCGACGTGGTCGAGGAAGCCGACGTGGTGCTGTGCCACGGCGTGCTCGAGGTCGTCGACGACCCCGCAGCCGCCCTCGCCACGATCCACCAGGTGCTCCGCCCCGGCGGCGTGCTCAGCCTGCTGGTCGCCCAGCGCCACGCGGCCGTGCTGGCCCGGGCGATGGCCGGCCACTTCCAGCAGGCCCTCGGCCTGCTCGACCGCTCGACCCCGGTCGCTGGTGGCCGTTCGGGCAGCCGCTTCACCCACGACGAGGCGGCCGACCTGCTGGCCGGTGCGGGCTTCACGGTCGACTCGGTGCACGGCGTACGCGTCTTCGCCGATCTCGTCCCCGGCTCCCTGCTCGACCTCGAGCCCGGTGCCACCGCGGCGCTGGTCGAGCTCGAGCGGGCCGTGTCGACCCGCCCCGAGTACCTCCCCCTCGCGACCCAGATCCACCTGCTGTCCCACCGCTGACACACGCCCTTACTCATCTTGGCGGCGGCCATGACCGGTACGCCGATCCTGCACGTCGACATGGATGCGTTCTACGCGTCGGTCGCCACCCGCGACCGCCCCGACCTCCAGGACGTCCCGGTGATCGTCGGCGGCGGCAGCCGGGGCGTGGTGCTCTCGGCCAACTACCTCGCCCGCCAGTACGCCGTCCGCTCGGCGCTGCCGATGACGCGGGCCCGCCGGCTCTGCCCGCAGGCGGTGGTGATCGCGCCCGACTTCGAGACCTTCGGGCAGGTCTCGGCGGCGATCATGGAGAACTTCCGGCGGATCACCCCACTGGTCGAGGTGCTCTCGCTCGACGAGGCGTTCCTCGACGTCTCCGGCGCGACCCGGCGGCTGGGCTCGCCGCCCGAGATCGCCGAGCGGCTGCGCGCGACCATTCACGACGAGCAGGCCATCACCTGCTCGGTGGGGGTGGCCGCGTCGGTGTCGGTGGCCAAGCTGGCCAGCCGCCGGGCCAAGCCCGACGGGGTGGTCGTGGTCCCGCCGCATGCCGTCACGTCGTTCCTGCACCCCCTCGACGTGGGTGAGCTATGGGGAGTGGGAGAGAAGACGCAGGCGATGCTGCACCGTCTCGGCCTGCGCACCGTCGGCGACGTCGCCCACACCCCGGTCCGCACGCTGCGCCGTGCGGTCGGCGACCATCTCGGCAGCCACCTGCACGACCTCGCCTGGGGCGTCGACCAGCGCGTCATCACGCCGCGGCGTGGTCCTGACGAGCCCGACCGGTCGATGGGCGCCGACGAGACCTTCTCCCGAGACACCGACGACCGCGAGGTGATCGGCCGCGAGCTGTTGCGGCTCTCGGCCCGGGTCACCCACCGCATGCGGGTGGCCGGCGTGGCCGGCCGCACCGTCACGATCAAGATCAGGTTCGCCGACTTCACCACCATCACCCGCTCGCGCACCCTGCCCGAGGCCACCGACGTGACCCAGGAGATCTACCGCACCGCGACCCGGCTGTACGACGCCTTGGGGTTGCAACGGGCCCGGCTGCGACTGGTGGGGGTGCGGGTCGAGGGTCTGATGCCGCGTGAGCAGGTGCACCGGCAGCTCGTCCTCGGCGAGAACGAGCACGGCTGGGCCGACGCCGACCGAGCGGTCGACCGGGCCACCCGGCGGTTCGGATCCGCCGCCGTACGCCCGGCCAGCCTGCTCGGGTGACCCCGTCACATGACCGATGACCAAGATTCGGCATCGATTTCTCCGAGCCGCCTACCGTCTTGGCGAGGCCCTGCCTAGACTTGCTGTAACGCGGGTTTCCGCGCATCGATATGGGTCAGGAGGAACCGTGCCCCTCTCCGAAGAGGAACTCCGCCTTCTGGAGCAGATGGAACGAGCCCTCGTCGAGGAGGACCCCAAGTTCGCGCACACCCTGCGCGGCACCGCATTCGCCCGTCGTTCACGTCGCCGTGCCGTGCTGGCCGGTGCCGTGTTCCTCGTCGGCATCGTCGTCCTGATGACCGGTGCCATCACCGAGAAGGCCTGGGTCGGCATCATCGGCTTCTTGGTCATGCTGGCCGCCGCAGCTGTCGCGCTCACCTCGTGGCAGGGCCGCGGCAACGAACCCGCCGCCCCTCGCGAGACCTCGCACAGTGGCTTCGGCGTGGTCGACGGTGGCCGCCGGCACAAGACCCGCACCGCATCGTCCGGCGGCTCCTTCATGGAGCGGATGGAAGAGCGCTGGCGACGCCGGCGTGAAACCGGCCTCTGAGCCCAGCGCCCGACGCCACGCCGTACCCGGCGACCATCAGCCGACGCGCCGTTCACCGGTGCCGATTGGGCAGAAACCGCACGTTTCCGGCCCTGGATGTTGCGGTTTGGGACCAAACCGCAGCCCCAGTCGGCCAGCAGACCAACCGGCCACGAGACCCGGTCAACCCACGTGGTCGGTCACGCCTCCACGGGTGACGACCTGCACCTCGGCCACATCGGAGGCCACGGCGCGGTCCCGCTTCAGCACCGACGTCGGCCACCAATGGGCCTGCTGCCGGGTCCGCGGCGTGACGCCCAGGCCGATGGCGGCGACACATTCCTCGACGTCAGCGCGTACGTCGGCCCCCTCGTCCACGCCCGTGCCGGAGCCGGGGCGGGCATAGCGCGACCGTTCGATGCGTACGACGAGCCGGTCGAGCGCCGCGACGGCGTCGGGGGCCAGCTCGGGACCACGCGCAGGTCGCTGCTGGTCGGCACCTGCCAAGGCACCGAAAAGGCCGGCGACGGCCAGCCCGGCCGCGCGGGGTGACCGGCCGGAGGGCCAGGCATGACCCAGGTCGACCACGCTGTCGCGCAGCTCCTGCCAGGCCGACTCGATGTCGCCGGCGTGCCAGCGGGCCTGGCGACGACGCTGCCGCACCAGTCGCGGCAGGAGCAGGACCCCGACCACCAACGCCAGCCCGGCCAGGATCGTCACGATGAGCCGCCACGGGATGGACCCGCCGGCGCTGCCCGTTTCGTCGCCGGCCACGGCGCTGGGGTCCTCGGTGGTGCGGTCGGGCACCGCTTCGTCGTTGGTGGCGCCGCTGCTGGGAGCCACGGTCGGCTGGGCGGGGGGCAGGTCGCCCTCGGTGTAGCCGGGGGCGTCGGGTGCGCGGTCGGCCGGCGTCGGCTCGAAGCGCACCCAGCCGGACCCGGCGAAGTACAGCTCCGGCCACGCGTGCAGGTCGTGCGACGAGAACTGCCAGCGGCCCGCACCCAGCGAGGCCGGCTCCAGGAAGCCGACCGCGACCCGCGACGGGATGCCCAGCGACCTCGCCATCAGCGCCATGGACGCGGCGAACTGCTCGCAGTAGCCCACCCGGCCGTCCTCGGCGAGGAAGTCCTCGAGCCCGCTGTTGTTGACGGCGTCGACGTTGTCGAGGCTGTAGGTGAACTCCGAGCGAAACCAGCTCTGCAGGGCCCGCGCCTTGCGGAACTGGGTGGGCTCGCCGGCAGTCACTTGCGAGGCTAGGTCGCGCACGATCGGCGGGAGATTGCTCGGCAACTCCAGGAACTCCAGCGAGACACCGGTGTTGCCGGGCGCCGCTCTGTCGAGCCTGGTCTCGTCGTACGTCAGGTCGACACCGGTCATCTCCCACCGCTGGCCGGCGGTTGTCAGGCCTTCGCTGCTCGCGATGAAGTCCATCGTCTTGCGGTCGAAGCGCCAGTCACCGGGGGCGTCGATCGACGTGACCGAGGAGGCCGTGGGCAGCCAGGTGGAGGCGAAGTTGTCGGTGGCCTGGAAAATGTACGACGACTCCTTGCGGCGTACGAAGTCGGAGACGCCCTGCAGCCGCGGCATCGCGCCGCGCGCCACCTGGGTCGTCGGGATGTCGCGGTTGCCCGGGGTCCACTGGCTTCCGTTGAACTTGGTCAGCACCGAGATGCGGGCGTAGTCGGGTCGCGGACCGGAGGTGGTCACCTGCATCAGGGGCACGTCCTCGCCGCGCACGAGGTCCTGCCGCAGGTCGACCATGGGGCTCTGGATGTTGACGTCGCCACCGGCACCGATGCCGGGTCCGTCGAAGAGGTCTAGCCCCACTGACGGCAGCGCCATCGGTACGACGATCGCCAGGGCGGTCGCGATACCACCCATGGCGAACGCGGTGCCGCGGACGGCGCCGGTGCGCACCCCGAACGCGGTCGGGTCGGCGTCCTCCTCGCGCGGGTTGAGCCCGCGTCCCCAGCGGGAGAGGTGCTCGTCGTGCTGCAGGAACAGCATCAGCAGGTAGCCGCCCGACATCAGCACGAAGAGCCACCACGAGACGCCACTCGCAGGGAGGCCGGCCGGCAGGCTGTAGAGCGCCAGCAGCGGCAGCCCCGCCAGTGCGACGCGTTGCCAGGACACCGCGACCAGGTCGACGAGCAGCATGCCGCCGACCCCACCCATGAGGAGCAGCGGCGTCACCGGCGGCACCCTGGCGGGCACCGGCGCGGCGTAGCGCGTCGAGGAGTCCATCGCGTCGCGTACGGCGGCGCCGAACTCGGCGAGGGTGTCGGGTCCGGGCAGCAGCGATCCGGTGACGACCTCGAGCACGAGCAGCGCGGCCACCACGACCTGCACGGCGAACACCGCCCACACCGGCCAGCGCAGCCAGCGGGTGAGGGTGCCGATGCCGGCGTTGACCACACCGACGAAGAACAGCGGCACGAGGAACCTGGCGGCATCCTCGGTCAGCCCTCGCCACGACACCACGGTGACGAGGACGGTCAGGGCACAGGCAGCCGACAGGGCGGCGCCCTGAGTGAGTCCGGTGCGGGAGCGAGTCATCGGATCGCCGCTTCGGGTGACCCTGAGCCGGCGGTGCGGCCGCGTCGACCGGAGCGACCGAGCTCCTGCCACGCGGCGTCGAGCCGTTCGCGCGGGCCGAGTGACACCGCGCGCCAGCCCTGTGCGACCAGGGCGGGGGCAGCGCTGCCGCTGGTGCTGCGCGGGAGGTGCGGGGCCCACGCGTCGACATCGAGAGCGATCGCCATGGAGGCGCTGCTGTGGTGCAGCAACCGGGAGAGAAACGGCTGGTCGGTCGGCGACACGGCGCCTAGTACGGCGACGACGAGGCCGCCACGACCCGACTCGGTCAGCCAGCCGGTGTCGAGCCGTGGCTGGTGCTCGTGCTGTACGACGGCGAGCGCCTCGAGCAGCGGGGCAGTGTTCACATCGGCGTCGCGGAAGTGCCAGGCAGTGCTGCGGTCCTCGCCCTGCGCCGTCACGAGCCGCACGCTGAAGCCGCGGTGCGTCAGGTGTACGGCGATCGAGGCAGCCGCCGAGACCGCGGTCTCGAGCGACGACGCGATGCCCTGGCCGCGGTGGGAGACGAGCCTGTTGTCGAGGAAGAGCGTCGCCCGCGACTGCCAGGGCTGCTCCTCGCGACGCACCATCAGCTCGCCGACGCGCGCCGAGCTGCGCCAGTGCACGCGGCGCAGGTCGTCGCCGCGGCGGTACTCGCGCACCGTGACGTCCTCGGCGCTGCCGATGGCGAACGCCCGCGGCCGGTTGTCGCCGGACCCGGTCCAGGCGCCACCGACGGGGATCTGGGGGAGTGGCACGGTGCGCGGGGTGACGGTGAGCGGCGCGCTGCTGTGGAAGGCGCGACCGAGCTCGACGAGGCCGAACGGGTCACTGACCCGCACCGTCATCGGGCCGATCTCGAAGTGGCCGCGTGCGTCGGAGCGGATCTGGTACGTCACGTGCCGCCGCCAGCCGTGGCCGATGCCCTCCAGCACGAACCGCGGCCTGGTGCCGAGCACGTAGGGCACCTGGTCCTCGAGGAGCAGGACGCCGGTCGGGGTGCGGCCCTCGTTGGTCAGGGTGAGCTGAACGCGCGCTGGCTGCCCGGCGGCGACCAGCTGCGGCGTCACCGTGCGCACCAGCGCCAGCCGGTAGCGCGAGCGCCCGATGAAGTACGCCGTCACGAGCGGCAGCGCGGCGGCCAGCACGCCGACCCGGGCCAGCGTCGGCTGACCCAGGAGCAGCGCGCAGACGATGGCCGTGACGCCGGCAGCGAGGAACGCCCGCCCGCGGACGGTCAGGCCGGCGAGCGCCTCACGCACGACCGGCCGCGGAAACCGGAGTGCCGGGGACGGGGACCGGAACGCGCTCGACGATGCCGTCGAGGATCGTGGTGCTGCTGCGTCCGCTCATGGCCGCCTCGACGTTGGGCAGCAGGCGGTGGGCCAGCACCGGCCCGGCCAGGGCGTGCACGTCGTCGGGCAGCACGTAGTCACGACCGGCCATCGCGGCTGCGGCCTTCGACGCCCGCACCAGGTGGAGGGTCGCGCGCGGTGAGGCGCCGAGCATCAGCTCGGTGCTGTGCCGGGTGGCCGTGGTGAGGTTGACGGCGTACCGCTGGACCGCCTCGGAGACGTGCACCTGGCCGACGATCTGGACCAGCTTGCGGATCTCGCTGGCGTCCGTGACCGGCTCGAGGTCGTCGAGCGGGTTACTCCGCGTGTGGGAGTTGAGCATCGCGATCTCGGCGGCCTCGACCGGGTAGCCGACCGACACGCGTGCCATGAAGCGGTCGCGCTGGGCCTCGGGGAGGGCGTAGGTGCCCTCCATCTCGATGGGGTTCTGGGTCGCTATCACCATGAACGGTGCCTCGAGGTAGTAGGTCGCGTTGTCGACGGTGACCTGACGCTCCTCCATGCACTCGAGGAGCGCCGACTGGGTCTTGGGGGAGGCCCGGTTGATCTCGTCGCCGACCACGATGTTGGCGAACACGCCACCGGGCCGGAACTCGAACTCACGGGTGTCCTGGTTGAACACCGAGACCCCGGTGACGTCCGACGGCAGCAGGTCGGGGGTGAACTGGATGCGGCGCACCGTGCAGTCGATGCTGCGCGCCAGCGCCTTGCTCAGCATGGTCTTGCCGACCCCGGGCACGTCCTCGATCAGGAGGTGCCCCTCGGCGAGCATCACGACCAGCGCGGCTGTGACCACGTCGGGCTTGCCCTCGATGACCTTCTCGATGTTGTGCCGCACCCGGCCGGTGACCCGGCTCAAGGTGTCGAGATCAGCCCCGTCTCCGGCCGGTCGGCCAGTCGCCTCCGTCACGCCACACCCTTCCCCGCACACGATGAGATCTGTTTCACAAAACACCCTAGGGCGTGCGGGCAAGATACGCGCCCGCAGCGATCCCCGTCGTGACCGGCGCATCACGATTTGGTTGCACCGCTCGATGGTGCCCGGGTAGTCCAGTCGGAACTTGTCGCCGCGGAGCCCCAGCAACGACGAGAAGTAACTGGACCACCCGACAGGTCCACCACTTTCCTCCACCGGCGGGCGAGCTCCTCCACCCGCGCTCCACTTCGGCGGTACGACGACCGGCCGGGGAGCCGATTCCACGCTCAACGAGCCATCAGTGGACCCGAACGCCGGGGAAAGCCGCCGGCCCGGGCGGCGTACGAACGCGCCCGAATCAAGGAGGAAAACACGGAAAGGATGGTTGACGGTGGAGTGATGTGGAGTAGAGTGGAGCGAAGTGGAGGAAAGGTCGATTTCTCCCGTCAGTAACGGGGAGGGTCCGGATGTTCTTCGGCACCTACACCCCGAAGCTCGACGAGAAGGGTCGGCTGTTCCTCCCGGCGAAGTTCAGGGAGCAGTTGGCGGAGGGACTCGTGGTGACCAGAGGGCAGGAACGCTGCTTGACGGTCTGGTCCATGGACGACTTCCAGAAGCTCTACGAACGACTGGCCGCGGCGCCGCTCACCGTCAAGGGCGCTCGTGACTACTCGCGCATGTTGTTCGCCGCCGCCTCCAACGAGGTGCCGGACAAGCAGGGCCGGATCTCCATCCCGTCGGTCTTGCGGGAGTACGCCTCGCTCAGCAAGGACGTGGTGGTCATCGGCTCGATGAACCGCATCGAGATCTGGGACCCGACGGCCTGGACGGCGTACTCAGAGGAGCAGGAGCAGAAGTTCTCGGACCTGTCCGACGAGGTCTTCCCCGGCATCTAGGGGCCAGCACGACAACAGAACAGACACCGCAGGGCGAGGTCTCGTGCCCGCTCTCCCGAGCCATCTGGGGTCACTTCCCCGGCACCAGACGGCACTTCCCATCGCGGGAGCGGGCAGGGACCAGGCCTTGCGGCGTCACATGCACCAAGGCAAGAAGTCAGCAGCACCAAAACAGTTGGGGTCGAGACCATGAGCAACACCTGGGCAGGTACGACGGACGCGCGGTCACCGCGCGTCCGCGACCAGGCCCGAGCCGTGGTCGCCCTGATGACCTTCTCGGCACTCGCGTCCGGGGCCCTTGCCATCGGACTCCTCCTGCTCACCACGCTGGGCAGGTAGGCCGAAGATGTCCGAGTCCCGCAACCGGCCCTCACACGTACCGGTGCTGCTGGACCGGGTGGTCGCGCTGCTGACCCCCGCCCTCGACCACCCCGACAGCGTGCTGGTCGACTGCACCCTCGGCCTCGGTGGCCACAGCGAGGCGGTGCTCGAGCGCTGCGGCCTGGCCCGGGTCATCGGCGTCGACCGCGACCAGCACGCACTGGCGATGGCCGGCGAGCGCCTCGCGCCGTACGGTGACCGCTTCACCGGCGTCCACGCTGTCTATGACGAGATCCCCGACGTGCTCGACGACCTCGGGTTGTCGTCGGTCGACGGCGTGCTGTTCGACCTCGGCGTCTCCTCGATGCAGCTCGACGTCCGTGAGCGCGGCTTCGCCTACGCCGAGGACGCCCCGCTCGACATGCGCATGGACGACTCCACCGGACCCACCGCCGCCGATGTGCTCAACACCTACCCGACCGGCGAGCTCGTCCGCATCCTCAAGGAGTACGGCGAGGAGCGCTTCGCCCGCAAGATCGCCCGCGCGGTCGTGCGCGAGCGCGAGAAGGAGCCGTTCACGATGTCGGCCCGCCTCGTCGAGCTCCTGTACGCCGAGATCCCGGCGCCCGCACGACGCACCGGCGGTCACCCGGCCAAGCGCACCTTCCAGGCCCTGCGCATGGAGGTCAACGACGAGCTGGCCGTGCTGCGCCGGGCCATCCCCGCCGCGATCGACGCCATCGGTGTCGGAGGCCGGGTCGTCGTGGAGTCCTACCACTCGCTCGAGGACCGGCTGGTCAAGCGCGCCTTCACCGAGGCCACCCGCCTCGACGTACCCGAGGACCTGCCGTTCGTGCCCGAGGGAGCCGAGCCCTCACTGCGGCTGGTCACCCGGGGCGCCGAGGTCGCGAGCGAGCACGAGATCGAGCAGAACCCGCGCGCCGCCTCGGTCCGGCTGCGCGCGGTCGAACGCACCCGCCCCCGCACCACACCCAGCAGCAAGCCGTCACGAGGAGTCGCCTGACATGAGCAGCCCGGCCGTCCAGCTCCGCTCCCGCGTCGCCCACATCGGCGAGGCCGCCGTCGAGCGCGCCCGCCTCAGCGTCGTACCCAGGGCTCGGGTGCGTGCTCCGCGCGTCCCGTTCGTGACCCTGGTCAGCCTGCTGCTGCTCGGTGGCGTGATCGGCCTGCTGATGTTCAACACCTCCATGCAGCAGGCGTCGTTCGCCGCGAGCAGTCTCGAGGAGAAGGCCTCCGTCATGGCCGCACGCCAGCAGACCCTGCGCCGCGAGCTCGACGAGCTGCGCAGCCCGCAGCGGATCGCCACGCAGGCCCAGAAGATGGGCATGGTCGTCCCGGCCGCGCCGGCCTTCTTGGCGCTCGACGGCACGGTGACCGGTACGCCGACGCCCGCGACGCCCGAGGACGCCCTCCAGCTGACGCGTCGGCCCGCTCCCAAGCCCGCGTCGCTCATCCCGCCGGTGAACACGGTGGAGGTGACGGCGCAGCCTACTGCCCAGGCCGACGCGAAGGCCCAGAAGAAGGCAGCCAAGAAGGCCGACCGCCAGCAGAGCCGGAAGAACAAGAACAACCGCTGACGCGACACGTTCTCCGGCGAGGCTCAGCCTCGGCCGGTCGACCCACTTCGACCGGTAGACAGGGGGGAGAGCGTCCGCCGATCCCGACCGCCGTTCCCGAGACCACCCGGAGCCCGCCTTGCCGTCGAATCGCCCCAAGCCCACCAGCACCCGGCAGACCCGCGGTCGTCTCGCCGGTCGGCCGGCCGGCAGGGGAGCGCCGAAGGTCCGGCTGCGCTTCGGCTTCGTGATCATTGCCATGGTGCTGTCGGTGTTCGGCGTGCGACTCGTGCAACTTCAGGGCATCGACCCGCACGCCTACGCCGCGATGGCCGCGAAGGAGGGCGTCGTCGACATCGTCCTGCCGGCCGAGCGGGGCGACATCCTCGACCGCAACGACGTGCCGCTGGCCGACTCCGTCGCCGGCAAGATGGTCATCGCCGACCCGCAGATGACCCGGGACGACGCCAACGAGCTGGCCAAGATCCTCTCGACCGAGCTCGGTGTCGACTACTTCAAGACGCTCGACAAGCTGCGTTATCAGGGTGGTGAAGGTGCCATCGGTGGCCGGTTCCAGTACATCGCCCGCCGCGTCCCGTCCACGCAGGCCACCGACGTCGTCGACGAGATCGACCAGCTCGGCTACCAGGGGATCACCACCCGCGAGGACCCGGTCCGCGACTACCCGGCCGGCGAGGTGGCCGCCAACGTGCTCGGCTTCATGGGCACCGACGAGCCGCTCGGCGGCTTCGAGCGCACCTTCGACAAGCAGCTGCGCGGCACCGACGGCCAGGCGATCTACACCGAGGGCCGCGGCTACCGCATCCCGCTCGGTGAGAGCTCTACCGTCAAACCCGTCGACGGTGCGCCGCTGCGCACCACGATCGACCGCGACCTCAACTACTTCACCCAGACCGTTCTCGACGAGACGATCGACAAGTACGGCGCCGAGTCGGGCGCCGCGGTGGTCATGGACTCCCGCACCGGCGAGGTCCTCGCGCTGGCCGACGGGCCGACGTACGACCCGAACAACCCGCTCGACTTCCCCAAGGAAGACCTCGGCTCCCGCGCGCTGAGCGAGCCCTACGAGCCCGGCTCGGTGGAGAAGGTGCTCACCGTGGCCTCGCTGATCGACGCCGGCAAGGTGACGCCGCGCACCAAGATCAAGGTGCCGCCGGTGCTCAACCGGCAGGACCGGACGATCCACGACTGGTTCAGCCACCCTGACATCAGGCTGACGCTCGCCGGCGTGATCGCGAAGTCCTCCAACATCGGCACAGTGAAGGCCACCGACCTCTTCACGCCGCCCGAGCTGACCGCCTACCTGAAGAAGTTCGGGCTGGGCGAGAAGACCGACCTCGGCGTCCGCGGCGAGACCCGCGGCATCCTGACACCCGGTGACGCGATGACGTCGCAGACCAAGGACCGCGTCGCGTTCGGCCAGTCGCTGTCGGTCAACGCCGTGCAGATGACGACGGCCGTCAACACCATCGCCAACGGCGGCGTGCGCATCGACCCGAGCCTGATCCGTGGCCACGCGGTCACCGACGACGGCATCGACGTCGGCACCGACACCGCCACCGAGACGCGCGTGGTCAGCCAGAAGGCCGCCCACCAGACGATGATGATGATGGAGCGGGTGGTCGACGACGAGGTCGGCGTCGCCCCGCTGGCACAGGTCGCGGGCTACCGCGTCGCCGGCAAGACCGGCACCGCTCAGCGCGTCAGCGCCGAGTGTGGTTGTTACGACGGCTCCAACTCCGTCTCCTTCGCCGGTTTCGCCCCCGCCGACGACCCGCGCTTCACGGTCTACGTCGTCGTGCACGGCCCGAAGGTCGATGGCGGCGGTGGCTCGATCGGCGGCCCGGTCTTCTCCAGGATCATGGGCTACGCCCTCAGCCGCTACCAGGTCCCGCCCACCGGCACCCGGCCGTCGCGGCTGCCCGTCGAGTGGTGAGCCGCGGCCCCGGCGATAGTCTCCGGGCGTGGTGAGCGACAAGCCGATCCCGGTGGCAGCAGGGCAGACCCGACCACGTCGCCCGACCCCGCACGTGCTCGCCGATCTGGCGACCTGGTTGGGCGCCCGCACCACCGTGGACGTGCTGGGTGACGTGACCGTCGAGGTCACCGGCGTCACCCTCAGTTCGCAGCGCATCGTGCCCGGAGACCTGTACGCCGCCCTCCCGGGCGCTCGCGCGCACGGAGCCGACTTCGCCGGGTCCGCGCTCGCTGCGGGTGCCGTGGCCGTCCTGACCGATCCGACCGGTGCCGACCGGCTGCCACCGGGGACCCCGGCGGTCGTCGTACCCACTCCACGGGCGGTGCTCGGTCCACTCGCCGCACGGGTGTACGGCGACCCGGCGACCGGACTGCGGATGCTCGCGGTCACCGGCACCCAGGGCAAGACCACGACCACGCGGCTGGCCGAGAACGGCCTTCAGCTGGCCGGCATCCCGGCGTCGGTCATCGGCACCGTCGGCACCCGCATCCTCGGTGCCGACGTGAAGACCGCCCTGACCACGCCCGAGGCACCCGACCTGCACGGCCTGTTCGCGCTGATGCGCGAGCGAGGCGTGGCCGCGTGCGCGATGGAGGTGTCCAGCCATGCGCTGGTGATGGGCCGGGTCGACGGGGTCGTCTTCGACGTGGCGACGTTCCTCAACCTGGGTCGCGACCACCTCGACTTCCACGCCGACGTCGACGACTACTTCGCGGCCAAGGCGTCGCTGTTCACCCCGCAGCGGGCCCGGCTGGGGCTGACCAACGTCGACGACGCCTACGGGCGGCGGCTCCTGGCGGAGGCGACGATTCCGATGCGCACGTTCTCGATCACCGGCGCCGACGCCGACTGGCAGGCCGTCGACGTGGAGTCGACGGCCACCGGCTCGACGTTCACGGTGCTTGGTCCTGACGGCCTCGCCGTCGACGCGGGGGTCGGCCTGCCTGGCTCCTTCAACGTCTCCAACGCGCTGGCTGCCGTCGCCTCCTGCGCCGAGCTCGGCTTCGAGTCGGCACGCGTCGCCGCCGGCATCGCGGCCGGTGGCGGGGTGCCCGGCCGGCTCGAGCGCGTCGATGCCGGCCAGGACTTCGTGGTGTTCGTCGACTACGCCCACAAGCCCGACGCCGTCGAGGCCGCCATCGACACACTCCGTCCGCTCACTGACGGGCAGGTGATCGTGGTGCTCGGCGCCGGCGGTGACCGCGACCCGGGCAAGCGGCCGATCATGGCCGAGATCGCGGCCCGACTGGCCGACGTACTCATCGTCACCAACGACAACCCCCGCACCGAGGACCCCGCCGCGATCCGGGCCGCCATGATCGACGGGGCAGCAGGCCCGGGCGAGGTGGTCGAGATCGGCGACCGGCGCGCAGCGATCAGCGAGGCCGTACGCCGCGCGCGACCGGGCGACATCGTGCTCGTGGCCGGCAAGGGACACGAGGACGGCCAGGAGATCGACGGCGTCGTGCACCCGTTCGACGACCGCAAGGTCGCAGCCGCGGCTATCCGCGAGGTGATCCGGTGATCGCGATGAGCCTCGCTGAGGTCGCCGCGGTCGTCGGGGGAGAGGCCGTCCGTGACGACGGCGTCATGGTCACCGGGCCAGCCTTCATCGACAGTCGCGAGACGGTCCCCGGGGGGCTCTTCGTGGCCATCGCGGGGGAGCACGCCGACGGTCATGCGTACGCCGAAGGAGCCGTCGAGGGCGGTGCTGCCGCTGTGCTCGGCACTCGCGACACCGGTGTGCCGACGGTGATCGTGGCCGACCCGGTCGCCGCGCTCGGGCTGCTCGCCCGGCACGTCCTCGACGCGCTGCCCGACGTGACGGTGCTGGCGCTGACCGGGTCGCAGGGCAAGACCGGCACCAAGGACTACCTCGCCCAGGTGCTCACCGCCGTCGGCCCGACCGTGGCCACGGCCGGCAACTTCAACAACGAGATCGGTGTGCCGCTCACGGTCCTGCGGGCCACGCCGGAGACGTCGTACCTCGTGGTCGAGATGGGTGCCCGCGGCATCGGCCACATCGGCTACCTCTGCGAGATAGCGCCGCCCCACGTGGCGGCCGTCATCAACGTCGGCACCGCCCACCTCGGTGAGTTCGGCAGCCGGGCAGCCATAGCGCAGGCGAAGGGCGAGATCGTCGAGGCGCTGAGCGCCGCCGGCACCGCCGTGCTCAACGCCGACGACGACCTGACCGTTGTGATGGGGGAGCGCACCTCCGCACGCGTCCTCACGTTCGGCTCCGTCGGCGAGGTGACGTGGCGCGGCCTCGAGTTCGACGAGCTCGAGCGGCCCACCTTCGAGATCGGGTACGCCGACCGGTGGCGGCCGGTGCGCCTCGGGCAGGCCGGCCAGCACCAGGTCTCCAACGCCGCTGCGGCCGCCGCGATGGCGCTGGCTGTCGGGGTTGGCGTCGACGTGATCGCGCACGCTCTGACCGGGAGCGTGCCGGCGAGCCGCTGGCGGATGGAGCTGCACGAGCGCCCCGACGGGCTGGTCGTCGTCAACGATGCCTACAACGCCAACCCGGCCTCGATGACCGCTGCCATCCAGACGGTCGCCCGCATCGGCACCGCCCGCCAGGGACGCAGTGTCGCCGTGCTCGGCGCGATGCTCGAGCTGGGTGCTGAGTCGTCGGAGGCGCACACCGACGTCGGCCGGGTCGCGGCTCGCGCCGGTCTGGACGTCGTGGTCACCGTGGGGAGCGAGGCGGAGGCGATCGCGGCGGGGGCTCGCGACGTACCCGGGTGGTCCGGTGAGGCGATCGTCACGGCGAGCCGGGACGAGGCACTGCTCTGGGTGATGGAGAATGTGTCGGCCCCTGACGTCGTACTCGTCAAGGCCTCGCGCGGCGCTGCTCTCGAGCACGTCGCCGACGCACTGATCGCCCACCGACCTGAAGGGGACAGCCGATGAGAGCCATCCTGTTCGGCGGTGGGCTCGCCCTCGTCTTCTCACTGCTAGGCACCCGCGTCGCCATCACCGTCTTGTCCAACCATGGCTACGGGCAGGAGATCCGTGACGACGGACCGACCAGCCACCACACCAAGCGCGGCACGCCCACCATGGGCGGCATCGTCATCATCGCCTCGTCCGTGCTGGCCTACTTCCTGGCCAAGCTGATCACCGGCTCGACGCCCTCGGTGTCCGCGCTCCTCTTGCTCTTCCTCTTCGTCGGCCTCGGCCTCGTCGGCTTCCTCGACGACTTCATCAAGATCGTCAAGCAGCGCAGCCTCGGCTTGCGCAGCAAGGCCAAGATGATCGGGCAGACCGTGGTCGCCGTCGCCTTCGGCATCCTCGCGCTCTCCCCGGCCCTCGCCGACGAGCGTGGCAAGACCCCCGCTGCGCTGCACATCAGCTGGATCCGCGACTTCGAGGCGTGGAAGCTGCCGATGATCGTCGTGGTGCTGCTGATCTGGGTGATCGTCACCGGCACAAGCAACGCCGTTAACCTCACCGACGGCCTCGACGGCCTGGCCACCGGCGCCTGCGTGATGGTGTTCGGCGCCTACACGCTGGTGAACATCTGGCAGAACAACCAGTCGTGCGGCGTCAACGCGGGCCCGTCCTGCTACGAGGTGCGCGACCCGCTCGACCTCGCCGTGGTCTCCGCCGCGATCATGGGCGCCTGCTTCGGCTTCCTGTGGTGGAACGCCTCACCGGCTCAGATCTTCATGGGAGACACGGGCTCGCTCTCGCTCGGCGGCGCGCTCGCCGGCCTGGCGATCCTGACCCGCACCGAGCTGCTGCTGATAATCCTCGGGGGCCTGTTCGTGGCCGTCACCTTGTCGGTGATGCTGCAGGTGAGCTGGTTCAAGGCCACCAGACGCATCACCGGGACTGGGAAGCGGATCTTCCGGATTGCCCCGTTGCAGCACCACTTCGAGATGCTGGGCTGGGCCGAGATCACCATCGTGATCCGGTTCTGGATCATCACCGGACTGTGCGTCGCCGCCGGCCTCGGCATCTTCTACGCCGAATGGGTGGCCGGCGCCGGATGACCTCGCCACTCGACCTCGGCCGCCACGACTCCTGGGAGGGCGTGCGCGCGATCGTCGCGGGCTTCGGCGTCTCCGGTTTCGCCGCCGCCGACAACCTCAACCACCTCGGTGCGGGCGTCGTCGCCCTCGACGAGCAGACCACCGACACCATGGCCGAGAAGGCCGAGCTGCTCGAGGTGCTCGGCGCGTCGATCCGGCTGGGGGAGGGCGTCACCGCGACTCTGCCCGACGACGTCGACCTGGTCGTCACCTCGCCCGGCTGGCGACCCGACGCGCCGCTCCTGTCGCAGGCCCGGGCACGCGGCATCCCGGTCTGGGGCGAGGTCGAGCTCGCCTGGCGGCTGCGCGACCCCAACCACTCGACGCCCTGGCTCGCCGTCACCGGCACCAACGGCAAGACCACCACGGTGCAGATGCTCGACGCGATCCTGCGAGCCGCCGGGCTCCGCTCGATCGCGGTCGGCAACGTCGGCCTGCCGATCGTCGAGGCGGTCATGGACCCCGAGCCCTACGACGTGCTCGCCGTCGAGCTCTCCAGCTTCCAGTTGCACTACGCGGAGTCGATGAGCGCCGAGTCGGCCGCGGTGCTCAACATCGCCGAGGACCACCTGGACTGGTACTCCGGTCCCGAAGGCATGCAGCAGTACGCCGCCGACAAGGGCCGCATCTACGACCAGGTGCAGCGGGCGGCCGTCTACAACGTGGCCGACCCCGAGACCCGGCGACTGGTCGAGGAGGCCGAGGTCGTCGAGGGCGCGCGCGCCATCGGCTTCACCCTGGGGATGCCCGGTGTCGGCATGCTCGGGATCGTCGAGGACATCCTGGTCGACCGGGCGTTCATCGAGCAGCGCGACACCAGCGCGGCAGAGCTGTGCACCATCGCCGACCTGAACGGGGGAGTGTCGCCGCCCCCCCACCTGGTCGCCAACGCACTGGCCGCGGCCGCGCTGGCCCGGTCGCACGGCGTCTCGCAGGTCGCGGTCCGCGACGGGCTGCGTGCCTTCCGCCCCGACGGGCACCGCATCGCCCACGTGGCCAGGCTCGACGAGGTCGACTGGGTGGACGACTCGAAGGCGACCAACCCGCACGCCGCACAGTCGTCGTTGCAGGCCTACGACCATGTCGTGTGGGTCGCGGGCGGGCTCGCCAAGGGCGCGCGCTTCGACGACCTGGTGCAGACCGTGCGCGACCGGTTGCGCGGCGTCGTACTCCTCGGTCGGGACCGCCATGTCATCGCCGAGGCGCTTTCGCGACACGCGCCCGATGTGCCGGTCGTCGAGATCGGTGACGGGGAGACTGGTGACCCCATGGAGCGCGTCGTGGTGGCTGCAGGCGGTCTGGCCCGTCCGGGCGACACCGTGCTGCTGGCGCCGGGATGCGCATCGATGGACATGTTCGCGGGCTACGGCGCACGCGGCGACGCCTTCGCCGCAGCGGTGCGCAAGCGGGCCGCAGGCAGGGACGACTGACCGACCGCGAGACACGAGGAGGGGACCGATGGCCACCATTAGCCCCGAGCGCGTGAAGGTCGCTCCCGGCTCCTGGCAGGGTCGCCGTTCGGTCTCGTCCTGGTTCGCCACGGCGCGGCACGCCCTCGACCGCCCCCTCACGTCCTACTACCTGCTCCTCGGTGCGTCTGCGCTGCTGCTGACCATCGGCCTGATCATGGTGCTGAGCGCGTCGAGTGTCTCGTCGTTCCGCGGCACCGGCGACTCCTACACCGTGGTCAAGCGCCAGCTGCTGTGGGTGCTCCTCGGCCTGCCGGCCGCCTGGCTCGCGTCGCGACTGCCGCACCAGTGGATCCGTCGGCTCGCCTGGCCCGGCTACATCGTGTCGCTCACGCTGCTGCTCCTCACCACGTTCCTGGGTGAGGAGCGCAACGGCAACCAGAACTGGCTCGCCGTCGGCCCGCTGGCCATCCAGCCCTCGGAGATCGCCAAGCTCGGCCTGGTGCTGTGGGCGGCCAACATCTACGCCCGCAAGGAACGCCGCCTCGACCGCGTGCACGAGATCATGATCCCGGTGGTGCCAGGCATGCTGCTGGCCACCGTCCTCGTGGTCGCCGGACACGACCTCGGCACCGCGCTGGTGCTCTTCGCGATCCTGCTCGCCATGTTGTGGGTCGTCGGTGCACCCGCCCGGCTGTTCGTCTTCGCGGTGTCGATCATCGGGTCGGTGGCGCTGTTCTTGGCCACCACCAACAGCGAGCGCCGCGATCGTCTGACCTCCTTCGTCGACCCGTTCACCGACTTCCACGGCACCGGCTGGCAACCCGCCCACGGCCTCTACGCGCTCTCGACGGGCGGCTGGTTCGGCCAGGGCATCGGTGCCAGCACCCAGAAGTGGGGCGACCTGCCCGAGGCCCACACCGACTTCATCTTCGCGGTTCTCGGCGAGGAGCTCGGTCTGGTCGGCACGCTGCTCGTGGTCGGCCTCTTCTTCACCATCGCCTACGCCGCCCTCCGAGTCGCCCTGCACACCACCGACCCCTTCACCCGCTACATGACCTTCGGCATCATCGTGTGGTTGCTCGGCCAGATGATCATCAACGTCGGCATGGTGCTCGCCCTGCTGCCAGTCATCGGCATCCCGCTGCCACTCGTGTCGTACGGCGGGTCCGCGCTGCTGCCCTCGCTGGTGGCCCTCGGTCTGCTCGTCGGCTTCGCGCGCCGTGAGCCCGAGGCCGCTGCCGCGCTTGCCGCCCGCAAGCGCAACCGGTCCGCCGGCCTCGCTGCGAGTGGCCGGCGCCTAGGCTGAGCACGATGCACGTCCTCCTCGCCGGCGGTGGCTCCGCCGGGCACACCTCACCCCTGCTCGCCACCGCAGACGCCCTGCGCCGGCTGGCCCCCGAGACCGTCATCACCTGCCTGGGCACCCGCGAGGGACTCGAGGCACGGTTGGTCCCCGAGGCCGGGCTGCCGCTGGAGTTCGTGCCCCGCGTGCCGCTGCCTCGTCGACCGGGCGCCGACCTCTTCCGGGTGCCGGGCCGGCTCCGCGCTGCCCGCCGGGCCGCTGTCGAGGTCGTCGACCGGGTGCGCCCCGACGTGGTCGTCGGCTTCGGCGGCTACGTCTCGGTGCCGGCCTACCTCGCCGCACGTTCGCGCGGCCTGCCGCTCGTCGTACACGAGGGCAACGCGATCGCCGGCGTCGCCAACAAGCTGGGCGCGCGCTTCACGTCGCACGTCGCGACGAGCTTCCCCGACACCGCCTTGCCGTACGCGACGTACATCGGCCTGCCGATCCGGCGGATGATCTCGACCCTCGACCGGGCGGCCCTGCGCGACGAGGCGCTCGCCCACTTCGGCCTGTCGGCCGATCTGCCGACGCTGCTCGTGACAGGTGGGTCGCAGGGTGCGGCGCGCATCAACGGCGCCGTCTCGCAGGCCGCGCCGGCGCTGGCTGCGGCCGACGTCCAGGTGCTGCACGTCGTCGGGCCCAAGCACACCGTCGAGCTGCCCGCGGGCGCCGGCACCTACGTCATAGAGCAGTACGTCGACCGGATGGACCTTGCCTACGCAGCAGCCGATGCCGTGCTGTGCCGCGCCGGCAGCAACACCGTCACCGAGGTGTCGGGCGTGGGGCTGCCGGCGGTCTACGTGCCGCTGCCCATCGGCAACGGCGAGCAGGCGCTCAACGCCCGGCCCGTCATCGACGCCGGCGGCGGACTGCTCGTCTCCGACGAGGCGCTCACCCCCGAGTGGGTCGAGTCGACGCTGCCCGCCCTGCTCACCGATCGCGACCGCCTCGACGCCATGGGCGCAGCCGCCGCACACGTGGTCCCGCTCGACGCCGACGAGAAGCTGGCCCGGATCATCCTCGAGGCGGGCGCTCGATGAGGGTGCCCGTGCCCGACGTGCTGCTGCCAGCCGCCGAGCTTGGCCGCATCCACTTCATCGGCATCGGCGGCGCCGGGCTGTCGGCGATCGCGCGCATCATGGCCAGGCGCGGACTGCCGGTCACCGGCAGCGACAACCAGGACACCCCGTTCCTGCCGTCGCTGCGTGAGCTCGGCGTGACCTGCCACCTCGGCTACGCCGCCGGGCACCTCGGCGACGCCGACACAGTCGTGGTCACGACCGCCGCGCGCGACGACAACCCCGAGGTGCTCGAGGCGCAGCGTCGTGGGCTGCGGGTGCTGCCCCGGTCCGCCGGCCTGGCCGCGGTGATGGCCGGCCAGCGGGTGCTCGCCGTCGCGGGCACGCACGGCAAGACGTCTGCCAGCAGCCTGCTCACCGCTGCGCTCCTGCACGCCGGGGCCGACCCGGCCTACGCCATCGGCGGGGTGCTCTCCGCGACCGGCCTGAACGCCGACGCCGGCTCCGACGCGCTCTTCGTCGCCGAGGCCGACGAGAGCGACGGCGCCTTCCTCGTCTACTCACCATATGCCGCCATCGTGACAAATATCGAGGCAGACCACCTCGACCAGTGGGGGACCGAGGAGGCCTACCGCGCGGCCTTCACCGAGTTCGTCGGCCGCATCGACGCCGACGGCCTGCTCGTGACGTGGGCCGACTCCGACGCCACCCGCGACCTCGCCGCCGCGGCCCGGGCTGCAGGTCGTCGGGTGATCACCTACGGCCGCTCAACCGACGCCGACGTCACGCCGGCCGACCTCGAGGTCGAGCTCCTCGTGCCGGGTGAGCACAACGTCATGAACGCGCTCGGGGCGCTCGCCCTCGGCGCCGCCCTGGGTTTCGACGCAGGTTCGCTGCGCGCCGGCCTCGCGTCGTACGCCGGAACGGCCCGGCGGATGGAGCTCAAGGGCGCCGCCCGCGGAGTGCGCGTCTACGACAGCTACGCGCACCACCCGACCGAGATCGCGGGCGACCTGCAGGCAGCCCGGTCGGTGGCCGGGCCGGGACGGGTCATCGCAGCCTTCCAGCCGCACCTCGTCTCGCGCACCCGGATCTTCGGCGCCGAGATGGGCGCGGCCCTCGGTGCGGCCGACGAGGTCGTCGTACTCGATGTCTATCTCGCGCGCGACGAGGTCGACCCCGACGTCACCGGTGCGCTGGTGGCCGACGCGGTGCCTCTGCCGGAGGGCTGTGTGACGTTCGTGCCCGACTTCGACGACGTGCCTGCCGAGCTCGTACGACGCGCTTCCGACGGCGACCTGATCATCACCCTGGGCGCCGGCACCATCACCTCGATCGGCCCCCGCGTGCTCGAGCTGCTGGCGGACCGATGAGCGCCAATGCGGGAGCGGCGCCGAGCAACAAGGGCCGCGAGCGCACCCGCAGAAGGTTCGCGCGCCGCCAGTGGGCGCGCCGGTGGCTGACGTGGCGCTACGTGCTGGCCATCGTCGTGCTGGTCGCCGCCGTGGCCTCGGTCGTCTGGCTGGTCTTCTTCTCCGCCGTCCTGTCGGTCAGGTCCGTCACGGTGACGGGAGCCGACATCCTCAGCGAGCGGGAGGTCAAGAGAGCCGCCGCCGTGCCCGAGGGCGAGCAGCTCGCCGTGCTCGACATCTCCGCGATGCGGGCTCGCGTCGAGGCACTGGTCGCGGTGAAGTCGGCCGATGTGGCGCGCCACTGGCCCGATGGGGTCGAGATCAGCATCGTCGAGCGTCAGGTCGTCGCCGTCGTCGACCTTGGTGGCCGGTGGCGGGGCATGGACGCCGACGGCGTCGTCTTCCGCGACTACGAGCGCCCGCCCGGCGGCGTACCCCGCGTGCAGGTGCTCGCCACCGCCGACCGCGACGCGTTGCGCGAGGCCGCGCAGGTCATCTCCTCGCTGCCGGCCGATCTGTCCGACCGGGTCGACCATGTCGAGGTCGAGACCGTCGACAAGATCGCGCTGGTGCTGCGAGACGAGCGCCGGGTCGAGTGGGGGAGCGCGGAGGAGTCGGACGAGAAGGCCAGTGTCCTCACCGCGCTGCTCCAGGCCCGTCAGGCCAAGGTCTACGACGTCAGCGTCCCGGGCCAGCCCGTCACCAGCGACATCGCGAGATAAGTCGGCAAGTCGCGACTCTCCCGGCGTGTCTGACGAGTTCACGGGCCCGCCGTCCCTACTGTCATGACCAACGCGAGGTTGACATAACTATAACCCTCAGGTTCACGGTTAGGGTTCCAGCCCGCAGAGGTACGACGACGACGCAGATCGCTTCCCCACCAAGCGAATCCACCCGGACGTCCGGTGAGGCACCGGACCCGAAACACGGAAAGAGGCGCACCAACCGTGGCAGCAGCGCAGAACTACCTGGCCATCATCAAGGTCGTGGGTATCGGTGGTGGTGGAGTCAACGCCGTCAACCGGATGATCGAGGTCGGTCTGAAGGGCGTGGAGTTCATCGCCATCAACACCGACGCCCAGGCCCTCCTCATGAGCGACGCCGACGTCAAGCTCGACATCGGCCGTGAGCTCACCCGCGGACTCGGCGCCGGCGCCAACCCCGATGTGGGCGCCCAGGCCGCCGAGGACCACGCCGACGAGATCGAAGAGGTCATGAAGGGCGCCGACATGGTCTTCGTGACCGCCGGCGAGGGTGGCGGCACCGGCACCGGCGGCGCGCCGATCGTGGCTCGCATCGCCCGCTCGCTGGGTGCCCTGACCATCGGCGTCGTGACCCGCCCGTTCGCCTTCGAGGGCCGCCGTCGCGCCAACTCCGCGGAGGAGGGCATCTCCCAGCTCCGCGAAGAGGTCGACACCCTCATCGTGATCCCCAACGACCGGCTGCTCTCCATCAGCGACCGCAGCGTCTCGGTTCTCGACGCCTTCAAGCAGGCCGACCAGGTGCTGCTCCAGGGCGTCTCGGGCATCACCGACCTGATCACCACCCCCGGCCTGATCAACCTCGACTTCGCCGACGTGAAGTCCGTGATGGCCAACGCCGGCTCCGCCCTGATGGGCATCGGCTCGGCCCGCGGCGAGGACCGCTCGGTGATGGCCGCCGAGCAGGCCGTCTCGAGCCCGCTGCTCGAAGCGAGCATCGACGGCGCGCACGGCGTGCTGCTCTCGATCGCCGGTGGCTCCGACCTCGGCCTGTTCGAGATCAACGAGGCGGCAGCCCTGGTGTCCGACTCGGCGCACCCGGAGGCCAACATCATCTTCGGTGCCACTATCGACGACGCGCTCGGTGACGAGGTCCGCGTGACCGTCATCGCGGCCGGCTTCGACGGCGGCATGCCCAAACGTCGCGAAGGCGAGTCGGGCCTGCGTCGCCCGGCCCAGCAGACCCAGACCCAGGCCGAGACCCGGGCCGCCGTCCAGACGGCCGCGACCCAGCGCCCGGAGGCCCGGCAGCCCGCGTCGGTCGGGGCAGGTCAGTCCTCTGCACCGGCTCGTTCGTCCGAGCCGGCCCCACCCGCCACCCCGGCTGCACCGGTCCGCCAGGCCAAGCCGGTCCAGTTCGACGACGACGACCTCGACATCCCCGACTTCCTGAAGTAGGCACGTGTTCCGGTTCCGCGACACCCGGGAAGGCGACGTCCATGTGGACGTCGCCTTCACCGACTCCTCCGTCGACCTCCAGGGCCTCCGGCCCGGGTTCCCTGAGCTCCTGACCCGGCTCGAGGCAGAGATGGGCGGGCGGTTCGCCCGGCTCACGCAGGTGCACGGGGGCGACGTCATCGTCGTGGACGCGCCGATGGCCCTCAACGCCGTGCCGACCGGTGACGCCCTGGTGACCACGGCTCCACGTCTGGGCCTGATGATTCGGGTCGCCGACTGCGTGCCCGTCATGCTCGCCGACCCCGGGGCCGGAGTCATCGGGGCGGTGCACGCCGGCCGGCCCGGGATGGTCCTCGACATCGCCACCCGCACCGTCGAGGTGATGCGTGAGCAGGGCGCCCGCAACATCGTGGGCTGGCTCGGACCACACGTCTGCGGCGGCTGCTATGAGGTGCCCGAGCAGATGCGCGACGAGGTGGCGGCGGTCGTGCCGGAGTCCTACGCAACGACCACCTGGGGCACCCCGTCGGTCGACATCGGCGCCGGAGTGCGTGCCCAACTCGGCAGGGCGGGCGTCGACGTCGTCGAGGTCGGCGGCTGCACCCGCGAGGACGCCGGGTTGCACTCCTACCGCCGCGACGGTGCTGCCTCCGGTCGGCTGGCGGGCCTGGTGTGGATGGCATGAGCGAGCGCGCAGACGAGATCGCGGCCGGCCTGGCCGACGTACGCCGTCGCATCGAGGTCGCCAGTGAGGCGGCCGAGCACGACGAGCCGGCCGTGCTCGTCGTGGTGACCAAGTACTTCCCGCCCGGTGACGTGCGCATCCTGGCCGACCTCGGAGTGACCGACGTCGGCGAGAACCGGCACCAGGAGGCGCAGCAGAAGGCCCACCAATGTGCCGACCTCGGTCTGCGCTGGCACTTCATCGGCGGCCTGCAGAGCAACAAGGCCGCCGCGGTGGCGGGCTATGCCGACGTCGTCGAGTCGGTCGACCGGGTCAAGCTGGTCGCCGGGCTGCAGCGCGGTGCCCACGATCGCGGTGGAGGCGTCGACGTACTCCTGCAGGTGAGTCTCGATGCACCTGGCAGCGACCGGCGTGCAGGCGCCGACCCGGGCGATCTGGAGTCGTTGGCGATGCGGGTGGGGGAGTGCGCAGCCCTGCGGTTGAGGGGAATCATGGCGGTCGCGCCCCTCGGCGAGGACCCCGACACGGCGTTCTCGCGGCTGGGCGAGATCCGGGCCGCGCTGCTCGCTCAGCACCCGGGCGCCACCCAGCTCTCGGCCGGCATGAGTGGCGACCTCGAAGCAGCGATCAGACACGGCGCGACACACGTGCGTGTCGGCTCGGCGGTCCTCGGTCCGAGGCCCCCCGTCTTGTAGTGTCGAACCAGACGACGGTGCCCGCAGCGGGCGCCACGACGTACCGGAGGAAACTGTCATGAGCGGCGCGATGCGCAGGATCGGCGAGTACCTCGGCCTGCTCGAGGACACCGGTCGGTACGACGAGTACACCGGCGGAGCAGGCGATGACGTGACCTCGTCACATGAGCAGGTCGACCGTCGTCCCGCCCCCGTTTCCGACCTGTCCGAGCGCCGCCGTCCGGCCTCGGTCCCGACCGCCGGAGTGGTAGCCGAGTTGAGCCGCATCACGACCTTGCACCCCAGCACCTACAACGAGGCGCGCACCGTCGGCGAGGAGTTCCGCGACGGCACCCCGGTGATCATGAACCTCTCCGAGATGGACGACTCCGACGCCAAGCGTCTGGTCGACTTCGCTGCCGGCCTGGTGTTCGCCACCCGCGGAAGCATCGAGCGCGTCACCAACAAGGTGTTCCTGCTCTCGCCTCCCAATGTCACGGTGGCCGCCGAGGACAAGGAGCGCATCGCTGAGGGCGGCTTCTTCAACCAGAGCTGATCGCAGTGTTGCTCGTTGGTCAGATCCTCTACGGGATCCTCTGGTTCTTCATCGCCCTGCTGTGGGTGCGTTTCATCATCGACTGGGTGCAGGTCTTTGCGCGCAACTGGCGCCCCAGCGGGCCGCTGCTCGTCATCCTCGAGGTCGTCTACTCGCTGACGGATCCGCCGATCAAGCTGGTCCGTCGCTGGCTGCCCACGCTGCGGATAGGCTCCGTCGCGCTCGACCTCAGCTTCCTGGTGGTCATGATCGTGGCCTGGCTGCTGCTGCAGGTCGTGGTCATGGTGTTCTTCGGTTGACCCAGCAGCCCCATGGGTCACTAACCACCTGCGTGCATGTGGCGCTATTGTTCCAACGACAGATCGAACTGCCGACTAACGAATGGGTGAGGTCATGCCGCTGACGCCTGAGGACGTGAGCCTGAAGCGCTTTACTCCCGTCCGGCTCCGCGAGGGGTACGACATGGGGGAGGTCGACCAGTTCCTCGACGAGGTGGAGGCCGAGCTGGCTCGCCTCACCAAGGACAACAACGATCTTCGGGCCAAGCTCTCTTCGGCGCAGGTCTCCGGCTCGACCTCCACGCCTGCTCCCGCGCGCGTCGAGGAGAAGGCGCCCGAGCCGGTCAAGGAGCCGGAGGCGGTGAAGGAGACTCCGGCGCCCGTCGCCGCTGCGGTCGCCGCGCCTGCTGCGGTCGAGACGGTCCAGGTCCAGACGATGCCGCAGGCGTCCAACGCCGCCGCGCGTCTTCTCGAGATCGCGACCCGCAATGCCGACGAGCTGGTCGAGGAAGCCAAGGAAGAGGCCGACAAGATCGTCGGTTCTGCCCGCACCAAGGCCGAGCGCCTGGAGTCGGAGTCGAAGGGCAAGTCCGACCGCCTCGAGGCGGACGCCCGCCAGCGTTCGCAGATGCTCGACTCCGAGACGGCCGAGCGTCGCCAGCAGATGTTCGGTGACCTCGAGAAGGAGCGCGACAAGCTCAACGGTGAGGTCGAGAACCTCCGCTCGTTCGAGCGCGAGTACCGCTCCCGCCTCAAGAGCTACTTCACCCAGCAGCTCGCCGCTCTCGACGGCAACGCCGAGAGCGACGCGCCCACCACGGGTCTCGGCGGGTCGGCTGGACCCGGCGGCGAGGTGTCGGCACCCAAGCGGCTCCGTTCGATCCTCGGTGACGACGAGGCCTGAGCACCCGCATCACCCGTACGACGACGGCCGGTCCCTTCTGGGGCCGGCCGTCGTCGTACGGCGAGGCTGTTGTGAACCTCTTGTGCGAAGGGGCTATCCTCCCTGCGAGCATGTGGCAGCGGCCGCATCTTTTTCTTTTCCTCGTGAGGGGGCTCTCGTGGCTCGCAGTACGCGCAAATCGTTGACGGGTACGGCGGCTGCTGCAGCCAGGAAGATCGTCGGCCGGAAGTCAGCTGCCGCCCCCACCACGAAGAAGGCTGCGCCGGCCACGAAGACTGTTCCCGCGAAGAAGGCCGCAGCCACCAAGAAGGCCGCGCCGGCCAAGAAGACGGCGCCTGCAAAGAGGGCCGCACCCACCAAGAAGGCCGCGCCGGCCAAGAAGCCGGCGCCCGCGAAGAAGGCCGCACCCACCAAGAAGGCCGCGCCGGCCAAGAAGGCCGCGCCCGCAAAGAAGGTTGCCCCCGTGAAGAAGGCTCCGCCGGCCAAGACGGCTGCCAAGAAGTTGGCCGCACCCGCCAAGGCCGTGTCGCCCAAGCGCGACGTGGCGGCTCGCAAGACGCCCGCCACGAAGGCGCCGGTCAAGAAGGCCGCGCCGCGCAAGGCATCGGCCGGCTCGCTGGCGGTCAAGGAAGGCGAGACCGCCTGGACCAAGGGCGAGCTCAAGGAGGTTCTCGACGAGCTGCACGGGCACCGCGACCGTCTGGTCACCCTCCTCGAGGAGCAGGAGCGCGAGCTGGTCGGTCTCATGAGGGACGCCGGCGACGGCGCCGGCCACGACCAGGCAGACATGGGCGCGACCAGTTTCGAGCGTGACCACGAGCTCACCGTCGTCAACAACGAGCGGGAGATGCTGGCCCAGATCGACCGGGCCCTGGCGCGCATCGACGACGGCACCTACGGCATCTGCGAGTCGTGCGGGGAGCCCATCGGCAAGATGCGGGCCATGGCCTTCCCGCGTGCCACACTGTGCCTGCCATGCAAGCAACGGGAGGAGCGTCGCTGAACACCAGCGACCACGCCGAGTCACACCAGCCGGCGTCTACGTCACCGGGGCGAAGCCTGTGGTGGCTCTTCCCCGGCGCCGCCCTGATCGCGTACGCGGTCGACCTCGGCACCAAGACGTGGGCCGTTGGCGCCCTCGACGACGGCCGCGACCGCGAGCTCATCGGTGACCTGCTCACCTTGCACCTCACGTTCAACCCGGGCGCTGCGTTCTCGACCGGGACTGAATACACCGTGCTTCTCACCTGCCTGGCCATCGTCGCGGTCTGCCTCGTGCTGGTATTCAGCCTCCGGGTGCGCAGTGGGCTTTGGGCGGTGGCCTTCGGGCTGCTGCTGGCCGGTGTGGGCGGCAACCTCACCGACCGGCTCTTCCGTGCGCCGGGCCCGATGCGCGGCCACGTCGTCGACTTCCTTCAGCTGCCCAACTGGCCCGTCTTCAACGTCGCCGACATCTGCATCAACCTCGCCGCCGGGCTGATCATCCTGCAGACGTTCCGGGGGATCGCGCTCAACGGGTCGCGCGACCGTGACGAGCCTGCCGACGCGGGCGACCAGCCCGATGGGGCCACGTCGTGAGTGCCTTCGCCGACCATCGCACCGTGCTCGTGCCCGAAGGCCTCGCCGGCGAGCGCGTCGACGCCGCGATGGCCCGGATGTTCGGGTTCTCGCGCACCCGCGCGGCTGACCTGATCAGGCAGGGGCACGTCCAGCTCGATGGCGGACCCGTTGGCAAGAGCGACCGGGTGCACACCGGCTCGGTGCTCGACGTTGCGATCCCGGTCGAGGTCGACCCGCTCGAGATCAGGGCCGAGATCGTCGAGGGCATCAAGATCATCCACGACGACGACTCGATCGTGGTGATCGACAAGCCCGTCGGAGTCGCCGTACACCCCTCGCCGGGATGGTCCGGCCCGACCGTCGTCGGGCACCTCGCCGGGGCGGGCTTCCGGATCGCCACCAGCGGCGCCTCCGAGCGCCAGGGCATCGTGCAGCGTCTCGACGTCGGCACCTCGGGCGTCATGGTGATCACCAAGTCCGAGCGCGCCTACTCCGTGCTCAAGAACGCGTTCCGCCACCGCACCGTCGACAAGACCTACCACGCGCTCGTGCAGGGCCACCCCGACCCGCACGAGGGCACCGTCGACGCACCCATCGGCCGGCACCCACGACACGACTACAAGTTCGCCGTGATGGCCGACGGGCGCAACAGCGTCACCCACTACTCCACGCTCGAGGCACACCGCTTCGCCAGCCTGCTCGAGGTGCATCTGGAGACCGGTCGCACCCACCAGATCCGGGTGCACATGGCGGCGCTCAAGCACCCGTGCGTCGGCGACCTCACCTACGGCGCCGACCCGACGCTCGCCGCCCGGGTGGGCCTCGAGCGGCAGTGGTTGCACGCGGTGAAGCTCGGCTTCGAGCACCCCGACTCCGGAGAGTACGTCGAGTACGAGTCGTCGCATCCCGACGACCTGGCGCACGCGCTCGAGGTCATCCGGGACTCCGACTGAGGCAGACGGAGGACGCGCATGTCTGACCCTGACCTGACCATCCGGCGCGGCACGCGCGAAGACCTGGCGGCCGTGGCCGAGCTCTACCTGGTGGTGCGCAAGGCCGCCGAGCCGCTGATGCCGCCGCTGGCCCACGACGACGACGACGTCCGCGCCTGGGTCGGCGACTGGAGCCTGCACCTGCGTGAGGTCTGGCTGGCGTTCGCCGGCGACCGGCTCGTCGGCTTCGTCAACCTCACCCCGCACTGGCTCAACTCCTTGTATGTCGACCCGGCCGCGCAGCGCGAGGGTGTCGGCAGCGCGCTGCTCGACATGGTGAAGGCGCGTCTCGAGGACGGCTTCGCGCTGTGGGTGTTCGAGTCCAACACCCCGGCCCGTGACTTCTACCTGCGGCACGGGCTCGTCGAGCTCGAGCGCACCGACGGCTGGGGCAACGAGGAACGCTCGCCCGACATCAAGATGGCCTGGCCGGGGACCGACGCGGTCGGGTTCTACCGCTGGATGATCGACGAGGTGGACGACCAGATCGCCGACCTGCTCTCCCGCCGGGTCGCGCTCACCCGCGCCGTACAGCCGCACAAGACCAGTGACGAGCGTGACGCCGTCCGGGAGCGCGAGATCGCCGAGCGGATGGCTGGGAGCGCGCCCGAGCTGGGCGCCGGGCGGATCGCCCGGATCATGGATGTCGTCATCACCGAGTCGCTCGACGCCACCGACCGGTGACGGCCCGGCTCATCCACCTCAACGGCCCGCCGGGCGTCGGGAAGTCGACGCTTGCGGCCCGCTGGACCGCCGAGCACCCCGGCACCCTGAACTGCGACATCGACGTGCTGCGCACGCTGGTGGGCGGCTGGCGGGAAGACTTCTCCGGGACGGGTGAGCTGATCCGCCCGGTTGCCCTGGCGATGATCTCCGCGTACCTGGCCGGCGGCCACGACGTCGTAATGCCTCAGCTCATCGCGCGGGCGCAGGAGCAGGAGCGCTTCGAACATGCCGCGCTGAGCGTTGGCGCGCGGCTGGTCCTGGTCTTCGTCGACGCCCCGGACGAGTCGCTGCGCGTCCGCTGGCGCCGACGAACCGGCCAGGACGCGTGGGCCGCCGCGTCGGTGGCGGTGGTCGAGGCACACGGAGGCGACGAGGTCGTCGACCGCTTCGCCGGGCAGATCCGGGAACGGGCCCGTGCTCGCCCCGAAGCGCCGGTGCTGATGGCTCCGGAGGGCGAGATCGACGCGACGTACGACGCGTTGGTGCGATTGCTCGGCTGAGCATTTCGGGGCCGGGGCGAATGTCGGTGAGCCCTGCCAGAGTGACGGCGTGCGGTCCCGTAGGCTGACGTCCTTCCCCGAGACAGACGTCCGGCTGCACCTGCCGGGCTGCCTGGTTCCTGTCCGTCTCGACCCGTGTTGGGAGCAGTACCCCGCCCATGGCTGAAGGTTCTCGCGACTCCTTCGTGCACCTCCACGTGCACACCGAGTACTCCATGCTCGACGGCGCTGCCCGCCTGCAGCAACTGGCCGAACGCACCGCCGAGCTGGGCATGCCCGCGATCGCGATGACCGACCACGGCAACGTGTTCGGTGCCTATGAGTTCTACAAGAAGTGCAAGGCCGCCGGGGTCAAGCCGATCATCGGCATCGAGGCCTACTTCACGCCCAACATCTCGCGCTTCGAGCGCAAGGGCGTCAACTTCTACGACGGCGGCCCCGACGACGTCTCGGCCCGCGGCGCCTACACCCACATGACGCTGCTCTCCGAGTCGACCGAGGGCATGCACAATCTCTTCCGGCTCACCACCAGCGCCTGGCGCGACGGCTTCTTCAAGCAGCCCCGCATGGACCGCGAGCTGCTCGCCAAGCACGGCAAGGGCATCATCGGCACCACCGGCTGCCCGTCGGGCGAGGTGCAGGTCCACCTGCGCTACGGCAAGTACGACGAGGCGCGCAAGGTCGCCGGTGAGTTTCAGGACATCCTCGGCCGTGAGAACTACTTCCTCGAGCTGATGGACCACGGCCTGTCCATCGAGAGCCGGGTGCGCGACGGCCTCCTGCGGCTGGCAAAGGACCTCCAGATCCCGCTGCTGGCGACCAACGACTCCCACTACGTCATGCAGGAGGACGCCAAGAGCCAGGAGCACCTGCTCTGCATCAACTCGGGCTCCACGATGGACATCCCGGCCGGTGACGGCCCCGGCCAGCGGTTCGCGTTCAGCGGCGACGGCTACTACATCAAGAGCCCCGAAGAGATGCGCTCGCTGTGGGTCGACAAGTACGACCTGCGCGAGGCCTGCGACAACACCCTGCTCATCGCCGAGCGCTGCGACGTCTCCTTCACCGAGGGCAACGGCACCTTCATGCCGCGCTTCCCCTGCCCCGAGGGAGAGAACGAGGACTCCTGGCTGGTCAAGGAGGTCGAGAAGGGCCTGAAGTTCCGCTACCCCGGCGGCATCTCCGACGAGGCTCGCAAGCGCGCCGACTTCGAGGTCGGCGTCATCACCGCGATGGGCTTCCCGGGCTACTTCCTCGTCGTCTCCGACTTCATCAACTGGGCCAAGGAGCAGGGCATCCGGGTCGGCCCGGGCCGTGGCTCCGGCGCGGGCTCGATCGTGGCCTACGCCCTGCGGATCACCGACCTCGACCCGCTCGTGCACGGCCTGCTCTTCGAGCGTTTCCTGAACCCCGACCGCGTCTCGATGCCCGACTTCGACATCGACTTCGACGAGCGCCGGCGTGGTGAGGTCATCCGATACGTCTCCGACAAGTACGGCGACGACCGGGTGTCGATGATCGTCACCTACGGCACCATCAAGGCCAAGCAGGCAGTCAAGGACTCCTCACGGATCCTGGCCTACCCGTTCTCGATGGGTGACCGCGTCACCAAGGCGATGCCGGCCTCGGTGATGGGCAAGGACGTCCCGCTCAAGGACATCTTCGACCCCGCCCACAAGCGCTACGGCGAGGGCGGGGAGTTCCGCGCGCTCTACGACGGCGACAACGACGTCAAGCGCGTGGTCGACACCGCCATCGGCATCGAGGGCCTCAAGCGCCAGTGGGGCGTGCACGCGGCCGGCGTGATCATGTCCAGCGAGCCCCTGCTCGACATCATCCCGATGCTCAAGCGGCCTGCCGACGGCGCGATGATCACCCAGTTCGACTACCCGACGTGCGAGTCGCTCGGCCTGATCAAGATGGACTTCCTGGGGTTGCGCAACCTCACCGTCCTCGACGACGCCATCAAGAACATCGAGGCCAACCGCGGCGAGACGATCGTGATCGAGGAGCTCGAGCTCACCGACGAGGCGACGTACAAGCTGCTCCAGCGCGGCGACACGCTCGGCGTCTTCCAGCTCGACGGCGGACCCATGCGGTCGCTGCTGCGCTCGATGAAGCCCGACACCTTCGAGGACATCTCGGCCGTAGGTGCGCTCTACCGGCCGGGACCCATGGGTGCCGACTCCCACAACAAGTACGCCCGCCGCAAGACCGGGCGCGAACCCGTCGACGCCATCCACCCGGAGCTGGCCGAGCCGCTCCAGGACGTGCTGGGCGAGACCTACGGCCTGATCGTCTACCAGGAGCAGGTGATGGCCATCGCGCAGAAGCTCGCGGGCTACACCCTCGGCCAGGCCGACATCCTGCGTCGCGCGATGGGCAAGAAGAAGAAGGAAGAGCTCGACAAGCAGTTCGAGGGCTTCTCGGCGGGCATGATCGCGCGCGGCTACAGCAAGGGCGCGATCAGCAAGCTGTGGGAGATCCTGCTGCCGTTCTCCGACTACGCCTTCAACAAGGCGCACTCCGCGGCGTACGGCCTGGTGTCCTACTGGACGGCCTACCTCAAGGCCAACTACCCGGCTGAATACATGGCCGCGCTGCTGACGTCGACCAAGGACGACAAGGACAAGTCGGCGATCTACCTCAACGAGTGCCGCCGGATGAAGATTCAGGTGCTCCCACCCGACGTCAACGAGTCGGCGTCCAACTTCACCCCGGTCGGCAACGACATCCGCTTCGGGCTCACCGCCATCCGCAACGTCGGCCACAACGTGGTCGAAGGCATCGTCGGCGCCCGCGAGGAGAAGGGTCGCTACACCGACTTCAACGACTTCATGGAGAAGGTCCCCGCGCTGGTCTGCAACAAGCGGGTGATCGAGTCGCTGGTCAAGGCCGGCGCGTTCGACGACATGAAGCACAAGCGCCGGGCGCTGGTGACCGTCCACGAGACGGCCGTCGACCAGTACATCGACATCAAGAAGAACGAGGCCATCGGCCAGGACTCGCTGTTCGCGGAAATGGCCAGTCTCGACGGCGCTGATTCTTCTGGCTTCGGCGTCTCGGTGCCGGTGCCCGACATCGAGGAGTGGGACAAGATGACCCTCCTCGGCCATGAGCGCGAGATGCTCGGTCTCTACGTCTCCGACCACCCGCTGCTCGGCCTCGAGCACGTGCTGTCCAACGGCACCGACTGCACCATCGGCCAGCTGATGCTCGACGAGGAACGCGCACACGGCAGCACGCTGACGATCAGCGGGCTGATCACCTCGGTGCAGCGCAAGATCACCAAGCGCGGCGACGCCTGGGCCACCGTCACGCTCGAGGACCTCGACGGCGCCATCGAGGTGCTGCTCTTTCCGAGCTCCTACCAGCTGGCGTCGCCGTTCCTCGTCGAGGACGCCATCATCCGGGTCAAGGGGCAGCTCTCGCGCGACAAGGACCAGCCCGAGCTCCGCGGCCAGGAGGTCACCAAGCCCGACCTCTCCGACGGGCCGGCTGGCCCGGTCATCATCTCGTTGCCCGCGACCCGCTGCACGGCCGCGACCGTCGACCAGCTGCGCGAGGTGCTCGCGACGCACCCCGGCATGACCGAGGTGCAGCTGCGCCTGATGGCCCGCACGTCGACGACCGTCATGCGGCTCGATGACCGGCTCCGCGTCACCCCGACACCGGCGCTTTTCGCCGACCTCAAGCAGCTCCTCGGACCCGGATGTCTGGCGAGCTGACCCGGCCGCGCCCGCAGGTCTCCCGGTGGCTCGTGCAGGCCCTCCTGGTGCTCGTCGGCGCCGCGGTGCTCGGCTCCCTGGCGGGCGTCGTGTGGGAGTGGGTCTGGACCCCGCCCAGCGGCGTCGCCTACCAGGGCAGATTCGTCCTCGACGAGAACGGTCTGCCGGGCGAGTTCTCCGGCACCGGCTGGTACGTCGTCGTCTCGGCCGCCGCCGGCATCCTGCTCGGGGCCGGCGCGGCACTGCTCTCCCGAGACGGCGAGGTCGTGAGCCTGGTCGCGGTGGCCCTGGGCGCCGTACTCGCGGGCTGGCTGATGTTCCAAATCGGTCACTCACTGGGCCCACCCGACCCGGCCGTGCTCGCCGCGTCGGCCGACGACCTCACCGCGATCAACGGCGACCTCCGGGTCGGTGGGGCCGGCGTGCATCCGCACGTCTACACGTTCGACTCCGCGGCGTTCGTCGCGTTCCCCGCGGGGGCACTGCTGGCGTTCTCCGCCCTGGTCCTGGCGCTGACACCTCGTCGCCGTACCGGCGATTGAGGATGCCTCGACGCGGGTAGGCTCCGCGGTAATTGTTGTTCGCGGGATGGCAGAACGCCGTCCCATCGTCAGGGGGAGTCACCGTGTCAGATCAGTTCCCGCCGCAGGGTCCGCAGGACCCGCATGGCCAGTCGCCCCAGGGGCAGGCGCCGCAGGGCTACGGCCAGCCCGAGTACCTCACCAGCGGCAGCGGCGAGCCAGTCGGCCCGGCTCCGGTTGCTTCAGCAGGAGGTGGCAAGAAGAAGGCCATCATCGCTGGCGCCGTACTGGGTGGTCTCGCGATCGCCGGCGGCGCTGCCTACGGCATCACGTCGTTCATGAGCGCCGGAGCGCAGGCGGCTGAGGCGCTGCCCGCCGGCACCATCGGCTATGTCTCGGTCAACCTCGACCCGAGCGGTGGCCAGAAGATCGAGGCAATCAAGACGCTGCGCAAGTTCCCGGCGTTCCGCGACGAGGTCGACCTCGACACCGACGACGACCTGCGCAAGCGGCTGTTCGAGGAGATCCAGAAGTCGGGGGCCTGCGAGTCGGTCGACTACGACAAGGACATCAAGCCGTGGCTGGGTGACCGGATGGCCGTGGCCGCCGTCGACACCGGCGCCGAGCAGCCCAGCCCGGTCGCGGTGATCGAGGTCAAGGACGCTGGTGCGGCCGAGGACGGCTTCGCCAAGCTCGAGGAGTGCGGCGGTTCAGCGGCAGCCGAGGGTGGCGACGAGAGCGCCACGGGCGGCTACAAGATCGAGGGCGACTGGGCGATCATCGCCGAGTCCGACGACATCGCCGACAAGGTCGTCAAGGCAGCCGCAGACAAGTCGCTGGCCGACGACGCCTCCTACAACCGGTGGATCGACGAGGCCGGAGACGCGGGCATCGTGAGCATGTACGCCGCCCCGGCCGCCGGCGAGTACTTCGCCTCTCAGCTCGGCATGTTCGAGGACCAGCTGAGCAACCCGCTCGCCGACTCGATGCCCGGTGCCGATACCGACACCGGCTCCGGCTCCGACCTGGGCGTGACCCGCGACGAGCTCAAGGAGATGGGTTTCAGCGACCAGGAGATCGACGACCTCGGCCTGCTCGACGAGACGGCTCCCGAGACGGCTCCCGAGACCCCGACCGAGACGCCTTCGGTCCCGCCCGAGGTGACCGACGCGCTCAAGGACTTCGAGGGCGCCGCGGCCACCATCCGCTTCGACGACGGTGCGCTGGAGGTCGAGTTCGCTGGCGACGCCGGCAAGCAGACCGACACCCTCGCCGGCAGTGACCGCGGTGGCGACGTCGTCGAGACGCTGCCAGAGGACACGCTGCTCGCGGTGGGAGTCGGGTTCGCCGACGGCTGGTTCTCCAAGGCCATGGACCAGTTCTCCAGCATGTCCGGCGAGGAGATGGACCTCGACACGATGATCGCCGACCTCGAGGAGCAGACCGGCCTCGCCTTCCCCGAGGACGTCGAGACACTTACCGGTGAGTCGCTGGCGGTTGCGGTCGGCAGCGACATCGACCCCGAAGCGATCTTCAACGTCGGCGGGCCCGCCGACATCCCCGTGGGCATCAAGATCAAGGGCGACGCCGACGAGATCGACAAGGTCCTCGCCAAGATCGCGCCCCAGTTGGGCGAGCAGGCATCCATGCTCGAGACGGAGTCGAAGGGCGACTACGTCGCGCTGGGAGCCAACGCCGACTACCGCGCCACGCTGGCCGAGGACGGTGGGCTCGGTGACGTCGATGCCTACAAGAGCGTCATCGAGGACTCCGACAAGGCCGGTGCGCTGGTGTTCCTCAACTTCGACGCCAACGGTGACTGGTTGAAGTCGCTCTCCGGGGACGACCCGAGCATCGCCGAGAACGTCGAGCCGCTGTCGGCCTTCGGCATCTCCGGCTGGGTCGAGGACGGCGTCTCGCACGGCGTACTCAAGCTGACCACCGACTGAGGACGAGCGACACCTCCACCGGCCGATCCTGGTCGCGACCACCTCGGTGATCGCGCCGGGGTCGGCCGTTACCGTTGTCTGGTGGATGTCACCGCCTCGTAAGGCCCAGCACCACGATCCGCGCCTAGGTTCGAGGTGAGCCTTGGGAGGCAGTCATGATGTCGATGCACTCGTTAGCAGTCCTGATGATCGGCCTGGTGGTCGCCATCGTTGTGATCGGTGGTCTGCTCGTCGCCCTGCGCGTGTACGGCGCGCGACAGGTCGAGGGCGACCACCCGACGCGTTCTCGCCGCTAGTGGCAGCGGCGGGGTTGCGAAGCGCCTGAGGTGCGGCGTGAAATGGAGCTCAGCCGAGTCAACTACTGATGGTTACCGAAGTTCGACGCCGTCAGCTGCGATCACCCGTCGTTGTTCCACGCTGGCAGGCTGGCATACCGATCCCTCGGCGTCGTGCACGGTTCCCCCAGCCGCTTCCGGGCCCTCAGACGCGAGCCTTCAGTTGGGGGACCATCGGTTCCTGGCGACCTCGGTCGCGGGTAGCGACGGGATCGCGTTCATCGCACGCAGCTCGGCGCGCAGCAGGTCGGTGACCAGGACCAGCCGCTCGGCGGGGTCCTCCGCCTCGAGCAGGCTCTGCCGCTCCGCCATCGGCAGTGGTGCGAGGGCGGCGAGGGTCCAGGAGAGGTACAGCGGGTCGCGGGGGAGCCGGCCGGCGAACGGGTCGCCCCGGAACTCGCTCACCCTGGCCCGGTAGGCGGTGAAGACGGCGCGGGCCCGGTCGACGATCTCGCTGTCGACAGGCGCCTCGGGCTCGGGGAAGTCGCTCACGTGTCCGGCGGGGAACTCGCCGCTGGTCTCGAGTTCGTCGAGGCGGATCCGGTCACGCCCGACCGCGACGATGTCGAAGCTGCCATCAGGGCGCGACTCGACCTCGCCGAGCTGGAGCCGGCAGCCGACCCGGTAGAGCGACTGGGCGCCGTGGTCGCCGACCTCGTAGCCATCACGGATGGCGACCGACCCGAAGACGCGCTGCTCGGGATCGGGCTCGCGAAGCAGGTGGTGGACCAGGGCCCGGTAGCGGTCCTCGAAGACGTGGAGAGGCACCTGCACGCCCGGAAAGATCACGGTGTTCAGCGGGAACATCGGCAAGGTGGGCTGTGGGTCGCTCACGTGACGACACTAGCCCCGCGCCGGACCTGTCACGTGCCGCCTCGCCCGACCGGCGGACGGCGGCGGTGGCCGGCGCGTCGTACCCGCCTAGAATCAGCTCATGATTCGCCGCATCGACCTCCGGGGAGCCGCCAGCCAGGGCGGCCCCGTCGACTACCGCTCCGCCGTGCCGCGGGCCGACTTCGACGTCGAGGCCGCGACCCATCTTGTGCAGCCGGTGTGCGACGCGGTGCGGGCCCGTGGGGTCGACGCGATCGTGGAGTTCACCGAGCGCTTCGACAACATCGTGCAGCACGACATCCGGGTCCCGAGGTCTGCGCTCACCCAGGCGCTGGCCGACCTCGACCCCGCCATCCGGGCGGCGCTCGACGAGTCGATCCGCCGGCTGCGGCTGACGTGCGAGGCCGAGCTCGAGCGCGACGTCGTCACCCAGGTGGCCGACGGCGCCACCGTGACCCACCGGCTGGTGCCGGTCGACCGGGTCGGTCTCTACGTGCCGGGCGGCCTGGCGCCGCTGGTCTCCAGCGTGCTGATGAACGTCGTACCCGCCCAGGTCGCGGGTGTCGGCTCGCTCGCCCTGTCGAGCCCGCCCCAGAAGAACAACGGCGGCCTGCCCGAGCCGACCATCCTGGCGGCGTGCGAGCTGCTGGGCGTCGACGAGGTCTACGCCGTCGGGGGCGCCCAGGCGATCGCGATGTTCGCGTACGGCGCGGGCGACTGCCACCGCGTCGACCTGGTCACCGGCCCCGGCAGCATCCACGTGGTCGCCGCCAAGCGGCTGCTCAAGGGCGTGGTCGGCATCGACTCCGAAGCCGGTCCGACCGAGATCGCGATCCTGGCCGACGACACCGCCGATGCCTCGTACGTCGCGGCCGACCTGGTCAGCCAGGCCGAGCACGACCCGCTGGCCGCGGCGGTGCTCGTCACCGACTCCGAGCGGCTCGCCGACGAGGTCGAGGCCGAGCTCGACAAGCAGGTCTTCGCGACCCGGCACACCGCGCGCATCCAGATCGCGATCGGCGGGCAGCAGTCGGGCATCGTGCTCGTCGACGACATGGAACAGGGCCTCGACGTCGTCAACGCCTACGCCGCCGAGCACCTCGAGATCCACACGGCCGACGCGTCGGCTCTCGCGGGGCGGGTGCGCAACGCCGGCGCGATCTTCGTCGGTGCGTTCGCGCCCGTCTCGCTCGGTGACTACTGCGCCGGGTCCAACCACGTGCTGCCGACCGCCGGCTGCGCGTGCCACTCCAGCGGGCTGTCGGTGCGGTCGTTCCTCAAGGCCGTGCACGTCATCGACTATTCCCGCGATGCATTGGCCGAGGTGGCCGACCACGTCGTCACCCTGGCCGAGGCGGAGGACCTGCCCGGTCACGGCGCCGCCGTGGCGGTGCGATTCGCGGAGCCGTCACGATGACCTTCCCGCCGCTGCGCGAGGAGCTGCGCGGCATCGAGCCGTACGGCGCTCCCCAGCTCGACGTGCCCGTGCAGCTCAACGTCAACGAGAACCCCTACCCGCCGTCGGCCGAGTGCGTGGCCGACATCGCCGAGGCGGTGGCCGACGCCGCGACCAGCCTCAACCGCTACCCCGACCGCGAGTTCGGCGAGCTGCGTGCGGCGCTCGCGACGTACCTGTCGAGCGACACCACCCAGCCGGTGACGCCCGAGCAGGTGTGGGCGGCCAACGGCTCGAACGAGGTCATGCTGCAGCTGCTGCAGGCTTTCGGTGGGCCGGGCAGGTGCGCGCTGAGCTTCGCGCCGACCTACTCGATGTATCCGGAGTACGCCCGCGACGCCATGACCGAGTGGGTCGTCGGCCACCGCGAGACCGACTTCTCGCTCGACATCGGGGCGGCCCGCGAGCTGATCCTCGAACGCCGGCCGGCCGTCGTACTCCTGCCGTCGCCAAACAACCCGACGGGCACCGCGTTGCCGCCCGCCTCGGTGTCGAAGCTGTGCGAGGCAGCAGGCGACGGGATCGTGGTGGTCGACGAGGCGTACGGCGAGTTCCGGCGCCCGGGTGTGCCGAGCGCGCTCGACCTGCTGTCCGAGCATCGCAACCTGGTCGTCTCGCGCACCATGAGCAAGGCGTTCGCGCTGGCCGGTGCCCGGCTGGGCTACCTGGCCGCGGACCCGGCGATCTGTGACGCGATCCGCGTGGTGCGGCTGCCCTACCACCTCTCGGCCGTCACCCAGGCGACCGCGCTCGCAGCCTTGCAGCACGCCCCGGCGCTGCTGGCTCGGGTCGCCGACCTGCGCGCCGAGCGCGACGAGACCGTGACGTGGCTGCGCGCCCAGGGACTGGAGGTGGCCGAGTCCGACGCCAACTTCGCGCTCTTCGGCACCTTCGCCGATCGGCACGCGATCTGGCAGGGTCTGGTCGACCGCGGCGTGCTGATCCGCGAGACCGGGCCCGACGGGTGGCTGCGTGTCTCGATCGGCACAGCGGTGGAGATGACAGCATTCAAGGACGCACTGGTCGACGTGATGAAGGAGCAGGCATGAGCCGCACCGCCAGGCTGGACCGCGCGACCAAGGAGTCGAAGGTCCACGTCTCCGTCGACCTCGACGGCGCCGGTCGCAGCGACATCACGACCGGGGTCGGGTTCTACGACCACATGCTCACGGCGTTCGCGCGGCACTCACTGATCGACCTCGAGGTCCACAGCAACGGCGACACCCACATCGACGCCCACCACACCGTCGAGGACACCGCCATCGTGCTCGGCCAGGCGCTGCGCGAGGCGCTCGGCGACAAGCAGGGCATCCGCCGCTTCGGCGACGCCACCGTGCCGCTCGACGAGGCGCTGGTGCAGGCCGTCGTCGACGTGTCCGGTCGGCCCTACTGCGTGCACAGCGGCGAGCCCGAAGGTCAGGAATACGTCGCGATCGGTGGCGGCGGCCAGCCCGGTGGCGCGGCCTACCAGGGGTCGCTGACCCGGCACGTCTTCGAGACGCTGGCCTTCCACGCCCACCTCGCCCTGCACGTGAGAGTGCTGGGTGGCCGCGACCCGCACCACGTGGTGGAGGCGCAGTTCAAGGCCGTGGCCCGCGCGCTGCGCGACGCGATCGCGCTCGACCCGCGCGAGACCGGTGTGCCGTCGACCAAGGGCACGCTCTGACCGTGGCCGACCAGAAGCCCAGCGTGGTCGTCCTCGACTACGGGTCGGGCAACGTGCGTTCGGTCGTGCGCGCGCTCGAGCGTGCGGGCGCCGACGTCACCCTGACCGCCGACCGAGCGGCCGCGCAGGACGCCGACGGCCTCGTCGTACCCGGTGTCGGTGCCTTCGCCGCCTGCATGGACGGACTCCGAGCCGTGCGCGGGCACGAGGTCATCGGCCGTCGGCTCGCCGGTGGTCGCCCGGTGCTCGGCATCTGCGTGGGCATGCAGGTGCTCTTCGAGACCGGCGTCGAGCACGGCGTGACCAGCGAGGGCTGCGGCGAGTGGCCGGGCACGGTCGAGCGGCTCCGGGCGCCCGTCGTACCCCACATGGGGTGGAACACAGTCGAGGTCCCCGATGGCACGTCGGTCTTCGCGGGCGTCGAGGGGGAGCGGTTCTACTTCGTCCACTCGTACGGCGTCCGCGACTGGACGCTCGTGACCAACGACCGCACCCGCGCGCCACTGGTCACGTGGGCCGAGCACGGCGGTGACCGGTTCGTCGCGGCGGTCGAGAACGGCCCGCTCACGGCCACCCAGTTCCACCCCGAGAAGTCCGGCGACGCGGGTGCCGCACTGCTGCGCAACTGGGTGCTGAGCCTTCGATGAGCAAGGAACGCGCGCGCCGCCGGGTGGAGCGCGAGCGAGAGTCGGCCATCAGGTCGGCGGCCCGCGCTGCCGAGGAGGAGCGTCGCGGCCGAAGCGCCCAGCGCAAGCGGCGGCTGACCGGCTGGGCTCCCGACCGCAGCCACAGCCGGCAGATGGGCGTCCTGGCGCGCCAGCGTCGTCAACAAGTGACGATGTTCGTGACCGGGCTGGTGGTGCTGAACCTGATGATCTGGTTCATCTGGTCGGACCTGCGCCTGCAGGTACTCGCCGCGATGGTGACCATCTTGGGTGCCCCGGTCTTCTACACCCTGATGTTCCCACGCAAACGCTGACTCGTCCTCACGCACCTGCCCCGATATCGGGTCGCGTCGCCGCGCGCGGATGACTATCTTCCCTGCATGGCGACGATGAGCATGAACCAGATCATCCACGCTGCTGTACGCCGCGACGTGGCGCGTACCGAGCACGCCCTGCGCGCGCTGCGCGCTGGTGACGGGGCACGAACCGGCAGCTGCAGCAGGCCTGGCAGAACTTGGTCCGGGAGCTGACCCACCACCACGAGGCCGAGGACCAGCTGGTGTGGCCGTTCCTGCTCTCCCGGGGGCTGGATGCCGAGCTGATGGGAGCCATGGAGGGGGAGCATGCCGCCATGAAGAACGCGCTCGCCGAGGCTGGTCGGGCGATCGACGGTGTCGTTGCCGAGCCGACCGCTTCGCGCGCCCGGGCGGCGGCCGACACCGTGTCGCGGTCGAGTGTGGTCATCAACGACCACCTCGAGCACGAGGAGAGCGACGTCGAGCCGCTCGTCGCGCAGTTCGAGGACGATCCAGAGTGGAAGGCCGTGTCGAAGAAGCTCCGGCCGGCCGCGCTGGCGGACGCCGGGAGCGCCCTGGCCTGGATGCAGGACGGGGCGGGCGAGCGCGAGCTGACCTCGTTGCGGGCGACCATCCCGGGGCCGGTGGTGACGGTGATGGCGCGGGTGTTCGGCCGCCGTTACGCGCGCGAGGTTGCGCCCACCTGGCGCTGACGGCGGGGGCGCGTCTCGCGTCCACACCGCCGTCCACCTGGCTGATCGCCCGACTCCTAGGATCGACCCCATGACCGACCACCTCCAGCTGCTGCCCGCCGTCGACATCGCCGACGGCCAGGCCGTCCAGCTCGTGCAGGGTGTCGCGGGCTCGGAGAAGCGCTTCGGTGACCCCGTCGAGGCCGCGTTGCGCTGGCAGGCGGCCGGCGCCGAGTGGATCCACCTCGTCGACCTCGACGCGGCGTTCGGCCGCGGCCACAACCGGGAGCTGCAGGCCAGGATCGTCGGCGCGCTCGACATCGACGTCGAGATGAGCGGTGGCATCCGCGACGACGAGTCGCTGGAGGCCGCGATGGCCACCGGCTGCCGCCGCGTCAACATCGGCACCGCCGCACTGGAGTCGCCCCAGTGGTGCGCGTCGGCCATCGCGTCGTACGGCGACCGAGTCGCTGTCGGCCTCGACGTGCGTGGCCGCACCCTCGCCGCGCGTGGCTGGACCCGCGACGGCGGTGACCTGTACGACGTGCTGACGCGGCTCGACTCCGAGGGCTGCGTGCGCTACGTCGTCACTGACGTCAACAAGGACGGCATGCTCCAGGGCCCAAACCTGCAGCTGTTGCGCGACGTGTGTGCCGCGACCGACCGGCCGGTCGTCGCCTCGGGTGGCATCACCGAGCTGGCCGACATCGAGGCCCTGCAAGGTCTCGTGACCGACGGGGTCGAGGGGGCGATCGTCGGGACCGCCCTCTACGAGGGGCGTTTCACCCTCGAGGACGCCCTCGCGCTGACCCTGCCCGGGCGGGCGACGTGAGTCTCGCCGTACGCGTCATCCCATGCCTCGACGTCGACGGCGGCCGGGTGGTCAAGGGCATCAACTTCGTCGACCTCCGCGACGCGGGCGACCCCGTCGAGCTCGCGCGCGCGTACGACGCCGAGGGCGCCGACGAGCTGACCTTCCTCGACATCTCCGCGTCATATGAGGGCCGCGCGACCACGATGGAGATCGTGTCGCGCACGGCCGAGGAGGTCTTCATCCCGCTGACCGTCGGCGGGGGAGTGTCGTCGGTCGACGACGTCGACCGGCTGCTGCGTGCCGGTGCCGACAAGGTCGCCATGAACACCGCGGCCATCCACCGCCCCGAGCTGATCAGCGAGGTGGCCGACCGCTTCGGCAACCAGGTGCTGGTGCTCTCTGTCGACGCGCGCCGGGCGAGCACCGACTCCGGCTTCGAGGTCACCACGCACGGGGGCCGCAAGTCGGCCGGGCTCGACGCGATCGAGTGGGCTGCCCGCGCGGCCGAGCTCGGCGCCGGCGAGATCCTGCTCAACGCCATGGACGCAGACGGCACCCAGGATGGCTTCGACCTCGACCTGATCCGCGCCGTACGACGCGAGGTCAGCATCCCGGTCATCGCGTCGGGCGGCGCCGGCCGGGCCGAGCACTTCGCTCCAGCGGTCGAGGCCGGTGCCGACGCCGTACTCGCCGCCACCGTGTTCCACTTCGGCACCCTGCGCATCGGTCAGGTCAAGGACGCGCTCTCGGCTGCGGGACACCCTGTCCGCTGACGCGGATCCGGTCTAGCGTGGCGCCATGGTCCTGACGTTCCTGCTGACCTCGCTGGTCATCGTCGCGACGCCCGGCACGGGCGCGCTCTTCACCCTGGCCGCCGGCCTGACCCGCGGAGCCAAGGCGAGCGTGCTCGCTGCGTTCGCCTGCACGCTCGGCACCGTGCCGCACATGGTCGCCGCCGTCACCGGCCTGGCCGCCGTACTGCATGCGAGCGGAGTGGCGTTCCAGGTCATCAAGTACGCCGGCGTGGCCTACCTGCTGTACATGGCCTGGACGACATGGCGCGACCAGGGCGCCCTCGGCGTCGACGAGGACGCTGGCCCTGCGTCGTGGCGGAGCGTTGTCTGGTCCGGCATCACGCTGAACCTCCTCAACCCCAAGCTGACGATCTTCTTCTTCGCGTTCCTGCCACAGTTCGTGCCCGCGGGGCAGCCCGGCAGCCTGGTGAAGATGCTCGTCCTCAGCAGCGTCTTCATGGCCATGACGTTCGTGGTTTTCGCCGGCTACGGGCTCGCGGCCGCCGCCCTGCGTGACAAGGTGCTGAGCCGGCCGCGGCTGGTGGACCGGATCCGCAAGGTCTTTGCCGTGACGTTCGCCGCACTCGCCGGACGACTGGCGGTCGAGACGCGCTGACCGGACGCCGTACGCGGTTCTAGGATTCGGCCATGCCTACGACCAAGCCACTGACTGCCGGCCTCGCCGGTCTCGCCGCCTCGATCGTCCTCCTCACCGCGTGCGGTGCGCCGGTCGACGAGGAGCCCACTGCGACCGACGCCTCTTCATCGGAGCCAGCTGCGCCCGACTGCACCGCAGACCAGCTTGAGACGTACGCCGACGGCGTGCTCACCATCGCCACCGACGACCCGGCCTACGGCCCGTGGTTCGTCGACAACGACCCGTCCAACGGCCAGGGCTACGAGTCGGCGGTCGGGTTCGCGGTCGCCGAGCAGCTCGGCTTCACCGCCGAGCAGGTCGAGTGGGTGACCGCGCCGTTCAACGCGGTGGTGAGCCCGGGGGAGAAGAAGTTCGACTTCGATCTCAACCAGGTCTCGATCACCGAGAAGCGCAGGAACGCCGTCGACTTCTCCGCCGGCTACTACGACGTCCGGCAGACCGTGATCACCACCAAGGGCAGCGCCATCGACGGGGCGACCTCGCTGGCCGACCTCAAGGACGCCAAGCTCGGCGCCCAGGTGGGCACGACGAGCTACGTCGCGATCACCGACCAGATCCAGTCGAGCGAGCAGGCCGCGCCGTACGACACCAACGACCAGGCCGTGCAGGCGCTCGAGAACGGCCAGATCGACGGCATCGTCGTCGACCTGCCCACGGCGTACTACATGACCGCGGCCCAGCTCGACGCGGGCGTGATCGTCGGACAGCTGCCCGCGGCGTCCGGTGACGTGGAGCAGTTCGGAGCGGTGCTCGACAAGGGCAGCCCGCTCACGACGTGCGTCAGCCAGGCGGTCGACGCACTGCGCGAGGACGGCACGCTCGACCAGCTTGCCGAGGAATGGCTGGCCCAGCAGGGCGCTCCCGAGCTCTCCTGATGAGCTCGGGAACGACTGACGGCTGGCAGCCTTCGGCGGTGCAGGTCGAGCGCGACGAGTTTCGTCGTCGTCGCACGATCCGCAGTGCGCTGGTGGCTGCCGCCAGCACGACCGTCCTGCTCGGCGGCGCGACGGCCCTCGTCGTCACCTCGCCCGGCTGGGAGCGGGTCCGCGAGACCTACTTCAGCTGGGACAAGGCGGTCGAGTCGTTCCCTGCCGTGCTCGACGGGCTGTGGCTCAACATCCGCGTGATGGCGGTGTGCGCGGTCGTGATCGTGGCGCTGAGCCTGACGATCGCGGTGATGCGCACGATCCGCGGTCCGGTCGCGTTCCCGCTGCGCCTGATCGGCACGGTCTACGTCGACGTGTTCCGCGGCCTGCCCCTGCTGCTCGTGCTGTTCCTGCTCGGCTTCGGTGGCCCGGCGCTGAACCTGTCGGGACTGCCGCGGTCGGCGCTGTTCTGGGGATGTACGGCGCTGGTGCTGTCCTACTCGGCCTACGTCGCCGAGGTCTTCCGGGCCGGCATCGAGTCGGTGCACCCGTCCCAGCGACTGGCCGGCCGGTCAATGGGTCTCAGCACCTCGCAGACGCTGCGCCACGTCGTACTCCCACAGGCCTGGCGCCGGGTGCTGCCGCCGTTGATGAACGACCTGGTGTCGCTCCAGAAGGACTCCGGGCTGATCGCAGTGCTCGGCGTCATCGACGCGATCAGGGCCGCGCAGATCGAGACGGCCGTCGACTTCAACTACACGCCGTACGTCGTCGCGGGGGTGTTGTTCATCTGCCTGACGATCCCGATGGCGCGGGCGACGGACTGGTACGCGCGCAAGCAGGGGTTCCACGGGGCCGGGGGGATGATGTGAGCGAGCGAGCGAGCTCACCCACAAGCGATGTGAGCGACCGAGTCGAGCGAGGAACGAGCGGGCGACCGAGCTCACGCGCGAGTGCCGGGAGCGCGCTGCTGGAGATGAGCGGGGTGCGCAAGACCTTCGGCTCACACGTGGTGCTGCGCGACATCGACCTGGCCGTCGAGCCCGGGCAGTGCGTCGTCCTCATCGGGGCGTCCGGGTCGGGCAAGTCGACGCTGCTGCGCTGCGCCAACCTGCTCGAGACGATCGACGACGGCGTGATCACGTTCGAGGGCGAGGACGTCTCCGACCCGCGCGTGGACGCCGACGCGGTGCGTGCGCGGATGGGGCTGGTCTTCCAGTCCTACAACCTGTTCCCGCACCTGAGCGTGCTCGGCAACGTCACCCTCGCGCTGCGCAAGGTGCACGGCGTGGCGAAGGACGAGGCCGACGAGCGGGGTACGGCGATGCTCGAGCGCGTGGGGCTCGCTGAGAAGGCAGCCGCGCGCCCCGACGACCTGTCCGGCGGTCAGCAGCAACGCGTTGCGATCGCCCGCGCGCTGGTGGCGAACCCCGGCCTCATGCTGCTCGACGAGGTCACCTCGGCACTCGACCCGGAGCTGGTGGGGGAGGTCCTCGACCTGCTCACCGGCCTGCGGGACGACGGCGTGACGATGCTGCTGAACACCCACGAGATGGGCTTCGCGCGTGATGTCGCCGACACGGTCTGCTTTCTTCACGACGGCGTGATCCACGAGACGGGCACTCCCGAGCAGGTGCTTGGGGACCCTCAGGAGCAGCGCACCCGCGCGTTCCTGTCTCGTCTGCGGACCTGACGCCCGGCGCTCAGCGGATGCAGCCGGCCGTCAGGCCGACCTTGCGGAGGCCGGTGAGGTCGCCCGCACCCCACTGCAGGGGAGGCGAGCCATTGCCGGTGATGGCCGGGGTACATGTGCTGGAGCGGGTCAGCCGACGACGGCGGTCGAGGCCGACCAGGTCGCGGAGGTCCGGGTCTTCGACGGGCGGGCTGCATCGGCCGAGGCGGCGAAGAGACCCGACATCACGAGCATGCCGGTCGTGATGGCGGCAACGGGCATCGCGAGTCGTCTGGTCGTGCTTGCCTCCGGGGAATCGGGTGGGGGGTGGCCTCCTCGGTCTGCGCCGGCGGGAGCCCGCGCGAACCCCGCCACCCGAGGGGCTAGATGCCCAGGTCGGCGGCGCGCAGTGCGTCCACGCGGTCTGCCGGGCCGTCGTACACGAGACCCTCGGTAGGCCGGTTGTACAGCATCAGCACCAGCTCTGCGGGCACCCCCGTCACCACGACCGGGTCGTCGCCGCGGCGCAGGGTCGCCGTGGCGCCGGTGCCGGCACGCACGAGACGGACGGGCACGCCGGCCGGCCGGACGAGGCCAGGTCCGAGGACGCGGGTCGCCTGCCAGAGCAGGCTGGACGCGCCGGCTCCGATCTCGCGCGGGGTCCAGTCGGTCCGGACCCGGCGCAGGTCCTCGTGGTGGACGAAGAACTCGACGGAGTTGATGAGTGCGTCGGCTCCGGGAAGCAACAGCAGGGGCGACGGCCTGCGCAGCCGTTTGACCAGCTTCTTGAAGGGCTCGTGTGCGAGCCCGGCCATGGCCCGGTCGGTGAGGCCGGAGAGCGGAGAGATGAGCATGCCGGGAGCGCCCAGCGGGCTGCGCTCGCGCACCAGCAGGTGGATCACCAGCTCTTTGACGTTCCACTCGCCGCACCGGGTCGGGGCGTCCGGGCCGACCTCGAGAGCGAGGTCGCAGAATGCAGCGCGCTCCTGACGCGCGAAGGTGGTCGACACGTTCGACACCATAGATGCCCGAGAAACGATTGGGTGAGTGTCGGTGGTGGGGAATAGCCTGACGGGGCCCGATGGTTGCGGGCGAGTGATGACGGGGAGGCGAGCGCGCGAGTGAGTGACCAGATGGATCGGTCAGCAGGCAGGAGCGATCGACGGGGCACGACCGGCGCGGGGTTCCGTGTCCTGGCCGTCGGCATCCGGCGGGAGCCGGGCATCTTCACGCTCTCCACGCTCGGCAGCGTGCTCTTCGCGGTCCTCACCGTGGCCGATGCCTGGGTGCTCGGCTGGTCCACCGACCACGTCGTGATCCCGGCCTTCCGCGACGGCGAGATCGGCGCCGGCCTCATCTGGGCGGTCGTCGGCCTCTTCCTGGGCGTGGCCATCCTGCGCGCCGTCGGCATCGTCGCGCGGCGCCTCGGCGCCGGCGTCATGCAGTACCGCATGCAGGCGCACACCCGACGGGCCGTCACCCGGCAGTACCTCTCCCTCCCCATGGAGTGGCACCAGCGCCACCCGACCGGCCAGCTGCTCTCCAACGCCTACTCCGACGTCGAGGCGGCCTGGGGCCCGATCGCGCCGCTGCCGATGGCACTGGGCACTCTGGTGATGATGGTCATCGCGATCGGGCAGATGCTCGTCGCCGACGTCGTGATGGCCGTGGTGGGGCTGCTGGTCTTCCCGGCCGTCGTCGTTGCCAACCTCGCCTACCAGAGGCTGGCCTCGCCCCTGATGACTCGTGCGCAGGGCCTCCGTGCCGAGGTCAGCGAGATCGCCCACGAGTCGTTCGACGGCGCGATGGTCGTCAAGACCCTGGGTCGCGAGACCGAGGAGACCGACCGCTTCACCGCCCGGGCTCACGAGCTCCGCGACGTCAACATCCGCGCCGGCCGCATCCGCGCGGCGTTCGACCCGACGCTTGCCTCGCTGCCCAACCTCGGTGTCCTGGTCGTGCTCGCGGTCGGCGTCGAGCGGGTGATGAGCGGCGCGACCGATGCGGGTGACGTGGTCACCGTCGCCTACCTCCTGACCATCGTCTCGTTCCCGATCCGAGCCATCGGCTGGCTGCTCGGCGAGTTCCCGCGCAGCGTCGTGGGCTATCGCCGGGCCAAGGCCGTGATCGACGCGACCGGCTCCATGGAGTACGGCGCGGCCACCCTGCCGACGGTCGCGCGCGGCGCCCGCCTCGAGGTCGACCACCTCGCCTACTCCTATGACGCCTCGGTGCCGCTCCTGCGGGACCTCTCGTTCTCCGTCGAGCCCGGCCACACGGTCGCCATCGTCGGCGCCACCGCGTCCGGCAAGAGCACGCTCACCAACCTGATGGCCCGCCTCGTCGACCCCGACGCCGGTGCGATCATTGTCGACGGCACCGACCTGCGCGACCTCCGTCCCGGCGCGCTCGCCGAGGCCGTTGCCACCGTTTCGCAGACCGCGTTCCTCTTCGACGACACCGTGCGCGGCAACGTCACGCTGGGTGCCGACATCTCCGACGCAGACGTCTGGGCGGCGCTGCGCGACGCTCAGGCCGACGGGTTCGTGGCTGCCCTCGAGCACGGTCTCGACACCACCCTCGGCGAGCGTGGCACGTCGCTCTCGGGTGGCCAGCGCCAGCGCATCTCGCTGGCCCGGGCGCTGGTCCGCCGACCCCGCCTGCTGATCCTCGACGACGCCACGTCGGCGGTCGACCCGGAGGTCGAGGCCCGCATCCTGGCCAGCCTGCGCAAGGGCTCGGGTGACACGTCGCTGGTCGTGGTGGCCTACCGCAAGGCGACCATCGCGCTGGCCGACGAGGTCGTCCACCTCGAGGACGGCCGCATTCTCGACCGAGGCACCCACGCCGAGCTGCTCCGACGTAGCCCCGGCTACGCCCACCTCGTCAACGCCTACGAACACGTCCCTGCCGAGGAGAGCTGATGACCGCCGTGACCACCGAGCGCCGTGCCGTCGGCCCCGGAGTCGACTCCGGCGAGGACATCGGCGCGATGGAGACGATCCGCCGCGGCGTGCACTTCTCGCCCGAGCTGCGAGAAGGCATCGGCGTGACCCTGCTTCTCGCGGTAGTCGCCTCGCTCGGTCAGATCATCGTGCCGGTCGCGGTCCAGCAGACCCTCGACCGCGGGCTCGCCGGGTCAGGTGGCCCCGACGTCTCGTTCGTCGTGTGGATGGGAGTGATCTGCGCGGTCGCCATCGCGGTGACCAGCACCGCGTCGTACCTCATGACGAGTCGGCTGTTCACCACGTCCGAGCGCGGGCTGGCGACGCTGCGCATCAAGGCTTTCCGTCACGTGCACGATCTGCCGCTCCTCACCCAGAACACCGAGCGTCGCGGCGCCCTGGTCTCGCGGGTCACAACCGACGTCGACCAGGTCAGCCAGTTCCTGGTCTTCGGCGGCCTGATCTTCGTCGTCAGCGTCGGCCAGATGCTGGTGGCGACGGTGATCATGGTGATCTACAGCTGGCAGCTCGCGCTGGTCGTCTGGCTGGCCTTCGCGCCGCTGTTCGCCTCGATCCGCTACTTCCAGCGCAAGCTGTCGGCCGCCTACAGCGTCGTACGCCGCCAGGTCGGCGTGCTGCTCTCGGCGATCTCCGAGCCGGTCGTCGGCGCCGCGGTGGTCCGGTCGTACGCCGTCGAGGGCCGCACCCAGCAGCGCATCGACGAGGCGATCGACGAGTTTAAGGACGCCAGCACGCGGGCCCAGAAGTTCACCGTCGTGTCCTTCTCCCTGGGCGGCATCTCCGCCGGCCTCGCCAACGCCGGAGTGCTGGTCGTGGGTGTGCTGCTCGGGTTCACGACCGACATGACCCCCGGCACGATCCTGGCCTTCGCGTTCCTCGTGACGTTGTTCGTCGGGCCGGTGCAGATGGGCACCCAGATCCTCACTGACGCGCAGAACGCCATCGCCTCCTGGCGTCGCGTCATCGGCATCCTCGAGACGCCTGCCGATCTCGTCGACCCGGGGGAGGAGGGCCACGACCTGCCCCGCGGCCCGATCGACGTCTGCTTCGAGGACGTGACGTTCGCCTACCCCGGCGGTCCACCGGTGCTGCGCGACGTCACGATGGGCATCGCGTCCGGCAGCCGCATCGCCATCGTCGGGGAGACCGGGTCCGGCAAGTCGACGTTCGCCAAGCTGCTGACCCGGCTGATGGACCCGACCGAAGGGTCGGTCCTGCTCGACGGCATCGACGTGCGCGAGGTCCGCCAGGCAAACCTGCGCAAGAGCGTCGTACTCGTGCCGCAGGAGGGTTTCCTGTTCGACGACACCATCACCGCCAACGTTCGCTACGGACGGCTGGGCGCCACCGAGGCAGAGATTCTGGCCAGCGCCGAGGAGCTCGGCCTGGCCGACTGGATCGCCGGACTGCCGGGCGGTCTGGCGACCAAGGTCGGCCAGCGAGGTGAGTCGCTGTCGGCCGGGGAGCGCCAGCTCGTGGCCCTGCTGCGAGCCCACCTCGCCGACCCCGACCTGCTCGTCCTCGACGAGGCGACGTCGTCGGTCGACCCGGCTCTCGAGATGCGCATCGGCCGTGCCCTCGAACGGCTGATGACCGGTCGGACCAGCGTCACCATCGCCCACCGGTTGTCCACCGCCGAGGCCGCCGACGAGGTCGTAGTGGTCGACCGCGGACGCATCGTCCAGCGCGGCCCGCACGCCGCGCTCGTCGGAGTCGAAGGTGTCTACGCAGGCCTGCACGCGTCCTGGATGGCCCAGCAGTCGCACTGACCGCTCAGACTGGGGGCAGGTCGACCTGGGCCACCACGGTCGAGTCGCCGGCAGAGATCGGTGTGGTCGCCCAGCCGCCGTCGGTCTCTCGGCCGCACAGCTGGTCGGTGATCGGCAGGTCGGGGCACACCATGTTGAGTACTACGGCGCCGCGCACCCGCACCACCACCGGCACATCGGTCTCCGCCTCGTCGAAGGTGAGCGGGCGGACCTGGAGAAGGGCCCGACCGGGCGGAGCGGACGCCCGGTGGCTCGTCACGCCGATCAGGCGGTAGGTCAACGTGACGCTGCGGGTACGCCGAGGCAGGGCGACCGTCCACCGTCCGGAAACCGTCTGCCTCGGCTCGATCGCCACGCCGTTGACCGTGAGATCGACCACGCTCGGCTGCGTGCCCTGGGGACGCGCGGCGGGAGGGAGGGTCAGCCGCAGCGATGCGATGGGTGCGTCGATACGCATCGTCTCGACGGCCGTGATCGCTCCGGACGGGCGGACCGTGATCATGAGCGACAGAGCTGACTCGACCACATCCGGATGCGCGGCCCGCGGCTCCACCGCCTCGGGGCGAGTGAGGACGTAGGCGGCAATGGCGACGATCAGGACGAGATACACCGCGACGAGGGCCAGTCGCCCGTCCAACAGCGGGTCAGGGTCGGGCCCGCCTTCGTCGTCGTCCGAACCCGATCTCTGCGCCGTCATCGTCCCACCGAACCTGGCGTTGTGTCCCCGACCCCGACCGTACGGCGGTGAGCCCGGCCACGAGACCCGCAGATTGGGTATGCGCGCACCGCCACTGCGGGGTGACAGTAGAAACCCAACACTCAGGCCTCAGGGGGCTCGCGGTGGCAATCATCCGTATCGGTGTGGGCCTAGTGCTCACGACCTTGCTCATTTCACCCGCGGCCGCTGAGGCAGCAAAGCCGACGATGGCATCGGCGTACTTCGTGCAGGGCGTCACCGGCTCGACCTGGAGCGTGACCGTCGACGGCGAGGAGCTCGACGACAATGTCGACGGCAAGGGCATCGTCGGGCCCTTCAAGCTCGAGGCCGGGAAGCACCAGATCGGCGCCATCAACAACGGCAGTGGCGCTGAGGTCGGCGCGATCTTCACGGTGAACGCGGGCGAGAGCGTCGACGTGGTGCTGCACCGCCCGGTGGACCCGACGGACCCAGCCATCATCACGACCTTCGACAACAACCTCACCTCGGTGCCGTCGGGCAGCGGGCGGTTGACGATCGCTCACACTGCGGCAGCTCCACCTACCGACATCCGGGTCAATGGCGACGTGCTCCTGGCCGATGTCGCGAGCGGCGAGGCGGCGTCCACGATCGTGCCGCAGGGCGTCTATCCCGTCGACGTCGTGCGGACGGCCACCGCAGGCCCGGCCGTGCTGGGACCGGTCGACCTCAAGGTCGCCGGCAGCGCGCTCACCCGGGTGTTCGCGGTCGGCGTGGCCGCCGACCAGACGATGGATGCGGTCGTCCAGGTGTTGCCGGTCGCCGAGACCGACGCCACGGCGCCCACGGGTGTGCCGGCCGGGACCGGAGGACAGGCGGCCGCGGCCGGGACTTCGGGCTGGGGCGGTGCGATCGGGCTGGCGGGCCTGCTCGCCGGGTCGCTTGTCGTGGCCCTTGGCCTGCGCCGTCTGCGTTCGGTTTGACCCGGCCCGCACGGACCAGGAGCAAGGGTGGCGCCGTGACGACTGAAGGACGGCGGCGGCTGGCTGCCTGCCTGCTGGTGGCACTCGGAATTGCGGCGATGGTCGCGGGCCTGCGGCTGCTCATCGAGCCTGCGGGCACGACGGTCTCAGCGTCGGTGCCCCCTCCCGCACCGAAGGTCCATCTCGAGGGCGCCGCGCCGGGGTCCCGCCTGGAGGTGTCGGAGCCGCTGGCGCCGGGAGTGAGCACCTTCGGCGCCACACCGGACGGTACGTCCTTGCCCGAGGCGGCTCGGGCCCCGGCAGCGCACCCCGAGCTGGCCCCCTTCGAGCCCGTGTCGGTGCAACTGCCGGGCAGCGGTGCTGCGAACATCGATCCCGTGGCCACCGGACGCGACGGAAACCTCGGCCTGCCGGAGGACCCCAGTCGGATGGGCTGGTGGACCGGAGGGTCGCGCGCGGGCTCGCCGTACGGCGGGGTCGTGGTCGCGGGCCACATTGACTCCAGAAGCTTCGGCATCGGCTTCGCGGCCAAGCTCGCCGACCTGCAGACCGGCGACCGGGTCGTGCTCACCGGTGGGCACCAGAAATTGGCCTACGTGGTGACCGAGCGCTACCTGCTGCCGCGTGACCGGGTGGATCGGCTGGTGTCGTTGTTCTCCCAGCGCACCAAGCCCCGGCTGGTGCTGCTCACGTGCGGTGGGAGCTACCGCCCCGACCTGGGCTACTCCGACAACCTGGTCGTCGAGGCTGTCCCGGACGGGGTGCCGCGGTCGTTGTCCTGAGCGGGGGATCAGGTCGATGGTGCAGCCGGCCCGACGCGCGGTTCGGCACAGCCGCGATACTGGAGGCGTGACCGACCTCGACCCCGCGATTGCCACGCGGCTCACCCGCAACCCCGACGGCCTCGTGCCGGCGGTGGTCCAGCAGCATGGCACCGGTGAGGTGCTGATGCTGGGCTGGATGGACGACGAAGCGCTGGCGCGGACCCTGGCCACCGGCCGGGCGACGTACTGGAGCCGCAGCCGTCAGGAGTACTGGGTCAAGGGCGACACATCCGGGCACGTCCAGCACGTGCGTGGCGTCCGCCTCGACTGCGACGGGGACACCCTGCTCGTCACCGTCGACCAGGTCGGGGCGGCCTGCCACACCGGTGACCACACCTGTTTCGACGCCGACGTGCTGCTCGAGGATCAGCCGACCGATGGCTGACTCTCGCCCTACGTTCGGGCCGGTTGTGCTGCTCGGCCTGGCCTCCGCCGGCCTCGGTGCCGTGGCGGGCAGCAAGGAGCTGGTCAGCGCGGATCTCGGCAGCGCGGAGCCCAACGCTGCCTTCGCGTCGACCCTGGTGATCGGGGCCGGGCAGCTGCCGCTGGCCGGCGCACTCTCCCTGGTCCTGCTGGCCTGTTGGGGGGTCCTGCTCGTGACGCGCGGGCGCGTACGACGCGGCGTGACCTGGTTGGCCCTGCTCGCCGCTCTCGGTCTGGTGACGACCATGATCACCGGCTGGTTCACCCTCGCCGACCAGTTCCGCACCGCGCTGGGCGAGGTCACCGAGGCGGACATCGACATCACGTGGTCCGCCTGGTTCTGGGTCGCATGCGTCGGCGCGGTGCTCTCGCTCGTCGCTGCGGCCGCAGCCGTGCGCTTCGTCGGCACCTGGCCCGAGATGGGCAGCAAGTACGACGCGCCGACCGACCAGCGGCGCCGCCTCGCCGATGCCGAGACCGACGAGAGCCAGGACTTGTGGAAGGCCATCGACGAGGGGCGCGACCCCACCGCCTGACGCATCTCCTAGACTCGGCCAACAGCACCCCGCCCCCTCCGGCACAGCACAGGAGCACCTCATGGCTGACAACCACGGCAACACCCCCGCGGCATGGACGGCGGTCGGGGTGGCCATGCTCGGCTTCCTGGTCGGCAGCATCGCGCTGATGCTCAGCCCGGTCAGCGTGACGCTGTTCTGGGTCGGCCTGGCGCTGGGCGCGATCGCGCTGCCGATATTCCTCGTGATGGCCAAGCTGGGTCTCCACGACCACGCGACCGACCACCGTGGCTACGCACCCGACGCCACCCGCTGACCTCGCGGGCCGGCGCGACGTCGAGCCTTCCCGGGCCCGGCGGCTGGCCTCACCTCTGGGTACGGCGGCCCTGGCCGCCATCGCGACGACCGCGCTGCACGTCCGCGACCCGCACGTCGGCGGCTCGTGGGGCGCGTGTCCGACCGCGTTGCTGGGCTTTGCGTGTCCGTTCTGCGGCGGCCTCCGCGCCGTCAACGACCTGACCAACCTCGACATCGGCGCCGCGGCGTCCAGCAACCTGCTCCTCGTCGTCGCCCTGCCGGTCATCGTCCTCTTGTGGGTACGACGCGTCGCAGCGTGCTGGCGCGGGGGGACCGTGATGGCGCCGCTGGCCCCGCCGATGTGGATGTGGTGGGCGCTGGCCGCCGTAGCCGGCGGCTTCATGCTGCTGCGCAACCTGCCCGGCAGCTGGCTCGCGCCCTGAAGGAGTCTGCTGAAGCGTCGGCTCTGCTGCGCGACGCGATGCACGCACGCGACGAGCGGCTTCTTCAGCACCCTCCTAGCCCCACACCCGGCGGTGACCGCCGGGGTGAGAGGCTGGACCCCTACCCGAACCACGCGTCCTGGAGGCAGTTGTGTCCGTGCTTGACGACATCGTCGCCGGTGTCCGCGACGACCTCGAGCAACGCCGCGCGAGCGTCCCGGTGGCCGACCTGCGGGCCGCGCTCGCCGATGTCGCGCAGCCCCGCGACCCGATGCCGCAGTTCCGTGCTGCCGGGTCCAGCGTGATCGCGGAGGTCAAGCGCAAGAGCCCCAGCAAGGGTGAGCTGGCCGATATCCCCGACCCGGCCGACCTCGCAGCTGCCTACGCTCGCGGCGGCGCCGCGGCGATCAGCGTGCTGACCGAGCAACGGCGCTTTGGAGGCAGCCTCGACGACCTCCGCGCCGTGCGGGCCGCCGTCGACACCCCGCTGCTCCGCAAGGACTTCATCGTCGAGAGCTACCAGCTCGTCGAGGCCCGCGCCGCAGGCGCCGACCTGGCGCTGCTGATCGTGGCGGCGCTCGGTGACGACGACCTCCGCTGCCTCCACGACGAGGCCCGAGAGCTCGGGCTGACCGTCCTGGTCGAGGTCCACGACGAGGCCGAGACCGAGCGGGCTGTTGCTCTGGGCGCCGAGCTGATCGGTGTCAACGCCCGCAACCTCAAGACCCTGGCGGTCGACGACGACACGTTCGGCCGGCTGGCCCCGATGATCCCCGATGACCGGGTGCTGGTGGCCGAGTCGGGCATCGGTGGCCGCGATGACGTGCAGCGCTACGTCGGCGGGGGCGCCCGCGTCGTACTCGTCGGGGAGACGCTGGTCCGCGACGGCGACCCCGAGCGGGCCGTGCGTGAGATGACAGGAGTGCACGCATGACGACCCACACCTACGACGCCGACGAGCTCGGCTACTTCGGCGAGCCCGGTGGCCAGCAGTGGGGCGGGCGCTTCATGCCCGAGGCCCTGGTCGCAGCCCTCGACGAGCTGACGGCTGCCTGGCAGGACGCGATGGCCGACCCGGAGTTCGTGGCCGAGTTCGACGCGATCCTCACCGACTACGCCGGGGTGCCGAGCCGGCTCTACCACGCGGAGCGGCTCAGCCAGCAGGTCGGCGCCCGCATCCTGCTCAAGCGCGAGGACCTCAACCACACCGGCGCCCACAAGATCCGCAACGTGCTCGGCCAGGCGCTGCTGACTCGCCGGATGGGCAAGACCCGCGTCATCGCCGAGACCGGCGCCGGCCAGCACGGCGTCGCCAGCGCCACCGCCGCGGCATACTTCGGCATGGACTGCACCGTCTACATGGGCTCGGTCGACACCCGCCGCCAGGCGCTCAACGTGGCCCGCATGCAGCTGCTCGGCGCCAAGGTCATCCCGGTCGACTCCGGCAGCGCGACCCTCAAGGACGCCATCAACGAGGCCCTGCGCGACTGGGTCGCCTCGGTCGACCACACGGCCTACCTCTTCGGCACGGCCGCCGGCCCGCACCCGTTCCCGAGCATGGTCCGCGACTTCTGCCGCGGCATCGGCGACGAGGCCCGTGCCCAGTGCCTCGAGCAGTACGGCGCGCTGCCGGACGCCATCGCCGCGTGTGTCGGCGGCGGCTCCAACGCCATCGGCCTGTTCACCGCGTTCCTCGACGACGACGGTGTGGCGATCCACGGCTTCGAGCCCGGTGGCGACGGCGTGGAGACCGGGCGGCACGCCGCGACCATCCATGTCGGCGCCAGTGGCGTCCTCCACGGCGCGCGCACCTACGTCCTGCAGGACGACGACGGGCAGACCATCGAGTCGCACTCGATCTCGGCCGGCCTCGACTACCCCGGGGTCGGGCCGCAGCACGCCCATCTCGCGGCGATCGGCAGGGCGACGTACACACCGGTCACCGACAACGAGGCGATGGACGCGATGGCGCTGCTGAGCCGCACCGAGGGCATCATCCCCGCGATCGAGAGCGCACACGCCCTCGCTGGCGCGCTGAGGCTGGCGGAGGAGATGCCGGGGAAGACGATCCTGGTCAACCTCTCTGGCCGCGGCGACAAGGACATGGGCACCGCGATCGAGCACTTCAGGCTCGGCGAGCCCGACGAGGAGCCGGTATGAGCGTGGCCCGTGCATTCGAGACCGTGCGTGCCGAGGGCCGCTCGGCACTGGTCGGCTACCTGCCCGCTGGCTTCCCCGACATCGAGGGCTCGATCGAGGCGATGCGCTGCATGGTCGACGCCGGCTGCGATGTGATCGAGGTAGGCCTGCCCTACAGCGACCCGGTGATGGACGGCCCGACCATCCAGGCCGCCGCCCAGCAGGCGCTCGACGGTGGCGTCCGCACCATCGACGTGCTGCGCACGGTCGAGGCCGTCGCCGCGACCGGTGTGCCAACCGTCGTGATGACCTACTGGAACCCGGTCGAGCGCTACGGCGTCGAGCGCTTCGCCACCGACCTCGCGTCCGCCGGGGGAGCGGGGCTGATCACCCCCGACCTCACTCCTGACAGCGCCGCGGGCTGGATCGCCGCGGCCGACGCGCACGACCTCGACAAGATCTTCCTGGTCGCGCCCTCCTCGACCGACGCCCGCATCGCGATGACCACGGCCGCCTGCCGGGGCTTCGTCTACGCCACCGCGGTCATGGGCGTCACCGGGGCGCGCGCCAGCTCGAGCGACCTCGCCGGCCCGCTCGTCGCCCGCACCCGCGCGGCCACCGACCTGCCGGTGTGCGTCGGGCTGGGCGTCTCCCACGGCGACCAGGCTGCCGAGGTCGCGTCGTACGCCGATGGCGTGATCGTCGGCTCCGCGTTCGTCCGTGCCCTGCTCGACCACGCCGACGACCGCACCGCCGGCCTCAAGGCGCTCGCCGAGCTCACCGCCGACCTCGCCGACGGGGTGCGCCGTGGCTAGGTCGCTGCTTGGCCTGCTTGTCGGCGTCCTGCTTCTCGGCGGGTGCAGCAGTGCCGGCCAGGTCGTCGTGCCCACCGACGACGACGGGCTGCACGGCGCGCGGCTCGACCAGCCCTATACGGCGCCGACCGCCCCGCTCACCGCGACCGACGGGTCGTCGTACTCCTTGGCCGACAGCACCGACAAGCCGCTGACGCTGGTGTTCTTCGGCTACACCAGCTGCCCAGACATCTGCACCATCGTGATGAGCTCGCTGGCCGCCGCGGTCAACCGGCTCGACGACGCACAACGCGAGCAGGTCGACGTGGTCTTCGTGACCACCGACCCGACCGTCGACGACGCCGAGAAGGTACGCCGCTTCGTCGGCCGTTTCGACCCCGACTTCATCGGCCTGACCGGCGACCTCGACACGATCATCGCCGACGCCGGCGCGCTAGCCGTCGCGGTCGAGAAGGGCGACAAGCTGCCGTCGGGCGGCTACGCGGTCGCCCACGGCGCCCAGGTGATCGGGATCTCCGCTGACGATCGCGCCCACGTCGTCTGGAACGAGGAGACCTCGGCCGCTGACTTCGCCGACGACATCGCCACCCTGCTCGACGAAGGAGCCTGACCGTGCCGCTCGGTCTCTACGCAGCGTTCATCCCCAGCCCCGCCGACGGCGTCTGGAACCTCGGACCCGTGCCCCTGCGCGGTTATGCGCTGAGCATCATCGTCGGCATCATCTTGGCGATCTGGATTGGCGAGCGCCGCTGGGTCGCCCGCGGCGGCACCCTCGGCGAGGTGCAGGATCTCGCCATCTGGATGGTGCCGTTCGGCCTGGTCGGTGGACGGCTCTACCACGTCATCACCGACTATCAGCTGTACTTCGGCGAGGACCGCAACCCGGTTACCGCCCTCTACGTCTGGCGCGGCGGCCTCGGCATCTGGGGTGCGGTCGCGCTCGGTGCGCTGGGTGCGGCGATCGGTGCCCGGCGCAAGCACATCCGACTGCTGCCGATGCTCGACGCCCTCGCTCCCGCCGTACTCGTCGGGCAGGCGCTGGGCCGATGGGGCAACTGGTTCAACCAGGAGCTCTTCGGCCGCCCGACCGACCTCCCCTGGGCGCTGGAGATCGACGCGGCGCACCGCCCCGACGGCTACCTCCAGTACGCCACGTTCCACCCGACGTTCCTCTACGAGTTCTTGTGGAACCTCGCCGCCTTCGCACTGGTGATCTGGGTCGACCGGAAGTTCCGACTCGGCCACGGCCGGGTGGTGGCCCTCTACGTGATGGCCTACACGGCCGGCCGCGGCTGGATCGAGTACCTCCGCATCGACACCGTCCAGATGAACGACGTGTTCGGGCTGCGGCTCAACGTGTGGACCTCGATCGTGCTGTTCGTGCTGGCGCTGGCCTACTTCGTGTGGTCCTCACGGGCCCGCCCCGGTCGCGAGGAGATCGTCTACACCGACGGCCGCCAGGCGACCACTCAGAATGGCGAGGACGCGCTGGACGTCGAGGCCGAGACCCGCGCCGACGCTGACGCCGAGTCGAAGCCCGAGTCGTCTGCCTGAACGGCGTTCCAAGGCCTGAAACGGTCATCCCATCTGGCGGAGCGCCAGTGATAGCCTTCCGAAACCGCTTGGGCCAACGTCGTCCCGCGCAGCAACATCGCCAGACCTGCACCTCTTCACGTGCATCCAGTTCGCCCACCATGGTGGGCGCAGACGACGACGGGAGAATGCGCATGCACGCGTTCCCGGCGCCACAAGGGCTCTACGACGGCCGCCACGAGCACGACGCCTGTGGCGTGGCCTTCGTCGCGACCCTGACCGGTGTGGCCAGCCACGACATCGTTGCGAAGGCGCTCACGGCGCTGCGCAACCTCGACCACCGCGGAGCCGCCGGCGCCGAGGTGAACTCCGGTGACGGCGCGGGCATCCTCATGCAGGTGCCCGACGCGTTCCTGCGGGCCGTTGTCGACTTCGAGCTGCCGGCCCACCACTCGTACGCCGTGGGCACCGCGTTCATCCCCGGCGATGCCGAGACAGTTGCCAAGACCCGGCAGCGCATCGAGGAGATCGCCGGCGAGGAGGGCCTGGCCGTCCTCGGCTGGCGCGAGGTCCCCGTCGAGCCGAGCATCCTCGGCGCCACCGCGCGCGGTGTGATGCCCGCGTTCGTGCAGCTGTTCGTGTCCGGGGCGGGCAAGCGCGTCTCCGGCATGGCCCTGGAGCGGCTGGCCTTCTGCCTGCGCAAGCGCGCGGAGCACGAGACCGACTCCTACTTCCCGTCACTGTCGTCGCGCACGCTCGCCTACAAGGGCATGCTGACGACCGACCAGCTCGACAACTTCTTCCCCGACCTGGTCGACGAGCGGATGGCCTCGGCGCTGGCCGTGGTGCACTCGCGGTTCTCGACCAACACGTTCCCGAGCTGGCCGCTGGCCCACCCGTTCCGGTTCATCGCGCACAACGGCGAGATCAACACCGTCATGGGCAACCGCAACTGGATGCGCGCCCGCGAGGCGCTGCTCGACTCCGACCTGATCCCGGGCGACCTCGAGAGGCTCTACCCGATCTGCACCCAGGGCCACTCCGACTCCGCGTCGTTCGACGAGGTGCTCGAGGTGCTGCACATGGGCGGCCGCTCGTTGCCGCACTCGGTGCTGATGATGATCCCCGAGGCGTGGGAGAACCACACCGAGATGGACGCCGCCCGCAAGGCGTTCTACGAGTTCCACTCCGCGCTGATGGAGCCGTGGGACGGCCCCGCATGCGTGGTGTTCACCGACGGCTCGCAGATCGGCGCCGTGCTCGACCGCAACGGCCTCCGGCCTTCCCGCTACTGGGTGACCGACGACGGGCTGGTCGTGCTGGCCTCCGAGGTCGGCGTACTCGACCTCGACCCGGCCACCATCGTCCGCAAGGGCCGGCTCCAGCCGGGCCGGATGTTCCTCGTCGACACCGACGAGCACCGCATCATCGAGGACGAGGAGGTCAAGGCCGAGCTCGCCGCGGAGCACCCGTACGACGAGTGGCTGCACGCCGGCCAGATCCATCTCGACGCCATCCCCGAGCGCGAGCACATCGTGCACACCCACGCGTCGGTCACCCGTCGCCAGCAGGTCTTCGGCTACACCGAGGAAGAGCTGCGCGTGCTGCTCACCCCGATGGCCAACAACGGCGCCGAGCCGCTCGGCTCGATGGGCACCGACACCCCGATCGCGGCCCTGTCGCAGAAGCCGCGACTGCTCTTCGACTACTTCGCACAGCTGTTCGCGCAGGTGACCAACCCGCCGCTCGACGCCATCCGCGAGGAGCTCGTGACGTCGCTGTCGGGCACCATCGGCCCGGAGGCGAACCTGCTGAATCCGACGCCCGCGTCGTGTCGCCAGGTCGTGCTGCCGTTCCCGGTGATCTCCAACGACGACCTCGCCAAGATCCGCCACATCAACCGTGACGGCGACATGCCCGGCTTCATCACCCACGTCTCCCGCGGCCTCTACGAGGTCGAGGGCGGCGGCACGGCGATGGCAGCCCGCCTCGACGAGATCTGTGCCGAGGTGTCGGATGCGATCGCCGGGGGAGCCCGCATCATCGTTCTCTCCGACCGGCACTGCACCGCCGAGCTCGCGCCGATCCCGTCGCTGCTGCTGACCGGTGCGGTGCACCACCACCTGGTCCGCGAGAAGACCCGCACCCAGGTCGGTCTGCTCGTCGAGGCCGGCGACGTGCGCGAGGTCCACCACGTCGCGCTGCTCATCGGGTACGGCGCGGCCGCTGTCAACGCGTACCTCGCCATGGAGTCGGTCGAGGACCTCGCCCGCGAGGGCTACTACGTCAAGGCCGAGCCCGAGGTCGCGGTCAAGAACCTCGTCAAGGGCCTCGGCAAGGGCGTCCTCAAGGTGATGTCGAAGATGGGCGTCTCCACGATCGCCTCCTACACCGGCGCCCAGATCTTCGAGGCCGTCGGACTGTCCCAGAGCGTCGTCGACAAGTACTTCACCGGCACCAGCTCGAAGCTCGGTGGCATCGAGCTCGACACCATCGCCGAGGAGGTCGCGCGGCGGCACGCCACGGCGTACCCGCGAGGCGGCATCGCGCCCGCTCACCGCGAGCTCGCGATCGGCGGCGAGTACCAATGGCGCCGCGAGGGTGAGCCGCACCTGTTCGACCCCGAGACCGTCTTCCGGCTCCAGCACGCCACCCGCACCGGGCGCTACGACATCTTCAAGCAGTACACCGCTGCCGTCGACGAGCAGTCGGCGCGGCTGATGACGCTGCGCGGGCTGTTCAAGTTCAAGGAGGGCGAACGGCAGCCGATCAGCATCGACGAGGTCGAGCCGGTCTCCGCGATCGTCAAGCGCTTCTCCACCGGCGCGATGTCCTACGGCTCGATCAGCAAGGAGGCGCACGAGACCCTCGCGATCGCCATGAACCGGCTGGGCGGCAAGTCCAACACAGGTGAGGGCGGCGAGGACGCCGACCGTCTCCACGACCCCGAGCGCCGTTCGTCAATCAAGCAGGTGGCCTCCGGCCGCTTCGGTGTCACGAGCGAGTACCTCACCAACGCCGACGACATCCAGATCAAGATGGCGCAGGGCGCGAAGCCCGGCGAGGGCGGCCAGCTGCCCGGCAACAAGGTCTACCCGTGGGTGGCCAAGACCCGGCACTCGACGACCGGAGTGGGCCTGATCAGCCCGCCGCCGCACCACGACATCTACTCGATCGAGGACCTCGCCCAGCTGATCCACGACCTCAAGAACGCCAACCCGTCAGCACGGGTGCACGTGAAGCTGGTCTCCGAGGTCGGAGTCGGCACGGTCGCGGCCGGCGTGTCGAAGGCGCACGCGGACGTCGTACTCATCTCCGGTCACGACGGCGGCACCGGCGCGGCACCTCTCACGTCGCTCAAGCACGCGGGTGGTCCCTGGGAGCTCGGCCTGGCCGAGACCCAGCAGACCCTGCTGCTCAACGGCCTGCGCGACCGGATCGTCGTACAGACCGACGGGCAGCTCAAGACCGGCCGTGACGTCGTAATCGCCGCCCTGCTCGGGGCGGAGGAGTACGGCTTCGCGTCTGCCCCACTCGTCGTGTCGGGCTGCATCATGATGCGGGTCTGCCACCTCGACACCTGCCCCGTGGGTGTCGCCACCCAGAACCCCGTGCTGCGCGAGCGCTTCACCGGCAAGCCGGAGTTCGTCGTGACGTTCTTCGAGTACGTCGCCGAAGAGGTCCGCGAGATCCTGGCCGAGCTCGGCTTCCGCACGATCGAGGAGGCCATCGGTCAGGTGGGCGCCCTCGACGTCGTAGAGGCCGTCGACCACTGGAAGGCGACCGGGCTCGACCTGGCCCCGATCCTGCACCAGGTCAACCTCAACGAGGAGTTCGGCGGCCAGTTCGCCGACCAGGACCTGCGCTGCACCAAGGGGCAGGACCACGGCCTCGAGAAGGCGCTCGACAACAAGCTCATCGAGCTGGCCGAGCCGGCGCTCGAACGCGGTGAGCAGGTGCGCGCCGAGGTCACCATCCGCAACGTCAACCGCACTGTCGGCACGATGCTCGGTCACAAGGTGACCAAGCGTTACCGCGGTGAGGGGCTGCCGGACGGCACGATCGACCTCACCCTGACCGGGTCGGCGGGTCAGTCGTTCGGCGCGTTCCTGCCGCGCGGCATCACCATGCGGCTGGTCGGCGACGCCAACGACTACGTCGGCAAGGGCCTCTCCGGCGGTCGGCTGGTCGTGCGTCCGCACGACACCGCGACCTTCGAGGCGCACGAGCAGATCATCGCCGGCAACACCATCGGCTACGGCGCGACGTCGGGCGAGATCTTCCTGCGCGGCGGCGTCGGGGAGCGGTTCTGCGTGCGCAACTCCGGTGCCACGGCGGTCGTCGAGGGTGTCGGCGACCACGGCTGCGAGTACATGACCGGCGGCCGGGTCGTCGTACTCGGACCGACGGGTCGCAACTTCGCGGCCGGCATGTCCGGTGGATACGCGTTCGTGCTCGACCTCGACGTGAACCGCGTCAACGGTGAGCTCGTCGAGCTGACTCCGCTTGACGACGAGCGCGCCGACGAGGTGCGTGAGCTCGTCGAGCGTCATCACGACGAGACCGGGTCGAGCGTGGCGAAGGCGCTCCTCGCCGACTGGGCGGATGCGCGTGAGCGCTTCCACCTGGTCATGCCGAGCGACTTCAAGCGGGTGCTCGACGCTCGGGAGGAGGCCCTCGCCGAGGGCCTGTCCGAGGACGAGGCCTCGCACCGGATCATGGAGGTGCTTCATGGCTGACCGCAGCCGTCGTCGAGGTTCGCTCGGGCTGGCGTGTCCAGCCCGGATCATGGAGGAGGCTCTGCTCACCAATGGCTGATCCCAAGGGATTCCTCAAAAACGGCCGCGAGGTCGCCACGCGCCGCGAGGTCGCCGAACGGGTGCACGACTGGAACGAGGTCTACCCCGACGGCATCGGCCGCGCACTGCTGCCGATCATCAGCACCCAGGCCGGCCGCTGCATGGACTGCGGCATCCCGTTCTGCCACCAGGGCTGCCCGCTGGGCAACATCATCCCGGAGTGGAACGACCTGGTCTGGCGTGACGACTGGGAGGGTGCGATCGAGCGGCTGCACGCCACCAACAACTTCCCGGAGTTCACCGGGCGGCTGTGCCCGGCGCCGTGCGAGACCGCGTGCGTGCTCGGCATCAACCAGGACCCCGTGACCATCAAGAACGTCGAGGTCGCGATCATCGACAGGGCGTGGGAGTCGGGCAACGTCCGGCCCCAGCCGCCCGAGTGGCTCTCGGGCAAGACGGTCGCCGTGGTCGGCTCCGGGCCCGCCGGTCTGGCCGCTGCCCAGCAGCTCACCCGCTCCGGCCACACGGTCGCGGTCTACGAGCGTGCCGACAAGATCGGCGGCCTGCTGCGCTACGGCATCCCCGAGTTCAAGATGGAGAAGAAGCACCTCGACCGCCGCATCGACCAGATGCGCCGCGAGGGCACCGTCTTCCGTGCCGGCGTGAGCGTCGGCAACGACGACCTCACCGGGTCGCGGCTCCGTGAGCGCTACGACGCCGTGGTGCTGGCAATGGGCTCGACCGTCGGGCGTGACCTCGACGTGCCCGGTCGCGAGCTCGACGGCATTTACCAGGCGATGGAGTTCCTGCCGCAGTCCAACCGGGCCTCACTCGGCGAAGAGGTCGAGGGGCAGATCACCGCCGAGGGCCGCAACGTGGTCATCATCGGCGGCGGCGACACCGGCGCCGACTGCCTCGGTACGTCGATCCGCCAGGGCGCCGCGTCCATCACCCAGCTCGAGATCATGGCCCAGCCGCCGGAGCAGCGGCCCACGGGCCAGCCGTGGCCGTCGTACCCGATGACGTTCCGGGTCTCGTCGGCCCACGAGGAGGGTGGCGACCGCGTCTACGCCACCTCGACGACCGAGTTCGTCGGTGATGCCGACGGCCGGGTGCGCGCGCTGCGCGTGGTCGACGTCGACGAGAAGTTCCAGCCGGTGCCCGGCTCCGACCGGGAGATCCCGGCCGAGCTGGTGCTGTTCGCGATGGGCTTCACGGGTCCGGAGAAGCCGGGCCTGGTCGAGCAGCTCGGGGTCGACCTCGACGAGCGCGGGAACGTCGCCCGCGACGCGTCGTACGCCGCCTCGGTGCCGGGAGTGTTCGTGGCCGGCGACGCCGGTCGCGGCCAGTCGCTGATCGTCTGGGCGATCGCGGAGGGCCGTGCCGCGGCTGCCGCTGTCGACACGTTCCTGACCGGCTCGACGACGCTGCCGTCGCCGATCCTGCCGACGGAGCGTCCGCTGACCGTCTGATGCTCGCTGGTTGAGCAGCCCGGCGAATTGGATCGTTCAAGTAGTAGGGTCGGGGCGTGCGTAGAGCAAAGATCGTTTGTACCCTCGGCCCCGCGACGTCATCCCCCGAGCAGATCCGAACGCTCGTCGATGCCGGCATGGACGTCGCCCGTCTGAACATGAGCCACGGGTCCCACGAGGACCACGCTCGCTCCTACCGGCTGGTGCGGGAGGCGAGTGACGCGAAGGGGCACGGCGTCGGCATCTTCGCCGACCTGCAGGGCCCCAAGATCCGGCTCGAGACGTTCGCCGAGGGCAGGGTGATGCTCGAGGTCGGGCAGACCTGGACCATCACCGTCCGGGACGTGCCGGGCGATGCGGTCATCTGCGGTACGACGTACAAGGGCCTGCCGGGTGACGTCGCACCCGGCGATCCGATCCTGATCGACGACGGCAAGATCCGGCTGCGCGTGACCGAGGTCAACGAGACCGACGTCACCACCGAGGTCATCGTCGGGGGTCCGGTCAGCAACAACAAGGGCATCAACCTGCCCGGCGTCGCCGTGTCCGTGCCGGCCCTGTCGGAGAAGGACATCAAGGACCTGCGGTTCGCGCTGCACCTCGCCGTCGACTTCATCGCGCTGTCGTTCGTGCGGTCGGCGGCTGACGCCGACGACGTCCGACGGATCATGCACGAGGAGGGCGTGCTGGTCCCCCTGATCGCCAAGATCGAGAAGCCGCAGGCCATCGAGAACCTCGACGAGATCATCAAGGCGTTCGACGGGTTCATGGTCGCGCGTGGCGACCTGGGCGTCGAGTGCCCGCTCGAGGACGTGCCGTTCCTCCAGAAGCGGGTCGTTGACAAGGCCCGGCGCAACGCCAAGCCGGTCATCGTTGCCACCCAGATGCTCGAGTCGATGATCGTCAACCCCGCGCCGACGCGCGCGGAGGCCAGCGACGTCGCCAACGCCGTACTCGACGGCGCAGACGCGGTGATGCTCTCGGGCGAGACCAGCGTGGGCGCGTATCCGTTCGAGGCCGTGCGCACCATGGCGCGCATCATCACCTCGACCGAGAACCACGCCCTCAAGAGCATGGCGGCCATCGACTGGCAGCCGCGTACCCCCGGCGGGGTGATCGCCAAGGCGGCCGCCGAAGTGGCCGAGCGCATCGGTGCGTCCTACCTCGTGGCGTTCACCCAGAGCGGTGACTCCGCGCGCCGGCTGGCGCGTTACCGCGGGTCGATCCCGGTGCTGGCGTTCACGCCCGAGGCCATGGTGCGCTCGCAGCTCTCGCTTACGTGGGGCGTCGAGACGTTCCTGACCCAGATGGTCGAGCACACAGACGAGATGGTGCGGCAGGTCGACGAGGCGTTGCTGCAGATCGGTCGCGTCAAGGAGGGCGACCGGGTCGTCATCATCGCCGGCAGCCCGCCCGGCATCCCCGGGTCGACCAACGCGCTGCGCATCCACACGATGGGTGACGCCATCAACGAGGTCGCGCCGGCCTACCGCCGCCGCTAGGTCGCACGACCGCATTCTCCTCAACTCGGGTCTCTCCCGGTCGATGGATCCACCGGTGACCTGACGACACGGACGTCGCGTGGCGCCGCGGCCTTCGGGAGACCTGCTGATGACGAAGCTTCGCCAGACCCTGCGCGACATGAGGATCGGGGTGCGGCTGGCAGCCGCCTTCGCTCTGTGCGGCGTGCTCGTGGGATCGGCGGCCTACCTTGGCCTGTCGGCGCAGGGCAGGGCCGATGCGCTCCGCGACGAGCTCGACGACATCGGACGGCAGAACCAGCTAGCCGACTCGATGCTCATCAACATCAACGACATCACCGGCTGGCAGGGGCTGTACCTCGCCGAGGTGCCGGCGTTCGGCGTGGAGGTCGCGATCGCCGACGACGGCTACAACCGCGCGGGCTACCTGACGAGCAAGGCCACCATCGAACAGATGTTCCGCGACGTCGACACCACGGGGCTGACGAAGAACGAGATCAAGATCCTGCGCAGCACCGAGAGCAATTTCCGTCAGCTGTTCAACGAGGACGACTGGATCATCGGCAAACTTACGGCCAAGGGCATCGACGCGATGCCGGAGATCATGGAGAGCATCAACGGTGGCGCGGCTGGTCAGGCGTGGACCGCGGTGTACGAGGACATGACCGCCTTCGGCGAGTCGCTCGACGTCCGCGAGAAGGATCTCCGTGCCGAGCTGGAGGTCGTCGCCCGCAACGGCCGACTGACGGTCCTCATCGGGCTCGCGCTCGCCGTCGTCGCCGGCACGGTGGTGCTCTGGCTGGTGACCCGCTCCATCACGCGGCCGCTGCGTCGTACGGTCACGGTCCTGCAGTCGGTGGCCGACGGTCATCTCGACGCCCGCATCGAGGAGGACCGCAAGGACGAGATCGGCCAGCTCGGGGTCGCCCTCAACAGCGCGGTGAGCAACCTCGGACACGCGATCGCGGAGATTGCGGGTACGGCGGTCGAGCTGGCCGCCGCGTCCGAGGAGCTGTCGGCCGTGTCGAGCCAGATGTCCAACTCCGCCGAGGAGTCCTCTGCACAGGCCGGTGTCGTCTCGACGGCCGCCGGGCAGGTGTCGCTGAACGTGCAGACCGTCGCCGCGGCAACGGAGGAGATGAGCGCGTCGATCCGCGAGATCGCGGTCAACGCCACCAACGCGGCCGGTGTCGCTGCCCGTGCAGTCACCGCCGCCGAGTCGACCACGCGGACCGTCGCCAAGCTGGGGGAGTCGTCGACCGAGGTCGGCAAGGTCGTCAAGGTCATCAACTCGATCTCCGAGCAGACCAACCTGCTGGCGCTCAACGCCACCATCGAGGCCGCCCGGGCGGGGGAGTCGGGGAAGGGCTTCGCCGTCGTGGCCAACGAGGTCAAGGAGCTCGCGCAGGAGACCAAGTCGGCCACCGGCGACATCGACCGGCGCATCAAGGCGATCCAGACCGACACCCAGGAAGCGGTCGCCGCCATCGCCGAGATCGCCGCGATCATCGCCCAGATCAACGACACCCAGAACGCGATCGCCTCGGCGGTCGAGGAGCAGACGGCCACCACACACGAGATGACCCGCTCGGTCTCCGACGCGGCTGTGGGCTCCTCCGACATCGCCGAGAACATCACCGGCGTCGCCCGCACCGCTGGCGACACGCAGGCCGCGGCCGGCAGCACCCGTTCGGCGGCCGAGGAGCTCTCGCGGATGGCGCAGCAGGTGCAGGTACTCGTCTCGGGGTTCACCTACACGCGCGAGGAGCCGGTGCACGACTGAGCCGGGGTCGGTCCCGCCCGAAGGACATGGGGTGCTGCGGGAGAGGCCACCCCACTTCAGCTCTTGGCGCCGATGTGCGCGTCGAGGCGTCGTACGTCGTGGCGACGAGACACTGCTATCGCCGTCGCCCGCGGGCACCGGTGGGCGATCTCGACCAGGTCCAGCGCCCCCGCGCACAGCCCGAGGACGTCGTCGGACCTGTTCACGAACTCCCATCGTGGGTAGTCGTAGCGCTTCCGCTGACCCGCCACGATGCGGGTAGCCCAGTTGTTGGTCCGTGAGCCGTCGGAGTGGAACAGCCCGCGCAGGAACTCCCACGGTTGCGCCTCGACGATCTCGCGCTGCCAGGGCTCGAGCGCGATCGTGCGATCGTGCTTGCGCCCGGGTCCGTGCTGTGGGAACAGACATGGCCAGTGCTTCCAGTTCGCGTGGACGACCACGGTGCCCGGCGCAGCGACGTGGAAGACCCGACTGCGCGGGCGGGTGGCCTTCATGAGGCCGGTGACGTCCGCCACGATGCCGGGCAGGCGCGCGTCGCACGAGACCCGGAACGAGTGGTCCCGCCGCTGCTGGGAGAGACAGCCGTCACCCAGGTAGTAGCCCAGCAGGGCAGAGTAGGCACCTGCGTCGAAAACGGCGGCGTCACACCGAGGACAGTCACCGAGCCGGGCCCGGAGAGGCTGGTCGCGCCAGCCACGTATCGTCGAGCGGTGAACGCCGAGCTCGCGGCTGACAGCCGAAATGGTCCGGCCCTCGCGCAGGAGCTGGAGCCCTCTCGTGCGCACGGAAATCGGGCACATGCGACAGATGTTCGTCGAGGCCACCGACAGTGGACAGTGCCCCGGGTGGGATTCGAACCCACACTGGATGGTGTTTGAGACCATTGTCTCTGCCGTTGGACTACCGGGGCCTGAGGGCGCTCACGATAACCTGCGGCCGTGTGCCCATCGCCATCGGAGACCCCTGCCAAGACCGCTCCTCGCGTCGTCATCGCCGAGGACGAGGCCCTCATCCGCATGGACCTCGCCGAGATGCTCGAGGAGGAGGGCTACGACGTCGTCGGTCAGGCCGGTGACGGCGCCAAGGCGATCGAGCTGGCACAGGAGCTGCGCCCCGACCTGGTGATCCTCGACGTGAAGATGCCGGTGCTCGACGGCATCGCCGCCGCCGAGCGCATCGCGGGCGACCGGATCGCACCCGTCGTCATCCTGACGGCGTTCTCGCAGCGTGACCTGGTCGAGCGGGCGCGCGACGCCGGCGCGATGGCCTACCTGGTCAAGCCGTTCACCAAGCAGGATCTGGTGCCGGCGATCGAGATGGCGGTCAGCCGGTTCGCGGAGGTGCAGTCGCTCGAGGCCGAAGTCGCTGACCTGGCCGAGCGCCTGGAGACGCGCAAGGCGATGGATCGCGCGAAGGGAATGCTGCAGGCAGAACTCGGGCTGAGCGAGCCCGACGCCTTCCGCTGGATCCAGCGTACGGCCATGGACCTGCGGCTCTCGATGCGCCAGGTGGCCGAGGGTGTGGTCGAGCACGGAGTCCCCGCTCCGTAACCCAAGCGTTACGCCGTACGTCACAAATCTGCAACGACCCGAAATACCCCTCAGCCAGGTCATCCCCAGAGCGCATTCTTGGTGCTAGGTTTCGGTCCACAATCGACCGTGTGGCGTGACTCACGCCTGCGGCCCAGCATCGCGGAGGATTAATGACCCGTTCCAACAAGCGTGTGCGCGTACTCGCTGCACTGATCGCCACGGCAGGGCTCACCCTGAGCGCCTGTGGCACCACGGACGACAGCGGTGACGGCGGTGGCGGCAGCAACGCTGCCGACTGCAAGAGCATCGCCTTCTTCGGTGCCCTCACCGGACCCGCCGCTGGACTCGGACAGCAGATCCTCAACGGCGTGCAGCTCGCCGTCGACCAGTACAACGAGGACTCCGACTGCGAGGTCGGCCTCGAGGAGTACGACTCCCAGGGCAGCCCGGACGCCGCTCCCCAGCTGGCCACGCAGGCTGCTGGAGACGACAAGGTCATCGGCATCGTCGGCCCGGCGTTCTCGGGCGAGTCGGCTGCTGCCGGCCCGATCTTCGCCGAGGCCGGTCTCCCGACCATCACCCCGTCGGGCACCAACCCGACCCTGGCCGACAACGGCTGGGACACCTTCCACCGCATCCTCGGCAACGACGCCACGCAGGGCCCTGCCGCCGCGGCGTACATCCAGGACACCCTGGGTGCCAAGTCCGTCTTCGTGATGGATGACGCGTCCGAGTACGGCGCCGGCCTGGCCGGCATCGTCAAGGACTCGCTGGGCGACGTCGTCGTCGGCGAGGACACCATTCAGACTGGCGACACCGACTTCTCTCCCTCGGTCACCAAGGTGAAGGCGTCCAAGGCCGACACGCTCTTCTTCGGTGGCTACTACGCCGAGGCGGCGCTGCTCATCAGCCAGCTGCGTGACGGCGGCTGGGACGGCACCTTCGTGGTGGCCGACGGCGTGAAGGACCCGGGCTTCATCGACGGCGCGAAGGATGCCGCCGAGGGCACCGTCATCACCTGCCCGTGCATCCCGCCGGAGGACCCGGCCGTCGCCGAGTTCGCCACCGCTTACGAGGCCGACTTCGACGCCGCTCCCGGCACCTACACGGCTGAGGCCTACGACGCCGCGAACGTCTTCCTCGACGGCCTGGCCGACGGCGCAGACGACCGCCCGGCGATGCTCGACTTCGTCAACAACTACGACGAGGCCGGCATCACCAAGCAGGTCAAGTTCGACGAGAAGGGTGAGGTCGCAGACATCCACGTCTACGCCTACAAGGTCGAAGGCGGCGAGATCGTCTCCGACACGGAGATCGAGTGACCACCTACCTGTCCATCAGGTAGTCAGCACGAGCACGCGGCCGGGGGGCTCGACCCCCCGGCCGCTGCACGTGCAACGGCCCTTCAACCAGCCTCACGGGAGAACACGTGAAGTTCGACTACCATTTCCTCTTCAGCAACTTCCCCGAGCTGACCGTCGGCGGTCTCGCCTTCGGCGCCATCTATGCGCTCGTCGCTCTCGGCTACACGCTGGTCTACGGCGTGCTGCAACTGATCAACTTCGCGCACTCCGAGGTCTTCATGTACGGCACCTTCGCCGCCATGTGGACCGTGATGATCCTCGGTGGCACCAGCTCCACGTCGACGGGAGCCGCGATCGGATTCCTTCTCGTCGCACTGATAGTCGCGATGGTCGTCTCCGGCGGTATCGCCCTGCTCCTCGAGCGAGTGGCCTACCGCCCACTCATCCAGCGCAATGCGCCGCGGCTGATCGCCCTCATCTCAGCCATCGGTGCGTCGTTCTTCCTGGCCGAGCTGATGGGCCTGCGCCAGAAGGTGACCGCGTGGGTTGGCCTCGACGACAACCTCAACGAGTACGTCACCCGCCCGCGTGACCCGCGCAGCTGGCCGCGCATGCTCGACCAGGTCGACCTGTTCTCCATCGGTGGCTTCACGGTGCGCAGCACCGACGCCCTTGTCATCGTCTCGGCCATCGTGATGATGGTGGTCCTCGACCAGTTCGTGCGCCGCTCCAAGACGGGCCGCGGCATCCGTGCCACCGCCCAGGACCCCGAGACGGCGCTGTTGATGGGCGTCAACTCGACCCGCGTCATCCAGATGACCTTCCTCATCGGTGGCCTGATGGCCGGTGCGGCAGCCTTCCTCTACATGTTCAAGATCGGTACGACGAAGTTCGACGTCGGCTTCATTCTCGGCGTCAAGGCGTTCACGGCGGCCGTGCTCGGCGGTATCGGCAACCTGCGCGGTGCACTCCTCGGCGGTCTGGTGCTCGGTGTCGCCGAGAGCTGGGGCTCGGGTCTCTTCGGCACCGAGTGGCGCAGCGTCGTCGCGTTCGTCCTCCTCGTGGTGATCCTGCTCTTCCGGCCGACAGGCCTGTTGGGCGAGGCGCTCGGAAAGGCACGCACATGAGCAAGACGACCGCCGCACCCAGTGCGGCCAAGAAGTCCCTCACGGCCCGCCTGACCGCGCTGCCCGGGTCCGTCAAGATCGCGCTCTGGGTCCTGCTGGTGCTGGTGGCCTACGCGCTCCCGCTCCTTGAGCCACCATTCCTGTCCACGCCCGACTCCGACTTCGGTGGAGTCCTGTTCCTCGTCACCATGTACATGCTGGTCGCCCTCGGCCTCAACATCGTGGTCGGCTATGCCGGGCTGCTCGACCTGGGCTACGTCGGCTTCTACGCGATCGGCGCCTACACGGTCGCGGTCCTCACGTCCGGCCACGGTTCCTGGCCGTTCCTGCTCACCGTGCCGTTGGCTGTGCTCTTCACGACCATCTCTGGTGTGGTGCTCGGCGCGCCGACCCTGCGGGTGCGTGGTGACTACCTCGCCATCGTGACTCTCGGGTTCGGCGAGATCATCCGGCTCACCGCCACCAACCTGGAGTGGCTGGGGGGGAGCAGGGGCATTCCCAACATCAAGCGCCCGCCGAGCCTGGACCTGTTCGAGATCCCGCACCTCAACTGGGACTCCGGCACCCCGCTGCTCGACTTCAACGACAGCACGAAGTTCGTCGTCTTCGGCGTGCTCGACCAGATTCCCTACTACTGGCTCGGCCTGACCGTGGTCCTGGTCGTGCTGTGGGCCGACCACCGGGTGAAGGACAGCCGGGTGGGCCGAGCCTGGGAGGCCACGCGGGAGGACGAGGACGCCGCCGAGTTGATGGGCGTCCCCACGTTCCGGTTCAAGCTGTTGGCCTTCTCGATGGGCGCCTTCATCGGTGGCCTGGCCGGCTCCATCTACGCCAGCCGGCAGAGCTTCATCAACCCGCAGTCGTTCCTGCTGCTCTTCTCGATCCTGTTCATCGCGGCCGTGGTGGTCGGTGGGCAGGGCAACAGGTGGGGCGTTCTCGTCGGTGCGTTCCTGGTCGCCTACCTGCCTGAGCGGTTCCGTGAGTTCTCCGACTGGCGGGTGCTGGTCTTCGGACTGGCGCTGATGCTGCTGGCGATCTTCCGGCCCGAGGGCCTGCTACCGCCGCGACGTACGATCCGGGCCAAACAGGCCGAACAGGCCGAACAGGAGATCGTGCCCCTTGAAAGGGGCAGCGACGAGGAGGGATCCCATGTCTGAGCAGCAGTCTGAGCAGACCCCTGAACAGACCACGGGACGCGCCAAGGTTCTCGAGATCGACCACCTGACCCTCAGGTTCGGTGGCCTCACCGCGCTCGACGACGTCTCCTTCCACATCAACCAGGGCGAGATCCTTGGCCTGATCGGACCCAACGGCGCCGGCAAGACGACGTGCTTCAACGTCGTCACCGGCGTCTACCGGCAGACCAGTGGCGACGTCCGTTTCAACGGCGCCTCCCTGACTGGCAAGAAGCGTTTCCAGGTCACCAAGCTGGGCATCGCTCGCACGTTCCAGAACATCCGGCTCTTCAAGTCGATGACGGCGCTCGAGAACGTCCTGGTCGGCGCCGACGCACAGCACAAGACCGGCCTGTTCGGTGCCCTCTTCCGGTTGCCTGTCCACAAGCGTGAGGAGGAGCAGGGCCACGAGCGCGCGATGGAGCTGCTGCGCTTCATGGGCATCGCCAAGCACGCCGACGAGCTCGCCTCCAACCTGTCGTACGGCGACCAGCGGCGCCTCGAGATCGCCCGGGCGATGGCCACCAACCCGAAGCTCATCTGCCTCGACGAGCCGGCGGCCGGCTTCAACCCGGCCGAGAAGCGGCAGCTGATGGACCTCATCCGCAAGGTGCGCGACCAGGGCTACACCGTGCTGCTCATCGAGCACGACATGCGGCTGGTGATGGGCGTGACCGACCGGATCGTCGTACTCGAGTTCGGTCGCAAGATCGCCGAGGGCAGCCCCGCGGAGATCCGAGACAACCCGGCCGTGATCGCGGCCTACCTGGGAGTGGATGAAGATGCTTCTTGAGGTCCAAGGCCTCTGTGTCAACTACGGCCACATCGAGGCGATCCGCGACATCTCCTTCGGTGTCGAGGAAGGCACCATCGCGACCCTGATCGGCGCCAACGGTGCCGGGAAGACCACCACCCTCAAGACGATCTCGGGGCTGCGCAAGGTCCGTGACGGCACCGTCATGTTCGACGGCAAGGACATCACGTCGCTGCCGCCGCATGAGCGGGTAGGACTCGGCATCAGCCAGTCGCCCGAGGGTCGCGGCATCTTCGTCGGCATGTCGGTGCGCGAGAACCTCGACATGGGCGCCTACGTGCGCAAGGACCGGGGCTCGGCTGCGTACCAGGCCGACTTCGACCGCGTGATGGCGCTGTTCCCGCGGCTCGAGGAGCGGATCGGCCAGATCGCCGGCACGATGTCGGGCGGTGAGCAGCAGATGCTGGCCATCGGCCGGGCACTGATGGCCAAACCGCGGCTGATCCTGCTCGACGAGCCGTCGATGGGCCTGGCTCCGAAGCTGATCCAGCAGATCTTCTCGATCGTGGGGGAGATCAACCAGCAGGGCACCACGGTGCTGCTCGTCGAGCAGAACGCCGCGCAGGCGCTCAAGCGGGCCGACACCGCCCACATCCTCGAGACCGGCTCGATCGTCCGCTCCGGCACCGGTGCCGAGCTGGCCGGTGACGACTCGGTCAAGGCCGCCTACCTCGGCGGCGACGTCTAGACCGTCACAGCTGCAGCTTGAAGCCGACATGTGACGCACGGAAGCCCAGCCGCTCGTAGAAGCGGTGGGCATCCGTGCGCGACTTGTCGGTGGTGAGCTGCACGAGCGCGCACCCTCGCTGCCGCGCCTCCTGGATCGACCATTCGATCACGGCGGCGCCCAGGCCCTGGTTGCGGAAGTCGCGGTGCACCCGCACGGCCTCGATCTGGGCGCGCAGGGCGCCGCGCCGTGCCAGGCCGGGGATGAACGACAGCTGCAGCGTGCCCACGACCCGGTCGCCGTCGACGGCGACCAGGAGCAGGTGCGCAGGGTCGGCCGCGATGGCGTCGTACGCACGTTGGTAGGGCAGCAGGTCGGACGCGTCGTCTCGGGTGAGGCCGAGCTGGTCGTCGGCGAGCAGGGCGACGACGGCGGGTACGTCGTCGGAGGTGGCCGCACGCAACCCGATGGCGGTCGAGCCGAGCTGCAGGGTGGTGGGCAGCGTGGTCATCTGAAGGCCGCCACCAGGGTCACGAGCGGTGGCGCCACGACGAGCGCGGGCAGCAGATCGGCCACCGGGATCTCCCGGATGCGCAGCAGCCTCAGTGCCACCCCCACCAGCAGCAGGCCTCCGGTGGCGGTGAGGGCCGCGAGCTGCGCGTCGGAGAGTACGTCGCCCAGCGCGACGCCGACGATCGTCAGCCCGCCCTGGATCACCAGCACCGTCAGGGCGCTGGCGGCTACGCCCCAGCCGAAGGATGCAGCGAAGGCGATGGCGGCGAAGCCGTCGAGTGTCGCCTTGAGGAACAACTGGTCTGCACCATTGCCGAGCCCGTCACTGAGTGACCCGAGGATCGTCAGCGGACCCGTGCAGAAGATGAGCGACGACACCACGAAGCCTTCGACGAAGCGGTGCCGCTCGGCCGTGCCCGCCCCGCCGGCCAGCCGGCGCTGCAGCCATCCGCCGAGCGACTCGACCCGCGACTCCAGTCGCAACAGGGAGCCGGCGATTCCGCCGATCAGCAGGGAGCCCAGCACGATCAGCATCGGCGCACTCGAGCCGACGGCGTCGGCGAGCACGGGATCCAGCACCGCCCAGGCCGACGTACCGGCGATGAGCAGCGTCACCAGTCCCAGCGCGTCGGTCACGACGTCGCGCGTGCGCTCGGGCAGCCGATGCCCCAGCAGGACGCCGAGACCGGCGCCGAGCAGCACGGTCGCCACGTTGGTGAGGGTGCCGATTCCGGTGATCACAGGTCTCCTAGGCGAGGTGGAGGAACAGAGCGTAGTCTCAGCCACCGGTGCTCACGGGGGGTGAGAAGGCATCACCCTGTCTGTGATCTGGAGGTGGTCATGAGTCGGCACCCCGCACATGCCCGTGTGACTCTGCGCAATGCTGTTCCCGACGATGTTGCCTTCCTGCGTGAGCTCTGGAGCGACGTTCTACGTCGCGCCGACGCATCGGACCAAGCCGAGGATCTCCACACCGTCATCGGCGCTGCCGGCCTCACCGACGACGATCGCCTCGTCGTCGCCGAGTACGACGGCCAGCCGGCCGGCGCGGTCTACCTGCGCGCCACGACCGTCAGCCCGATCAACCTCGAGCGCCTCGTGCAGGCGGTGTCGCCGCACGTGCTTCCCCAGTTCCGCCGCCACGGCATCGGCTCCGCGCTGATGGAAGAGGCCGTCGGCTTCGCCGAGGACCGAGGCATCGGCCACATCGGCGCGGCGGCCACGTCGGCGTCGCGCGACTCCAACCGGTTCTTCGCGCGGCTCTCCATGGGGCCGCAGGCGGTGCTCCGCGTCGCCACCACGCAGGCCGTACGCCTCAAGCTCACTGTGCAGCGCTCGGCGCTGAGCCAGTCGCCGTTCGCCGCTCTCGGCCACACCAAGGGCGGCGTCCGGCACATCGACCGAGTGCTGGCCGCCCGCCGCGGCCGTCGTCGCGAAAAGGCCACTGCTGGCTGAGCCCGTGGTGGCCGTGCGGGACTGTCGGTGGCCCTCGATAGAGTCGCGTCGTGCCCGACGAAGAGCTCAACCCTGGGATCCGACCGCGCCTGCTCCTGCTCGACGGCCACTCGTTGGCCTATCGCGCGTTCTTCGCGCTGCCGGTCGAGAACTTCTCCACCACCACCGGCCAGCACACCAACGCGGTCTACGGCTTCACCTCGATGCTCATCAACGTGATGCGCGACGAGGTGCCGACCCACATCGCGGTGGCGTTCGACAAGTCACGGCAGACGTTCCGGCTCGAGGAGTACCCCGAGTACAAGGCCAAGCGCAACAAGACGCCTGACGAGTTCAAGAGCCAGCTGCCGCTGATCCAGGAAGTGCTCGACGCCCTCCACATCACGCACATCGAGCTCGACGGCTTCGAGGCCGACGACATCATCGCGACCCTCACGACGCAGGCCGTCGCGCAGGGCCAGGAGGTGCTGATCCTCACCGGCGACCGTGACGCACTCCAGCTCGTCGGCACCGACTCCACCGTGCTCTACCCGATGCGCGGCGTGAGCGAGCTGGCCCGGATGACGCCCGACGCCATCGAGGCCAAGTACGGCGTCCCGCCGCACCGCTACCCCGAGATCGCCGCCCTCGTCGGTGAGGACTCCGACAACCTGCCCGGCGTGCCGGGTGTGGGGCCCAAGACCGCGGCCAAGTGGATCAACGAGTACGACGGCCTCGAGGGCGTCATCACGCACGCCGACAAGATCAAGGGCAAGGCTGGCGAGAGCCTGCGCGAGCACCTGGCCGACGTCATGCGCAACCGCAAGCTCAACGCGCTGGTCTGCGACCTGCCGCTGCCCTTCGGACCGGCCGACCTCGCTCGTCAGCCGTGGGACCGCCACGAGGTGCACACGCTCTTCGACGGACTGGAGTTCCGGGTGCTGCGTGACCGGCTCTTCGAGACGCTGGAGTCCGAGGAGGTCATCGACGACTCGGGCTTCGACCTGGCCGCTGAGCGGCTCGAGCCCGGCGCCCTCTGCGGCTGGCTGGCCGAGCACGCGGCCGGCGCCGAGCGTGTCGGGCTGGCCGTGCAGGGCAACTGGCGGTCCGGCACCGGTGAGGTCTTCTCGGTGGCGCTAGCCGCGGGCGATGGCACGGCCGCGTGGTTCGACGCGGCCGAGGTCACCCCCGACGACGACGCCGCCCTGGTCACGTGGCTCGGCGACCCCGCCCGGCCCAAGGTCATGCACGACGCCAAGGGGCCGATGCTGGCCCTGGCCGCGCGTGGGTGGCACCTCACCGGCCTGGTCGTCGACACCGCCCTCGCGGCGTACCTCGTGCGTCCCGACCAGCGCTCCTACGACCTGGCCGACCTGACGCTGCGCTACCTCAAGCGAGAGCTCAAGCAGGAGTCCGGTGACTCCGACCAGCTGAGCTTCGACGCCCTGGGTGACTCCGGCGCGAGCGACACCGCGATGCTGCACGCCCGTGCGGTGCTCGACCTGGCCGAGTCTCTCGACGCAGCTGTCGAGGAGCACGGCGGCACCGGCCTGCTGGCCGACGTCGAGCTGCCGCTCGTCGACACGCTGGCGCGCATGGAGCAGGTCGGCATCGCCGTCGACCTCGAGCACCTCGAGACCCTTGAGGCCGAGTTCGGCGTCGAGGTCAAGAAGGCCGCCGACGACGCCTACTCGGTGATCGGCAAGGAGATCAACCTCGGCTCGCCCAAGCAGCTCCAGGTGGTGCTGTTCGACGAACTGGCGATGCCCAAGACCAAGCGCACCAAGACCGGCTACACGACTGACGCCGACGCACTGCAGAGTCTCTTCGAGAAGACCGAGCACCCGTTCCTCCTCCACCTGCTGCGGCACCGCGACGTGATCCGGCTGCGCCAGACGGTCGAGGGGCTGCTCAAGACGGTCGCCTCCGACGGGCGCATCCACACGACGTTCAACCAGCTGATCGCCGCCACCGGCCGGCTCTCCAGCACCGACCCCAACCTGCAGAACATCCCGGTCCGCACCGAGGAGGGTCGGCGCATCCGCGAGGGTTTCATCGTCGGCAAGGGCTACGACTGCCTGCTGACCGCCGACTACAGTCAGATCGAGATGCGGATCATGGCGCACCTCTCCGAGGACGCCCAGCTCATCGAGGCGTTCCGGTCGGCCAAGGACTTCCACTCGATCACCGCGGCCAAGGTCTTCGGCGTGGCGCCCGAGGCCGTCACCATCGAGATGCGCGCCAAGATCAAGGCGATGAACTACGGCCTGGCCTACGGCCTCTCCGCCTACGGACTATCGCAGCAGCTGCGCATCGAGCCGGCCGAGGCCAGGCTGCTGATGGACGACTACTTCGAGACGTTCGGTGGCATCCGCGACTACCTCGGCGGCATCGTCGACGAGGCCCGCAAGTCGGGCTTCACCGAGACCATCTGGGGTCGTCGGCGCTACCTGCCCGACCTCACCAGTGACAACCGCCAGCGCCGCGAGATGGCTGAGCGGATGGCTCTGAACGCCCCGATCCAGGGCTCGGCCGCCGACCTGATCAAGGTGGCCATGCTCAACGTCGAGCGCGCGATCCTCGAGCAGGGCCTGGCTTCGCGGATGCTGCTGCAGGTGCACGACGAGCTCGTGTTCGAGGTCGCCGCGGGGGAGCGGGAGGCACTCGACGCGCTGGTGCGCGAGCAGATGGGCAGTGCCGCCGACCTCGCCGTGCCCCTCGACGTCTCCGTTGGCACCGGCCACAGCTGGCACGAAGCCGCCCACTAGGAGGTCGTGGCCTCCGCGGGCACGGGGGGGTCGTTGTGCACGAGGTAGTAGCTGATGCCGATGAGTACGACGAGCAGGCCGGCGTCGACCAACGTGACCCAGAGCAGCAGGTTGATCAGCGAGTGCATGAGCAGCCCGCCGCCGACCAGCGTGATGAGCGCGGCCCAGACGATGTAGATCGAGCGCTGCCCCTGGCGGGCGATCACCGAGTAGACGACCAGCTGCAGCATGGCCAGCAGCGTGCCGAGGATCGCGAACAGCCAGAGCCGGTCCTCGATGTCGGCGAACTTCGACCCACCGGCAAAGATCAGCGCCAGCGACGAGAGCAGCCAGGCGCCCAGCGTCACGCAGACACCGAGTGCGGTGACCAGCGCCAGGCTGAGCGTGAGGGCGCGGCGGCGTTCGTGCGACGTGGACATCGCCGGGAAGGCGACCACCACGACGAACTGTGGCAGGAACAGCACCGCCTTGGTCAGGATCAGCCCGCCGGCGTAGAGGCCGGCCTCGTGCCCGTCGAGCACGTTGCGGGCCAAGATGATGTCGACGTTGGAGAGCGCGAAGAACGCGAAGAGCGTCTGGGAGTGCCCCAGCGCCTCACGCAGGATGAGCCCGCCGGCGTGGGTGTCGGAGTGGTTGGACTGGTCGCGGTGGCCGCGCAGCGCGAGCCAGCCGACGATGACGGGCGCGATCGCACCGATGAAGACGCCGACGAGCGCCCAGAACTCGGTGGGGCGCCAGACGACCAGGGCGGTGCCGAGCAGCAGGCGCGGGACACCCGCCGCGATGTACAGCAGGCCGAGCGCGGTCCAGCGGCGCTCACCCTGGAGGATGCCGGCCTGGCCGCCCAGCAACGTCAGCGGTACAGCGATCACACCGACGAGCGCAGCGGTGCCGAGGCTGTCGAGCCGCAGGGCGATCTTGATGACGGGGCTGAGCCCGACCAGGACGACGCCGAGCACCAGAGAGGCCCGCCACGAGACCCGGAGGATCCCGCGCTCGATCTGCGCGACATGCTGGGGGTCGGCCGAGATACGGCGGGCGGCGGTGGCCTGCAGGGCGAGCGAGAGCACGCTCACCACGAGCAGCACGTTCATCAGCGCCGCGAAGGCGCCGTACACCTGCGTGCCCATGAGCCGGGCGGCGATGTAGGTGTAGAGGTACGTCGCGATGTTCATGACGGCCATCGCGATGGCGATCAGGCTGCCCTTGTCGGCCAGGCGCGACGAGAGTCCGTCAGCTTGTCGAGCCATCTCATCGCTCCTGTGGTTCCGGCCGGTGGTGGCCACGCCGTTCAGATACCGTGACCGCTCCAAACCCTACGGGCGACGGGATGTCGGTGTGAATCGTGGTGCCCGCGTGGCGGCGCTGGCCTGGCCGTGGCTGCTGTCCGCGGTGGTCCTCGGACCGGCCCTGTTCGGCCGCGGTTACGTGCTGACCTACGACATGGTGTGGGTGCCTGACCTCGTGTTGCGCCCCGACTTCCTCGGCACCGGCAGCGGCCTACCGCGGGCGGTGCCGTCCGACGCCGTCGTCGCCGTGATCGACGAGCTGTTGCCGGGCATGCTGCTCCAGAAGCTCCTCCTGTACGCCGCCCTGGTGGCCGCCGCGCTCGGGTGCCGGCGCCTCGTCGGACCGTCCCGGACGGCCCAGTGGGTGGCGATGACCGTCGCCATCTGGAACCCGTTCGTCGCCGAGCGGCTGGTCATCGGGCACTGGCCGGTCCTCGTCGGTTACGCCGCGCTGCCGTGGCTGGCCCTGGCCGCGGGCCGGGCAGGGCGCACGGGAGCGATGCCTGCTGCCCTGCCGCTCTTGATGGTGCTCGGCTCTCTCAGCGCGTCGGCCGGCCTCGTGTCAGCGCTCGTGGTGCTGGTCTTCGGGCTGCGTCGCGGTGGTGGCCGGGCCAACCTCTGGCTCGCCGTCACCGTCCTCACCGCCAACCTGCCCTGGCTGGTTGCGGGGCTGACGCATGCCTCGTCCGCTGTCGCCGACGCCGACGGTGCACGTCTCTTCGGCACCCAGCCCGAGGGCAGCCTGCCGGCCCCGCTGGCGGCGCTGACCCTCGGCGGCATCTGGAATGCCGAGGTCGTGCCCGGCTCACGCACCACCCTGCTCGCCTGGGCCGGCGTGCTGGTGCTCCTGGCGCTGGCCCTGACTGGTCGCCGGACCTTCCTGGCTACCACGCCCGACGCCCGCCGCTGGCTCCTCGTCGGTGCTGTCGGCTGGGCGGTGGCCGTCTTGAGCTGGGCTTCGCCGGAGGCCATCGGGTGGCTGGGGGAGCAGGTGCCCGGTCTCGGCCTGCTCCGAGACGGCACCCGGATGCTCGGCGCCCTCGTGCCCGTCGAGGCCGCCCTCTTCGCCGCCGGGGCAGCACGCATCGTCGCGCGCGCCCGCGACGCGGAGTGGGTGGTCGCGCCGGCGTTGGTGCTGTTGCCGGTCCTGCTCCTGCCCGACCTTGCCTGGGGCGCGTCCGGCGCCCTGCGCCCGGCGACGTACCCCGCGTCGTACGACGTGGCGCGGGGCGCCGTGGCCGAACGCGCCGCACGTGGTCCGGACGGCGACCTGCTCGTGCTGCCCTTCACGTCCTACCGGGCTCCGGCGTGGAACGACGATCAGAGCGTGCTGGACCCGCTGGGCCGCTACCTGACGCCCGACTACCTGGTCAGCGACACCCTGTTCGTCGGCGGCACGGAGGTGACGGGGGAGGATCCGCGCGGGCCGGCGGTCCTCGACGCGCTGGCTGAGTCGTCAACCGCCTCGCGGGCGGACGGTCTGGCGGCGGTGGGAGTGCGCTTCGTGGTGTACGACGAGAGTGTCCAGCTGCCCAGCAGCCAGCACGCGATGTTGGCCCCCGAGGTGGCCGGTGACCCGGTGGTCAAGACCGGAGATCTGACCGTGGTCGAGCTGACCGACCCGCGGTCCGACCCGGCACCGAGAGCGACCGTGATGGTGCTGGTCCTGGCCTGGGCAGGCTGGCTGCTCTGGCCGCTCGTCGCACTCCTAGCCGCGGTAGCACGGTTGGGCCGTCAACGATTTGGAACCGGCCGGTAACAAAATGCGTTGCGCTTCCCTGATCGGCTGATCCGGCTGTTATTCTCGCCGTCGGAGAGGGAGGAACTCACGTGGGATCTTTCACTGGAGCCATTGCGGCTCTCGTCGTGGGCATCGGGGTTGCCGGTGCGACCGTTGTCGGTGTCGTCCAGTCGCAGCAGTCGGCTGGCGAGAAGCCGAACAAGCAGGTCGAGCAGTCCGTTCTGGACTACGGCACCAACGCCCAGCAGTAGCTCAGCGATCCGTTCGCGCACGCCGACCCAGACCTGACGGTCTGGGCCGTTGTTGTGACTAGGGCGCCGCATCCTCGTCGGGGTCCATGACGGCCTCGATGATCCCGCCCATCGCGTCGCCGAGCACGGTCGCGAACGACCCCTGCGCGTGCCCCCAGGTGAAGCGGTGGCTCATCTCGCGGGCCCCGTCGGCGAGCCGGTCGCGCTCGTCCGCGGCGTCGAGCAGGTGACCGATCGCCGCGATGAACTGCGTCGGGTCGTCGACCAGCACCCCGGAGGTCCCGTCGTCGATCGACTCCTGGGTGCCACCGGCCGAGCGGTACGCCACCGTCGGGGTGCCGTGCATGCCGGCCTCACCGATGACCAGGCCCCAGCCCTCCTTGAGCGACGGCAGCGCCATCAGCCACGACTCGGCGTAGATCTGCTGCTTGCGCTCCTCGCTGACGTGGCCCTCGAACACGATGGCGTCGTCGACGCCGGACGTGCGCGCGTGGTCGAACAGCTCCTGCTCCCACCAGCCCGACCCGACCACGGTGAGCCGGAGGTCGGGATGCGCGGGCCGCAGCGCCGCGACCGCGTCGATGGCGTGCTCGACCTGCTTGTGCGGCACCAGTCGCCCGACGACGCAGATCGAGGGGTACGACGTCTTGGCGGGGGTCAGCGGCAGCGCCGGGTCGGTGCCGTTGTGCACGACCGAGATCCGCTCAGGGTCGACCCCGAGCGTGGCCAGCTCGGCGCGAGTGGCCTGCGAGACGGCGATGTACTGACTCGTGCGGTAGAGCCGCGGTGCCAGCCGGCTCTCGATCCACCAGCCCACCCGACCTGTCAGCCCGGGATAGACGACCGGCCACTGCTCGCGGTGCACGTGGTGCACGAGCACGATCACCGGACGTCGGCTGGCCAGCCGGGTGAAGAACGGGAGGCCGTTCTGCACGTCGACGATGGCGTCGTAGGCACCGAAGCGCCGGCGGGCCAGCGCGGCCAGCCCTTGGGCGTAGACGCCCATCTTCGACCCGGCGCGCACGAAGTGGATGCCGCCACGCATCTCGTCGGCCGGGGCCTCGGTGTGCTCGGCGCAGAAGATGGTGACGCGGACACCGCGCTCGACCAGGCCGAGCGCCATCTTCTCGAGGTAGCGCTCCGCGCCGCCGCCCTCGGGGTTGGTCGTGTCACGCCAGCTGAAGAAGACCACGTGCCGCCCGGTGACGGCGTCGGTCCCGAGCGCGGGAGGGGTCGTCTCATCCGGCATTGGGCCAACGCTAGCGAAGGCGGGGCGGCCCTACCCAACTCTTCAGTAACAAACCAGACTCTCCGGTAGGGTCACCGCGTGCCGCGCCCCACCAGTCCCGCCAGTCGCCCCTGGCGGGCGTCGTTGCGGCGCTCGGTGCGGCTGTTCCGCGACTTCCGCCACGAGCAGGACGACCCGGCCCGCTTCTACACCGCGCTGGCCACCGACTCGGCCGCACACGTCGGGCAGTACGCCGACCTCGCGGACGCCACGCTGCTCGATGTGGGCGGTGGTCCGGGCTACTTCCGTGACGCGTTCACCGAGGCAGGGGCGAAGTACTTCTCACTCGACGCCGACGTCGGCGAGCTCTCGGGCCTGGGCGAGATCGTGCCGGGCACCGTCATCGGCAGTGGCTTGGCTCTGCCGTTCCGCGACAACGCGGTCGACGTCTGCTATTCCTCCAACGTGCTCGAGCACGTGCCCGACCCGTGGCTGATGGCCGACGAGATGGTGCGGGTCACCCGGCCAGGCGGCGTGACGTTCATCAGCTACACCGTGTGGTTCGGCCCGTGGGGTGGCCACGAGACGGCGCCGTGGCACTACCTCGGCGGTGCACGCGCCCGCCGTCGCTATGCCCACGTGCACGGCAAGGAGCCCAAGAACAAGTACGGCGAGTCGCTCTTCCCGGTGACCGTCGCCGCCGGGCTGGCCTGGGCCGATCGTCAGCAGGGCGCCGAGGTGGTTGACCTGGCGCCTCGCTACAACCCGCGCTGGAGCCGATTCCTGATGTTCGTGCCCGTGGTGCGGGAGGTGGTGACGTGGAACCTCGTCATCGTTCTCCGCAAGCGATGAGCGGCCGCACCCTGTCATCGCCGCCGTCCGGCACCGTCCGCTGGCGGCTGCGGCTGCTCGCCTGCGTGGTGCTCCTTGCCGGACTCGCGTTCGTACAGTCACCCGGGCTGCTCGTGCCCGACACGAAGATGGACCTGGTCCTCTCCCCGGCGGAGTTCCTCGGTCGGGCCACCCACCTGTGGGACGCCGAGGGCGCGTTCGGGCAGCTGCAGAACCAGGCCTACGGGTACCTGTGGCCGATGGGTCCGTTCTTCCTGTTCGGCTGGCTGGTCGACGTCCCCGGCTGGATCGTGCAGCGGCTCTGGCTGGCGCTCGTCATGGGAGCGGCCTTCCTCGGCACCGCCAAGCTCTCGCGAGCACTCGGCGTCCGCTCGGAGGTCGCCTGCATCGTCGCGGGGTTCGCCTTCGCCCTCTCGCCCCGGATGCTCACCACCCTTGGCCAGATCTCCATCGAGGCCTGGCCTAGCGCGCTCGCGCCGTGGGTGCTGCTGGCCCTGGTGCGCGGCTCCGAGCGCGGGTCGCCTCGACGCGCCGCCGCCCTGGCCGCGCTGGCCGTGGCGATGGTCGGTGGCGTCAACGCCGCGGCGACGTTCGCCGTACTCCCACTGGGAGTGCTGTGGATCGTCACCCGAAGCCCCGGGCCGCGACGTCGCTCGCTGATGGTCTGGTGGCCGGTGTTCACGGTGCTCGGCACGCTGTGGTGGCTGATCCCGCTCTTCGTGATGGGCGCCTACAGCCCGCCGTTCCTCGACTACATCGAGTCGGCGGCCAACACGACGTTCCCGACGACGCTCTTCGACGCCCTCCGCGGCACGTCCAACTGGGTGCCCTACATCGACCCGACCAACCGTGCGGGCAACGACCTGCTGCGCAACTTCTACCTGCCGATCGACAGCGGCGTGGTGCTGTTCCTCGGCTGCGCCGGGATCCTGCTGCGTGGCAACAAGCACCGCCTCTTCCTCGGCCTGGGCGTTCTCGTGGGTCTCGCCATGGTGACGATGGGGCACGCGTCGGGGGTGCACGGCTGGTTCGCCGACGACCTGTTCCGGCTGCTCGACGGCCCGCTCGCGCCACTGCGCAACGTGCACAAGTTCGACCCGATCCTGCGGCTGCCGCTCGTGCTCGGCGTCGCCTTCCTCGTCGACCACGTCATCGAGCAACGCCGGGCCGTCGTCCCGGGAGCACCACGCGACCTCGACGCCTGGGCGAGCCGCGTCACCAGCACGGTGATCGTCGGCACCGCGGTCCTGGCCGTCGTCGGCGCCGCGGTGCCGGGCGTGCTCGGCCGGATCACCCCGTCGACCGGCTTCCAGGACGTCCCCGACTACTGGAACGAAGCCGCCGCCTGGTTGAAGGACATCGACGATTCCGGTACGGCGCTGCTCGTCCCCGGCTCCGCCTTCGGCACCTACGTGTGGGGCCAGCCGCGCGACGAGCCGATGCAGTCCCTGGCCCGGTCGCCGTGGGCAGTGCGCAACGCCGTACCCCTGGCGCCGCCGCAGAACATCCGGATGCTCGACGCGATCTCGCACCAGCTCGACCAGGGCAGGGGCTCGGCGGCCCTCACCGGTTACCTTGCCCGGGCCGGCATCACCCACCTCGTGCTCCGCAACGACCTCAGCCGCAACGGGCAGCCCGACCCGGTGCTCGTGCACCAGGCGATCAACGGCTCCACCGGCCTCGAGCGCGTCGCCCAGTTCGGGCCCACCGTCGGTGGCGAGGCGCACCTCGAGCGCAGCAACACCAAGATCGTGATCAACGGCGGTTGGCAGAACGATTACCCCGCCATCGAGGTGTACGCCGTCCCCCCGACGACGGCGACCGACGGGCCGGCGTATTCCGCGACTGGCCTGCCCGTGGTCGTGGGCGGCGCCGAGGACCTCTATGACCTGCAGGACCTCGGCCTGCTCGGGGACCAGCCGACGCAGCTGGCGACCGATGTCGACGAGCCGCCCGCCCCCGAGACCTCCGTGGTGCTCACCGACGGTCTGCGATCGGTGGAGCGACACTTCGGACGCGTGCACGACGGCACCTCGGCGACGCTGGCACCCGGCGACCGCACCCACATGGGCAACCCCACCCGCGACTACCTCCCCTCCGATGCCGCCCGCTGGCTGACGCGGGCCAGCACGTCGGGGGCGGCCTCGGTGACGGCGTCGTCGTCGACGGCCGACGCCGACGCCTTCGTCAACCTCCAGCCCGGCGAGCTGCCCTATGCCGCTGTCGACAGCCACGAGGAGACGTTGTGGCGCGCCAACTACGTGCCGGGCGAGGACGCCTGGTGGCAGCTGGACCTCGGCGAGGAGACCCAGGTCGACTCGATCCAGGTGACCGTTGGCCCCGATCGTCAGGTCGTGCAGGTGCGCACCGCCCAGGGCGTGACCGAGCCGATCGAGATCGGGGAGGGCGCTACCCGCACGATCCGGCTCGACGCCGGGACCTCGTGGCTGCGCATCGAGGATGCCTCGGGTCGGCCGGGCAACCAGATGGAGCTGGCCGAGGTCGAGGTCCCCGACGTGTCGGTCTCGCGAGCCCTGAAGCTGCCGTCGCTGCCCGACGGGTGGGGCGACCCCGACGTGATCGCGCTGCGCGCCCTGGCCGACGGCCGCACCGGCTGTGTCGACATCGACGGCGCGGTGCGCTGCGTCATCGGCCGCGACGTCAAGGGTGAAGAGCCGTTCGACATGCGCAGGACCTTCACCCTGGCCTCCGCCGGTGAGTGGACGCCAGAGCTGTGGGCCCGGCCACGCCCCTCGAACGACCTGGACAGCGAGATCACGCAGGGCCTGCCGATCGGCGCCTCCGCCTCGTCGACGGGGGTGCCCGACTCGCGGGCCCGGGCGTTCGCCGCCATCGACGGCCGCACGGGTACGACGTGGACCGCCGCCATGGACAGCCTGCGCCCCGAGCTGCGGCTGAGCTGGCTCGGTAAGCGCACCATCACCGGGCTAGACGTGTCGGTCGCCGCCGACACCGCAGCGCGGGCACCCGAGAAGCTCACCCTGTCGTGGCCCGGCGGCAGCCGCACGGTGCAGCTCAACCGCGAGGGTGCGGTCGGCTTCCCCCCGATCCGCACCGACACGCTGCGCCTCCGGGTCGAGGAGGCCGAGCCCGCCACCAGCCTCGACTTCTCGTCCTTCGGCTCCGACCTGCCCATCGGCATCTCCGAGCTGAGGATCGAGGGCATGCCTTTCGCCCCGGCGTCGTCGCTGAGCTCCCGGCCCCGGCGGCTGCCCTGCGGCTCGGGCCCGGCGCTGACCGTCAACGGCACCCTGCTCGACACGTCCGTCACGGCCAGTCCGCTCCAGCTGTACGCCGGCTCGCGGGTGCCGGTGAGCGTGTGCGGCGAATCGACCGTTCAGCTCGTCGCCGGCCCCAACGTCGTCGACTTCACGTCATCCTCGGCGTTCGTGCCCGACGCCGTCGTCCTGGCGTCCGGCCCGGTAGCCCTGGGTTCGCCGAAGGCGGCTGCGCTGTTCAGGCCCGACCCCAGCCGGGCCCGCATCGACGCCGGCACCGATGCCGGCGACGTGGTGGTGCTGCGCCAGAACGCCAACCGCGGCTGGCAGGCCCAGCAGGACGGCGATGCCCTCGAGAGCGTGGTCGTCGACGGCTGGCAGCAGGGCTGGCGGGCAACCGGAGCCGACGAGGTCAGTGCTTGGTTCGCGCCCGACCGTGGCTACCGGATGGGTCTCCTGGCCGGGTTGCTGGCGCTGCTCGCCCTGACGGTCGCCGTACTGCTGCCGGACCGGAGGTGGCGTGATGACCAGCGGGCCGCGCTCGGCGCTGCACGCGCGCCGGTCCTGCTCGCCGTAGCGACAGCTGCCCTGGGCGGAGGAGTGCTCGCCGGCTGGTGGGGTCTCGCACTCGGGCTCGTCGGCAGCCTCGTCGCCGCGGTGCTGACTCGCCGGGGGCCGGAGTCGGCGCCGTGGGTGCTGGCGGCGCTCGTGCTGCCAGCGGCCGCGGCGTACGCCGTCAGGCCGTGGGGCGGCGCGCAGACGTGGGCGGGCTACCTCGACTGGCCGCACTACCTCGTGGTGCTGGTCTGCGGCTTCCTGCTCGGCGGCGCTGCCGGCGGGCGCTGGCGACCGAGGTCCTTCAGGCGCATGAAGGGCATCTCGACCACGCGGTAGAGCACCTCGGCGACCACCAGTGACAGGGCCAGGGTCAGCGTCCAGATCTGGAGGCCGTGGCCCCCGAACAGCGGGTACTCGGTGACCGACATGACGCCGTACAGGATCGGCAGGTGGATGCAGAAGATGCTGTAGGAGATGTGCCCGACGTGTCGCAGCGGCGACCACGAGAGCGCACGTGCGTACGACGACCCGACGGGCGCGAAGATGCCGGGCAGGACGACCAGCCCGGCGACCACGGCATACAGCAGGTGCTTGGTCAGCGACTGCCCGGGCGTGGCTACGAAGAGCAGCGTCGGGCCGGCGATCGGGCTCGCGGCGACCAGCATCAGGCCGCCCGCGAGCACCCAGCAGACGCCCGGCATCGAACCCATCGACCAGAGGCCCCGCACCATGCGCGGCGGATTGTGGGAGCCCTGGCCCAGCACGTGCGCCCAGGCAAAGCCGATGCCGACGGCGAACCACACGAGAAAGGCGGGCAGCCACATCATCGGGTTGCCCGAGGTGTGCGGTGCGATCACGTCGGCGAGGCCCAGGTGCCACCACACGGTGAGCGCTGTCAGACCCGCCATCAGGGTGAGGATGCGAGCCGTGCGGAGTTCGCGACCCGCGCCGATCGCGAGCCACATGACCAGCGGGAGCACGACGTAGAACGCCACCTCGACGGAGAGGCTCCACATCTGGGTGAGCCCCTGGTTGAGGCGGCTCTCGACGTAGGGGTCGCCGAGCAGCAAGGTGGTGACCCAGTCGTTGAACGAACGACCGTGGTTGACCCTGATCAGGGTGAACGCGGCGACGACCGTGACGACGTACACCGGGTAGATGCGAAGCACTCGCTTGAAGTAGTAGCGGCCCAGCCCGGGGCCGGCGCTGCGGGTGGCGGCACGGGCCAGCCACGGCCGGGCGAGCAGGAATCCGGACAACACGAAGAAGAGCGCGACACCGATGTCGAGTCGCGAGAGCAGCGAGCCGAAGACGCCGTAGCGCAGGTAGTCGCCCGACTGGAACGCGGCATGGGTGGTGAGGACGGCCAGCGCGCCAATGGCTCGCATGGTGTCGAGCGCCGGGAACTCCGGCGCCAGCTGCACGCGGTTCTTGCCATGCTTGGTCACTCGAGCACCTCTCCCGGCACCGGCTGACCGACGATGATGGTGTCGACGCAGAGCGTGACGTCGGCGTCGAGCCCGTCGATCCGCACCTCGTCGAAGGTCCCGTCCAGCATGACGTACACCGTGTTGAGCCCGCTCTGCACGTCAGTGTCGATGCGGCTGCCTCCCGCGCTGACCGTCACGGGTGAGTCGGCTGAGGCCAGGTAGCCGATCTGCAGCCACCACCCCCAGGGGAAGGCGGCACCGGTTAGCGGGATGTCGCGGCCGCGGTCCGTCACCGGCCACCCGCAGCCCTCCCTCGGGCCGTCCTCCGAGACCACGCCGGGCTCCACCAGGGCACGGTGGATGGTGCCGTCCGAGTCGACGACCCCCAGCTGGCCGCTGCTGTCGGGGAACCGCAGGTCGGCTCCGAGCAGGGCTGCGAACGAGCTGACCTTGTTGTCCGGCGCGGCCAGCTGGGACATGACGTCATCGGGGACCGGTGAGTCCGCGAGGTCGACGATCCCCACGCGGTCGCGCTCCCGGGCGAGCGTCCGGAGGTAGGGCTCGCTGGCATTCCCCTCGTGCCAGTAGGCAACGTAGGGGACGCTGCTCGCCAGGCCCGACACGGCCACGAGGCAGGTAAGGGCGACGACCAGGCGGCGGTCCGTCCGGCCGGTGAACAGCGGCTGCGTGCGCGGACTGCTGGACCCGAGTGCCCCCGGCACCTCCAGGTAGGCGAACGCGAGGCACAGGGCCGCGATGGCCGCCGAGTCGGTGAGGTATCGGTACTCGAAGCCGATGAGCGAGGTGAAGCTGGAGGCACGGCTCGTCAGCAGCAGGCCGATGAGACCGCCGAGGTAGAGGCCGAGCAGCAGCCAGGCCCGCAACGTGCGCACCCGAGTCAGGGCGGCATGCAGGACGACGAGGGCGAAGACGACGCAGGCGCCGTGCGCCGCCCAGCTCGGTGGGTCTGCGAACGCCGTCGGAGGGGAGGGATCGGTCCACCGCCACGGGCCTCCCACGACGCCCGAGACGAACGAGGTGAGCATGGAGTCCGACAGGCGGTCGAGGATGCTCCAGTCGGTTCGGCCGGTGATCTGGGGCACCTGCGTCAGGTAGTACGCGAGGTAGGCGCACGTGAGGAGCGCCAGCCCCACGAGGGCCGGCCAGGTCCTCCGCACGGACGCCACGGTTCGTCGAAGCGGTCGCCCTGTCGAGAACCAGCCGAGGGCGATCACCAGCAGCACAGGCACGACCGCGATGGTCTTCACGTAGAAGCAGAGGCCGACGGCGAGCGCGGCCAGGGTGAGGGCCAGCCAGCGCGTCCCTCGTCCGCGCAGGTGCTCCACCCAGGCGCCGATCGCCACCAGGAGGGCGGCTTGCTGCGGCAGCTGGTTCACGGCTGCGGACGCCCACATCGTGGCGGGCAGCGTGATGGCGGAGAAGAGGTAGGCAGCCAGGGGGACGAGGATGCCCCAACGGCGGCCGAAGACGCGGACCAGCATCCACAGCGCAGCGCCCCAGGCCACGACCTGCAACCCGAGGAGCATGGTGGCGACCGCCGGCCACGGGAGCGGCCCGGTGCGTCCGGCGAGCCAGAACAGGAGGCGACCGCCGGGCATGAGGTGCCCGTTGTAGGGCTCCAGGAGGTTCTCGACGGTCAAGGGGGCGGCTGCCGAGCGGAGCAGGTTGTAGTCGTCGAGGTAGAACCAGCTCGGGTACAGCGCCCAGGCACGGAAGCCGGCAGCCAGGAGCACCATCAGCAGACCCGCGGCGACCACCGGATCGCCGAGCTGCCTCCGGTGGTCGGACGAGGTCGTACGCGCGCCATACACGGGCTGGACTATCCCACACCGCACGGCCCCTGTAGACCGGTTCGGCGCGCTAGGTGACTGGTGAGTAGCAACGCTGCTACGCTCCGCGCCGAGAGTCACTTCTGGGAGGAAAATCACGTGGGTAGAAAACTGGGCGCCGTGCTCATCGGCCTTGGGGTACTGGTGCTGGTCATGGCACTGATGATGAAGTTCTATGCCTACGACCGGCTGGCCGTCGCACCGATGAACCAGAAATCAGTGTCTTACTCCGAGGCCAAGGGCGCCACGATCTTCTCCATCGCTGAGCAACAAGAGGTGACCAAGGATCTACTGACCACCGTCAACGTGGTCGGCGACGTCGAGGCCAGCAAGTTGGCCAGTGACGACGCCGGCGAGCAGATCGACGTGTGGGAGAAGGTCACCTACACCGACGAGCCCAACTTCGACATCAACTCCGGCGAGCCGCCGCTGTCGGGCAGCCACCTGCGGATCGCGTTCGACGCCAACACCGGTGCGGCCGTCGACTGCTGCGAGACCTACGCGGCCGACGGCTCCGACCTGGAGTCCGGCGAAGAGAACCGCAACTTCGACGCGAACTTCGAGGGCCAGCTGGTGAAGTTCCCGTTCCACACCCAGAAGAAGGCCTACGACTACTTCGACAGCACCCTGAAAAAGGGCGTCTCGATGGACTACCAGGGCTCGGAGGCTCTCGAGGGTCTCGACACATACAAGTTCGAGGCGGTCATCCCGCCCACCGAGTACGCCACGCTCACGGCCCCCGCCAGCTTCTTCGACCTCGATGAGGAGGGCGACGTCGACCTCACCCGCGTCTACTCCAACACGCGGACGCTGTGGATCGAGCCCGAGACCGGCGTGATCATGAAGAGCCGTGAAGAGGTCGACACCTACGCGACCTACGAGGGCCAGCGGGTGGCGACTCTGACCCAGGCGCTCAGCGAGTTCCCCGAGAGCCAGATCAAGGCCAATGTCGAGGACTACAAGGCGAAGTCCGTGCTGCTCAAGGCGGTCCGCACCTGGTTCCCGTGGGCCGGCGGCATCGTCGGTCTGCTCGCCATGCTGGCTGGCGTGTTCCTGACGCTTGGCAGCCGCGAGAAGAAGCCTGCCCAGGCCTGACCAGACCGCTCCACACCAGCCGGCCCCGATCGTCCCCGGACGTTCGGGGCTGCTGCGTTGCGCGGCTCAGCGCAGGTCTGCCACGAAGATCGCGGTGCCAGGGGTGAGCAGGCCGCGCATCCGGGACCAGCCTCCCCAGACCCGGTCGTGCTCGACTGGCCATTCGGGCTCGAGCAGCCGCTGCAAGGCGAAGCCGCGCTCGGCCAGGAGGGCGACCCAGTCACCCAGCGTGCGGTGGTGCTCGACGTACGACACGACGCCGGAGGCATCGTCGACCTCGACGTACGGCGTCCGGTCCCAGTAGGACTGGCTCGCGATGAGCCCCGGCCGGCCGGGGTCGTCGGGAAACATCCAGCGCGTCGGGTGGGTGATCGAGAAGGCGTAGCGGCCCCCCGGGCGCAGCACGCGCGCCGTCTCGTCGAGGGCGACCCCGATCTCGCTGACGAACTGCAGCGCCCCGAACGAGCAGAACACCACGTCGAAGGAGTCGTCGGCGAAGGGGAGTGCGGTGGCGGTGCCGCGCACCGAGGGCACCGCGATGCCGGTCTCCTCGTCGAGCCGCTTGCTGTGCTGGAGCTGCCGGTGCGAGAGGTCGAGGCCCACGGCCCGGCCGCCCTGGCTGCGTACCCAGCGCGAGCACTGCCCGGCGCCGCTCCCAACCTCGAGTACGTCGCGGTCGCGGATCTCGCCGAGAGCACCCGCCTCGGACTCGGTGAAGCCCTCGGGACCCCACACGAAACCGACGTCGCCGAGGAAGCCGCCGTGGGTGGCCTGGTACTCGTCGGCGTAGCGGTCCCAGTCGGGGCCGTTGGCGCGGCGCGACTCCGTCTCGGTGACGGGGCGCCGTTCGACGCGCACGGACTGGGGGAGGTGGTCCTGCACGGGTCGAGGCTAGCCCTGCGCCTCTCAGCCTCGGTTTCGAGGCTCCTCGCTGCACTCGTCGCACCTCAACCAGCGGCGAGGCGTGGCAGCATCAGCCGGGTGAACGAAGACCTGTCGGAGCTGACCCCGCTGGCCGGAGGCTGGTCGGGGGAGACGTTCCTCGCGCAGGCGGCCGGAGAGCGCTCGGTGGTGCGCATCTACGCCCGGCCCGGCGACCGCGGCGAGCATGCCGCCGAGATCGATGCGGCGCTGCTGCGGCTGGTGCGCGGGCTGGTGCCGGTGGCCGACGTCCTCGAAGTACGCCGCGCCGTCCCGGAGGCCGACGTGCCGGCCATGCTCGTGACGGCGTTCGTCGAGGGGGAGCGCGGTGACGTCCTGCTCCCGACGCTGAACCAGGCAGGCCTGGCGACGCTCGGCCGCGACGTCGGCAGGTTGGTGGCGACGCTGGCCGGGATGCCGACGCTGGAGAGCGGCACGTTCCGAGACGGCACGCTGGCCGTCGAGCCCTTCACCCTCGACCTCTCCGAGTGGGTCGACCAGCACGCCGCGGCGTACGCGCACTGGACCGCCGACGAGCGGGCCGGGCTGGCGGAGGTGGCCGACACCGCGCAGGACCTCCTCGACACCGTCGGCCGCACCTGCCTAGTGCACAGTGACTTCAACTCGAAGAACCTCATCGTCGACCCGGAGACGCTGACCGTCACGGCGCTCCTCGACTGGGAGTTCGCGCACAGCGGCCACCCCTGCACCGACCTCGGCAACGTGCTGCGCTTCGAGCGGCACCCGGCCTGGGTCGAGGCAGTCGTCACGGCGTACGTCGACCGCCACGGCGGCGACCCGGCCGAGACAGTCGAGCTGGCGCACTCGGCCGACATGTGGGCACTGGTTGGGCTGGCCGCTCGCCGCGGTGCCAACCCGGTGGCCGACCGCGCGCACGACCTGCTGAGAGCCATCGCCGCCAGGAGGAACGTGCACGTCACCACCTGACGGGCACGATGGCTCCTATGAGCTACGTCGATGACCTGCGCGGGCGGATGGGACACGCACTCTTCCTCCGGGTGGCCGGACCCGACGGGCCGAAGCACCGTGAGCGGATCCATGAGACGCCCGGGCCCCGCTGGTTCGAGACCGGCAGCCCGATCACCCAGGTCCACTCCGACGCGTCGATGTTCGTCGGCGGCCTGCGCGCGGTGCTGCTCCAGACCCTGCACCCGGCAGCCATGCAGGCGGTGTCCGACCACTCCGGCTACCGCGGCGACATGTGGGGCCGGCTGGCCCGCACCAGCACCTTTTTGGCGACCACCACGTTCGGCGCCGCCGACGACGCCCAGCGCGCCGTCGACATCGTGGCCGCCATCCACCGTCGGGTCACGGGGGAGATGCCCGACGGATCGGCGTACACAGCGGCGGACCCGCATCTGCTGATGTGGGTGCACGTGGCCGAGGTGGAGAGCTTCCTGCTTGCGCACTCGACGTACGGGCGCAGGCCGCTCGACCAGGCCGGTCGCGACGAGTACGTCGCCCAGCAGGGCGAGGTCGCCCGTCGACTGGGAGTGCCGGAGCCGCCGGCCACCGAGGCCGAGCTGGCCGAGGTGATGCGGTCCTTCCGGCCCGAGCTGAAGGCGACGCCGGCGGCTCGCGAGGCCGTCGGCCACGTGCTCTGGAAGCCGCCGCTGCCCCTCGTCGCCCGGGCGCCGTACGCCGCACTCGCCACCGCCGCCGTCGGGCTCCTGCCCCGATGGACACGCCGTCCGCTGGGCCTGCCGCCGGCCCTGCCGGTCGCCGACCAGCTGGTCTCCCGCGCGCTCGGCACCGTCTCGACCGGGGCGATCCGCTGGGCGCTGCCCTGAGCGTGCGGCCTCGGTTGGACTCACCAGCGCGCCCGCGCGTAGACTCACGAGGCGCTTGAAGTCCGCCTGGGTCCCACAGGAGTGGACGCTCGCTCGCTATCTCAACTCCACGGTAGTGAAACGGGGCTTCCTGCGTGCCCGGACGACTTTCTGACCACCCAAGGAATCACTTCCCTTATGACGAGCACCATCTCGATTCTTCCCGATTACGACGCGCCTCAGATCGCGATCAACGACATCGGTTCCGAAGAGGACTTCCTCGCGGCAATTGACGCGACCATCAAGTACTTCAACGACGGCGACATCGTCGAGGGCACCATCGTCAAGGTCGACCGTGACGAGGTCCTCCTCGACATCGGTTACAAGACCGAAGGTGTCATCCCCTCCCGTGAGCTCTCGATCAAGCACGACGTCGACCCCTCAGAGGTCGTTTCCGTGGGCGACAAGGTCGAGGCCCTGGTTCTCCAGAAGGAGGACAAGGAAGGCCGGCTGATCCTGTCCAAGAAGCGCGCCCAGTACGAGCGCGCCTGGGGCACCATCGAGCAGGTCAAGGAAGAAGACGGCGTCGTCGAGGGCACCGTCATCGAGGTCGTCAAGGGCGGCCTCATCCTCGACATCGGCCTGCGCGGCTTCCTGCCCGCCTCGCTGGTGGAGATGCGTCGCGTCCGCGACCTGCAGCCGTACGTCGGCCAGGTCCTCGAGGCGAAGATCATCGAGCTCGACAAGAACCGCAACAACGTGGTCCTGTCGCGCCGTGCCTGGCTCGAGCAGACCCAGTCCGAGGTTCGCCACGGCTTCTTGACCCAGCTCCAGAAGGGTCAGATCCGCAAGGGTGTCGTCTCGTCGATCGTCAACTTCGGTGCCTTCGTGGACCTCGGTGGCGTCGACGGCCTGGTGCACGTCTCCGAGCTGTCCTGGAAGCACATCGACCACCCGTCCGAGGTCGTCACCGTCGGTGACGAGGTCACGGTCGAGGTTCTCGACGTCGACATGGACCGCGAGCGCGTCTCGCTGTCGCTCAAGGCCACCCAGGAAGACCCGTGGCAGCACTTCGCCCGGACCCACCAGATCGGCCAGATCGTCCCGGGCAAGGTCACCAAGCTGGTGCCGTTCGGCTCGTTCGTCCGTGTCGAAGAGGGCATCGAGGGCCTGGTGCACATCTCCGAGCTCGCCGAGCGTCACGTCGAGATCCCCGAGCAGGTCGTCCAGGTCAACGACGACGTCATGGTCAAGATCATCGACATCGACCTCGAGCGTCGCCGGATCTCGCTGTCGCTGAAGCAGGCCAACGAGACCGCTGCTGCCACCGAGGTCGAGGAGTTCGACCCCACGCTCTACGGCATGGCGGCGACGTACGACGACCAGGGCAACTACATCTACCCCGAGGGCTTCGACCCCGAGACCGGCGAGTGGCTCGACGGCTTCGACGACCAGCGTGCGGTCTGGGAAGAGCAGTACGCCAAGGCGCACACCCGCTGGGAGGCGCACGTCAAGCAGCAGGCCGAGGCCAAGGTGGCTGCGGTCGAGGCCAGCGAGGCGACGTCGTACAGCTCCGGTGGCGACGAGGCCACCACCGAGGATGGCGGCAGCACCGTCGAGACCAGCGGCTCGCTGGCCTCCGACGAGGCTCTGCAGGCCCTCCGCGAGAAGCTCACCGGCGGCTCGAACTGACCCGCTGAAAGCATCTGAACGGCCCACCAGCCTTGGCTGGTGGGCCGTTCGCCATTTCGGCGTGCCCAGACGACGGCGGCCGGTCACCGAGGCCGACGTAGGCGCCGCCGGACGGCGCGAGGTAGCTGCTGTCGCACAGCATGGGAGCACCACGAAGACCAGGCCGAGTACGCCGACCGGCAGGATTGTCGGCCCCAGTCGGGATCGACGAAACTGCGACGGGGCATGCGCTCTGGAAACTGGCTGAGGGGCCTTGACGCGTGACCTTGATATGCCTGGAATCGAACACAAGTTCGAGCCAACATGTCGACGCTGATGGGCTCGGCCCGGACCACCCGGTGGGTGGTTCGCCCCTCACAGGCGCGCTGTGTCGAGACACGTGAGATGCCCGGTGGCAGTCGCTGCCGGTCACGGTCTCTGACGCGCGATGGGGGTGGCTTCGATGACGCTGTGGCAGACGCCGACGCGACCACTGGTGTCCGGGCTGGCGGGTGTGCACGCGGCCCTCGATGAGCTAGCCGCGGTGCCGTTGCCGCCCCTGGGTGATGTCGAGGTCGCGGCGGCACTTGCTGACCTGTCCCGGCTGAATTCCCGGGTCCGGGAGCTCGAGCTCCGGGTGGCGGCCGAGGCCGACCGCCGGCGGCTGGGCGACGCCACCGGTGCCGCATCGACCGCGGTGTGATTTCGAGACGGTCGCTGCGCGACCTCCTCAATCCGGCGGGTGGGCGGTGGCCACCCGGCAGACCAGGGCTGGTGCTCGCCGGGCGATGGTGCTGGCCCACGCCCTGGACACTGACCGGCATGCCCCAGGCCGGGCGGCGCTGGCCGCCGGTGACGTGTTGGCCGACCAGGCGCAGGTGCTCGTCGACGCTATCGAGGCGCTGCCCGGCACCGTCGACCCTGTGGTGGTCGACCGGGCTCAGACCCGGTTGCTGGCCCTGGCCGCCGATCACGACGCGGCCGCGTTGCGGGTCCTGGGCCGGCGCATCCTCGACGTCGTCGCGCCCGAGGTCGCCGATGCCGAGGAGGCCCGCCAGCTTGAGGCCGAAGAGGCCCACGCCGACGCGACCACCCGGTTCACGATGACCGACGACGGCCAAGGGCGTTGCCACGGCCGGTTCACTTTGCCGTCGGCTGTCGGGCAGATGCTCCGCAAACAGCTCCTCGCCCTGGCCGCACCCAAGCACCGCGTCGCCCACGGCTTCGGCTCGTACGACGCGACCCACCCAGTGCCGACGGCGTTGCGGCTGGGGCTCGCGCTCGCCGAATGGGTCGAGACCTACCCCGACCGGCACCTGCCGACCAGCGGCGGGGTCTCGGCCACCGTGGTCGTCACGATGACCCTCGAGACCCTCCAGGGCGGACTGTCCGCGGCGACCCTGGACACCGGTGGCCGGGTGTCCGCCGGCGAAGCCCGACGGTTGGCGTGCGAGGCCGGAATAGTCCCGGCGGTGCTGGATGGCGAGTCCCGGGTACTCGACCTCGGCCGCACCCGCCGCCTGCACGACAAGTCCCAACGCCTCGCGATGGCCTTGCGCGATGGTGGTTGCACCGCCGACGGCTGCGACATGCCACCGGGCCTCTGCCACGCCCACCACGACGTCCCGTGGTCCCGCGGCGGGCCGACCACCCTCGACAACGGCCGCCTCCTGTGCCACCGACATCACCGGCTGGCCCACGACCAGCGCTACACCACCAGCCACACCCAGACCGGCAAGGTCGCCTTCCACCGACGAGAGTGAGGCTCGCGGAGCGTAGGGTCCACCCGCGAGCCGTGTGATCTTCATGTGCGGTCCCTCCGGGTCGGGAAAGTCGACGTACGCCAGGCGGCTGGAGATCGATGGCATGGTCCGACTCTCCTTCGACGCGGAGATGTGGCGTCGCGGGCTCTCGACCTTGCCGCTCCGACCGCGAAACGGTCCTGAACCGCCTCAGGGCCAAGCGCGGCAGCCATCGCGACGACTGCGTGCTGCCCGATCAGCTCGCAGCCGAGCACTTCGACCACTTCGAGCCGCCGACGGCTGGCGAGGGACCACTCAGGACGATTCGTTAGCACCGAGGTCGGTACGTCGCACCTTGCCGGTCGCCGTACGCGGCAGGTCGGAGAGGAAGGAGTAGTCCTTGGGTCGCTTGGGTGGCGCGAGTCGGGTGCGTGCGAAGGCGTCGAGCTCTTCGGCGGAGGCGGTGCCGACCACGGCGGCACACACGCGCTGCCCCCAACGGTCGTCGGGGACGCCGTACACGGCGATGTCGTCGATGCCGGGGTGCTCGCGCAACGCGTTCTCGACCTCGACGGGGTAGACGTTCACGCCGCCGGTGATGATGAGGTCCTCGCGGCGGCCGTCGAGCCATAGGTAGCCGTCGTCGTCGAGCCGCCCGAGGTCGCCCACGGTGAACGCCGGTCCGTCTGGGGTGTCGCGCCAGGCCGCAGCGGACTTGTCGGGTGCGCCGCGGTAGGTGAACCGCGCGTGCTCGGGTACGACGCACCAGATGTGGCCGTCGTCGTCGAGGAACAGCCGGCGGCCGGGCCGGGCGCGGCCGACGGTACCGGGACGCGCGAGCCACTCCTCGGACCGACAGGCGGTGAACTGGCCCTCCGTCGAGCCGTAGAACTCCCACGTGCTGCCGTCGGGGAAGAGCTCGACAAGTCGCCTCTTGATCGACGGCGGACAGGGCGCGCCGGCATGCGCGACCAGCCGGAACGACGAGAGGTCGGGCACGCCGACGTCGTCCCAGTGCGCGAAGAGCCGCTGCAGGTGCGCGGGCACGCAGAACATCGTGGTCGGACGTTCGGTGCCGATCACGTCGGTGACGCGCGCAGCGTCGAAGGCGCCCGGGACAACCAACCGGCCGCCGGCCAACAGGGTGCCCATCGCGAACCGCAGCGGCGCGGAGTGGTGGAGCGGGCTGATGACGAGGTTGACGTCGGTGGCGGTGAAACCCCACAGCTCGCACTCCTCGGCCAGCAGCGCCTCGGCCCCGGCCACGGCGAGCGTGCCGGAGTCGACGGGCTTGGGTCGTCCGGTGGTGCCGCTGGTGACGTGCATCGGCCGGCCCAGCGGCAGTCCGAGCCGGAAGCGTTCGGGGGTGTGCTCGACCATGGAGGCGAGCAGGTCGGGGGAGTCGACGACCAGTCGCGGGTCGACGTCCTCGACGATTCCGGCCAGCTCGGGCTCGGTCAGCCGGGTATCGAGCGGCACCGGGAAGATGCCGGCGGCGAGCAGGCTGATCACCAGGTCGACGTACGCCGCGGAGCCGGGCTGCAGCAGCAGCACCCGGTCGCCGGGGCGCATGTCCACGTGCTCACTCACGACGAGGATCCTGTCACGCGGGCTGCGTGCTAGCGTCCCGGCGCATGCCCGTCGCCTCGTCATCCAGCACAGGCGAACCGCCGCTGGGCTGGCAGCCGTACACGTTCTCGATCGTCGGCGTACAGAAGGCCGGCACGTCCACGCTGTCGTCGCTGCTCGACGCTCACGTCAACATCGCGCGGGCGCCCCGCAAGGAGCTGCGGTACTTCGACGACGACGCGGTCGACTGGGACCACACCGACCACGCGTCGTACGCCGTGGCTCGTCGGCGCAGGGCGCACCGGCACATGGGGGACGCGAGTCCGCGCTACCTGGTGTGGCCGCATGCGCTTGAGCGGATGCATGCCTACAACCCGGAGATGCGGCTGATCGCGCTGTTCCGCGACCCGATCGACCGGGTGTTCTCGCACTGGGTGATGACGCGTTCACGCGAAGGAGAGGCCGGGCCCGACTGGCCGGAGTTCATGGCCTGGCGGCCCCAGGAGTTCCCGGCCGAGATCCCGGGCGAGCTGGGCGGGCCTGAGGCCCGCAAGCGGTTCCGGCTGGCGAATGGTGTGGTGCGCGGCTACTACGGGAGCCAGCTTCGGCGCGGATTCGAGGTCTTCGACCGTGAGCAGTGGCTGCTGATGGACTTCGCGTCTTTCCTGGCCGACCACGAGCGGCACCTCGACGCGGCGACCGACCACCTCGGCGTACGGCGCTTCACCGAGCACCCGCCGCTCAAGCATCTGATGGCCGGCACCGAGGCGGTGACCGGCACGGCTCCTACCGGCGACGACCTGATGGTGCTCGCGTCATCGTTGCGGGGGGAGATCGAGGAGCACGCCCGGCTCTCCGGGCTCGACGTCGGCCACTGGACGACGACGCGCCTGCTCGGCGGGACGATCGATCCCGACGAACAGGCGCGGAAGTACGCCGCCAAGGCCGGCCTCACGCAGCGCTGACGAGGTCTCCGGTGGTGAGCCCGCCGCGGATGCGCTGGCCGTACGTCCCGGCGTCGAGCAGCAGCTTCTCGTGGGATCTCGGAACCCGCCCGATTCGAGACCTCATCGAGCTCGAGGCACCGGGGCAAGCCACTCGATGCAGAACATCAGCCAGTCAGACATCCTGAACCTCCCTATGGAGCTCCCGACCGTCGAGGCGCAGCGCCTGGCATTGGCCGGTATCCGGGATCAGACGGGATCGATAGACGACCTCATCGAAGAGAGTCGAGCGCTGGTGACACTCCTCAAGGAGCGCCGTTCCGCCCTCATCACGACCGCCGTGACGGGGCACAATCGATGTGCGGCTCTCAGACTGACCGCGCCAGGTTGAGGCTGAGAAGCGCCGGTGCTGTCTGGCACGGTGACACCGGGCGGGAATGATCGTTCCCGAGAAGTGTCACCGAGCAAATCTCTGTGAATTGGCATTAGGCTGCAAAAGTGGACGTGACAATGTTCGACAACAACTCGACCGGCACCCTGTCGAGATTTCTGGCCACGACCCGCGGAAGGGGCCTTGGACACACCGGGCGTTCCGACCGGCGCCTCTGCCACGCCAGTCACCCCTGCTCCAGGGGTCGACGTACCTCGCGATAGCCGATTCCCGCGCGGCCCTGGCCGCGCTGGACAGCACTGCCCGGCGGCTGCCCAACCCGACACTGCTACGCCGGCCCACGCTGCGTAGAGAGGCGCAGGCCACCTCGGCGCTCGAGGGCACGTACGCTCCCCTGAGCGACGTCCTGACCGCCGACGAGGAGAGGCCGGGAAGCGCGGACCTGCGCGAGATCCTCAACTATGTCCAGATGGCGAATCACGCATTCGGCTGGATCGGCGACGGTCGCCCGCTCTCCCTGGGCATGCTCGAAGATCTACAGCGGCTCCTCGTCACGGGCACCTCATCCGACGGACCTTCGTCGGGACAGGTCCGCGACATCCAGGTCGCGATCGGTCGGCGCGCAGACGCTGCTCTCGGTGAGCTCCCTATCCGCGCTGCGAGGTTCGTCCCACCTCCGCCGGGCGACGACCTGGTGGGTGACCTGCGTGAGCTCCTCGACTGGATGAGGGCAGACCACACCGGAGAGTTCGATCCGGTGGTCGCGTGCGCGATGGCCCACTATCAGTTCGAGACGTTGCACCCGTTCAACGACGGCAATGGTCGCATCGGTCGACTGCTGGTTATCCTCCACCTGCACGCCATGGGACTCTTGGAAGAACCGACCCTGACCATCTCGCCGTGGTTCGAAGCGCGGAGGACGGACTACTACGAGCGATTGCTCGGCGTCAGTGTCAGCGGCGACTGGGACAGCTACGTCGAGTACTTCGCCACCGGCCTGCGTGAATCCGCGGAGCTGACACACCGGCAGATGCTAGCTCTGGTGCGTGTGCAAGCAGATCTGAAAGAAGTTGTCCGCGGTTCCTCCTTGCGCGCCGACAGTGCGCTTCTGCTGGTCGACTTCTCGGTGGCCAACCCCTCCTTCTCGGTGAAGGCTGCCGCTCGCGGTCTCGGCGTGTCGGTCGGGCGGGCCAACGCACTGGTGGCCACGTTCATCGAACTCGGGCTCCTGGAGCCGTGGGACGCGGCCACCTACAACAGGCGTTTCTACGCGCCGCGCGTCATGGACGTGCTGCTCGACCGGGGTTGAGTCTGCGGGAGTTGATACAGCTGAGGTGAAGCCAATGGATCTGGTCAACTCCTCCGAGCATCACCACTCGGGCATCATGGGCCGAATGAGCTACTCCGGGGGCACTAATGGCTGACTACCACGAGGCCACGTTCGAGCTAGAGCTCTGTGAGCACCTGGCCGCGCACGGCTGGCTCTACAGCGAAAACGATGCTGAGTACGACCGCGAGCGAGCGCTCTTTCCCGAGGACGTGTTCGGATGGCTCGAGGACACCCAGCCAGACGAGCTCGAGAAGGTCGCCGGCAGGGCGCAGGTGCTCGACCGGATCGTACGGGTCCTCGACGGACCCTTGGAGTCGACCGGCGGCACACTCAACCTCCTGCGACGTGGCTTCCAGACCGGTGCCGCCAGCTTCGCCAAGGTGCAGCAGCGACCCGAGACGACGCACAACCCGGACACGACGAAGCGTTACGAGGCCAACCGCGTGCGCGTGATGCGGCAGGTGCACTATTCGTTGCACAACCAGAAGTGTCTCGCCGGGGAAAGGAAGCGGGTCGACTACTTCCACAGCCTGATCTCATTGCTCTACCTCGAGGCCGCACGAGCGGGAGACGCAGGATGATGCGGGTCGGACTCACCGGAGGCGTGGCCTCCGGCAAGAGCACCGTGTCAGCGATGCTGGCGAGCCTTGGTGCGGTCGTGGTCGACGCCGACGTGCTGGCACGCGAGGTCGTGGCGCCGGGCACCAGCGGGTTGGCCGAGATCGTGGAGGCCTTCGGGCCGGAGGTGCTGGGCGACGACGGAGGTCTCGACCGGCCGAGTCTGGGGGCGCTGGTGTTCGCCGACGAGCAGAAGCGACGCACGCTCGAGGCGATCATCCATCCGCGGGTGCGCGCACGAGGCGCCGAGCTCGAGGGGGCGGCCGGACCCGACGCGATCGTCGTGCACGACATCCCGCTCCTGGTCGAGACGGGGCAGGCCGGGTCGTTCGACGCGGTGATCGTGGTCGATGTGCCAACCGAGGTGCAGAGCGACCGGATGGTGCGCATACGCGGCATGTCCGAGGCCGACGCGCAGGCTCGCCTCGACGCCCAGGCGAGTCGTGAGGAGCGCCTCGATGTCGCGACGTACGTCGTGGAGAACACCGGCTCAGTCGACGACCTGAGGGACCGCGTGATTGAGGTCTTCGAGGACCTGCGAGGTAGCGTCCCGGCGTGCGACTGACAGCCCGACGACTTCGCGTAGCCGCCTGCGGCCTGGCAGCCGCGGCGGCGCTGGCCGCGTGCTCGATGTCGTCACCGGAAGGCGCATCGGCGCCCTCCGAGGACGCTCCCTCCGTCTCGCCGAAGTCATCCGAGTCGGCACCCGACGAGCCTGCCCCCGACGAGCCCACGCTGTGGGGGCCGACCGAGGCCGAGATCGCCGAGGCGCACGAGCTCGTGGCTGACTGGTCGCCCGAGCAGCTGGCCGGACAGGTCATCGTCGGGCGCTACTTCAGCACCGACCCGCAGGAGGCGGCCTCGCTGGTGAGCGACCTGCACCTGGCCGGCATGTGCGTCACGTCAGCCAACGTCACCGACGAGGCCCAGGTGCTGGAGACCACGCAGGCGATCAGCGACGCGGTGGCTGCCGACGGACGCGAGTTCCCCGCGGTCGTCGGAGTCGACGAGGAGGGTGGGTCGGTGGCCCACCTGCGCGGCATCGCCACGACGTTCCCGGCCTTCCAGGTCGCGGGCGCCGCGGTCGAGCGCGACCGGGCCGACGGCGGTCGCGCCGGACGCAAGGCCGTGCTGGGCGCCGCGCGTGCCTCCGGCCTCGAACTGCGCCAGCTCGGCTTCACCTGGGTGTTCGCCCCCGTCGCCGACGTCACCATCGGTGAGGCGGATCCGACCATCGGTACCCGCTCGGCCGGCATCGACCCGCGCACCGCCGCGACGGCGACCGCGGCCGCCGTGCGCGGGTACGACGACGCCGGCATCGTCTCGACCGCCAAGCACTTCCCGGGCCACGGCTCGGCCACCGCCGACAGCCATCTGGTCATGCCGCGCCTCACCAAGTCGCTCGACGAGCTGCGCGCCCACGACCTGCTGCCGTTCAAGACCGCGATCAGGGCCGGCGCCCCGTCGATCATGCTCAGCCACCTCGACGTCGAGGCGCTCGCGCCGGGTGTGCCGGCGAGCATGGCGCCAGAGATGTACGACTTCCTGCGCGACGACATGGGCTTCGACGGGGTCGCGATCACCGACTCGATGGGCATGGGCGCGGTCGCGACTCGCGAGCTGCCTGGCGTCACCGCCCTCCGGGCCGGCGCCGACCTGCTGCTGATGCCGTCCGACACGGCCGGCACGCATGCCACGGTCACGAAGGCGATCATCGAGGGGACCATCTCCCGCGAGCGCATCGAGGATGCCGCGGCCACCGTGGTCGCCGTACAGCTCTGGCAGGAGCGGAAGGCCGCCGAGGAGCCGGTGCCGGACGACGCCACGTCGCAGGCCGAAGAGGCGTCGGCGGCCTTGAGTGACGTTGCCTACTGAGTAGTGTTCCGGTGATGGCCGACAACGTGCTGTGGATCAGGTGACGGTGTATGATCGGCACGTTTCTCGGCTCGACGGGCTGGACGACCCCAAGTACAGGTCCCACCGGGCGACCGTGGAATCCCCAAGTTGGGGACGCTCACCGGTGCGTACGACGAGCGGAACAGATGGCTACGAGCCGGGCGACGGTGACGTATGAGACCACGGGCCGCCGAGCGCCAGGGCGGCGAAGCGCTCGCCGATGCGGGTGTGCGTGGCGGCGTCCGGGTGCAGCTGGTCGGGCAGGGGAAGCTCTGTGAAGTCCGCTTCTCCGTAGAGGTCCCGGCCGTCGAGGTGGTGCAGGTTCGGGTCGTCGGCTGCCCGCTGCTTCACGATGCGGGCCAGCTCGTCACGGATCACATTGAGGGTCAGCTTCCCAGCCGCGCGCTCCACAGGGTCACCCGTGGCCACGAACCGGACCTTCCCCTCGCTGAGGCTGCTGAAGTCCGGGGCGAGGGGACCGGGCGTGTCCTCGTGGATGGGGCACAGGATCGGGGAGACGACGAGCAGGGGGGTGGTGGGATGCCCGTCGCGGATGGTGTCGAGGAAGCCGTGCACCGCGGCGGTGAACGCCCGAAGGCGCATCACGTCGGTGTTGACCAGGTTGATGCCGATCTTGACGCTGATCAGGTCGGCGGCGGTGTCCCGCATCGTGCGAGCGATGAACGGGTCGAGCAGCGCGCTGCCTCCGAAGCCCAGATTGACCAGCTCCACGCCGCCGAGGGACGCGGCGTACGCCGGCCAGGTCGCCGTCGGGCTGGCAGCGTCGGAGCCCTGGCTGATCGAGCTGCCGTGGTGCACCCACACCACCCGGCCGGTGGCGGGCGCGGCCTCGACGGGACAATCCGTGCGCAGCGCGACCAGCTGGGTGATCTCGTTGTGGGGCAGCCAGATCTCGAGGTCCTTCACCCGGTCGGGCAGGTCGCGGAAGCGGACGGTGCCGACCGGCCCCGGCCGCATCTCCACGGACCCGGTCGTCATGTCCACCATCAGCACGTTTCCGTCGGTCACGCTTGCCTGCGCCGACAGCCGGCCGTCGACTCGCAGGTCGTAGACGCCGTCCGGGCGGGGCGGGGCACCCTGATAGGCCATCTTGGTGCGCAGCGTGTCCAGCTCGACGACCGTGGCTCGGGTGCGCAGCACCAGTCGCACCCCGGACGGCTGTGACTCCGCCATCGCCAGCTGCCCGTCGGCGCACTGGGCCCGCGCCCAGGCCGGCAGCCGGTGCGGCAGCAGTCCGTGCTCGGTGCGCTCCAGGTCGAGGGCGCCGCGCAGGAGGTCGGCGCCGATGGCGGTGGTGATCAGCGTCATGGGCCAAGCCTCTCAAGCCGGCGGCAGATCATGCACATGGGTTTCAGGCCAGCGCGGCAGCAGCCGGCGCGAACAAATGCTGTGCCCGCTCATGACGATCGGCAGGCACCCGGAGGGTCCCCGCCGATCGGCTGGTGGTGCTGTGTCTCGCGTCAGGCGGCGAGGTCGGGGTCGCCCAGGCGACGCAGCTTCTGCAGCGCCTCCCGCTCGAGCTGGCGCACCCGCTCGGCGGAAATGCCGTGCTGGGCGCCGATGTCGGCGAGCTTGTGCTGGCGTCCGTCGACCAGGCCGTATCGGGCCCGGATGATGTCGGCCGCCCGCGCGTCGAGCTGTCCGACCAGAGAGTTGAGCCGCTCGCGTGCCTCCACGTCGAGGACCGTGAGGTCAGGCCCCGGAGAGGTCTCCTGAGCCATCAGGTCGCCCAGCGACGTGTCGCCGTCCTCATCGAGGGGAGTGTCGAGCGAGACGTGCTCGCGGCCCCAGGCCATCAGGTCGAGCACCCGGTCGACGTCCATGTCGAGCTCGGCAGCGATCTCGGTCGGATCGGGGTCGCGGCCCAGCTGGCGCTCAAGGGTACGGCGCGCGCCACCGACCTGGTTGAGCTCCTCGACGACATGCACCGGCAGGCGTACGACGCGGGCCTGCTGGGCGATGCCCCGGGTGATGGCCTGGCGCACCCACCACGTGGCGTAGGTCGAGAACTTGTAGCCCTTGGTGTAGTCGAATTTCTCGACCGCGCGGATCAGGCCGGTGTTGCCCTCCTGGATCAGGTCGAGCATCGGCATCTGGGCCCGGCCGTACTTGCGGGCGATCGACACGACCAGCCGCAGGTTGGCGCTGATGAAGGTGTCGACGGCCTTGCGGCCCTCCTCGGCCAGCCACTCGAGCTCTTCCTGGCGGGCCTGCATCGGGGCGCCGCCCTTGCGGCGACCGACCCGGCCCTGTTCGAGCAGCTTCTCGGCCAGCAGGCCGGCCTCGATGGTCTTGGAGAGCTCGACCTCCGTCTCGGCGTCGAGCAGGGGAGTGCGGGCGATCTCGTCGAGGTAGAGGCCGACGCTGTCGCGTCCCTCGATCTCACGTACGAACTTCTTTGCGGTTGCAATAGCCATGGTGTCGCCTCCTCGTCCCGGTGAGCGTCAGAGTGCGACTGCCCACGCCTACTTCAACGGCCCGGTACCCCGTCAGATTCCCGATCATCAGTGCGCTGGGTTTGCGTGCCTTCACCTCCAATGACGCACGAGGAGGCGCAGGAGTTGCCGAGCGGTGGAACTCTCAGGGACTTCTCAGGGGTGGAGGGCTACCCTCAGGAACCCTGCACGATCGTGGCGCCCGCGGCGCCGAGCATCCACAGGAGCTGATCGGCGTAGCGCCGCTCCCGCAGGTCCTTGAAGTCGTTCTCCATCCACTGGTTGATGTGCTCGCGGCTGACCGTGATGTTGAGCCGGCCCCAGCCCGGAGCCTCGACCCAGACCTCCTGGCGCTCCAGCATGCTGTTCTTGCCGGCCAGCAGGGTCGGGACGGGCACGCTCCAGGCCGGCTCGCCGGGGACGTCCGGCTGGAACGCGAGGTGACCGCTGGCGACGCTGATGGTGCCGAGGCCGCCGCGGACGAACATCGTCGACGACGAGACCTGCGCGTGCCACTGGTCGGCCGCAGGCAGTACGACGTCGGCCGGCGCTGCGTTCACGCGGCGCGTGCGGAGCCAAACGAACACCAGGAGAGCGGCGCCCAGCAGCGGGATCAGCCCGACGGCGTACGAGAAGAGGTCGAAGATCACCCGCGTCACGCTAGCGGTCGGCGAGGCCCATCCGGTCGAGCACCCAGGCGAGCGAGAAGGCCCGATCGTGCCACGACTTGTAGCGCCCGGAGACGCCGCCGTGCCCGGCGCTCATCTCGGTCTTGAGCAGGAAGTCGCGGCGTCCGGTGGCGGTGGCGCGCAGCCGGGCGATCCACTTGGCCGGCTCGACATAGAGCACCCGGGTGTCGTGCAGGGAGGTCTCGGCGAGGATTGGCGGGTAGTCGAGCGCCGCCACGTTGTCGTACGGCGAGTAGCTGGCCATGTTGTCGTAGACGTCGGCGTCGCCCTCGGGATTGCCCCACTCGTCGTACTCCGGGACGGTCAGCGGCAGCGTGGAGTCGAGCATGCTCGTCAGCGCGTCCACGAACGGCACCTGGGTGAGGATGCCGCCGAACATCTCGGGCGCCTGGTTGACGATCGCGCCCATCAGCAGCCCGCCGGCGCTGCCACCTTCTGCGACCAGTCGCTCGGGGGTGGTCCAGCCGGTGTCGACGAGGTGGTGCGCGCACGCGATGAAGTCGGAGAACGTGTTGCGCTTGTGCAGCATCTTGCCGTCGTCGTACCACCGGCGGCCGAGCTCGCCGCCGCCGCGTACGTGCGCGATGGCGAACGCCGCGCCCCGGTCGAGCATCGAGAGCCGGGCGATGGAGAAATAGGGGTCGACCGACATCTCGTAGGCGCCGTAGCCGTAGAGCAGCAGCGGCACCGGACCGCCGCCGGACCGGACGTCGCGGCGGCAGACGACCGAGATCGGCACGCGCTCGCTGTCGTCGGCGATGGCCCAGAGCCGGTGCTCCTCGTAGTCGGCCGGGTCGTAGCCGCCGAGCACGGGAGTACGACGCAGCAACGTGAGCTCGCGGGTGCGGATGTCGTAGTCGTGGATCGAGGCAGGCGTGGCCATCGTGGTGTAGCCGAGGCGCACGGTCGGCTGCTCGAACGACGGGTTGCCGCCCGAGCCGATCGTGTAGACCTCGTCGTCGAACTCGACCAGGTAGTCGTCGGCCACGCCGCTGTCGTCGAGCGGGAGGATGCGCAGCTGGGTCAGACCGTCGCTGCGCTGGTGCACGACGAGGTGGGTGGCGAAGGCGTCGACGTCCTCGAGCCGCACGCTCGGGTCGTGCTTGATGAGAGGCACCCACTCGTCGACCGCGGTCGGCTCGGCCGGCGTGATGGCCAGCTCGAAGTCAGGCCCGGCGTCGTTGTGGAGCACCAGGAACCGGTCCTCGCCGCCGATGACCGCTGCCTCGAGGCCGTACTCCAGCCCGTCGCGGCGGGCCGCGAACAGCCGGAACTCGCCCTCGGGGTCGACCAGGTCGAGAACGTGCCACTCGGCAGTGGTCTTGGAGCTGCTGGCCAGCATGATGAAACGGTCGTTGCGGGTGCGGCCCACGCCGACGGAGAACCGCGCGTCGGCCTCGTGGAAGACGATCTCGTCGTCGGCCTGGGGGGTGCCGAGCCGGTGGCGCCAGACCTTGTCGGAGCGCCAGGAGTCGTCGACGGTGGAGTAGTAGACGCTGCGGTTGTCGGGTGACCAGGTCACCCCGCCGAGCACACCGGTGATCTCGTCGTCGAGCAGCTCGCCGGTCGCGATCACCTTGAAGCGCACGGTGTAGCGCTCGTCGCCGGTGGTGTCGGTCGACCAGGCCAGCATCGTGTCGTCGAGGCTGAGCGAGGAGCCACCGAGCGAGAAGAACTCGTGTCCCTCGGCCAGCTCGTTGAGGTCGAGCAGCACCTCCTCGCCGGGCAGCGCCGGCTCGTCGGGTGCGGCGTCCTGTGCGGGCTGCGGGGGAGTCCAGTCGGCCTCGTCCGCCACGGCGACGCGGCAGCTCGCGCCGTACTCCTTGCCCTCGAAGGACCGGGAGTAGATCCACCAGCCGCGGTTGCGGCTCGGCACCGACAGGTCGGTCTCGCGCGTGCGTGCCTTGATCTCGTCGAAGATCGACTGGCGCAGGTCGGCCAGGTGGTCCGTGCGCTCGGTCGTGTAGGCGTTCTCCGCCTCGAGGTACGACGTCACGTCCGGGTCTTCCTTGGCGCGCAGCCAGTCGTAGGCGTCGGTGCGCTCGCGACCGTGGAACTCGGACGTGACGGGGCGGCGTTCGGCGACAGGTGGAGTGAGCGGGGGCTGCATGCCCGGAACGTTAGCCCGACGCTGCGAGGGTCTCCGACGCCGCCTCGATGGACGCAGGCGACAGTGTGTGCTCGACGGCCATGGCGACCGCGCCGAGCACGCCCGCCTCGGTGCCCGCGCGCGACGGGATGATGCGCAGGTGCTCGGTGGCCAGTGGCAGGGAGCGGGTGTAGACGACCTCGCGGATGCCGGCCAGCAGGTGCTCACCGGCGAGAGCGAGTTGACCGCCGATGACGACCACCGAGGGGTTGACGAGGTTGACCATCGTCGCGACGACGTCGCCCAGGTCACGGCCGGCCCGCCACCCACGGCGGCCTTCGACGCGGCGTTCTCGCAGGAGAGGTGACACTGGCTTCGTGACGCTGGACCTGAACGCCGACCTCGGCGAGGAGATCACCGACGACGCCGGGCTGTTGGCGGTGGTGACGAGCGCCAACGTGGCGTGCGGCTACCACGCCGGCTCCGCGACGATCATGCGCGACGTGTGTGCCGAGGCGGCTCGCCTCGGGGTCTCGGTGGGTGCCCAGGTGTCCTACGACGACCGGGAGCACTTCGGCCGGGTCGCGCTCGACGTGCCGGCCGAGGTGCTGCGCGAGCAGGTGGCCGACCAGGTCGGCACGCTGACCGCGATCGCCACCGCCGCGGGCACGAGCGTGCGGTACGTCAAGCCGCACGGTGCGCTCTACCACCGGGTGGCCTACGACGAGTTGCAGGCGGGTGCCGTGCTGGGTGGCTCGGGAGACCTGCCGGTCCTCGGCCTGCCGGGCGCGCGGATCCTGCAGCTGGCCGCCGACGCCGGACGTCGGGTGTGGCGCGAAGGGTTCCCCGATCGTGGCTACACCGACGACGGGCGGCTGCTGCCGCGCGACCGGCCCGGCGCCGTACTCGAGGACGAGGAGGCGGTGGTCGCTGCCGCACTCGACCTCGCGAGCCGCGTCGACTCGCTGTGCGTGCACGGCGACCACCCCGGTGCAGTCGCTCGGGCACTGGCCGTACGACGTGCCCTCGAAGCCGCCGGGCATGAGCTCGCCGGTCTCTGATTTCATCCACAGGCGGCACGCAATCTGTGGAGGAAAGTGCCTGGCCTGTGGAGGACCTGTGGAGGACACGCCGGGCCAGGTAAAAGTCGGCAGAAAGTTGGCGAAGCCCCTTGTGCGATGGGGGTTCCGCAGCATAGAACTCTTCCTACCAAGTCCGTTCGCGGAGTTGGGGATCGGACAGGAAAGATGGTCCAGACGGCGACTTCGGTCGCCGCGCAACCCCGGTGGCGGGGGTGGCGGGACCGGGAGGCCTGATCGATCGATCGGATGTCACCCAGCCGGTCAAACCGAAGGGCTCTTGATGCTCATACCATCAAGAGCCCTTCACCTTTTCTCCCGTGCGTGACGAGACGCCTCAGAGTCTGATGCGCTCCGCAGAGGCCGACAACCAACGGCCGGTGAAGGCCGTGTGACGGGCAGACTCGGGGGAGGATGTGGCCATGGCGGCCTACCTCGACCTGCGCTCGGTCGGCGCGCACGCGGTGCGTGCCAAGGTCGGAGAGACCCGGAGCGCGCTGGCCCTGGCTTCGTGGGCCCGTTCTGCGCGCGTGCCGGCGGTCGAGATCGTGCCGGCCGCCACGACGGTGCTCTTCGACGGCGTCGCCGATGTCGCGGCCGTCCGTGACCTGCTGGCGATGTGGCCGGGTGACGTGGACGCGGCGACCGAGGGCGACCTCGTCGAGATCCCGACCGTGTACGACGGACCCGACCTGCCCGAGGTCGCGGAGCTCTGGTCGATGTCGGTCGACGACGTCGTCACGCGCCACGGCGCCACCGAGTTCGTCGCGGCGTTCTGTGGGTTTGCGCCGGGCTTCTCCTACCTGGCCGGCCTGCCTGATGAGCTCGCGGTGCCGCGTCGTGCGACGCCGCGCACTCGCTGCGGGGCAGGAGCGGTGGCGCTGGCCGACACCTGGTGCGGGATCTATCCCAACGACTCTCCGGGTGGCTGGCAGCTGATCGGCCGCACCGACGCCGCCTTGTGGGACGCAGGCCGCGACGCGCCGGCCCTGCTGCCGCCGGGGACGCGCGTGAGGTTCGTGCCGGCATGACGCTCCGCGTTGTCGATGCCGGGGCGCTGACCACCGTCCAGGACCGCGGCCGGTTCGGCCTCGCCCACCTCGGCGTGCCGCGGGCCGGCGCGCTCGACGGCCCGGCCGCGGAGCTGGCCAACCGCCTCGTCGGCAACTCCTCCGATGCGGCGCTGCTCGAGACCACCTTCTCCGGGATCTCGTTCGACGCCGGACGCGCGCTGGTCGTCGCAGTGACCGGCGCGCGGTGCATCGTGCGAGTGGAAGGGCGGTCGGTCGCGTTGGCCGAGCCGGTCTCAGTGCGGTCGGGCGCTCGCGTGGAGATCGGGCCGGCTGTCGACGGCGTGCGTTCGTACGTCTCCGTGGCCGGCGGCATCCACGTCGCGCCGGTGCTGGGCTCGCGGTCGACCGACACCCTGGCCTGGGTTGGCCCGCCCGTCGTGTGCGACGCAGACGTGTTGCCGGTCGGTCGCCCGGTGGGCGATCCCGTGGGGGTCGACCTCGACCCACGCCGACGCCCTGCCCCGGTGCTGCGGCTCCTGCCCGGCCCGCACGGTGACTGGTTCCAGGGCGACGTGCTTGCGCGCCTCGACGGGACGTCGTACGACGTGGCGACGGAGTCGAACCGCATCGGGCTGCGCCTGTCCGGCCCGCGCATCGCCCGCTCCGGTGCGGGAGAGCTGCCGAGCGAGGGGATGGTGCTGGGCGCGGTCCAGGTGCCGCCGAGCGGCCAGCCGGTGGTGCTTCTGCACGACCATCCGGTGACCGGTGGCTACCCGGTGGTGGCCGTGCTGCACCCTGATGACCTGCCGGTGTGCGCCCAGGCCCGGCCTGGCGACGTACTCACCCTGCGACTGGCCTGATCACTCCTCGGCAGGCCGCGCGAGGGGTGCCAGCAGCGGGTCGTCGGTGGAGAACGACCGCACCGGGCCGGGAGGGGTGTCGCGGGTCTCGAAGCGCACCGTCACGACGCCGCGGCCCGAGCCCCACACCCAGCCCTGGCCGTGCTCCTCGTGGGTGACGTCCATGCCGGGCGCCCAAGTCGTACGACGCGACTCCATGAGGCCGGGCACGTCGGCGTGCTCGTCGTCGGGCTCCTCGGTCTCGCCGAACAGGTCCTCCTGGATCCAGTCGGCCAGGCCGGAGACACCGACGCCCAGCAGGCGTACGCCACCGGAGGTGTCGAGGTCGGCCAGCAGTCGGCGGGCCAGCCGGCCGACCGTCGACGCGCTGTCGGTGGGCGCGGTCAGGGTCGACGAACGACTCAGCGTGGTGAAGTCGTGGAGGCGCACCTTGATGCTCACCGTGCGGCCCGACAGGCCGTTCTTGCGCAGCCGCTCGGCGACCTGCGAGGCCTGCCGGGTGAGCAGTCCCTCCATCAGCTTGCGGTCCATCAGATCGGTGTCGTAGGTGCCCTCGACGCTCACCGACTTCGTCTCGCGCTCCGCGACCACGGGCCGGTCGTCGTCAGCACGTGCCAGCCGGTAGAGGCCGTGGCCGTGCGCGTTCCCGAGCAGCCGCACCAGCTCGTCCTCGCTGACCGTCTCGAGGTCGGCGACCGTGGTGATGCCGGCCCTGCGGAGCCGTTCGGCGGTGGCGGGGCCGACGCCGGGGATCACGGTGGCATTCATCGGCCGCAGCAGGTCGCGCTCGGTGCCGGGGAGCACCACGGTCAGGCCGTCGGGCTTGTCGATCTCGCTGGCGATCTTGGCGATGAACTTCGACGACCCGACGCCCACCGATGCCGTCAGGCCTCCCGTGGCCTCCACGACGGCGGCGCGCAGCCGCTGGGCGCAAGCGGTGACAGTGGCGACCTCGTGGTCGGGTAGGTCGGCTGCGCGCAGGTCGACGAACGCCTCGTCGAGCGACAGCGGTTCCACGAGAGGGGAGGTTGCGCGGAGCAGCGCCATCACCTGCTCGCTCGTCTCGCGATAGGCGTGGAAGCGGCCGGTCAGGAAGGCGGCGTGCGGGCACCGGGAGCGCGCCTCGCGCGTCGACATCGCCGAGTGCACGCCGTACGCCCTCGCCTCGTACGACGCGGTGGCGACCACACCACGGCCACCGACGCCGCCGACCACGACGGGCTTGCCCCGCAGCGACGGCTTGTCGCGCTGCTCGACCGACGCGAAGAACGCGTCGAGGTCCAGGTGGAGGACCGAAGCATGGGCGCGCACGCGTCGATTCTGCGTGAAACCGGCCGGAAGTCGTCCACAGACCCACCCAAACGTGCGTTACTCACAGGCGCTGCGCGCGGCCGGCTGCTCGTCGGTGGTCGCGGGAAGCGTGGACCCATGACCAGAAACCAACAATCCCGTCCTGTCCACCCACCTCCCATGGCCAAGCTGACCGCCCGGTGTCCCGACGACCTGCTGGCCTTCGTCCCGGTCGCGCTCGGGTTCGTGCCGGAGCAGTCGATCGCGATGCTGACGTTCGGGCCGGGGCCAGGCTTCCACGCGCGTGTCGACCTGCCGACCGACCCGGCCGACACCGACCTCGTTGTCGAGGCACTGGTCGAGCCGTGCCTGCGCCACGACGTCGACCGTGTGGTCCTCGTGCTCTATGCCGACGGCCCCGGGGCGGTGCGCGAGGTCGCCGACCGGCTCGAGTCGGGGTTCGCCCGCGAGGGCATCGTCGTGTTCGAGATGATGTGCGCCGACGGGCAGCGATGGTTCCCCATGCAGTCCGGTCGGCCGCCCGACCTCTACGACGGCGTTCCGTACGACGTCTCCATCCATCCGTTCGCAGCGGAGGCCGTGGTCGCCGGGCTGGTGACGCATGCCTCGCGCGGTGACCTCGCGGCGACGCTGGCGCCCGATCCGGCCGCGGTCGCGGGCGTGAAGGCCGCGCTCGGTGACATCGTGCCGGCGCAGGGCAGTTGGGTGCGCCGGCTGACCCGGCGCCATGCGCGGGACGGCACGGTGCCCGACACTGCCGACCTGGCCCGGTTGCTGGTCTCGATCACCGACCCGGTGGTCCGCGAAGCCGCCTGGTGCGCGATCAGCCGAGCCGAGTCGCGCTCCCACGCCGTGCTCTGGACCGCAGTGTTGCGCGCTGCGCCGCCCGGGCTTGTCGTCGGTCCGGCCGCGGTGCTCGCCTTCGCCTGCTGGCTGGCCGGACACGGCGCGCTGGCCTGGTGCGCCGTCGACCGGGCGCTGACTGCGGACTGCGACTGCAGCCTGGCCGAGACCGTCTCGGGGCTGCTCGTCGCGGCGGTGTCTCCGGCGCAGTGGCAACCACCCGGCTGGCCGCCTCCTGGGTGCGAGGAGGCCCACGCCGCGGGCGGCGCTGCCTGACCCTGCTCCAGTCGGCGCAGGTGCCCTATCGTGCGTGCATGGGAGAAGAGGTTGAGGCACAGGAGTTCTCACGCGCCGACCGCACGCGGCATCGCGAGAAGGTGCGCCGATGCCTCGACGTGTTCGCGCGGATGCTGCGTGAGGCGAGGTTCGACACCGACGACCCGATGACCGGGCTGGAGGTTGAGTTCAACCTCGTCGACGAGGCCGGCGACCCCGCGCTGAAGAACGCCGAGGTTCTCGCGGCCATCGCCGACCCCGACTTCCAGACCGAGCTCGGCCAGTTCAACATCGAGATCAACGTGCCCCCGTCGACCTTGCGCGAGGGCGGCTTCGCCCAGTTCGAGGACAACCTCCGCCGCAGTCTCAACGACGCCGAGTCCAAGTCGGCCAAGGTCGGCGCGCACATGGTGATGATCGGCATCCTGCCCACGCTGGCCGAGGGCCACATGGGCATGAGTGCGTTGAGTGCAAACCCACGCTACCGGCTGCTGAGCGAGCAGATCCTGGCCGCCCGCGGCGAGGACATCTCGATTTCCATCTCCGGCGCCGAGCGGCTCGAGACCACCGCAGACTCGATCGTGCCGGAGGCCGCGTGCACGAGCACTCAGTTCCACGTGCAGACCTCGCCCGACGACTTCGGCGACTACTGGAACGCCTCCCAGGCGATCGCGGGGGTCCAGCTCGCGGTGGGCGCCAACTCGCCGTACCTCCTGGGCAAGCAGCTGTGGCGCGAGACCCGGATCCCGCTGTTCGAGCAGGCCACCGACACCCGCAGCGAGGAGCTGAAGGCTCAGGGTGTCCGGCCCCGGGTGTGGTTCGGCGAGCGCTGGATCACCTCGGTGTTCGACCTGTTCGAGGAGAACGTCCGCTACTTCCCGGCGCTCCTGCCCATCAGCGACGAGGAAGACCCGCTCGAGGTGCTCGAGGCGGGCGGCACCCCCAAGCTGCACGAGCTGCGGCTGCACAACGGCACGGTCTACCGGTGGAACCGGCCGATCTACGACATCGCCGACGGCACCCCGCACCTGCGCGTCGAGAACCGCCTGCTCGCGGCCGGCCCGACGGTCGCCGACACCATCGCCAACGCCGCGTTCTACTACGGGATGGTGCGTGCGCTGGCCGAGAGCGAGCGGCCGTTGTGGTCGCAGATGTCGTTCAGCGCCGCCGAGGAGAACTTCCACGTCGCGGCCCAGCAGGGCATCCACGCCAAGATCTACTGGCCCGGCATCGGTGGCGCGGTCAGTGCCACCGAGCTCGTGCTGCGCCGGCTGCTGCCGATGGCCTACGAGGGCCTCGACTCATGGGGCGTGCCAGCTGCCGACCGTGACCGGCTGCTCGGCATCATCGAGCAGCGCTGCCTGACCGGCATGAACGGCTCCGAGTGGTTCGTGGGCAGGATGAAGGACCGGGCGAAGGAAGACCGCTACGACGCCCTGCGGGCGACACTTCTGGAGTACACCGAGCGCATGCACACCAACGAGCCGGTGCACACCTGGGACTGAACCCACCTCACGACCGGGGGCGCAGCCGGTCCCACGCGCGGCCGGCGCCGGTCGTGGGCTCGCGCCAGCCGTGCCGGGTGACCACGACGAAGCGGGTCGACAGCCCGGCTTCGGCCAGCGCCGCGCGGCTCGCGGAGGACCAGGCCAGGTCGGCATCGACCACCGACAGCGGACCCGGCCGGGTGATCCACAGCCACGGTGCAGCGGCGCGCGGGCGAACCCGGTGCACGAGGGCAGCGGCGACCTCGGTGCGCAGCGCGTGGTCGAGCCGGTCGTCGACCCCGATCTCGAACCAGTGGGCCGGGCCACCCGGCATGCCTGCGCCGACACGGATCGCGAACCTGCCGCGCGGGTTGCGGGTCTTCAGCTCGAGCACCGCGGACCGCAGGCCGCGCCGTTCGGCGGGGGAGAAGTCGTCGGTGCCGGTCATGTTTCCACCCTGCCCGAGAGCGACCCGCGCCTGCTGTGCGCTTCCACAGGCTCCCGCTTGCCGGTCGGATTCGATACGGTGCCCACGGAGCGGTGCGGTCGACGCATCGCCGCAAGGCAGCGAGGAGGCCGTCAATGGGGACTGTCGTGGTGGGGTACGTTCCGAAGCCCGAGGGAGATGCGGCGCTCAACACCGCGATCGACGAGGCGAAGCTCCGTGACGCCAAGCTGGTCGTGGTCAACTCGCACCGGGGAGGCGCCGACTTCGACGGCCCCGCAGCCCGCAAGGCCGAGTCGGAGATGGACAGCGTCCGCACCCGCCTCGACGAGTCGGGGGTGACCTACGACCTGCGCCAGATGGTGCGCGGCTTCGAGCCGGCCGAGGACCTCATCAGCATCGCCGAGGCCAACTCCGCTGAGCTGATCGTCATCGGCCTGCGTCGCCGTTCACCGGTCGGCAAGCTGATCCTGGGCAGCAACGCCCAGCGCATCCTGCTCGACGCGCCCTGCCCGGTCCTGGCCGTCAAGGCTGGCTGAGGGGTTTGCGTGGGCAACATCGAACCGCTCGCCCGGACCTACCCGGCAGGTGTCACCTGCTGGGTGGAGTGCGAGCAGCCTGACGTCGCGGCCGCCGTGGACTTCTACGGCGGCCTGTTCGGTTGGCAGTTCGCGGACGTGCTGCCCGAGGGTGCTCCCGGCCGCTACGTGATCGCCACGCTCGACGGTCTCGACGTGGCCGCGCTGGCGGGTCCGGCGACCGGTTCGGCCGCGTGGTCGACGTACGTCGCGGTCGACGACGTCGATGCGACAGCGGCCGCCATGGTCGATCTCGGGGCCAGCTTGGTGGCGGCGCCGGAGGATGCCGGACCCGGTGGCCGCGCCGCGACGCTGACAGATCCACAGGGGGTTCTGGTGCGGCTCTGGATGGCCCGCCGTCGGCTGGGTGCCCAGGTCACCAACACACCGGGCGCGTGGAACTTCAGCGACCTGCACACCACCGACCCGGCCGCGGCGGGGGAGTTCTACAGGAGTGCGTTCGGCTGGCGGGTCCTCGACCAGGGCTGGGGTACGGCGATCCAGGTGCCCGGCTACGGCGACCACCTCGAGGCGACGATCGACCCCGAAATCCGTACCCGACAGGCCTCCGCGCCAGAGGGCTTCGAGGACGTCATCGGCGGCATCGCCGGCGTCGGTGACGGCGAGCACCCGCACTGGCACGTCACCTTCACGGTCGCCGACCGCGACGAGGCCGCTGCGACCACCGAGCGGCTCGGCGGCACCGTGGTCTTCTCCGACGAGAACGACTGGACCCGCACCGCCCTGGTGCGTGATCCCCAGGGCGCTGTGCTGACGCTCAGCCAGTTCGCCCCGAAGGACTGGGGCTGACGGCTGGCCATGGAGTGGTCGTTCCGGCCGATGGAGGTCGGCGACCTCCCTGGCCTCTTGGTCCTGCAGGAACGCGGAGCGGTCGCGGCCCTGGGGAAAGTGTTCCCGCAGGAGACGTACCCGTTCCCCCGGGACGCCGTCCGAGAACGGTGGGAGTCCGAGCTGGCGAGCCAAGACATGACCTCGTACGTCGCGACTGCTCCCGACGGGCGACTGGTCGGCTTCGCGGCTCGCTGGGAGGACGAGGTCATGCACTTCGGCACCGCGCTGGAGACGTGGGGGAGCGGTCTGGCCACCTGGCTGCATGACGAGCTCGTAGCGACGTACGCGCCCGAGGTGACTCAGCTCCGGCTCCGCGTGTTCGAGGGCAACACCCGGGCCAGACGGTTCTACGAGAGGCTCGGGTGGATGGCCACTGGCGAAGAATCTCGGACTTCTTTCCCGCCCCACCCGACGCTTCTCGCCTACGTCCTCGACCGCGCTGACCGGCACGCGGCAAGATGTGGGGCATGAGCTTCCACATCACCGGCGACCCGGCTGCCGACGCCGTACTCGACGAGTCACCGTTCGCACTGCTGGCCGCGATGATGCTCGACCAGCAGTATCCGATGGAGCACGCGTTTCGCGGGCCGGCGAAGGTGGTCGACCGGTTCGGCACGTTCGACCCGGCGGCGATCGCGGCGGCCGACCCGGAGGAGTTCGCGGCGATGGCCATGGTGACGCCGGCGATCCACCGGTTTCCGGGCTCGATGGCCGCGCGACTGCAGGAGCTCGCAAGGATCGTCACCGACGAGTACGACGGCGATGCCTCGCGCATCTGGACCGACGCCGCTGACGGCAAGGACCTGCTCAAGCGGATGATGGCGCTGCCCGGGTTCGGCAAGCAGAAGGCGCAGATCTTCGTGGCACTGCTCGCCAAGCAGGTGGGGGTTCGTCCCGAGGGCTGGGAGGACGTCGTCGGTGCGTACGCCGAGCCGGGGTATCGCTCGGTCGCCGACGTCGTCGACGGTGCGTCGCTCCAGAAGGTGCGGGACTTCAAGAAGGCGAAAAAGGCCGAGGCGAAGGCCACCTGAGGGCTCCTCACCCGCGGCCAGCCGGGGCCATGGTGGAAGTCCTGGGAGGCCGTGGCAGAATGACAACGCGGCTCTTGACTTTACCGGGCCTTGCCGCGCCCCTTTGTCGTTCACGAGAGGTGTTCGTGTCTTCGAACGCACGCAAGTTGCTCCCCGCCGAAGTCCTTTCCCACCCTGCCGTGACCACCCTGGTCGAACGCGGCGCCGCCTCGGGTCAGGTCTCCCCTGATGAGGTACGCACGGCCAGCGATGACGCTGCGATCGAGCCCCGGCACCTCAAGGCACTGCTGACGCATCTCAGCGGCCTCGGCATCACCGTCGACGTCTCGGCAGTCGGCACCCGTGCCGCCGCCGCGGCGACAGCACGCAAGACCACCACCGCCAAGGCGCCGGCGAAGAAGGCAGCGGCCAAGAAGCCGGCCACTGAGCGGGAGCCCGCCGAGGCGGCGCCCGCAAAGAAGGCGGCCGCCACGAAGGCGCCCGCCGCGAAGCAGACAGCTGCTGCCAAGAAGGCTGCTGCTGCGCTGGATCCCGCGGCGATCGGTCCCGACGGCAAGAAACTGCTGCCCGATATCCCGGACGACCAGTTCGAGAAGGACGTCGTGGCCGACCCGACGATCAAGGAGGACGAGAAGTCCGCCTCGTTCGTCGTCTCGGCAGCCGACGAGACCGACGAGCCCGAGCAGCAGGTCATGGTGGCCGGCGCGACGGCCGACCCGGTCAAGGACTACCTCAAGCAGATCGGCAAGGTGCCGCTCCTCAACGCGGAGATGGAGGTCGAGCTGGCCAAGCGCATCGAGGCCGGCCTGTTCTCCGACGAGAAGCTGGCCAAGGGCGGCAAGGTCAGCCCCAAGCTGCACGAAGAGCTCGAGTGGATCGCCGAGGACGGCCGCCGGGCCAAGAACCACCTGCTCGAGGCCAACCTGCGACTCGTGGTCTCGCTGGCGAAGCGCTACACCGGCCGAGGCATGCTCTTCCTCGACCTGATCCAGGAGGGCAACCTCGGACTCATCCGTGCAGTCGAGAAGTTCGACTACACCAAGGGCTACAAGTTCTCGACGTACGCCACGTGGTGGATCCGTCAGGCCATCACCCGCGCCATGGCCGACCAGGCTCGCACCATCCGCATCCCGGTGCACATGGTCGAGGTCATCAACAAGCTGGCCCGCGTGCAGCGCCAGATGCTCCAGGACCTGGGCCGCGAGCCCACCCCGGAGGAGCTCGCCAAGGAGCTCGACATGACCCCCGAGAAGGTCATCGAGGTCCAGAAGTACGGCCGCGAGCCCATCTCGCTGCACACCCCGCTGGGTGAGGACGGTGACTCCGAGTTCGGTGACCTCATCGAGGACTCCGAGGCGATCGTCCCGGCCGACGCCGTGTCGTTCACGCTCCTCCAGGAGCAGTTGCACGCCGTGCTCGACACGCTCTCCGAGCGCGAAGCGGGCGTGGTCAGCATGCGGTTCGGCCTCACCGACGGCCAGCCCAAGACGCTCGACGAGATCGGCAAGGTCTACGGCGTGACGCGCGAGCGCATCCGTCAGATCGAGTCGAAGACCATGTCCAAGCTGCGCCACCCGAGCCGTTCGCAGGTCCTGCGCGACTACCTCGACTGACGACTCGCACGTGAAGGCCGCGCCCGCCCCGCTGTTGCTGGGGTTGGGCGCGGTCCTGTTTCTGGGCTGCTCCGCCAACCCAACCGTACGGCGCGCCGACCCGCCACTCGTCGAGTCGGCGTCCCCGTCGGCCAGCGCCTCGGTGGCGCCGGGGCCGCAGCTGGAGGCGCCCACCCGGCCACGGCGGTTCGACGTGACGATCGCCCGGCACGCCGTGCAGCACCTCGCCGGCGAGATCGGGCCGCGGCACGCCACCAGCCCGGCCTTCATGGAGGCCACCGAGTGGGTCGCCGCCCGCTTCGAGCAGGCGGGTCTGCGCGTCCGGCTCCAGCGTGTGGAGACGCCGGGCGGGGTCTCGTGGGGCGTGCCGGTCGAGGCCGGCGCGTCGTTGAACGTCATCGCCGCGACGCCCGACTACGTGCCCGACGAGCCACATCTGGTCGTCGGCGCGCACCTCGACACGGTGCCGCAGGCACCCGGTGCCGAGGACAACGCCTCGGGCGTCGGCGTACTCCTGGGCGTCGCGCAGGCGATCCAGGACCGTGAGACGCGGCTGCCGGTGGTGCTGGTCGCGTTCGGGGCCGAGGAGCCGCGCGGGGAGGGCGACGCCAACCACCACTACGGCTCTCGCGCGTACGTCGAGTCCCTCACGCCCGGCGAGCGCGAGGCGGTGCGCGGGATGATCTCGCTCGACCGGGTCGGGGTCGGCTCGGTCGTCCCGGTCGGCTCGGCCGACGAGGGCCGCGACCGCCCGGCCGACGCCGTGGCTCGGGCCGCGAAGCAGGCCGGGGTCCCGGTGGTGCGTGAGCTCAACCGGTCCAGCGACCACTGGTCGTTCGCCCGCGCCGGGCTGCCCGGTGTGCGGCTCGGCAGCACGCCGTACGCCGGGTATCACTCCGCGGGTGACGTGCCCGAGGTAGTGGACGACCGTCAGCTGCGCTGCGTCGGGCGCATCGTGCTGGCGTGGCTCAGCAACTGACTCAGCGCCCCATGTCGGCCAGGATCGCCTTCGCCGCGGCACCCCGGACGATCCGCGGCGCGAAGTCGGCGCCCATCCGGTACGGCGTGAAGACGACGTCGTCGAGCCGGTCGTCCTCGAACGTCGCGGTGAGGGTGACGCCCTCCATCGTCGGCTGGCTGAAGTCCATGTCGAAGATGAAGTTGCCGAGCGAATGGGCGATCACCGCACCACGGTGCCGCTCGGTGCCCTGGACCCAGTGCGGGTGTCCGCCGGCCACCAGGTCGGCGCCCGCGTCGACGAGCCGGCGCCCGACGAGCGACTGCACGGGCCAGGGAGTGTGGGTGTACTGCTCGCCCCAGTGCGGGAGTACGACGACCACGTCGGCGCGCTCGTCGAGCCGGCGTACGGCCCGCAGCACGTGACGCAGGTCTGCTTCGTCGAGCGGCCCGGTGCGGGGTGGCATCCGCACGCTGAGGGCTCCCGACGTGCCCGGAGCAGCCTGCGGGGTCTCGCCGATGGCGTTGAAGCCGAGGAAGCCGAAGGTGACCCCGTCGTGCTCGAGCAGCGCGGGCCGCGAGGCCTGGCGCAGGTCACGCCCGGCGCCGAAGGCGCTGATGCCGCTGCCCTTGAACTCCTCGACCGTGTCGAGGAGAGCAGGGGTGCCGTAGTCGCCGGTGTGGTTGTTGGCCAGCGACAGGGCGTCGAAGCCCGCCTCGCGGAGGTCGGCGAGCACCGCGGGCGACGCCGCGAAGGAGTCGCCTGCCGGAACCTGGGCCGGCTCACCGCGCTCGGACAGCGTGCTCTCGAGGTTGCCGACGGTGAGGTCGGCCTTCTGCAGGTGGCGCCTCATGTGGAGTAGCGCGCCGGCCGGCGTCGTACGAGCTGTCACGCCGCGGTCGAGCATGATGTCGCCCACGATCGTGACCTTCGTGACCACGGGAGCGGGCGCCGGGGTCGGGGCGGGCGCCGACGACGCGCTGGTGGGCGACGGGCTGGGCGACGGTGCCGCTGCGTCGCGTTCGCCCGGACCGGTGCATGCCACGAGCATCGCGGCGGTCACCAGCGCGAGGCCCAGGCGGGGGTGGGTGCGTCCCATCCGCGCAACTGTGGCACGAGGCACGCAACCTGCGAACCGCAGTAGCCTCGTCCGGTGGGTGTGGCGTCACGACCACAGCAGTCGTCGACCGAAGAGTGCCCCCTGCAAGCCGTTCGACTCGCCACCGCTGCTCTCGCAGCCACCGCCGCCGTCGCCCTATCGGCACGATGACGGGCCGACACGACAACCAAGAGCTCCTGTCGTGTGCGAGCAACCTCGAGCTCGACTACGACAGCGCGAAGGCGACGCACTGGGCGAGCGGGCGTGCTTCGACGACCCCGACGAGGTGCGGATCGCGACCTGGGTGAAGGACACGACGGCTCGCACGTCGTCACCGAGTGGTGCCCATCCGTCGCGCCTTCACCGACTGGCTGGCCGCGTCCTAGCCCGCCGCCACCAGCGCGACCGCGACCCCGCAGAGCAGCAGACCGAGTGCCTGCGCGCGATGCACATGCTCACGGAGCACGACGACCGCCAGCAGCACCGTGGCGGCCGGGTAGAGCGACGTGAGCACCGCGGACACCGCGAGCAGCCCCCGGTGGGTGGCCAGGAGGAAGGCGAGCACGGCCAGGCTGGCCAACAGGCCCGCAACGGCGCCCCACCAGTCACTGGCCGCGCGCGGCACCCAGGACTGACGCAACGCCACGGAGAGAGTCACGATGAAGGCCATCGAGACCAGCTGGGTCATGGCCAGCGGCCAGTAGCCGGCGCCGTCGTCCACCTGACCCGTCCCGGCGAACAACAGGCCGAAGCCGATGCCGGCAAGCACTCCATCGAGTACGCCGGCGGAGGGGGCACTCGACCCGCCCGGCTCGCGGGACACCAGCCAGATGGCCGGCACCGCGGCGCCGATGCCGAGCCACACCAGCGCCGACGGCCGCTCGCCGGTCGCCACGCCGGCGACCACGGGCAGCAGCGCCGCAAAGATGGCTGAGATCGGTGCCACGACGCCCATCCGGCCGAGCGCGAGGCCGCGGTAGAGGAAGGCAGACCCCATCCCGCTGCCGAGGCCTGCGACCCCACCCCAGGCGAGGTCGCTGCCAACTGGGTCGCCGGGAAGGGCCAGGGCCAGCACGACCGCGCCGAGGAGGGCGCCGATGGCAGCCATGATGGCGACCGGCCACGCCGACGTGCGACGTGAGGCCAGGCCGGCAACGAAGTCGGAGACGCCGTACGCGACGGCGGCGGTGAGCGCGAAGAGGACAGCCATCGGACCGGGTCAGGCGACGAACGCGCCCACGACCCACGTCGCGGCGGCGAGCATGCCGGCGACCAGCTCGATCAGGATGCTCAGCCCGACCGCCTTGAGGGCATGCTTGGTCGACGGCCAGGCCTCCGCAGCACCGACGCGGACACGTTCGGCGGCATAGACGCCGCCCACGAAGCCGACGAACAGCCCTACCACCGGGATGACGAAGAACCCGACGATGCCGACGACCGCGCCGAGCAGCAGCGTGGTGTTGGGGACGCCGGTTGTCTTCAGGCGACGCCCCGGCACGGCGTACTTCACGACCGTGCCGCCGACGAGGAACGTCGCGGCGATGCCGAAGACCACCCAGGCGGTGTTGGTGCCGACCTCGAGCGCCCAGACGAGGATCGCGCCGAGCACGAGCACCGAACCCGGCAGGACGGGGACGATGATGCCGGCCAGGCCGACGGCGATGGCGATGGCCACGGCGATGGTGGTGAGCGTCACCGGGTCAGCGTCCCACACGGTCCGGACATGCCAGACGGCCCCGGACCGTGAGGTCGGGGGCCGCCTTGTAGGTCAGTGGTGGTGTCGATCAGTGCTCGCCATCGGGAGCGGGAGCAGGTGTGTTGGAGAGCTTGTGGGTCTCGTCCACGACGGTCACAGCAACCTCGCGGAGCGCATCGGCGTGCTCGCGGGCGTGGTGAGCGCAGAAGAGCAGCTCGCCGCCGCTCTGGAGCTCCACCCGAAGGTAGGCCTGAGCTCCGCAGCGGTCACAGCGATCGGCCGCGGAGAGCGCGGCGGCACTGGGGGCAACGGCAGTAGTCACATCGGCCTCTTCCCATTGAGTGGTGAGCGTGTCATCTGGTTCGTCTCGTTCGTATTCATCGGTACCTCTTCAACGTAGCCAAGGGTGCAAATCATTCCCTGGTGCCTCGGTCCGACTGTTGTTCATCCCATCACACCGAGTTCTACCCCGAGAGACCGCATCCACAACGCGAAACGGCCGATATGCAGGTACTTCGTTTCTGCATCGTGATGCGGATTGCGTTTCGCACTGATTCACCGTAGGCCGCATCGGCGGATCCGCCCGGCAACGGGGCGCCGAGTCGTCGTACGGCGTGTCGGGATGGCCTGCCTCCCGCTGTCCGCCGTCGCGGGTAGGTTTGGACAACTGTCCGGAGCGAGAGTCAGCCCTCCGGACGTGACCGCATCACGATGGGACAGGACGTTCGTGGCAGCACCGACCGACAACTCGTACAACGCAGCACACCTCCTCGTTCTCGAGGGCCTCGAGGCGGTGCGCAAGCGGCCGGGCATGTACATCGGCTCCACCGACACCCGCGGCCTGATGCACTGCCTGTGGGAGATCATCGACAACGGTGTCGACGAGGCGCTGGCCGGCGCCGCGCACCGGGTCGAGGTCACCCTGCATCCCGACGACTCGGTCGAGGTGCACGACGACGGACGCGGCATCCCGACCGACAGGGAGCCGAAGACCGGGCTGCCCGGTGTCGAGGTCGTGGCCACCAAGCTGCACGCGGGTGGCAAGTTCGGTGGCGGTTCGTACGTCGCCACGGGCGGCCTGCACGGCGTCGGACTCTCGGTAGTCAACGCGCTCTCGGTGCGGATGGACATCGACGTCGAGCGCACGCCGTCCGAGCAGGGGCTGAGCTTCCGTCGCGGCGTGCCCGGTGTCTTCGACGGCGACGGTCCGCTTGCGTCGTTCACGGCGAAGTCCGGGCTGTCGCGCAAGGGCAAGCGGGTCGCCAAGGGCCGGTCCGGCACCCGCATCCGCTTCTGGCCCGACCGTCAGGTCTTCACCAAGGACGCGACGTTCGAGTTCGAGGGGCTTCTCGGCCGGGCCCGCCAGACGTCGTTCATCGTGCCGGGCCTCGAGCTGGTCATCCGTGACCTGCGGGGCGACCAGCCGGTGGAGGAGAAGTTCCGCCACGACGGCGGCATCGCGGAGTTCGCTGAATACCTCGCAAACGACGAGCCCGTCACCGAGGTGCTGCGGCTGCAGGGCTCCGACACGTTCACCGAGACGGTGCCGCTGCTCGACGCGAAGGGCCACATGACGCCGCAGGAGGTCGAGCGCGACCTCCAGGTCGACGTCGCCCTGCGCTGGGGCACGGGCTACGACACCGAGCTGCGCTCTTACGTCAACGTCATCGCCACGCCCAAGGGCGGCACCCACGTGAGCGGGTTCGAGGGCGCCGTCACCAAGACGTTCAACGAGGTGATGCGGTCAGCCAAGGCACTCAAGGTGGGCGACGCCGACGTAATCAAGGACGACGTCATGGAAGGCATGACGGCCGTCGTCACGGTGCGGCTCGCCGAGCCCCAGTTCGAGGGTCAGACGAAGGAGATCCTCGGCACTCCGGCCGCGCGTGGCGTCGTACGCAAGGTCGTCGGTGCGGAGCTTAAGAAGTTCCTCACCTCGACCAAGCGGGCAGAGAAGGCGCAGGCCAGGCTGGTGATGGAGAAGGTCGTCGGTGCCTCGAAGACCCGGATCGCCGCGCGCCAGCACAAGGAGACGCAGCGCCGCAAGAACGCGCTGGAGTCTTCCGCACTGCCGACCAAGCTGGCCGACTGCCGCTCCAACGACACCGAGCGCACCGAGCTCTTCATCGTCGAGGGTGACTCGGCGCTCGGCACGGCCAAGCTGGCCCGCGACTCGGAGTTCCAGGCGCTGCTGCCGATCCGAGGCAAGATCCTCAACGTCCAGAAGGCCTCGGTGGGCGACATGCTCAAGAACACCGAGTGCGCCTCGATCATCCAGGTGGTCGGTGCCGGCTCGGGGCGCACCTTCGACCTCGACTCCGCGCGCTACGGCCGGATCATCTTCATGGCCGACGCCGACTCCGACGGCGCGCACATCCGGTGCCTGCTCGCGACGTTGTTCTTCAAGTACATGCCCGACCTGATCACGTCCGGCCGGGTCTTCACCGCGGTGCCGCCGTTGCACCGGATCGAGCTGTCGAACCCCAAGAAGGGGATGGACAAGTACGTCTACACCTACTCCGACGACGAGCTCCAGCGCCGCCTGGCGGAGCTGAAGAAGAAGAACATGCGCTGGAAGGACCCGGTGCAGCGCTACAAGGGTCTCGGTGAGATGGACGCCGATCAGCTGGCCGAGACGACCATGGAGCCCCGCCATCGCACCCTGCGCCGCCTGACGGTCGACGACGCCGTGGTCGCGGCCGAGGTGTTCGAGCTGCTGATGGGCGCCGACGTCGCGCCACGCAAGGAGTTCATCGTCCAGGGTGCCTACGAGGTCGATGCGGAGACGCTCGACGCCTGAGGACCTAGGCTCGGAACATGTTCGGAGTCGGCAAGGAGCGGTCGCCCAACTCCCGATGCTGACCCTGCCCAGCGGCGCGCCGTACCGGGTACTCCGGGGCGAAATGCACCTGTTCACGTCTCCGGAGGTACGAATTGCCCCGGACTACCCCGCTGGAGCGCGTCAGAACTTTTGGTCGATGAGCCCGGTGTCGACGTGGTAGATGAACCCGCCGACCTTAACCGACTCGGGGATGAGCGGATGCGATCGGACGGTCTGGACGTCCTCATGCAGGGCCGCGATCTGGTCGGTGATCACGTGGAACTGCTGCCAGCTGGCGTCGACACCCGCCGACTGCCCGACCTTGAGTTTGAGCTCGGCCTCCGTGTGCGTGGCCATCGCACAGTTGGTGTGCGGGATGACCAGGATGCGTTCGACGCCGAGCAGGTGTACGCCGAGCACCAGGGCCTCGAGGGCGGCGGCGGTGACGCGGCCACCCGGGTTGCGGAAGATCTTGGCGTCGCCGGGCCCGAGACCGAGCATGCGGAGCGGGTCGATCCGGCTGTCCATGCACGTCACGATCGCGACGCCGGCATGCGCGACACCGTCGAAGCCGGCCAGGTCGAAGTTGGTTGCGAACTCGGAGTTGGCCGAGATCAGGTCGTCGAATTCACCCACATCTCCGAAGGCTAGCGCAGGCGAGACCTGGTACGACGACACGACCGGTGCGCTGGACCCCTCGATCGCGACCAGACCGTGGGCGCGAGCCTCAGTGTGCCGACAACGCCTCGCGGGCGCTGATGCTGTCGGTGCGGGCCTGGCGGAAGAGCACCAGCGCCAGCACCCCGGCGATGACTGCGCACACCGCGGCGCCGAGGAACACCGTGTGCTCCTGCGCGATGCCAGCCTGCTTGAGCAGCAGCGTGAACTCCTTGCACCGGCTCTTGCCGTCGCAGACGTCACGCACGGTCGGGAAGTTGTCCTGCTCGGAGTAGTAGCGACGCAGGCCGATCACCGTCAACGCCGAGATGCCCACGAGCATGCCGACCATGCGCGAGACGACGACGAGCGCACTGGCGAGGCCGTGCACGTCGTCGTCGGTGTAGGCGAGCACCGCGGCGTTGACCGGCGCCAGCGCCAGACCGAACCCGAGGCCGCCGATCACCAGACCGAGGTTGGCGTGCCAGTGCTCGAGGGAGGTGAGGTCCCACCGGCTCATCAGCACGAACCCGGTGGCGGCGAAGCCCATCCCAGTCGCGGTGGTCGGGCCGGCACCGATCGTGCGCGAGAGGTAGCCGCCGATGACCGCGCCGACCGGAAGCGCGATCAGGAACCGCACCAGCACGAGGGCGGCCATCAGCTGCGAGTCGGCGTAGATCGTCGTACGCGCGAAGAGCGGGATGTCGATCAGTGCGGCGATCAGGGCCGCGCCCACGAAGAAGCTGACCAGCAGCGCACCCCACGCAGGAGTACGACGCAATGCACCGTGCGGGATCAGCGGAGCGTCGTCGCGGCGCAAGTGCCAGACCAGCAGCGCCGAGGCGACCATGGCGCCGAGGAGGTACCACCAGCCGTTATCGGCGAACACCTGCACCTTGGGGTCGGCCGTCGCGAACGCCAAGATCACGCCGCTCAGCGCGGCCGCCAGAAGGAGTGAGCCGGTGAGGTCGGCCTCGCGCATCGAACCGACCCAGCCGCGTACGTCGACCAGCGGGCGCCGCGCGGTGACGCACCGGACCACGAACAGCAGCCCGGAGGCCATCGCGACCACACCGACCGGGGTGAGCCAGCGGCCGTCGCCGGTGAACGGCACGAACATCTCGCCCCAGGTGACGTCGCGCATCAGCGAGGCCGGCCGGACGAAGACGAGCGATCCGGTGACCAGGGTGAGGGCGAGGAGGAGGCCGCCGACGATGTCGGGGACCCCCTCGATTGGTCGAAAACCGCGCGTCTGGGGCCTGCTTTCCCGCGGATTGGTCCCAAACCGCATGGTGCGGAGCGCCGCTGCCAGCAGCAGCCCGACCGCCAGGTTGACCAGGAAGATCGCCCGCCAGTCGGCCACGGAGAGCACCAGCGCACCGAAGAGCGGGCCGAGCACCGAACCGATCTCCTGGACGGCCGACACGATGCCGAGCGGCACGCTGCGGCGGTCGGCGGGGTAGAGGTCCGCGACCAGCGCCAGGGTGGCCGGCACCAGCCCGCCACCGCCGACACCCTGCAGGAAGCGGCCGGAGACCATGCTCGGCATGTCGTAGGCCAGCGCGGTCACCAGCGACCCGAAGGCGAAGACGACCAGCGCCATCAGCAGCACCGGCAGGCGGCCCCGAAGGTCGGCGATGCGGCCGATGAGCGGCAGCATCGCGACGTACCCGAGGAGGAAGCCGGAGATGACGGGGGCGGCCCGCTGGAGCTCTTCGACAGGTACGCCGGCCGACGCCATCATGTCGGGCAGCGCGAGCACCACGACGTAGGTGTCGGCTGCCGCGAAGGCGACCGCCACCGCTGCCAGCCCGAGGAGCAGTCTGGAGTTCCGGCTCACCGGTGGGCTGGCCGCGGCTGTCACGGCGCGGTGATCGCCTTCTCGGTGCCGTAGTCGTCGAAGGTGACGGTGTAGGTCATCTCGTCGGAGTCGGGGTAGAAGACGCCGGTCAGCTCGGCCTCGCGGAGCTCGCCGTCGTCGGAGATGAGGTAGGAGGCGTCGAAGGAACCGCCCGAGGAACTCGGGATGACCTTCTTCATGGCGGCACCGGGGATGGTGCCGGTGTAGGTGGTGAGGATCTCGCTGTTGTTGTCGCCGCCGCGGACGCTCTCACCCTTCTTGACGTCGGTCGTGACCGGCAGCAGGGAGGAGAAGCCGCGGTCGGGCGTGATCAGCGCGGCCGGGTCGGGGGCGCCGTACTCGGAAGGATCGACGTCGGAGTAGCCGGGCGTGAGCGGGATCTGGGCGTAGACCTTGCCGTCGACGGCGATGACCGGCACCTCGAACTCCGTGCCCGACAGCACCACCTTGATGGCGCCGGCGAACGCCGGCGCCCTGGTCGCGGTGCCGACCGCGCTGGTGATGCCGGTGATGCCTTCGGGCAGGTTGTCGGTGGTGAGGCTCAGTCGCACACCGGAGGTCTCGTCGAGGGTGCTCCTGGCGGCCCCGAGGATCTCCTCGGGCGTCGTGTCGGCGGCGGCGGCCTTCTTGTCATCGCCGCCGCACGACACCATGAGCAGGGCCACCAGGACCGCGATCAGGGCGGCGAGGGAACGGCGCAGGGGATGCCTCATGACGCAGAGCCTTCCACACTGTCGGTGACCCCGACCTGCGTTGCGACCGGCCCGGCGCAGGCGGCGATCGGCTGGGATGCGGGGGTGCCGGATCCGTCGCGTCGGCCGGTCGCCTCGGGCAGCTCGATCGGGGCACCGCTGGAGGCAGCGGCGCGGGCCGGCTCGGCGCCAGCCCAGGCGAACACAAGGGTGTCCTCGCCCTTGAGGAAGCGGTGGCAGCGCACGCCGCCGGTGGCGCGACCCTTGGGCGGGTACTCGCTGAAGGGCGCCACCTTGACCGCACCCGGCTCGGTGCCCGGGAGCGCGGTGGAGGAGCCGGGGGAGGTGACGACGACCGAGTGCGTCGGGTCGATCGCGCCGAACCAGGCGACCCGCTCGCCCGTGGTCAGCCGGACGCCGGCGATGCCGCCGCCCGTGCGACCCTGCGGACGCACTCCGTCGGCGCCGAAGTGGAGCAGCTGGGCATCGCTCGTGATGAAGCACAGGCTCTCGTTGCCGGTGACCAGCTCGACCGCGCCGACGACCTCGTCGTCGTCCTTGAGGCCGATGAGGTCCCAGTCGTCCTTGGCGAGGACCTCGGGGTTGACCCGCTTGACGATGCCGTCGCGGGTGCCGAGCGCGAGGCCGGGGCCGTCGGTCGGCAGCGCGGTCAGCGCCAGGGCACGCTCGCCGACGTCGAGCGAGAGCACCTCGGTGAGCGGCAGCCCGCCCTGCAGGTTGGGGTCGTTGGCCGACGCGGGCAGCTCGGGCATGTCGAGCACCCCCAGTTTGAGCACCCGCCCGCGGGAGGTGATCACGCCGATCTCTCCCCGCGCGGAGGTGCGCACCGCCGACACGATCACGTCGTGGTTGGCCCGGCCGCCGCCTTCGCCTGGTGCCTGTGCCGTCGACGACCGGGCCATCAGGCCGCTGGACGACAGGAACGCGAAGCACGGGTCATCGGCGACCTCGAGCGCGGTGGACGTCGCGGCGGTGACGGTGGTGCCGGCCGACGCGAGCAGGACGGTACGGCGCGGGGTGCCGAACGTCTTGGCGATCTCGGCCAGCTCGTCGGACACCACCTTCCGGAGCAGCGCGTCGTCGGCGAGGATCGCGTCGAGCAGCTCGATCTCGCGCTCGAGCTCCTCCCGCTGCTTGTCGAGCTCGATCTTGGAGAATTTCGTCAGTCGGCGCAGCGCCATGTCGAGGATGTGCTCGGCCTGGATCTCGGTGAGCTCGAAGACCGAGATGAGCCGCTCCTTCGCGCCAGCGGAGTTGTCGCTGGTGCGGATCACCGCGATGACCTCGTCGATGTCGAGGATCGCGATGAGCAGACCAGCCACGAGGTGGAGCCGGTCGGCGGCCTTGCCACGGCGGAACACCGTGCGGCGTCGTACGACCTCGAAACGGTGCCCCAAGAAGACCTCGAGCATCTCCTTGAGGCCGAGGGTGCGGGGCTGGCCGTCGACGAGGGCAACCGCGTTGATGCCGAACGACTCCTCCATCGGCGTGTGCCGGTACAGCTGCTCGAGGAGTGCCTCGGGCACGAAGCCGTTCTTGACCTCGATCACGAGCCGGAGGCCGTGGTGACGGTCGGTGAGCTCCTTGAGGTCGGCGATGCCCTGGATCTTCTTGGCCTGCACGAGGTCCTTGACGCGGGCCTTGATGCGTTCGGGCCCGACGCCGTACGGCAGCTCGGTGACGACGATCGCCTTGCGGCGGCCGATCGTCTCGATGCGCGCCGTGGCCCGCATGCGGAACGACCCGCGGCCCGACTCATAGGCGTCGCGGATGCCCTCGAGGCCGACGATCTTGCCGCCGGTGGGCAGGTCGGGACCGGGGATGAACCGCATCAGGTCGTCGATGCCGGCCTTGGGGTGCGTGATCAGGTGGCGCAGTGCCTGCACGACCTCGACCAGGTTGTGCGGCGCCATGTTGGTGGCCATGCCGACCGCGATGCCGGTCGTGCCGTTGACGACTAGTTTGGGGATCGCCGCCGGGAGCACCGACGGCTCCGTCTCGCGGCTGTCGTAGTTGGGCTTGAAGTCGACGGTGTCCTCGTCGATGCCCGCGGTCATCGCGACGGCCGCGGGAGCCATCCGGCACTCGGTGTATCGCATGGCGGCGGGTACGTCGTCGGGGGCGCCGAAGTTGCCGTGCCCGTCGATCATCGGCAACCGCATCGACCAGGGCTGCGCCATCCGGACCAGGGCGTCGTAGATCGCGCCGTCGCCGTGCGGGTGCAGCCGGCCCATGACCTCACCGACGACGCGGGCGCTCTTGACGTGCCCGCGGTCGGGCCGCAGGCCCATGTCGTTCATCGTGTAGAGGATGCGTCGCTGCACCGGCTTGAGCCCGTCGCGCGCATCGGGCAGGGCCCGGGAGTAGATGACGGAGTAGGCGTACTCGAGGAAGGACGCGCGCATCTCGTCGCCGACGTCGATGTCGAGGATGTGCTCCTCGAAGTCGTCGGGCAGGGGCTGTTTGGTCGTACGACGTGCCATGGGTCGCATTCTTCACGGTGCCGCCGACGCTTCGGTGGGGGGCTCGCCGTCGCCTCTCGCGTCGTTGGTCGAGTAGCGAGCGCCAGCGAGCGTATCGAGATCTGGATCGCCCGGATGGGGTCGCGGCCAACGAGCGACCCGATAGATTCGCTCCGTGCCCGCCCAGACCACCGCCCCCCGCCACTGGGAGGCCGATGTGCTGCTGCGCGACGGCCGCGTCGCCCACATCCGGCCGATCAAGCCCGACGACGCGGAGCTGTTGGTCGAGTTCTACTCGCGGGTGTCGGCGGAGTCGAAGTACTACCGCTTCTTCTCTCCCATGCCCGAGCTGTCCGCCAAGGACATCGCGCGGTTCACGCAGGTCGACTACACCGACCGGGTGGCGTTCATCCTGACCGTCGGCGGCAAGATGATCGCGGTCGGCCGCTACGACGTCGTCGAGCCGGGGCAGGCGGAGGTGGCGTTCCTCGTCGAGGACCAGCACCAGGGCCGCGGCATCGGCCAGCTGCTGCTCGAGCACCTCGCCCAGGCGGGCCGCGAGCGCGGCGTCGAGCGGTTCGTGGCCGACATCCTCCCCGACAACCACGCGATGATCCGGACCTTCCGCGACGCCGGCTACAAGATCGCCAGCGAGTACGACGACGGCGTGATGGCGCTGGTCTTCGACATCGACCCCACCGACACGGCCATCGGCGTCATGGAGCAGCGGGAGCACCGCGCCGAGTCGGCGTCGATCGAGAAGTTCTTCAACCCCAAGTCGATCGCCGTCATCGGCGCCAGCCGCCGGCAGGACACCATCGGCCGGGCGCTGGTGCGCAACCTGGTGATGGGCGACTTCACCGGACGCGTGTACGCCGTGCACCCGAGCGCCGACGCCGTGTCCGGCCTGCCGACGTACCCCACGGTCTCGGAGATCCCCGGCGACGTCGACGTGGCGATCGTGGCGGTGCCCGCCGAAGCCGTGCACGACGTGGTGCTGGACTGTGCGGCAAAGGGCGTCCACGGCCTGGTCGTGATCTCGTCGGGCTTTGCCGAGACCGGCGAGGAGGGCCGCATCCGGCAGCGCCGGCTGGTCGGCCTCTCACGCTCCTACGGCCTGCGGCTGATCGGCCCCAACGCCCTCGGCGTCATCAACACCGACCCCGACGTGTCACTCAACGCGTCGCTGTCGTCGCTGATGCCGCCTCGTGGTCGGGCGGGATTCTTCTGCCAGTCCGGTGCCCTCGGCTCCGCGATCCTCGAGAAGGTCAACAACCGTGGCCTCGGCCTCTCGACGTTCGTGAGCGCCGGCAACCGCGCTGACGTGTCGGGCAACGACCTCCTGCAGTACTGGGAGAAGGACGACTCCACCGAGGTCGTGCTGCTCTACCTGGAGTCGATCGGCAACCCCCGCAAGTTCTCCCGCATCGCCCGCCGGGTCTCGCGCCGCAAGCCGGTGATCGCGGTCCGGTCGGGCCGCAACAGCCAAGGCGTCCCGATGGGCCACGCCGTCCGCAAGATCGCAGCACCGCAGCAGGCCGTCGACGCGATGTTCAAGCAGGCCGGCGTGATCCAGGTCGACACGCTCGACGAGATGTTCGACGTCGCGCAGCTGCTCGCCCACCAGCCGCTTCCGCGCGGCCGTCGGGTCGCGGTCGTCGGCAACTCCGACGCCCTCGGCCTCCTCGCGACCGATGCGGCAGCTGCGGTCGGGCTGGTCGTCAACAAGCAGGTCCCGCTCGGCGCCGACGCCAACGCCGAGGACTTCGAGGACGCCCTCGACGCGGCCATCGACGACCCCGAGGTCGACGCGGTCGTCGCGATCTACATCCCGCCGCTCAATGTCTCCGGCGAGGACGTCGCCAACGTGCTCGCCGCCGTCGGCGAGCAGTCCGACAAGCCGCTCGTCTCGACGTTCCTGGGCGCCGAGGGCGTGCCCGAGCTGTTGCGCGTGCCCGACGTCGCAGGCATGACCGCCGGCCGCGGCTCCGTGCCGTCGTACCCAGCCGTCGAGGCGGCCGTGCGGGCACTGGCGCACGTCGTCACGTACGCCCTGTGGTCGCGCACGCCCGACACCCAGGCGGCCGACGCGGCGCTGGTCGACCGGATCGGCGCGAAGCGGCAAGTCAACGAGCTGCTCATGCACCACCGGGAGGGGCACGACCTCACCCACGACGAGGCACAGGCGCTGCTCGGTGCCTACGACGTCGACCTCTGGGAGACCATCCTGGTCTCGACGCTCGAAGAGGCACAGGCAGCGGCCAGGAAGCTCGGCTACGACGTCGTGCTCAAGGCCACCGCCGACCACCTCCGGCACCGGCCCGACCTGGCCCACGTGTGGCGCAACATCGACGACGCCGCCGAGATGGCCGACGCCTGGGCCACCCTCAACGAGGTCATCACCGAGCCCGAGAGGGCCGGCTTCGTCGTGCAGCGCAACGCTCCTCCCGGCGTGCCCGTGGGCCTCGCCAGCATGGAGGACCCGCTCTTCGGCCCGGTCATCTCGTTCGGCATCGGCGGCCCGCTCACCGAGCTGCTGGGGGACCGGGCGTTCCGGATCCCGCCTCTGGCCGAGCACGACGCCCAGGACATGGTGCGCGAGATCAAGGCGTCGCCGCTGCTCTTCGGCTACCGCGGCAGTGAGATCGTCGACGTCGGCGAGATCGAGCGCATCGTCCGCCGGGTCGCGCAGCTGCAGCACGACCTGCCCCAGATCCGCGCCCTCGACCTGCCGCTGATCCTGGCCGGGGCCGGCGGCGCAACGGTGCTTGGCGCGAACATCCGCATCGAGCCGGTACTCGACCCGCGGTCCGACTGGTTCGTACGACGGCTGAGCACGATGCCGGGCGACACACTGCCCGACTAGGCCCGACTAGGCTCGCGCCCGTGCTGGTCTCCGACGCTCACCGTTTCCTCTTCGTGCACGTTCAGAAGACCGGCGGGGTCACCATCGACGGCCTGCTGCGGCCACAGCTGGCGGACGCCCGCTCGGTCGACGGCCTGACCCGGCACGCGCGGCTCGACCAGATCCTGTCGGCCGAGCCCGACCTCGGCGACTACTCGATCGCCGGCATCGTCCGCAACCCGTGGGCCAGGCTGTTGTCGTGGTGGAGCATGGTGGAGCGCTTCCGCGAGCTGGCCGAGCAGGGCGCACCCAAGGCGCAGGGCTTCCTGTCGGGGAAGGGCTTCCTCGCTGTGGTGGCCCGGGAGTACGCCGACTTCGAGGCGTTCGTACTGCGCGGCACGCTCGAGCGGCCGAGGCTGCGGACCCCTCAGCTCGCCTACCTCTCGACGCCCACGCGGCGGGCCGACTTCATCGGCCGGCAGGAGACCTTCGACGCCGACGTAGCCACCCTTGTCGCCCGGCTGGGGCTGCCACCGGTGGCACAGGTCCCGCGCGACAACGCGTCGGCTCCGCGCGACCACCGCGACGCCTTCACCCCGAAGATGCGCGACCGGGTCGCTGAGGTCTTCGCCGACGACATCGAGGCGTTCGGCTACACGTTCTGACGGCACCGGCGCTGGGTGAGGTCGTCGTCGGTGCACCGTGACAGACTGCTTCACATGCGTAGCAAGACCGCCGACCACACTCCTGCCGAGAAGGACCGCGCCCGCGAGCTGCGCGGCGCGATCGACCGCACCGGCTACTACCCCGAGGTCGTGGCCGACGGGGTCTTCTCGGCGGTCGCTGGCGAGGACGTCTCGTCCTACTACGTCCACCACGAGCCGACGTTCGAGCGTGACGAGGTGCGCCGGCACCTCACCGTCGTCGTGCTCACGCCGACGCGCCTGGTGCTGGCCCACACCGACGAGCACCCCGGTGACGACCTGCTGCCCGAGCCCTACACCTCGACCTCCACAGAGGCCATCGCGCTGTCGTCGGTCCGCTCGGTCGTGGTGACCCGCATGGTCGCCAACCCGACCAGCGGGCCCGCACCCGCAGCTGAAGCCGTGCTCACCATCAGCTGGGGCGGCGTCGGTCGCATCGACCTCGAGCCGGCCGACTGCGCCGACCCCGACTGCGAGGCCGACCACGGCTACACCGGCGTCCTCGCCGGTGACGACTTCTCGCTGCGCGTCTCCGCCGCGGCCGACGGTGGCGACGCCGTGGCCGGGCTGCTTGGCTTCGCCGAGGCACTGTCCGCCCGCACCCGCGGGGCATGACCGCTTTCGTCGAGCCGGCCTATGGCGAGCGCTCGCTCGGCGACGTGGTCCCGGCCATTGCGGCCGCGCTCGGACACCCGCTCGGCGAGCAGCCCTCGCGGCTGACGCTGCCCGACGCGTCGTCGTACGTGCTGTTCCTCGTCGACGGGCTCGGGGCGGAGCTGTTGAAGCGCTACGCCTACATGGCGCCGTTCCTGTCCGAGCTGCTGGAGGACCAGACGCCGGGCACGGCGGGCGTGCCGTCGACCACCGCGACCAGCCTGACCTCGCTGGGCACCGGGCTCGCGCCGGGCACGCACGGGCTGGTCGGATTCACCTCGCGAATCCCGGGCACCGACCGGCTGCTCAACGCGCTCTCCTGGGCCAAGGACGTCGATCCGGTCGCGTGGCAGCCGCACCCCACGGCGTTCTCCCGGCTGGTCGCCGGCGGCGTGACCACCACGGTGGTCAACAAGCGTGACTTCCGGGCCAGCGGGCTCACCGTTGCCGCGCATCGCGGCGCCGACTACGTCGGTGCCGACCGCGTCGGCGAACGCATCGCAGCGGTGCTCGAGGCCTCGTCGACGAGCCCGTCGCTGACCTATGTCTACGACGGCGACCTCGACTGGACCGGCCACCGCTTCGGCGTCGCCTCCACGCCGTGGCTGCAGCAGTTGTCCATGGTCGACGCCGAGGCCGAGCAGATGCGCGAAGCGCTGCCGGCGCACACCCGGCTGCTCGTCGTGGCCGACCACGGCATGGTCGACAGCCCGCAGGAGTCGCGCGTCGACGTCGACGAGCGGCGCGAGCTCCGCGACGGGGTCTGGCTGCTGGGTGGCGAGGCGCGCTTCCGCCACCTCTACTGCGACCGCGGTGCCGTCGACGACGTCCTGGCCACCTGGCGCGAGGTGCTGGGCGACCGGGCCGACGTACTCACCCGTGAGGAAGCAGTACGCCGCGGCTGGTTCGGCGCCGCGAGCCCCGCCGTACTCCCGAGGATCGGTGACGTGCTGGTCGCCTGCCGTGGCGATGCCGCCGTCGTGTCGACCGTCGACTTCGCCTACGAGAACACGCTGGTCGGGCTGCACGGCTCGCTCACGCCGGCCGAGATGCTGATCCCGATCCTGGTCAGCTGACGAGAGTCAGCGCCGAGCTTCCTGACCCTTGCTTGCGCCTTGGCGTCGTTGCAACGTACTCACAGCGACGTGATACCCGGCTGACCGGGTATCACTGCAGAACTGGACTACCCGAACGGCAGCGGCTCGGGCGCCAGGCTGTCGGCCTTCGCGCGCGCCGCGGTCAGCCGGCGGCGGTGGTGCTGGCGGCAGAGCACCTCGTAGGCCACGTCGGCCGGGGGCTCGTCGGCCTTGTCGACGTCGCCGACCACGATCACCTCGCCCTCGACCACCATCACGCCGTTCTCGGTGCGGGCGTTGTGGGTGGCCCGCTTGCCGCACCAGCACAGCGCCTCGACCTGGAGCACGTTCATCCGGTCGGCCAGCTCGATCAGCCGCCCGGAGCCCGGGAAGAGCTGGGTGCGGAAGTCGGTGAGGATGCCGAACGCGAACACGTCGATCTGCAGCTCGTCGACGACCTTGGCGAGCTGGTCGATCTGGTCGACGGAGTAGAACTGGGCCTCGTCGCAGATCAGGTAGTCGATCCGGCCGCCCTGGGTGAGCGTCGTGACGACGTACGTCCAGAAGTTGAACTCGGGCTCGACCTCCAGCGCCTCGTGCGTCAGCCCCAGCCGGCTGGAGACCAGCGCCTCGCCGGCCCGGTCGTGGGTGGTGAAGATGCGGCCCACCCGGCCGCGGGCGGCGTGGTTGTGGTTCGTCTGCAGGGCGAGGGTCGACTTGCCGGAGTCCATGGACGCGGTTACAGAAAGTCACATATTCTGACCTGCAGGTTTACCCGAACGGGAGCGGCTCCGGCGCAAGCGACACAGCCTGTGC